>JAABSV010000031.1 GCA_011390165.1 Desulfobulbaceae bacterium
GATACTGGCCAGTTCCAGGGTCTGCTGGTTGGCCTGACGGATGTGTTTCTCGTCATCGATGAACAGTACCTTGCCGTTGCTCATGTCGCCCCTGCCTGCTGTACACCGAGAGTGAATTGGAAGCAGGCCCCTTTACTGGAACTGACCAGTTTGATCTGGCCGCCGCAGTCGTGGATGATCCGGTCACTGATGGTCAGGCCGAGGCCAAGTCCCTGGCCCGATTTTTTAGTGGTGAAGAAGGGTTCAAAAATCTCGGTTGCCGAATCGGGATCAACACCCGGACCGTTGTCGGCCACGGTCACCACCGCCCTTTCCCCCTGCTGCCGACAGCGGACAGAGAGGGTGGGGTTTTCCATCCCCTCCATCGCCTGGATGGCGTTGGCAATGAGGTTGACCAGAACCTGCTGGAGAAGGACGTGGTTGGCGTATACCTTCAGATCCTGTGGTACGATACTGGTCTCCAGGCGCACACCGGCCTTTTTCAGGCTGGGGTGGAGAATTTCCAGGGCACCGTCAATCACCCCGTGCAGCGGCACTGCCACCACCTGGCCACTGGACTTCTTGGAGAAGTGCTTCAACTGCACGCCGATCTGGGCCATCCGTTCGGTCAGTTCGCCGATCTGTTCGAGATTCCACAGCGCCTCTTCCAGGCGACCCTTGGCGAGAAACTGTTTGCCATTGTCGGCATAGCTGCGAATGGCCGCCAGGGGCTGGTTGAGTTCATGGTTGATCCCCGCCGACATCTGACCGAGAACGGCCAGTTTGGCAGCGTGAATGAGTTCCTTTCTGGTCCTCTTCAGTTGCATCTCGGTCTGCTTGCGCTCGAGAATCTCCTTGCGGAGCAACTCGTTGGTCTCGGTGAGCTGCCGGGTCCGCTCGCTTACCCGCGATTCCAACTGCTCGTTGGCATCCCTGAGAGCGGTTCTGGCCCTGTCCTCGATCCGCTTCATCTCCGCCAGGCGGATCTGGCGCTGGGCAAGGAGGAGAAAGAGGGCCACGGAGAAAAGCAGGCCGGCCCAGGCGAGGCTGCCGACCCAGACCACCCGTTCCTGAACTCGCCTGATATCGGAGAGGATGTGGACATCCCAGCCCCCCTTGGGCATATATTGCGACTGTTTCAGAAACCTTCTTCTCTGTCGTTCAGCATCAAGGGTGATGTCGACAATTTCCATTTCCGGGGTGGTGCTGACCACGGTGTTGCCGAGAGGGGCCAGGGTGGCGTTGGGATAGCGTCGCGAATCCTTGATCTGCCTGAGCATCTCTTCGTCCAGGGGACGGAGGCTTTTGTAGCGCCAGTTCGGATTGGTGGTGATGAAGATCACCCCTTCCGGATCGGAGACGAGAAAGTTCTCGTCGCGGTGGGCCCACTTCTGTTCAATCTGGTCAATGTCGATCTTCACCACCACCGCACCGAGAATCTGGTTCTCTTTGCGTACCGGGTAGGCGAAGTAGTAGCCGCGCTGGGAGGAGGTGGTCCCCAGGGCGAAGTAGCGGCCGAGACGGCCTTCCATGGCCTGGGTGAAATAGGGGCGGTAACCGAAATTCCGGCCGACGAAGGGGTGCTCCTTCTGCCAGTTGCTGGCGGCAATGGTCAGGCCGTCCCGGTTCATCAGATAGGTATCGAGGGTATCGCTCACCGTGTTGATCGTTTCCAGGTAGCGGTTCAGGGTCTCGATCCGTTGCGGGTCGAGGGGGTCGAGAAAGGCGTGGACAAGATGTTCGTCGATGGCCAGAAGCTGCGGCAGGCTCTCGTACTTTTCCAGCACCCCCTGCAGGTAGTTGATGTAGAGTTCCAGGCGGGCATCACCATGTTCCTGCAGTTCGGCCAGACCTCGGCGGTAGGTCCAGTCGGCAAGGGCGTTGACCAGCAGAACCGAGGCCGCCAACAGCAGCACCCCCCCGGCCAGCCATTTTTTCCGTGCCACGAAGAGTCCTGTTCTTTCGCCCATCGCCAGTTGCTGTCGAAACCGTTGTCGGGGAACGTTCAGCGGGTCTCGATCCCCGCCTCGCGAACCGCCTCTTTGACTGCCTCGATTAAGACTTCCCGCCGGTGGAAAATTCCTGCCGCCAGGCCGGCATCGGCAGTGGTACGCTGGAAGAGATCGACAAAATGGGCGGCACTGCCGGCACCACTGGAGGCAATCACCGGTATGGAGACCGCCGCCTTGACCAGGGCGATCAATTCCAGGTCGAACCCGGCACCGGTCCCGTCCCGGTCGATACAGTTGAGAAGAATTTCTCCGGCGCCAAGTTTGGCACAGACCTGCACCAGCTGGACGACATCGATGTCCCGCCCCTCCCGTCCTCCCTTGACGGTGCACTGGTACCAGCAGTACTCCTCCCCGGCCGGCCCGGGGATGGTGGTACGGATGCAGTTGTGGGTGGTCTCAGCCGGCGAACCGACATAGACCCGGCGCGGGTCGACGGAAATGACTACGGCCTGGGCCCCGTACACCGCCGAAATCTCTTCGATGGCACTTGGCTGCCGCTGCTGGTCGCCGGCAAGATACTCTTCCACCGCCGCTACTGCATCACTGCCGATGGAGATCTTGTCGGCGCCGGCCCGGAAATAGGCGGAGGCTACCGCCAGGGCGCTAGCATGCCTGCCATCGGCATCGGTGAAGGCGCGGATGCCCCCTCCGATGGTGAGCGGCACAAAGACATTTTCCGATGTCCTCTCCAGCACGGCCAGCATGGGCTGATCCTGGAGGGGAAAATCGCGAAAACCGGTGATGTTGAGAAAGGTGATTTCGTCGGCCCCTTCCTGGTAGTAGCGTCTGGCCAGTTCCACCGGTTTGCCGAGATTGCGCACCGCCCCATCCTGACGGACATCGTACTGGTCACCCTTGGTCACCACCAGATCGCCGGCATCGTTGCTGCGCACGTCCAGGCAGGCAATTATCCTTTTCGCCATTCGGGTCGGCGTTCCGGCCGGACGGTTGACCTGGCTGGTGACGGTAATCCGCTCGCCCGGGTCGGGGCCGAGGTAGCGGCCGAGAATGGCCAGGCCGGCTTCGCCACTTTTCTCCGGATGAAATTGGAAGGCGCTCACCCGCCCCCGTTCCACCGCGGCGACAAAGGGGATTCCGTAGTCACTGACGGCAAGCAACCATTCCGGGTCGGTGTTGGCCAAGGTGGCGTGGTAGGAGTGGACAAAATAGAGCTTTTCGCCGCCATAACCGGCAAAGAGCGGTGAGGGGCGGCAGAGGTTGATGTCGTTCCAACCGATTTGCGGCACCGCCAGGCCACTGGCTGGAAATCGGCGCACCTGCCCGGGAATAACCCCCAGGCCGGGGACGCCCGGCGATTCCTCACTCCCCTCGTAGAGGGCCTGGAGGGCGACACAGATGCCGAGAAAGGGCTTGCCGGCCAGGATACGCTGCCGCAGCGGTTCAACATAGCCCATCCCGGCCAGCCGCTCCATCACCAGGCCGAAGCTGCCCACCCCTGGAAAAAGGAGGCGATCGGCGCTGAGGATATCTTCCGGGGCGGCGACATCAACCACCCGGTGGCCCAATTGGCGGATGGCGTTGCGGACGCTGCGGACGTTGCCGGCACCGTAGTCGAGGAGAGTCACAGTCATGGCAGATCGTCCCTTCCAAGCAGTGATTCTCCTGTCCGGGCCGGCCGGTAATAGCGGCCATGGGCACAACTTCGGCAGAGGGTTCGCCCTGCCTCGATCAGTTCGCGGCAATCCTGAACCCAGTCGCCGCAGCCCTGGCACTGGACCCGGCGCAGCGGCCGACCGGGGAGATCCTCTTGCGGGATTGCCACCTCGACCTCCTCTACCCGGAACAGCTCCTCAGCAGGCATCACCTTGTACGCCTCCAACTGACCGGCGTATTTATCCAGGCCGGATGGGCAGTATCTGTGCGCCAGTTCCCTTGATTCTTCACGGGCGGTGACCCGCACGGCCCGGCCGGTGGAGAGGTTGACAAAGGTGGCGGCCATAACGCCATGATCAAGCCATTTCATCGACCGTTTGCCGAGACTGCAGCCGGTGACCGACTGGATGGCATCGGTGGCGCAGCGGTCGATTTCCACCAAAACGTAGAGTTTCTTGCGGTCCGCTCCCCGTGGGGTGGTGACGCCGATTCGGGCAAGGGCAAGCATGCTCATTCGCACCCCGATCACCTGGCCGGCACAGATGTGGCCATGCACCCGGGTCGATTCTTCGAGCAGTTCAGTAAAAGTTTCCATCAGCTTCTCCCTTTGTCCGGATCAGCTGTTGCCGCTTTTCGGCTGTGGCCGATCCGCCAGCCACCATTGCCTTTCTCTATCTCCCGGAAGTGAAAAGGCCGTTCCGTAACCGGAACGGCCTTTTCGGGAGATTACCCCGTCGTACAACGCCTTGGCTGTTGTTTGCGAGTGATGAGGGCTGGGTGCCCACCGCACCAGCATACCGACAAGCGCAGTCTCTGCCGTACTGAACAGGAAGGGTTAGTTGATAGCTTCTGACAGTTTGCTACCGGCTTTGAACTTGACGATCTTTTTGGCTTCGATCTCGATGGTTTTTCCGGTCTGCGGGTTGCGACCCTGACGGGCATCACGCTGGGAGATGGAGAAGGTGCCAAAACCGACAAGGGTAACCTTGCCGCCATTTTTCAAGCTCTCCGCTACTGCCGCCAGAGTGCCGTTCAGCGCCTTTTCGGCAGCTGCCTTGCTGATGTCTGCTGCACCTGCGATGCGCTCAATAAGTTCCTTCTTGTTCATGTAATCCTCCCTGCGTAATCTATCTTGGCAAGCTTGCCTGGGAACTGCGTGCGCGGTTCCCCTCCCCAAAAATCACTCACTGCTATGGTTTTCGGCCAAAAAAAACGTGGGAGGTTTTTTCTGACACAACTACAAATACCCGGTGGACAAAAGTCAGGGCAGTTGCTCCGACTGTTCCAGGACCTCTACAACCCTTTGTATTCAAGGGATTAGAGCCATAGAAAGGCACCATAATTGAAACACAAACCAGAATCAAGCAATAATTTGCCTGCATGTCACTTCGTAACCACTCAGCTCATCCAAAAAGTAGGGAACTATCTACCGCCCTTCTAGATTGAGTGCAATCTGTTTCAGCCCCCGCTGGCGAAAATAGTCGAGCAGAAGCCGACGGCAGGCGGGTTGCAGGAGGGCTGGCAGATCGGCTTCGCCTACTTCCAGGACAACCCAACTGCCAGACAACCGTACCCGGCAACCCGAGAAACCATGCCGGGCGAGAAACTCTTCGGCGGCCTCCACCGTTCGCAGCCCATCCTCGCTGATCTCCTGGCCATGGCCAATGCGCGTCGCCAGGCAGGAGTTGGAGGGCCAGTCGTGGTTGAGAAGCCCCTTTTCCCGGGCCAACTGGCGGATATCGGCCTTGGACAGGCCGGCTTCAACCAGAGGGGTCCACACGCCAAGTTCTCTGATCGCCTGCAGCCCGGGCCGGTCGGCATGAAGGTCGTCGCAGTTGGTGCCATCGGCCAGTCGGCCGCCATCGGTAATGGCGGCGAGCAGGGCCTGGTACATCTTTTTCTTACAGAGGTAGCAGCGCTGTGGCGTATTCTCCACCAGTTCCGGCCAGTCAAGGGGGTTGAGCGACAGCTCCCGGTGCTGGCAGGCGGCAAAGGCTTCGCCGGCAAGTAGCCGCTGGTAGTCGGCATAACTCCGCGCCGAGCCAAGGGAAGAGCGGCAGTGCCAGGCAGTTACTCGTTCCGGCGGCAGGGCCGTCAGGGAGGCGTGCAGCAGCAGGGTCGAGTCGACCCCGCCGGAGCAGGCCACCGCCAGCCGTTCCACCTGCCGCAACAGCGCCAGCAGTCGCGAATATTTCTCGCCTGTCGAGGGCAAGTCCCCACTTACCACTGTTCCTGACCGTTCCCGTCCGGGAGCAGTTCGGCCGGCCGGTTGAGCAAAAAACGCCCCTCGCTGATTCTCTTCCGTAGGATTTCGGCAATCTCCCGCGCCTTGACCAGGCTGGAGAGGGGAACGGTCTGCACTTTCTGGCCATTCACCTCTATTTCACCGGACTTCAGCTGGGCGTAGTTCACCTCGCCATAGCTTTTGTTCACCCCGTTGGTGTAGTCGTAGCCGTAGTCGACAATCTGGGTGAAAATTTCCGCATCACTTACCCCGGTGAAGGAGGCCATCTCGGCGTTGAGGATTGGTATCGGTATTCCCAGCCCCACTGCCAGGGAACTGCCGTAGCCGAGGATCGATACCCCGCGCAGCCACTCCGCCGACATCTGCTTGAGGTCCCCCTGCAGCATGAGGGTCCCCGCCGGTTTTCGCGGCACACCGTTGTCACCCCGGGGGGCGGTGGGGTTGTGCTGGGATCCCCGCCAGGTAACGTAGCCGTAGCCACCTCCGAGAAACACCCTGGTGCCCACCCCGAT
The DNA here is from genome assembly GCA_011390165.1 of Desulfobulbaceae bacterium. GTDB lineage: Bacteria > Desulfobacterota > Desulfobulbia > Desulfobulbales > Desulfocapsaceae > Desulforhopalus_A. The sequence goes on from JAABSV010000031.1 coordinate 6,363, forward strand.
GGTCCGGTAGTAGGGGTCGTTGAGCAGCGGGCTCAACTCCCCGGCACTGCAGTAGTTGGCACTGCGGTAGTTGGGTTTGACCATCCCCATATAGGTATAGACCGCCTTGTCGGTGACGTTGATCGCGCAGTTGTAGTTCTGGTAGCCGTTGCGGGGGTTGCAGAGCAGGGCGTGCGACAAGTCGGCCAGGCCCACCTCTTTTTTCATCTTGCGGGCGGCATAGCAGGCGGTACCGTAGGCCTTCGCCTCGAGAAGCAGTTTCTTCCCCCGAAGCAGATCCTCGATGACATGCCCGCCGCCATAGCGGAACTCTCCGGGGTATATCTTGTTCAAGGGGTCATCCTCGGCCGGCTCGGTAGCGCCGATATAGGCGTCGACGGCGGCCAGACCGGCATAGGCCGGAACCTTGTTCAGCCACACCTTCGATGCCTTGATCGTTGGGGTCATCTGACCGAAATTAAAGAACATTCCAGAGGAACACATGGGCGCGAAGGTGCCGGTGGTGACTACGTCAACCTTTCTTGCCGCCCCTTCCGGACCGTTTTTCCGGACGATGTCGACCATCTCCTCGGCAGTGACCACCACCGCCTCGCCGGCCCGGATTCGGGCGTTGATCTCTTCGTAGCTTTTCTCTTTTTTCTGTTCGGTCATCTGGACTCCTTGCCCCGTCTCTTTTCGGCCAGCAACGGGTAAATGATTTCTCCCCCCGTGAAGTCGCAACAAGCTTGGCATTCAACGGGGTATCTGCAGGTAAGAGGCTCTCAGGCCGATTGTTCTCTTTTCAGTTGCGCACAGAGGGTGTGCCGGGTTGTGCAGAATACGCAGTTCTCCTCGGGTCTCTATGCCGGCCATGCTGGATCTATGCTTAAATGTGGCGGCAGACGGCAAAAATGGGGCCCGGCTGCGGCCGCATGTTCCAAAACCGTGGTCCGGCGGCCAATATACCGCTCTTTTCCGCCTTGACATAGCAATTTCTTTTGCCTACTCTACTACCTTCCCTACCACGATTATAGGCCACCTTGAAAAATGGTATTTCCGCCCAATCTCCGCGCTCAACGAAAACAATTTGTCCTCGGAATATCAGCTATATGCATGCGGTAAATTGTTTTCTTTCGCCTTGATTTTGAACGGAAATTCGAATTTAAAAAAGGCAGCCTATATTGAGCCTGCCGGGGAGCACCAGCCATCCAATGGGAGGGCGGCAGCGGGGTGACGCCCATGAAAAAGCCCAGGGGGGCAACATGCAAGACGAGCAAAAAAATGCCATCGTGGCGGTACGTGACCGCATCGATACCATAGACAATGAAATCCTCTCGCTGCTCAAGCAGCGTCTGACCTGTGCCAAGGAGATCGGCCGCCTGAAGAGCGAGGAGAAACGGGCCAAGTGGGATCCTCTGCGGGAGAGGGAAATATACGACCGCCTCTTTATGGAGAACAACGATGTCTTCCCCCGGGAAGCGCTGAGGTCAATCTTCCATGAGATCATCACCACCTGCCGGCTCTCCCAGAAAAAGGCAGTGGTCGCCTTCCTCGGCCCGGAGGCCACCTTCAGCCATCTGGCCGGGGTGAAGTACTTCGGCCACGCCGCCGACTACAAGGCGATGGAGACCATCGACGATGTCTTTGCCGAGGTGGAAAAGGGGCGTACCGGCTACGGCATCGTGCCGGTGGAGAATTCCATCGAAGGGGCGGTCTTCTCCACCCTCGACTGCTTTATGAAGTACAAGGTGCAGATCTGTGGAGAGTTGCGCCTGGAAATCAGCCACAACCTGGTCTGTCGCTCCGGCAACATGGCCGACATCCAGACCGTTGCCTCACACCCCCAGCCTCTGGCCCAGTGCCGGGAGTGGCTGCGCAAACACCTGCCCAGCACCCCCACCCTGCCGGTCTTCTCCACCGGTGCGGCGGCCCAGATGGCGGCGAACAACCCCAATATCGGTGCGATCGCCTCATCTCTGGCGATCAAGACCTATGATCTGCAGGTGGTGGTTCAGGGCATCGAGGACTACCGCGGCAACACCACGCGCTTTCTGGTGATCGGCAAACGCTCCCCCTCCCGTAGCGGCCACGACCGCACCTCGCTGCTCATCGGCCTGCTGGACCAGCCCGGTTCTCTTAATGCCGTTCTCACCGCCCTCTCCGAGGAAGATATCAACCTGGCCAAGATCGAGTCGCGACCAATCAAGGGCAAACAGTGGAAATACCTATTTTTCCTCGACATGCTCGGCCATATCGAGGACCAGCGGATTGCCCAGGGTTGTGCCCGCCTGCAGCAGATGTGTTCCTATTTCGAGTGGCTTGGCTCCTACCCGCAGAGTGACGACTCACCCCCCGATGCGTGACATCTGACCGACGCAAAGCGGCCCATGGGCCGCCTCGGCGCCACGCTGCTGGAGGGCGTGTCCCTGGGGTTTGTCGAGGATCGCCTGCTTGATCGCCGCGACGATCTCCCGGTCGCTGCCGCCACCGCGCAGCAGGGCCTTCAGATCACTTTCAGCGTCGCTGAGCAGGCAGGCGCGAAGGCGCCCCTCGGAGGTCAGACGCAGGCGGTTGCACTGGTCACAGAAATGGTGGCTGATCGGACTGATGAAGCCGACTACCCCCTTCTGGCCGTCAGCTGTGCGCAGTTCAAACATCCGGGCCGGCCCTTCACTGTGCCGGCGCTGGTAGGGGGAGAGCTGGCCAAGCCGGGCAATCCGTTCGCGGATCTCCTCTGCCGCGATGAAGCGTTGTTCCCGCCAGCTGCTCGTCTCTCCCACCGGCATGAACTCGATGAAACGCACCTGCAGAGGGAACTCGAGGGCCAGCCGGCCGAAGGCGGTGATCTCATCGTCATTGATCCCACGCATGGCGACGACGTTTAGTTTGAGCTGAAAACCGAGGGCCAGGGCGGCATCAATACCGGCCCGTACCTGATGGTAGTGGTCGCGACCGGTGATGGTGATGAATTTTTCCGCCTGCAGGGTGTCCAAAGAGATGTTGAGATGCCGCACCCCCTCCCGGTAGAGGCGGTCGGCGTACTCGGCCAGCAAAACCCCGTTGGTGGTGAGTCGCACCTCATCGAGGCCGGGCAGCCGGTAGAGTTCGTGGATGAAGTCGAGGACGCCACGCCGGACCAGGGGCTCACCGCCGGTCAGCCGCAGCTTGTTCATCCCTAAGGAGACCGCCAGCCGAACCACCCGCAACAACTCCTCGTAGCTGAGCAGGTCCTGGTGGCAGAGGCTCTTGCCCCCCTTCACCGGGCGGTTGCCATTCTCTGTCTCCTCCGGCATGCAGTAGAGGCAACGGAGGTTGCAACGGTCGGTAAGGGAGAGGCGAAGATAGGAGATGGTGCGGGAAAACTGGTCGACCAGGGGAGAAATGGTTTGTATTTTTTCCGTCACGATATAGAGTCTGGCGAAAAGTTCATGTGGATATCGGAGACCATGTGTTCAGAATCCTTGGCAGCTACTCTGCACCGAATCGAACGGGATGAGGCCCCCGCCTTCAACCAACTATTAACACAATCCCGGCGACACTCAACTAAAAAAATACCGCTGCCATGTTCATCCTTGGGATAGAAAGCTCCTGCGACGATACTGCCGCCGCCATCCTTGCCGACGACCGGGTTCTCTCCTCGGTTCTTACCAGCCAGGATGCAATCCACAGCCCCTACGGCGGTATTGTGCCGGAGCTGGCCTCTCGCCGCCACCTGCAGGCGGTGGTGCCGGTTGTCGCCGAGGCGCTCCGCAGGGCTGAAATCAACCTCGTCGAGGTCGGCCTGATCGCCGTCACCCGCGGGCCGGGACTGGTTGGCTCACTGCTCGTCGGCTTTTCCTATGCCAGGGCCCTTGCCCATGTCCGACGGATACCACTGGTCGGTGTCGACCACATGGCCGGCCATATCCTTTCCACTTTTCTTGGCGAAGATCCACCCTCCTTTCCCTACCTTGCCCTGATTGTCTCCGGCGGCAACTCTTCGATCTATCTTGCCGAGGATTACTGTCGTTTCCGTCTCCTTGGCCGGACCCGCGACGATGCCGCCGGCGAGGCCTTTGACAAGGTGGCCAAACTCCTCGACATCCCCTACCCCGGCGGCCCGCAGGTGGCAGCCCTGGCGGCCGGCGGCAACCGGCAGGCTATCCGCTTTCCCCGGGCCAGGCTGGCGGAAGATTCTCTTGATTTCAGTTTCAGCGGCTTGAAAACGGCGGTGCGTAACGAGATCTTTCAGCAGCGGCAGCAGGATCAGCCCTCCTGTACACTGGCCGACCTCTGTGCCTCCTTTCAGGAGGCGGTGGTCGAGGTGCTGGTGGATAAAACAGTGCTGGCGGCCAGGCAGACCGGGGTCAGCCGAGTCGCCATCGGTGGCGGGGTCTCGGCCAACGAGCGGTTGCGTACTGCCTTCACTGACCGTTGCCGGCAGGAGGGCCTCCGTTTTCATGCCCCACCCCGGCAGTACTCCACCGACAATGCGGCAATGATCGCCTTTGCCGGTTGGCACAGCTACCAGCAACAGGGGCCGTTGCCGGCCGATGCCGATGTCTACTCCCGCTCTCCCCTTGGTTGAGTCGATGGCCGAATACGGTTCCCAGACCAGGACAGCCCTGCAGAACCACAAACTGGCCCCGAAAAAACGGTTCGGACAGAATTTTCTTGTCCACCGGCAGACCGCCGAGGCCATCGTCCGGGCCGCCGGGGTGGGCAGTGAGGATCTGGTTGTCGAAGTGGGGGTGGGGCTGGGGGCTCTCACCGCCCCCCTGGCGGCGGCAGCCCGGCAGGTAATCGGTTACGAGATCGATAGCGGGATCATCCGACTGCACCAGGAAGAGGGACGGCTTGCCGACAACGTCAGCCTGCGCCACCAGGATATCCTGAAGGTTGATTTTGCCGAACTTGCCGGCGAATGCGGCGGCCCGCTGCAGATCGTCGCCAACCTGCCCTATTCCATATCCAACCCCTTTCTGTTCAAACTGATCGACAATGCCGCCAGCGTAGCAACCGCCACGGTGATGCTGCAAAAGGAAGTGGCAGAGCGCCTGACCGCCGCCACCGGCAGCAAGGAGTACGGAGTACCGACCGTATTGCTGGCCAGTTGCGCCGTGGTACGCACCCTGATGCGCCTCTCGCCGGCTGAATTCCACCCCCGTCCAAAGGTCGACTCGCTGGTGGTGCAGGTCGATTTCCGTGGCGGCTTCCACCCCGGCCTGGCGGCCTCTCCCGGTGGCTACCCACTGTTGCGCCGGGTGGTGCGGACGTGCTTCAACCAGCGCCGTAAGACCATCCTCAACACCCTCTGCGACCTGCTGCCGGCATCAACTGAGCGGGCGGACCGCCGGCAATTGGTGATCGAGGCCATTGCCATGGCCGGTCTGCAACCGGCTCGCCGCCCGGAAACCTTGGAATTGATCGATTTCCTTCGCCTCTGTAACAGTCTTGCCGAGGTGGCGGAAATGGTTCCGGAAAGATAGCCCCTCAGACATCCAGGCGTCCAATCAGCACGAGAGACACCACAAGACAGGCAAAGGCGAAAACCGTCAATCTCTACCCCCCTTTCTTCCCATGTCCAAAAAAGCCGAACCCCGACATCTTATTCTGCCCACGGTTGTCGTCCCCCCCCATCCGGTCTGGCCAAGCCTCTCCAGCGAGGAAAAAACGGCCCTGAAGACACGGATCAAGGCATTGCTGCAGGAAAAAGATGCCGTCCTGGTAGCCCATTACTATACCAGTGCCGATCTTCAGGAACTGGCCGAGGAGAGCGGAGGCTGTGTCGCCGACAGCCTGGAGATGGCCCGATTCGGCCATGAGCACCCCGCCGCCACCCTGGTGGTTGCCGGCGTCCGCTTCATGGGAGAGACCGCCAAGATTCTCAACATCGAAAAGAGGGTGCTCATGCCCGACCCGGGTGCCACCTGCTCCCTGGACGAGGCCTGTCCCGCCGAGCTGTTCAGTGCCTTCTGCGACCAGTACCCGGACCATACGGTGGTGGTCTACGCCAACACCAGCGCCGCCGTCAAGGCCCGATCAGACTGGGTGGTTACCTCGGGTATCGCCTTAGCTCTTGCCCGTCATCTAGCTGCCAGAGGGGAAAAAATACTCTGGGCGCCAGATCGTCACCTTGGCCATTATGTCCAGGAACAGAGCGGCGCCGAGATGGTCTTCTGGCCCGGTTCCTGTGTGGTCCATGAAGAATTCCGGGCCGTGGCCCTCGAGCGGCTGCGCCGTATCCACCCGCAGGCGGCGGTGCTGGTCCACCCGGAATCGCCGGCTCAGGTCATCGCCCAGGCCGATGTGGTCGGTTCCACCACCGCCTTGATTGAAGCGGTGGTCCGTCTGCCCAACCAGGAATTCATTGTCGCCACCGACAAGGGGATTTTCAGCAAGATGCGCCAGTCTGCCCCGGGAAAGGTGCTCCTCGAGGCCCCTACCGTCGGTGAGGGGGCAACATGCCAGAGCTGTGCCAGCTGCCCGTGGATGGGGATGAACTCCCTGCAAAACCTGCTGACAGTGCTGGAAACGGGCAGCAACGAGATTCTGGTGCCCCCGGAGCTGGCGGCCAAGGCGCTGGTGCCGATTCGCCGGATGCTCGATTTCGCCCGCCAACTGCAGGGCTGAGCCGGCTCACCACATCAGCTTACCCTCAGCCACTGCACCTTCAGCCTGGACGGCTATCTCTTCGTCCTTGCTACTCTTTCTGTCTGCATATCTGCGGGAACGGTTCGCTCTCCAGCTGCCGCTCATCGCCGCCTAACCGGTTATGGACAAACATTGCCTTCGGGCGAAGGCGATGCCCCGCCGGTCTCCGCTTCAGGGGAAGCCACTGTCGCCAGCCCCAGCCACTGGCGGTAGGCCACTTCCTGGCTCGGCCAGCTGCAGGCCTCGGTCATCGCCACCGCCGTCGCTGCCGTCAGGCGGCGACGGTCGCTGATGGCCATCGCCAGATGCCGCTCCAACTCACCCGCCTCTCCCGGCCGGTAAAGGTACTCGGCCGGGTAGAGTTCCGGATAGGCCAGGGCCGCCGGCAGCACCGGCCGGCAACCGGCCCGAACCGCCTCGGCCACCGCCAGACCAAAAAACTCGTGCCGGGCAGTGGAGACGACGATATCCCCCTGCCGCAGCCACCAGGCGTACTCGGCCCTGGTCGGGGCGTAGCCGCAGTGGCGGATCCTTGACCCCAGGGCCTCCCGCAGAGCGCTCAGCCAGGGGCAATGGCCGGCCGGCGGCCGGCCGAGCAGGATCAGGTGAAAATCGAGCCCGGCCGCCAGCAGGGCCAACAGGGCCCGGCAGAAGGTTTCCGGATCCTTGTCGTGTTCCCAGCGATGGTTCCAGACAAGCACCGGCACCGTCACCTCGCGGCGCTCGGGCAGGCTGTCGATGGCCCGGAAATCTACAGCCGGGTAGAGTACCTGGCAGCGGGTGGCCAGCCGGTCGAGGAGCGGCAACAGCGGAGTTTCCCGGGCCTGGCGCAGCACCTGGCGGCAGCCGGCGACAAAGGTCTCGGCGTTGTAGCGGGAGTTGAAGGCCAGCCGGTCCGAGGCCAGGGCCGAGTACCAGTTGCTGGCACAGAACTGGAACCTGCCCGGGTCCGGTCGACGGCCGGGGTAGACGAACTGGTTTTCGTGAAAGTAGGTGTGGATTCTGGTCGCCGGCGACCAGCCGGGCAGAGAGGCGAGCAGGGCTCGGAGGACGGCGACATCAAGCAGGGAGGAACAGAGGAGCAGATCGAAGGCCCGTTCGGCGATCGGCAGCCGGCGGAGTTCCTCGACAAACCAGGGGGCGGCCAACTGCAGCCGCTGTTTCCACTTGCGGGCCGGCAGGGTGAACAGTCGGTAGTCGGCGTGCAGATGCTGGCGGATACCATCCAGCCACTGCCGATGAGAACCGCCGTAATATGGCTCCAGCAGCAGGACCCGCGGCACCGGCCGGCTCAACGCCGCCCCCGTTCGGCCCTGGCCAGCACCTTGGCAAAGGGTTCGGTGACGACAAAGCGGTAGCCGCAGCCGGCCGGCAGGCCGCCCCCGGCAAAGATCAGGCTTTTCTCCGGAAAACGGCGGCAGAGGGGGAGCCGGTGGTCGTGTTGCCGACAGCTGCCGGCTGCGGTCAGCCAACTGCAGGAAAAGAGAAGAAAACCCTGTTCGTCGCCACCGGTCACTTCAAAACGCCGGTACTCCGGGTTATCCCGGAGCAGACGGGTAAAAACCTCTTCCGAGCGCAGCCAGCCCTGTGGGCCCTCCAGGTTGATTCGGCGACAACAGCTGCCACAGCCGCGACAGCTGCCGGTCACCAGGATAGACTTGCCGCGCAGCCGCAGCCAGAGGCAGGTGAGCAGGCCGGTCAGGGAATAGCTGCTGAGTTGCCGATAGATTGTTCGCCCTGTCCGCCATGAAGGAAAAGCTGCCATTGGACCCTCCCCCGGTCAACCATACCCCGGGTCAGACCTGACAGCCGGAACCGGGCACCACCCCACCAGGCGACGCCCCGGCCAGCAGGGCGACAACCCGATCGATTATCATCTCGGCCGTATGCTCTTTGCTGGTCTGCGGCAGCGACTCCTGGCCGGTGCGACTGACCAGCAGCACCTGGTTGCTGTCCACCTCAAAGCCGCTACCGGTGCCACCGATATCGTTCACCGCTATCAGGTCGAGGTTCTTGGCCGCCAGTTTTCTTTGCCCTTCGGCGAGAAAATCGGCGCTTTCGGCGGCAAATCCGACCAGAATCTGCCCCGCCGCCTTCCGCTCGCCCAGTTCACGAAGGATATCGCGATTCCGGGCCAGTTGCAGTGTGGCGGCGATCCGCTCCTTCTTCACCTTCTCCCGGCTGGTCTCGGCCGGCCGGAAGTCGGCCACCGCCGCCGCCTTGATCACCACATCGGCATCTGCCGCCGCGGCAAGCACCGCCACCGCCATCTCCTCCGCTGTCTGCACCGGCACCCGCCGCACCCCGGCCGGTGCCGACAGAGCGGTCGGACCGCTGACCAGCACCACCTCGGCTCCACGGCGAAAGGCGGCCCGGGCCAGGGCGTAGCCCATCTTGCCGGAGGAGCGGTTGCTGAGAAAACGCGCCGGGTCCAGGGGTTCCCGGGTCGGTCCGGCACTGACCACCACCTTGCGACCGACCAGCTGCGGCGGCGAGAGCACCCGGGCCAGATACTCCCTGACCATCTCCCACTCGGGGAGGCGCCCTTCCCCCTCCTCCCGGCAGGCCATCATGCCGCTGTCGGGGTCGAGGATGGTGTAGCCGAAGTGCCGCAGCCGGTCAAGGTTGGCCTGGGTGGCGGGGTGGCGGTACATGCGGCTGTTCATTGCCGGACAGAGCACCACCGGGGCCCGGCTGGCCAGCACCGTGGTCTGCAGGAGATCACCGGCCAGACCGGCGGCCAGGGCGGCGATGGTGTTGGCACTGGCCGGGGCGATGAGCAGGGCATCGGCATCGCGGCCAAGACCGATATGGTCCATCCTCTCCTGGCCCCGGTCGGCGAACATGTCGCTGTGCACCTCGTTGCCGGAAAGGGCGGCAAAGGTGAGCGGGGTGACAAAGCGGCCGGCAGCAGCGGTCATCACCACCGATACCTGTGCCTCCAGTTTGGCCAGATCGCTCACCCAGCCGGCAACCTTGAAGGCGGCGATGGAGCCGCACACCCCGACGACAATATTTTTTCCGGCAAAGATGTTGCCCATCCGCTCCCCCCCTCTCTGACCTGTCCGGTCGACCGCTGCTAACCCTTCACCAGTATTCCATTTTTGTCCGGATCGGCCACCGCATAGAGCCAAATCATGGAGCTCAAGCAAAGAACCAACTCTAGCCCGGCGGGCCGGCTGCCATATTAATAGGCCCCTTTGCCCCGGATCATGCAATAGACTGTCTTGACGATGATCTTGATATCGGTCCACAGGGAAAAATTAAGAATATACCAGTCATCCAGGCGGACCCGCTCCTCGTAGTTGTCGATATTGGACCGGCGGCCCACCTGCCACGGCCCGGTGATCCCCGGCTTCATTGAACAGTAGCGGCCGGCACTCTCCTTGTAAAAACCGTTCAGCTCGTTGCCGACGATGGGGCGCGCCCCGACCACACTCATGTCACCACGCAGGACGTTGATGAATTGGGGAAACTCATCCAGGCTGGTGCGACGGAGAAAGCGGCCGATGGTGGTGACCCGCGGATCATTTTTCAGTTTGTAGCTCTGTTCCCACTCCCGCCGCAACTCCGGGTTGTCGGCGAGAAGACGGGGCAACTCCTTTGCCGCTCCCACCCGCATGGTCCGGAACTTCAGGCAGTTGAAACTCTTACCGGCGGCGGTGATCCGCCGGTGGCGGTAAAAGACCGGGCCACCATCGCTGAGCTTCACCAACAGAGCGACCATCAGGGTGAGGGGCAGTGTGGCGACCAGCACGGCCAGGGAAAAAAAGATATCGAAACTGCGCTTCCATTCGGTGTTGGGGTTGAAGTTAAGGATGAGCAGGTTGCCCAGCGACTGGATCTCGGCGTGGTGCAGGCCATAGACATAGAGGTCGGGGACCAGGTAGATCCGCGCCCCCAGGGAGCGGCATTCGCGGAGAATGCGGAAGATCTTCTTTTCCGCCCGCATCGGCAGGGCGATGTAGACGTAGTCGATGTCGTGCTCTTCCAGGTAGTCGTTGACCGCATCGATATTGCCGAGGATCGGCCGCCGGTACACCTCGCTCACCTCACCGATCTTGTCGTCGAAAAAGCCGAGCACCTCGATGCCGGCCCAGGGCACCCCCTCAATCTCCTTGACCAGGTTGACACCAAGATCACCGGCGCCGACAACCACCGCCCGGCGGACATTCTTGCCCCGCGAGCGAATCATCCGCAGAAGCTGCCGGGCAGCGAGGTGGAGGAGAAAGATGAGCACCGGTGTGGTGGTCGACCAGATCAGGAAGACCACCCGGGAGTAGGCGATGGAGATCTTGAAGATGAAGAAATAGAACAGCAGCAGGCCGACCACCGCCCCCCAGGCCTTGATAATCACCATGAACTCAAGGAAATACTTCCAACCCCGCCAGGAGCGGTAGAGTTGAAAGGACTGGAAACTGACGAAACAGAGGAAAAAGGTGATCACCATCAGCCGGGTATAATAGGGCGTCCAGGGGACCCGATACCAGAGTACCAGCAGGGCGAGATAGCCCACCGCCAGTAGACAGTCGAACAGATGGAGGAACCGGGCAATCAGCGAACTTTGTTCCCGGAGGTTGGTTGCTAACATAAGGTCTTCCGATACCACCAGGGGCGGTTCATGCTCAATAGTGGGCAGAGGGGTGGTGGCAGTTTCCGGTACGCCATCCCCAGGCTGTAACCGGCCGCCCGGGCAAAAAGGCGCAGGCCGCAGTCGGGGAGAAGATGGTATTTCTTCTCCCGCCAGAGGGCGCCAAAGGCCGATCGGACATAGCGGCGGCCGATCCCCGTCGCCTGTCCATAGGTATCCAGCAGCCAGGCCTCGGAGCGGTGGAGGACGCCAATGTCGAACGAGCGGCGAAATTCCGCCGCCAGGGAGTAGTTGTGGCTGTGGTACACCGCCGCCTCGCTGACGTAGGCCACCCGGTATCCGGCGACAAGAAGCCTGCCTAGGGTACAGGTATCCTCGCCAAAAATCAAATCGTTCTTGAAGTACCCCACCTCCTGCAGAGCCCCTTTGGCGTAGGCGGCAAAGGAGTTGGAGATGAAGATGGTGCGAAGACCAAGCCGCTCCCGGTCGGCAAAGCTGCGTACCGCCGCCGCCGCCGGGTAGTTGAAGCGGCGGAGGTGGTCGGAAAAGGGGCTGGCCTCCGGACCGGCTATCTGTCGGCCGTAGCTGCAGGCGAGGGTCGCATCCGCTGCCAGTGGCGCAATGAGTCTTTTCAGGCTCTTGGGATTGGCAAGAATTGCATCCTGGGTACAGAAAAGAAGCATCTCCCCCACTGCCCGCTGGGCCAGCATGGTCCGAGTTCCGCCATGGTCAAACTCGGCCTGTGCCACCGGCAGGATGGTGGCGCCGTGCTCTTGGCAGATGGCCACCGTCGCATCGCTGGAAGCGGTATCGGCGACGAGGATCTCCTCCGGCTGCCGCTCCTGTTGGCGAAGGGCGGCAAAAAAGGCCGGCAGGCTGGCCGCACCGTTTCTGGTCGGCAGGAGCAGCGACACGGTGGCTTCTCTTCCTGTTTTGCTTGCCGGCTGGACTCGGGTCATCTCTTTCCACCTCTTCTCGTCTCCGCCCTGGGGCACGGGTACCTCAAGGGGGCACGCTCAACAATACTTCCAGTGGCCTCCTCTTGCCAGCAGAAGAGGCCATCTCCGCCGGCGGGGCACTTTCTGGCCGATAGTCAAAGCCGCAGACAGCGGACAGCCAGCAGTTTCAACAGGGCCCAAAGCAGGTAGCCTGAAGGGTGCTTGCGGTAAAGAAGCACCTCGTTTGTCGCCGCCAGCAGTTTCAGCCGGCGGGGTACCTGCCGCCGGTTCTTCCGCCAGCCGCGGCAGTGCCAGGCGACCAGGCGAGGGTCGTAGAGCAGCTGCCAGCCGGCGGCCCGCAGGCGCAGGGAAAGTTCGATATCCTCCTTGTAGAGGAAAAAATCAGGGTCGAATACCGGCTCGACCATCTCCTGCAAGACCTTCCCCCGACAGCAGAGAAGGGCGCCGCAGACCGCCGGCAGGGCCTCGATCAGCGAGTATTGGCCACTCTCCACCTCACCCTGGCCACGATCGTACCAGCGGCCGTACCAACGCCGGAAGATACCGGTGGAGTCGATCCGGCCGGTGGCCCGGTTCTCCAAGGGGTCAAAACCAAGGAGCATCCCGGAGACCACCGCCGCACCGGGGTTCTCCTTGAGCACGGCCACGGCCTGGGCAAGGTAGTCGGGGGGGAGAAAGGTGTCCGGGTTGAGGAAGACCACCATGCCGTCGGGTCGGCCAAGGGAGTTGTAGGCCAGGTTGTTGCCTGGGCCGTAGCCGATATTCTCGGTGAGCAGCAGCCCCCACCCCGGTCGACTGGTAAGGTTGTCGAGCCGCTGCAGGTAACCCCGCTCGCTTGAGCCGCAGTCAACCACCAGGAGCGAGTTGATCGGTACCGACTGCCGCTCGAGGTGGCTGAGACAGATGGGCAGTTCAACGGCGGCATTGTGGCAGACAACGATGACATGAATCCGCATCCCGATATCCCCCCAGAGCAACACGCTCCCACCGCCTGGACGGGCGGCCCGTCAGCCTCTTCGCTTCGATGCTGCCCTTACTCGAGCTGGCCCTCCGCCCGGTAGACCGTTTTGACGTGGTACACCGGTTTATTCTGCGACTCGTGGTAGGTCCGGGCCTGCAGCTCGGCAATCAGCCCCAGGGAGACAAACTGGATGCCGATGAAGACCAGCAGGATGGCGAGAAAGAGCAGCGGCCGGTCGGCCATGGGGATGCCGAAAAACTGTCGCTGGATGGTCATGATCAGGGCGATGAGAAAACCGGTGCCGCCACAGACCACCCCCATCAGGCCAAAGACCTGAATTGGCCGGGTGCTGTAGCTGAGGAGAAACTTGACGGTCAAAAGATCAAGAATCACCCGGATGGTCCGGGAAATGCCGTACTTCGAGGTGCCGAAGCGGCGTGCCCGGTGGTTCACCTTCACCTCGGTAAAAGAGATCCCCATGCCGCTGGCGATGGCCGGGATAAAGCGATGCATCTCACCGTAGAGCCGGATATTCTTGATCACCTCGCGGTGGAAGGCCTTCAGGGTGCAGCCGTAATCGTGGAGGTTGACGCCGGTGGTCCAGGAGATCACCTTGTTGGCGATGATTGACGGCAGGCGGCGGTTCAGCCAGGCATCCTTGCGGTCGAATCGCCAGCCGGTGACGACATCGTGGCCGTTGCGGATCTCGGCCAGCATCTTCGGGATATCGTGGGGATCGTTTTGCAGGTCGGCGTCCATGGTGATGATCACCTCCCCCCGGGCGTAGTCGAAGCCGGCGGCCATTGCCGCAGTCTGCCCGAAATTCTTGCGGAAACTGACCACCACTACCCTCGGATCACGGCCCTGAATCTCGCGCAGCAGGGAGAGGCTGCGGTCGCTGCTGCCATCGTCGATGAAGACGATCTCGTATTCCTCGCCAATTCCGACCAGCACCTCATTGAGTTCCTGGTAGAGCAGCGGGATATTCTCTTCTTCGTTCAGCAGGGGAACGACAACTGAGAGCATCAAGGCATTGTCTCCTTATGGGTGGGGATGGCGATCGCCGGTCGGGGGTTGTTGTTCTCCCGGAATTCCGGGGCGGGGCGTGCCGGCTTCCCGGTCGAAAGATTCCAGGTGGTGCTCCAGGCGGTGTTCCTGGCGGTAGGCCAGGTAGCTGATAAAGCCGAGGCCACCTACCGCCAGCAACTTCAGGCGGAGCAGCAGCCCCATGGCCAGCGATTCGGCGGCATCAACCCCGACCAGCAGAAAATAAAAAACGAACACCGATTCGAAATAGCCGAGATTGCCCAGCAGGGTGACCGGGATATGGGCCACCAGCATGATCGCCGGCACCAGGGCGCAGACCGCCAGAAAGTTTACCTCGACATGGAAGGCCTTGAAGGCGGTGTAGACGTTGAGCCAGGTTAGCAGGTAATAAAAGACGGTCCAGATGATCAGTCGGCCGGGAAAGCGGCGGTCGCGACGGGCAGCGGCCATGGTCAGCCCAATCTCGTTTTTCAACCCCTGCAGGCGGCTGGCAATTGTCTGGTAGAATTTTTCCAGAGCCCTCCCCAACCGGCGCAAAAGTGGTGACGACCGTCGCCCCAGAGCGGCAAAGGTCCAGGCAGTCAGCCGGTTCGGCCAGGCCAGGGGGGCAGTTGCCCGCCACACCCAGAAGAGGAGCAAAAGGAGAAGCAGGCCAACCACTGCCGGCACCAGCACATAGAGGTTGCCGTAGAGGGCCGGTTGCAAAAGGGGGGCCAGGGCCACCAGAAGAAGAAGGAGAACCAACCCGGAAAACCGCTCGATAAAGATGCTGATCGCCGCAAAAGACTGATTTTCCAGAAGGCGTCCGGCGTAGTAGAGGCGAACCACATCGCCACCCACCGTCGAGGGGAGGATATTGGAAAAGAAGTAGCCGATCAGATATATTCTGAACAACTGCCGGTAGGAGAGCGCTTTCCCCTTCAGATCGAGAATCAGTTTCCATTTGGCACAACTGGCCGCCACCATCACCAGGCTCACCACCACGGTCAGGGAGAAGTAGCCCCAGTCCAGCCGGGCAAAGACGGTGAGCAACTCGCCGGTTTTGACGAAGGAGAAGAGGATGGCAAAGAAGAGGCCGCTGATCAGCAGCTTCAGCAGCAGTTTACCGGCCTTCAAGGCTGTTCACCGGCCATCATTGGCTTCAGACCTCGCCTTCAGCCAACCGAGACGGACAAAGTACTGCTGGCCACAATCCTGCCAGCGGTCACAGTGGGCACCAATGGCACTTCTCGGGTAGTTTTTGCCCTCCCCCTTCTCCACCCGGCAAAGTCCCCCTTCCAGATCGAGCAGGCGAAAATGGCGGCAACGCAGACAGCAGGGAGTTGAAGTGGCGCTCTTCATCGGCTTACCCGGCATTAAGAAGGCTGAGGGTCTGCTCGAGACTTTCCGGGTTGTCCAGCTGCAGGGCGGTGACTCGGCTTCCCTTCGGGACAATTTTCCTGATCATCCCCTTCAACACCGCCTTCGGCCCGACCTCGATGAAGGTGTCCACCTCGTCGGCCAGCATCGCCTGGATAATCGCGCACCACTGTACCCGGGAGACGATCTGCCTCGCCATCAGATCCTTCATTTTCCCCGGCTCACGCTCCAGCTTGCCGGTGAGGTTGAAATAGACCGGCACAGCCGGCGGCTGGAAAAAAATATCGGTTAAAAAGTCGGAGAAATCGGGGACCGCACCGGCCATCAGCGGGGAGTGGTTGGCAATACTGACGTTAAGCGGCACCACCCGTGCCCCCATCTCCTCAAACTGGGCGGAAACCAGCGCCAGGGCCTCCGGTGAGCCGGCCAGTACCGTCTGTTCCGGGGTGTTATGGTTGGCCGGGGTGATCAGTCCCTCACCCTGGTACTGGGCCAGCACTGACTCGATTCGGCTGATTTCGAGGCCGAGAACGGCACGCATTGCCCCGGGGTGGGCCCTCCCCTCGCGCTCCATCAGCGCCCCTCGTTTGGCGACCAGGCGGATGGTGTCTTCCAGCCGCAAGACGCCGGCGGCATAGAGGGCGGAATATTCACCAAGGCTGTGGCCGGCAAAACAGCTGATTGCCACCCCATCGGGGAGTGCGTCGCGAAAGGCCTGCCAGCAGATGAGGTTGGCGGTGGTCAGGGCCGGCTGGAGATGGCTGGCCCGGGTCAATTCCTCCATCGGCCCGTCGTGGCAGAGCCTGCCGATGGGAAGTTCGGCGCAGGCCTCGGCCGTGGCCAGAAGAGCGGCACAGGCCGGCTTGGTGTTGACAAATTCCTCCCCCATGCCGAGATACTGCGATCCCTGGCCGGGGAAGAGAACGGCAATTTTCATTGTTTATCCTCCGTGTCTCTGTTCCTGAGTTCCAGGACATTGGTGATGATGAACAGTCCGGCGCCCAGGCAGATCGCCGAGTCGGCGATATTGAAGGCCGGCCAGTGGGCCTTGCCAAGGTAAAAGTCGAGAAAATCGATCACCGCCCCGTAACGGACCCGATCAATCAGATTCCCAGCCGCACCGCCGACGATCAGAGCCAGGGCGAGGCTGTAGAGGCGGTTGTCGTGCCGCAGCCGCCAGTTGACAACGGTGAGGCCGACCATCGCCGCCCCCCCCACCGCCAGGAAAAAATAGTGGCGCCAGGGAGAGTCGACATCGGCGAGAAGAGAAAAGGCGGCCCCGGGGTTGGTCACATAGACCAGGTTGAAAAAGCCGGCAATGACCTCCTGCCGCTGGTAGAGGCTGAAGTTGGCCACCACCCATGCCTTGCTCAGTTGGTCGGCAGCCAGCACCGCGATGATCACCAGCGGGTAGAGCATCGGCCCTTAAGCCTGCTCCGGCAGGGAGGCCACCACCTCGGCACAGCGGTGGCAGAGTTGCGGATGGTGGCTGTCGCAACCAACGCTCGTTTCGCGGAGCCAGCAGCGGGCGCACTTGTCTCCGACCGAGCGCCGGACCTGAATGGACAGCCAGGACATCTCCTCGGCAACCACCCGTACCCCGACCGGGGCGGAATCCGGGTCGAACTCACCGAGTTCGGAAACGATCAGGATCTCTTTCAAGAGCGTCCTCTCCCGTTGGAGAAATTCACCCGGTTCGCCGTGGGCGGCCAGCTCGACTGCAGCCTCCAGGGAATGGCCTATCTCCTTCTGCTGTCTGGCCAGTTCCAGAACCTTGGTGATTTCCGCCCGAATCTTCAGCAACCTGCTCCACTTCTCGTCAAGCTCCGGTGGGAAATCGACAGCCGGCGGCGGTTTGGCGGTGACAAAGTGGATTTCCTCCTCGTGGCGGGAGCCCTGTCCATAGAGGCTCTCCCAGGCCTCCTCAGCGGTGAAGGAGAGGATGGGGCTCATCAGGCGCAGCAGGCCGTCGAGGATGGTGAAGAGAACGGTTTGGGCTGCCCGCCGCCCCGGCGCATCGGGTGCCGAGGCATAGAGGCGGTCCTTGATGATATCGAGATAGAGGGCACTGAGGGTGGTGCCGCAGAAGGAGTTCAGGGAGTGGTAGACGGTATGGAACTCGTAGCGGCGGTAGGCCTCCATGATCCGTTGGTGCAGTTCGGCAAATCTGGTCAGAACCCAGCGGTCCAACTCGGGCAACTCCGCCACCGCCACTGCCATTTCCGGCCGGAAGTCGCCGAGATTGCCGAGCAGATAGCGAATGGTGTTGCGGATCTTGCGGTAGGTGTCGGCCACCTGGCGAAGGATCTCGTCGGAGACCTTGACGTCATCGCGATAATCCTCGCTGGCCACCCAGAGGCGGAGGATTTCGGCACCGTACTCTTCGATCACCTCGGCCGGCACCACCACATTGCCCACCGATTTGGACATCTTCTTGCCCTGGCCGTCCACCACATAACCGTGGGTAAGAACTCCCTTGAAGGGGGCCCGGCCCCGGGTGCCGGTGGAGGTGAGCAGGGAACTCTGGAACCAGCCGCGGTGCTGGTCGGTCCCCTCCAGGTAGAGGTCGGCCGGTGAGCGCAGCTCCGGCCGTCGTTCGCAGACCGCCGCATGGCTCACTCCGGAGTCGAACCAGACATCGAGGATATCCTCCTCCTTAGTGAAGGCGTCGCCACCGCAGCTGTCGCAACGCGTCCCCGGCGGCAGGAAGTCGGCAAGATCGTGGCTGAACCAGGCATCGGCCCCCTCACTCTGGAAGAGGCGGTCGATGTTGGCCACCAGTTCCTCGCTGCGCACCACCTCGCCACAGGCGGTGCAGGTGACCAGGGTAAGCGGTACCCCCCAACTGCGCTGACGGGAGAGGCACCAGTCGGGGCGGGCGGCAACCAGGCTGTGGATCCGCTGCATCCCCCAGGAGGGAATCCAGGCCACCTCGCTGATCGCCTGCAGGGCCTTGTCGCGCAGACCGTTCTTCTCCATGGCGATGAACCACTGGGGGGTGGCCCGGTAGATCACCGGTTTCTTGCAGCGCCAGCAGTGCGGGTAGCTGTGGGAAACCACGTTTTCGTGGGCCAGCCGGCCGGCAGCGGCCAGATCGTCGCAGATCGGTCGGTTCACCGTCGGGATCTGCTGCCCGGCATAGGCCCCTGCCTCGGCGGTGAAACGCCCTTCGTCGTCCACCGGCGAGAGCACCTCCAGACCGTAGCGGAGACCGGTCTGGTAGTCGTCGGCACCGTGGCCGGGGGCGGTGTGGACGCAGCCGGTACCGGCATCGACGGTGACGTAGTCGGCCAGCACCAGCAGCGAGGCCCGGTCGACAAAGGGGTGGCGGCAGCTGCGTTGCTCAAAGGGTTTGGCCCCGAAGGTGGCGACTATCCGGCCGTCGGTACGGCCGCTGGTAGCCAGCACCGTGGCCACCAGCTCTTTGGCCATGATCCAGATCTCGTCATCCACCGCCACCGCTGCATAGACCAGCTCCGGGTGCAGGGCGACGGCGAGGTTGGCCGGCAGGGTCCAAGGGGTGGTGGTCCAGATGAGAAAGAAGACCTTGCCGCCGCTGAGGGCCGGGTCGATGTCGCTGAGATCGTCGTCAGCGGGAAATTTGACGTAGATGGAGGGGGAGGTGTGGTTGTGGTACTCCACCTCCGCCTCGGCCAGGGCCGTGGTGCAGGTAGAACACCAGTAGACCGGCTTGCGGTTGCGAACTACCGCCCCGGAGAGGAGAAAGGCATTGAACTCCCGGGCGATGGTCGCCTCGTAGTCGTAGGCAATGGTCAGATAGGGGTTGTCCCAGTCGCCGAGAACCCCCAGGCGTTTGAACTGCTCCCTCTGGATCTTGATCCACTTTTCCGCATATTGCCGACAGGCCCGCCGTTTTGAAAGTTTTGGGATGGTCCTCTTCTTGTCGCCCAGTTCCTTGTCGACATTGTGCTCGATGGGCAGTCCATGACAGTCCCAGCCGGGAATATAGGGGGCATTGAAGCCGGCCAGCCGTTTCGAACGGAGAATGATATCCTTTAGGATCTTGTTGAAGGCGGTACCGAGGTGGATATTGCCGTTGGCGTAGGGAGGGCCGTCGTGGAGCACAAAGAGTGGCCGGTCGCCGGCGGCGGTCTGGATCCGCTCGTAGAGGCGCTCCTTCTCCCAACGCTTGAGGATTTGCGGCTCGCGCTGGGTCAGATTGGCCTTCATGGCAAAGTCGGTGCGGGGGAGGTTGAGAGTATCCCGATAATCCATGATCATTTTCTCCTTACGAAACAGGCCGGTCAGCGTCGGCAGCGGTGGCTTGGGCAGGCTGGTTCTGGTCTGGGCGTTTTCTATGCCTTGCTCGGCAACTGCTCTCATCCCCGAACGTCGGGGGAAAGAACAAAAGTTTCCAGAATACCAGCTAAACCTTAAGTTGCAAGGGTAAATTATTACAGGCTGCCGGCTCCGCAGATAAAATCGCAAACCCTTCAACAACTTAAAATCAACTGTCGGTGACTACAGAGATTGCGTTTCCCGGGCGGATACTTTATATTTCCCCGGATTATTGTTGTTATTACATTTTTTGCCGTTCTCCCTCCTCGCTCACCGGTACCGCAGGAAACGATGAACAGACAACTCCACTCCCCACCGATGATCGAATTGATCAAGGTCTCCAAGCAATACCCACCGGACGTCGTCGCCCTCAAGGAGGTCTCGCTGAGCATCGCCACCGGCGAAATGTTCTTTGTTATCGGCCGGAGCGGCGCCGGCAAAACCACCCTGTTGAAGCTCATCTGTTCCATGGAGACGCCCAGTAACGGCCTGATCGAGATCGCCGGCCAGCCCATCCACCAGCTGAAGGGGCGGCATCGGGCCAAGTTGCGGCAGCGGATCGGGGTGGCCTATCAGGACTTCAAACTGCTCATTGACCGGACCACTGCCGAAAATATTGCCATCTCCATGGAAGTTTCCTATAAAAAACCGCAACTTATCCGAAAACGAGTGCGCAGCCTGCTCGAGCAGCTTGATCTGGCCGACAAGCATGACAGCATCACCGGCGAACTTTCCCGGGGTGAGCAGCAACGGGTGACCCTGGCCCGGGCCATTGCCAACTCGCCGGCCATCATCCTGGTGGATGAGCCCACCGGCAACCTTGATGCCGCCACCACCGAGCGGGTAATGAATCTGCTCCACAAGTGCAACAAAAGCGGGGCCACTGTGGTGATCGCCACCCACGACGACAGCATCTATCGTGACACCAGCCACCGGGTCCTGGAACTGCGCACCGGCCGTCTGGTCAACCCGGTAGAAGAGGTGAGCGGATGAGTTTCTGGTTTACCGTTCTCCGCCAGCTCGGCCGCAACCTCCGCCAGACCTGGGGATCGCAGTTAATGACCCTGCTGACGGTGAGCCTATCGGTGCTGATCTTCGCCTTTTTTTACCTGGTTTACACCAATATGCTCACCCTGGGCGATAAACTGGGCGATGACCTCAGCCTGATTGTCTATCTCGAGGAGGAGCCGGAGCCGGAACTGCAGGAACAGCTGAACCGGAAGATCCGCAGCTTCGACGAGGTGGAGGAGATCCGCTTTGTCTCCCGGGCCGAGGCCTACGAACGGTTTGCCGCCCAACTGGGGGAAAACCGGGACGTCTTATCCGACATGCCGAAGGACTTTCTGCCCCCTTCCATTGAAATCGTCCCTTTGAAAAATCTCCGCAGCCTCAACCAGATGAAGGTCTTTTCCGCCTATCTTGCCCGCCTGCCCGGCTCCCTCAAGGTTCAGTACGGCCAGGACTGGGTGGAGCGTTTCTACTACTTCACCCGACTGCTGTCGATCATCGTCCTGCTCAGCGGCACCCTGCTCATCCTCACCACCATCTTCATGGTGGCCTACACCATCCGGCTGACCATTCTCGGCCGTCAGGCGGAACTCGAGCTGTTGAAACTGGTTGGCGCCACCAACAACTATATCCGTACCCCCTACCTGCTGGAAGGGTTCCTGCAGGGACTGCTCGGCTCTTCCTTCGGCCTCTGCTCCCTCTTTGTCCTGTTCAACTGGATCAAGTTGCGCTTTTCCGGACCGGTACTCCTCAACCTCTTTGAATTCTCCTTTTTCAGCCCGACGGTGAGCGGCACCATCATCGTCGTCTCCATCCTCCTCTGCACCCTGGGGAGTTACGCACCGATGCAGAAGTTTCTCCGTATCTGAGCCCGCCGGATCATGCCGTGACCAGCCGTCGCCCACTACTCCACCACCCCCTTCGCCACCGGCACCTTCGCCGCTCCCGGTCCAGGCTGTATCGGAAGTACGGTGATTGTGGGCATTGCGGGGACTGCGGGCAATACAGATTTTGGGGCCTGCTCTTTCTACTGGTCGCCGCCCTTCTCCTGCCGACACCTCCGCCGGCCGCCGCGGCCGATGTCGCCAGTTACCGGATCAATATCCGCCGGCTGCAGCAGGGTATTATGAAACAGGAGGACCAGATCACCGCCAGCCGCGACCGGGAGCGAACCATCCTCGTCGACCTGGAAACCCTCGACCAACGGCTCAGCCGACAACAGGAGAGGTTGCTCGAACTGGAAGAGAAGATGGCCCGCCAGCATCTGCTCATCGCCCAGGAGGAGGAGAAGCTGGAGAAGGCCCGTGGTGATCGGGACAGAGTGGAGGCCCATCTGCAGAAGCGGCTCACCGCCTACTACACCGTCGGCAGATCAGGGCTGGTGAACGTCGCCTTCTCCACCCGCACCCTGCCGGAACTGCTCACCTTCAACGATGCCTTCGACAATCTGATCAGGTACGACGAGGGGGTTATCCGCTCCTTCCGGCAAAGCATCCAGGAGATGGAAAGGGTACGTACCGCTTTAGACCTGGAGAAGGGAATCCTCGAGGATTTTCTCGCCCAGACAGTGGCCGAAAAAGAGGCCCTCGAGCAGACCAGGCAGGAAAAGGCCGCCCTGCTCACCCAGGTCCGCACCCAGAGCGAACTCCACCGCCAGGCGGCCGAGGAGATGGAGCAGGCGGCGGAGGAACTCTCGCAGGCGATTGTCGCCATCAAAAGCAAGGGCGGGGGGGACGCCAAAGGCTTCGAGGCGGAGAAGGGGCGGCTGCCGCCACCGGTGGACGGAACCCTGCTCACCCTCTTCCAGCAGGAACGCACCGACAGGCTCGGGGTGACGAAGAAATCGGACGGCATCGAACTGCACGCCGGCGACGGCACCCGGGTGGTGGCGGTCAGCCCGGGGGAAGTTATCTTCTCGGGCTATTTGCGCGGTTACGGTAATGCCGTTATAGTACACCATGGCCTGCAGTACTATACGATTACCGCCCGGGTGGAAAAGATCCTGGTGGCCAAAGGCGACAAGGTTCGCGGCGAACAGCAGATAGGTTCCATCGGGGTCACCGCCAGTCTCTTTGACGAGGGGCTCTACTTCGAGATCCGCCATGGCCGCACCCCCCTCGACCCCTTGCTCTGGCTCAACCCGAACCGTATGCAGGCCCCGGATGAAGATCACAGCCCGCGAAGATAACCTCTACCACGAGTGCCAATGCTCAACTTGCTGATTTTTTTAACATCTCTTTCTCCCGTACGGGGTCGGTACCGCCTGCTCCCCCGCCGACTCACCTTCCTGCTCTTGCCGCTCCTGCTCCTCTTGAGCACCGTTGCCGCCCAGGCGGAGATATCCCGCGAGCAGCGGGCGGCCACCTATCGGCAACTGGAGATATTTGCCAACGTCCTCTCCATCCTCCAGGAAAATTACGTCGAGGAGATCGACGCCGGCGAGGTGCTGGACGGGGCGATGCGCGGTCTGCTCTACACCCTCGACCCGCACTCCTCCTACCTGCCGCCGGAAGGGTTCCAGGAACTGCAGGAGGAGACCCGTGGCTCTTTTTCGGGGATCGGTATCGAGGTGACCATCAAGGACGACCGACTGACCGTGGTCACCGCCATCGTTGATACCCCGGCCGATCGGGCCGGCATCCTCCCCGGTGATGTGCTTGTCGAGATCGACGGCAGCAGGACGAAGAACATGGGCCATTACGACGCGATCAAGAAGCTGCGCGGGCCGCCGGGAAAACCGGTGACCGTGACCATTCTCCGCAAAGGGGCGGAGGGGGCGCGGAAGCTGACCATGAACCGGGCGATGATTCCCCTCCAGTCGGTGCGCCAGGAGGTGCTTTCACCGGGGCTGGTGTATATGCGGATAACCAATTTCCAAAGCCACACGGCCGGCGACTTCAAGGCATCCCTGGACCAACAGCACGGCAAGGAACCGATCAAGGGGCTGATTCTCGACCTGCGCAACAACCCCGGCGGCCTCCTCCACCAGGCGGTGAGCGTTGCCGACATCTTTCTCCAGGAGGGGACCATCGTCTCCACCCGGGGGCGGCGGTCGGACCAGAATGCGGTCTTCTCGGCCCATGACAGTGGCCGGGAACACAACTATCCACTGGTCGTGCTGGTCAACGAGGGGTCGGCCAGCGCTGCGGAAATCGTCGCCGGGGCGATCCAGGCCCACAATCGGGGAATCATTGTCGGCACCCAGACCTTTGGCAAGGGGTCGGTGCAGACCGTTATCCCCCTCCCCGACGGGGCCGGTCTGCGGATGACCACCGCCACGTACTATACCCCCGACAACCGGTCGATTCAGGCCAAAGGGATCACCCCGGATGTCGAGGTTGCCTATGTCGCCTGCCGCGATGATGCCCCTGAGCCAACGCCCCAGACTATCGTCAAGGAGGTGGAACTGAGCAACCATCTGCCCGGCCGCGAGGAAGGGGCGTCGGAGGAGGAAAACGAGGCGGAGAGAAGACTGGAGAAGCGGTTGAGCCTGGACAACCAACTGCGCACCGCCTACAACATCGTCAAGAGCCTCAATCTCTATTCGCAGTTCCAGGAAAAGCGCTGAAGGGGGAGGGCACTGTCCGGAACGGGCTGATCAGATGCCCAGTTCCCTGAGAAAGCGGCTGTCCTGGGACCAGTTTTTCTTCACCTTCACCCAGAGTTTCAGGACCACCTTGCAGTCAAGCAGTTTTTCCATGTCCCGGCGGGCGGCGGTGCCGATGCTTTTCAGCTTGCTCCCCCCCTTGCCGATGAGAATCCCCTTCTGGGAATCCTTTTCCAAAACGATGGCGGCGTGGATGGTCACCAGCTGCCGTTCCGGCTCCTCCTTGAAGCTCTCGATGAGCACCGCCGTGGCGTAGGGGATCTCCTGGCCGGTGAGGAGAAAGACCTTTTCCCGGACAATTTCGCCACAGAGAAAACGCTCCGAAGCATCTGTCGGAAAATCCTCCGGAAAATAGCGCGGCCCGAAGGGGAGCAGGGAAAGCAGTTCGGCAACCACCGCCGCCACCCCATCCCCCTTGAGGGCAGAGATGGGCACCACCGCCCGGAATGGGTGGCTGCCGGCCATGGTCTCGATGAGGGGGAGGAGCCGCCGCCGGTCAACCAGGTCGATCTTGTTTAGGAGCAGGATGGCCGGGCTGCAAAGCTGCTGGAAGTAGCCGGCAAGTTCGCTGCCCACGGCGCTGCCGCCGGCGGCAGCAGCCCGGGAGGCGTCGAGGAGGAAGAGCACCACATCGACATCGGTCAGGCTGGCCAGGGCCACCTTCACCATCTCCTGATTGAGTTGTTCTTTGGCCGCATGCAGCCCCGGGGTGTCGAGGAAGACGATCTGGTGGCCGGGGCCGTTCAGAATCCCGACTATCCGGTTCCGGGTAGTCTGCGGCTTCGGGGTAACGATGGAGATCTTCTGGCCAAGCAAATGGTTGAGCAGGGTCGACTTGCCGGCGTTGGGCGGCCCGACGATGGCCACCATTCCGGAGCGGAGTTGTTCGGGTATCTCGTTCATGGCATAGGGGGACGCTGAGGGGCGAGAGGGCAGGGGCTCGGCTGGCGGCAAAAATGCACAGCTGACGATAATACTTCTAGGCAAAATGCCATTCTACACTATACTGTTGGCCTGTTGCCGCCTGGAGGGTGGGCGGCGGTGCTGCAGGTGTTGCAGGTGAAGCACTTGCCGGCTCTCGGGGGAAAGGCCGATTCCCACTGGTCGTATTGGTCGTATTGGTCGTATTGGTTGCATTACTCGCATAGGTCGCATTGGTCGACCAGCCAGTACTAGCCAGCAGAGCCACTTCAGCCACTATACTATGCCGGCCAGCCGGTGCGCCCCCTATTTCTTCCAGGGTGGCATAATTGTACTCGTTCACCTGCACCCCATTTTTGCCCGGTCAGGCCACCTCGCAGAGCCAACTCCAGCTCGGCGGCCTGCCTGAACCAACCTGGGGAACTGGCTGATCGGATACAGATCCCGGATCTGCAGCCTTTTGCTGCATACCGGTGAACGCTTACGCATACTTGATCGAGACGTGATGATTGGTACCGGAAAACTGATAGAATACCTGGACGGCGGCAGGTTCGTCTGTGCTCTGGTGACCGAGTGCCAGCCCAAACGCCTCCGTCTGCTCAACCAGAATGGCCGGGAGATAAATCTCCCCCTCTCGCGAATTGTCCACTGCTCCCGGCAGACCCATCCCCTGCACGGCAGCCGTGAAGCGATCACCCGCCAGCTGCGCGAGGCCACCGAGAAACGCAGCCGGTTGATGGAACAGATCGATCTGGAAGAGGTCTGGCAGTTGGTCATCGAGGACGGTGCCGGCTCCTTCACCCCCGATTTTCTGGTGGAACTGGTCTTCGGCGAGGAGGCCGGCGACGACACCGTCTCCGCCTTTCTCCGCTGCGTCTTTGCCGACAAGCTCTACTTCAAATACCGGGAGGGGTTGATCCAGGCCAACAGCCAGGAAAAGGTCGAGCAACTCCTCATACAGCTGGAAAAGGAGGCGAAACGGGCAAAACAGGTGACCGACGGGGCGGAGCTGCTCCAGGCAATCATGGCCGACCCGCCCTGCAGCGGCCCCTTCTCCCCGGCTCAGGAGGAGATTCTCAACCTTATCCGCGACCACTATCTCTTCGGGGCAGATGCGGCCGACAGCGAGACCGCCCAAAAAGTGCTCAAGGCGGCGGGGCTGCAGCGACCACACGCCCCTTTCGAGATCCTGGTCAAGGCCGGCATCTGGTCGGCCAACGAAAACCTCCCCCTTCTCCGCCAGGAACTGCCGGTCAACTTTTCGCTCGCCGCCCGCCAGCAGGCTGAGCAGATTCTCCAGCGGGGGCAGAAAGAGCTTTTTGATGACCCCGGCCGGCTCGATCTCACCGACCTGCCCACCCTGACCATCGACGGTCCGACCACTCTTGATTTCGATGACGCCCTCAGTATCGAGGAGCAGGAGGGAAACTACCTGGTCGGTATCCATATCTCCGACGTCGCCCACTACGTCCGTCCCGGTGATTCTCTCTTTGCCGAGGCGATGCGCCGGGGGACCTCCATCTACTTCCCCGAGGGGCAGATTCCCATGCTTCCCCGCCACCTCTCCCAGGGGGTGTGCAGCCTGATCCAGGACGAGGTGCGGGCCACCTTCAGTTTCATGGTCCTCCTCTCGCCGGAGGCGGAAGTGCTCAGGGTACGGATCGCCCCGTCGATTATCAAGGTGAAGCGACGGCTCACCTACGACGAGGTTGACCGGATGCTGGAGAGTGACCCGGAGATCCGCCTGCTCAATATGCTCCGCCAAAAGCTCCGCAGCGAACGGTTGAAGAATGGCGCCCTGCTCCTGCCCTTCCCCGATGTCAATATCTTCATCGACAATCAGGGCAAGGTCCATGTCAGTCTGAGCAAGAGCGACACCCCGGCGCGGACCATCGTCTCCGAGATGATGATCCTTGCCAACCGTGAGGCGGCCCGCTACGTCGCCGACCGGATGGTGCCGGGGCTGTTCCGTTCCCAGCCGCCGCTGCAGAACCGGCTGGTACACGGCGAAGACGACGACCTCTTCCAGAACACCCTGCAGCGCAAAAACCTCCCCCGCGGCGAACTGGGGACGGTGGCCAAGGCCCACAGCGGTCTCGGCGTCGGCCAGTATACGACGATCACCTCGCCCATCCGCCGCCTGCTCGATCTGGTCATGCAGCACCAGTTGAACAGTATCGTCCGCCGGCGTGAGCCCAGTTTCACCGAAGAGATGTGTCGCGACTTCACCTCGATCCTCTCCCGGGTGCTCACTGCCGCCAACAATGTCCGCCACCAGCGGCAGCGTTACTGGCTGCTCAAATACCTGGCCGAACGCCAGGGCCAGTACCTCGATGCCCTGGTTATCCAGAGCGGTCCGAAACGGCTCAACCTGCTTCTCACCGACATCCTCATGGATGTCGACCTCCCCCCTCCGGGCGGCAGCCAACCCCCAAGCCAGAACGGCCTGGTCAAGATACGGGTGGCGAAATCAGACCCCCTCGACAACACCGTCCGCTTCGAGTGGTGAGCCGGCCGGCCACCCTCAACGGCCCTTCCACCTCTGTACCCGCCCGAGGGCGGCTTGTCCCCTGCCCCCTTGCTTTCTTGCCGCCTGCTCTATTACCAGCATGTCCCCATTTGCTTTTGCCCTCATTGCACCTTTTTACCCTCATTGTCACTTGCCATCGAGTCTGCTTGCCCACTTATCTCCCTTACTCCCTGTACCCATCGGTCGATGTCGCCCGACATCGCCCCTTGTCGCGGCGATTCCCCCTTTGCCCCGGCCGCCGAAGCTGGTATAAACCGCTAAAGGATGCGACAAAGAGAGCCAGGATATGACAATGGATGATATTTTCGGCCCGATGACCATGGTCAGGATTGACGGGGCGAAGATCAAGCGGTTGCGGGAAGGGCAGGGGCTGACCCAGCTCTACCTGGCCACTGCCGTCGAGGTGACCACCGACACCATTTCCCGCTGGGAAAATCGCCGCTATCCGACGATCAAGAAAGAAAACGCCCTGAAGCTGGCCGAGGCACTGAATGTCGGCCTGGACGACCTGCTTGAGGCGGCAGAGGAGAACACCGCTGCGCCGGCCGACCCGCCGGCCGTCGCCGGCCTGACGCCCTCCCGTCCCCGGCTGGCCGACCCGCAGCCCTGGTGGCGCCGCCGGGTACCTCCCCTGGTGCCACTCCGTCCCCTGCCGCTCCTTGCCGGGGCCGCCCTGCTCGGCCTGCTCATCCTGTTCGGCTGGCTTTTCTGGCCCCCACCGACCGATATCGTGCCGGTCGTGGAACGGATCCTGCCACCCCACAGCCCGGCCGGACAAGCCTTTCCGGTCCTTCTCCAGGTGCAGGGGGAGCCGGGCAGAAGCACCGCCCTGATCATCAAGGAGACCATTCCAGGCGGTGCCACCTTCCTGGCCAGTTCCCCGGCCAGCTCTCCGGTCAGCAACGCCGGCGGTGGTGAGGGCAATGGACAGTCGAGCCAGTCAAGCCAGTTGAAGTGGCTGACCCGGATCAGCGGCAACAGTGTCCTGGCCTACCTTCTCCGGGTCGACGCCCCGACCGGGGCCACCGTCAACTTTTCCGGCACCGCCGCGGTCGGCACCACCAGTGCGGCGCCACCGGCCATCGATGGGGCCTCGGCCATCCTCCTCAGCCCGCACCACTGGGCCGACCGCAACCGCGATAACGTGATCAGTGACGACGAGATTCTCGCCGTCTTTGACCGCTACGGCGATCTGGTCGATCTCGATCTGGGTATGACGCTGATCGAGGAGATCTGGCTCAGTTCCGGGTACCGATGGAACAGTGCCGCCGTCCGCTTCGAGACAAGGGGGGAACAATGAGACGCCAGGAGAGTATCTGCCGCCCGGTATCTTTCGACCGGGTATCGCCCGGTCATCAACCACCTCCGCACCCAGCCACCATGTCTACCAGGAGAGGCACCATGTCATCCCTTTTCCCCATCCGCACCTGCATGCTCGGCCGCCTGCTGCTGGCCACCGCCCTTCTTGCCGCCGCCCTGTTCACCGTCGTCCCTCCGGCCGAGGCAGCAATCAGTGGCCGCTATCTGGCAGCCTCCGGTGACAGTATCGTCCTTACCCTGGATGTGCCGGCCGGCTCGTCGGCAATCATTGTCGAGCAGACCATTGCCGCCGGCAACCAGGTGGTGGCCACCTCTCCAACGGCCAGCAAGGTCTCTGCCCGGGGGGTGAAGTGGCTCTTCAAAAATGTCCAGGCCGGTACCATCACCCTCACCACCCGTCTGAGTGCTCCGCTCCGGGGGGGAGTGGCTGCCACCGTCCGCTACCACCAGCCGGGCAGCGGGCAGTTCACCGAGTTGCATATCAGACCCTGAATTTCCTCGACGACCATCTCCTGCCTGCTAAGATTGCAAGGTTTTTAATACCCCTTCACCAGCACTCCATCTTCATCCGGTCAGGCCAGCTGAGAGAGCCAACTCTTGCTCGACGCCTTGCCTGGCTTAACCTGAAACTCTGGCTAGCAGATACAGAGCAGGGTTCCGCACCCTTTTACTGCATACCGGTGACCGATTGCAAATTTGGCAAGCTCATCTTGGTTTTTGGTTTGAATCCTATCGTGCTGATTTTCCGTTCATGTCTACCCGACATCGGGTAGCGTCCGAGGCGATATCGCCGTATGTCCGCTGGTAGCGCGGCCCTTCCTGCCGTACAAGATAGACACAGGCAGAGCACAAGCCACTTCAGCCGTAACGGCACAGCAACCAAGCAACCAGACCAACAAGGAGGAGACCATGAAAAAGACTCTTTTCACCATCGCCACCCTGATCCTTATCGCCGCCACCCTGCCGACCCACAAGGCCACAGCCGGAGATCAGGCCATCAACGGACTGCTCATTGGCGGCGGCAGTGGCGCCATCATCGGCCAGAGCATCGGTCGCAATGTCGAGGCGACGATCATCGGCGCGACCCTGGGCGGTGTACTTGGGGCGGTGATCGGCAGCGACCTGGAGCGGAGCGGCAACCGCCACCGGCCAACCGTGGTCCAGGAGGTCTACCACCAGCCGCCACCTCCCCCCTATTACCGTGAACATCGGGGCCATGCCGGTCGGGGCTACCACCAGCCGCCGCAACAGATCTGCCGCGAGGTGGTGACCTACAAAGAGGGAAGACACCGCACCAAGAAGATTATCACCACCGTCTGCCGTGAACGCCGGCCGGACCGCTACAGCTGGCAACGGCCGGTTCGTGGCGACCGGTTCTACCGCTGATCTTTGCCACTCTCCCCTGCCCCTCCCGCCGGCGGCCGAAACCGCCCGGCGGGATTTTCGTTGTCAAGAGTTGCCGGTGCCCTTCCTCATCACCTTTACCCCTGGGGAGCGGCCACCGCTGGCCAGTTTCAAACATGTGCGGAAACTGCTCCAGGCGGTGGAGCATGCCGAACGGATCCCGATCGCCGATGGCCGGGACATCATCGGCATTTCCCCGAAGCCCATCGACTGCTTGCATATTGCTGCTGAATTTCAAGGTAAGATTGGTTTTCTACAGGTCGGCGGCGAGACTATCTGCAGCTTCCAGGACGGCAGCTACAGTTCGAACACCCACCGGGCGCGGCTGTTCGAGATTGAGAAGGTGCTTTGAGGTACGTGGTCTGCTCGAGGGGATGGGGTGGCTATGAGAACTTGGAGAAACGGGAGAAACGGGAGAGCCGGGCAAGGGGGGCAAGGGGGGCAAGGGGGGCCCGCTACAACTCGGGCCCGGCGAGAGCGACTACTGCCGACTGGCCCCCCTGCCGCTGCGGGCCTGGTTGGCCGATGGCGGCTGAACGAACGTGGGGGCTTACTTTTGTGGGCAAGGGGCCAACTTTGTCATGCCACCGAGGAGCTTCAAGCGGCATTATGCGGCATGCGGGATCAGTCCTCGCCGGCCCAGTCGGGAATCCGGTGTAGAATATAGTTCTGCACCGCCTCTTTCCGCTCGCCGGCCGGCACTTCACCCACCGCCGTCATCACCTCGTCAAAATCGAACCAGCAGATTTCTTCGTCATCGTGGTTGTAGACGGAGAGCACCCGCCGTTCCGGTTCGTCAAGGTCCTCTTCTTCCTGGATAGCCGCCACCAGTTTCACCGCCTCGGCGTAACTGATAAAGCGGATATCCTCTTCGCTCATTTCCATCACTTGTTTCCTCTGTCTCAGGCGGCCTTGATCACCGCTCCGGAACGGATGCAACGGGTGCAGACCCGGGTCCGCCGACGGTTACCGTCGGGGGTCGCCTGGCGCACGGTTTTCAGGTTGGGCAGCCAGCGGCGCCTGGTCTTGTTATGGGCATGGGAGACGTTGTTTCCAGTCATCGGTCCTTTGCCGCAGATTTCACATACTCTTGCCATGAGGTTCTCCTTCTATTACGTGGTTCCGGCAGTCCCGCCGGAGAAAAGAAAAGACAGCTGTTGTCCGGGGTTGGTAAACAGTTCAGAATCTGCCTATGTACTCTTTTTTTCCAGCCCGGGCAAGGGATTTCCGTCGTATATGCGCAAGGGATTTCCACTGCCGGACGAGATTTTGCTGTTCTTCCCGGGAAAATCATTTATGGTAGCGTCTCGAAGAAGGTCGGGCACTCTGTGGTATGAGGGTGATGTGCTGAATATTGTTTATCGGAGGAACAAAGGGAACATTGCGTCCTTAGAGGTTGCTTCTTCGTTGCATTCCGCGGACGTCTATTGTAGGTAGACACTGACGTACAAGAATAATTCTTACCCTAAAAGAAGGGCCAATGAAACCGTTCCAACAACTCTGGGATATCCTCGCCTCGGTCAAGCTGGCGATCTTCACCCTCTTCGCCCTCTCCATCACCGCCATTATCGGCACCGTCATCCCGCAAGGGGAGCAGGCATCCTTCTACGCCGACAAGTACGGCCCGAAGATGGCGCAGTTCTTCCAGATCCTCGACATCCCGGAGATGTACGGCTCCTGGTGGTTTCTCGCCCTGCTCACCCTGCTCGTCGCCAACCTGGTGGTGTGCAGCATCGAGCGCTTCCCTACCGCCTGGCGGCTGGCGACCAGTGATAATCTGGCCCTTCCTGCGGAACGGGTGGCAAAGCTCAGCGGCAGCAGAAACTGGCCGCTCACCCCGCAGCAGGCTGAAAATATCGACCCGGCCGCCATCCTGGCCGGCAGCGGCTGGCCGGCCGAGAGCCGCCGTGAGGGTGGCGAACTGCGCGCCTTCAGCCAGCGCGGACGCTGGAGCCGTCTGGGGGTCTACATCGTCCACACCTCGATCCTGGTGATCTTCGTAGGCGCCGCCGTCGGCGACATCTGGGGGGTCAAGGGCTCGGTGATGCTGCCGGAACAGGTGACCGCCGACAAGATATTCGCCAGCAAGACCAGGGAGCCCATCGACCTGGGTTTTTCGCTGCGCTGCGACAGCTTTGTGGTGGAGTTCTACGACAACGGCATGCCCAAGACCTACCGCAGCCGGGTGACCATCATCGAGGAAGGGAAGGAGGTGCTGACCAGCGACATCGAGGTCAACCGGCCCCTTATCTATCGTGGTTTCACCTTCTACCAGTCCAGCTACCGCGGCTACCAGGACTTTATTCTGCTGATACAGGGAGAAGGTGACAGTACCGGAGGGGTGTTCACCCTCCCCTTCCAGAAGCAGGAGCTGTGGCAGGAAAAGGGGCTGCAGTTCGGGGTGGTCAATGCCGAGGCGGTGGGCCAGCGGGTGGTCCGGGCCAAGCTGTGGTTCAAGGCTGGTGAGGCGCCGGCGGTAATCGAGTGGTTCGACGACAACCAGCCCCGCCTGCTCGAGGCCGGCGGCAAGCAGTACCGGATCAACGTCAAGCAGATGTATGCCACCGGTTTGCAGGTGGCCAAAGACCCGGGGGTGTGGATCGTCTACCTCGGCTGCGGGCTGATGCTGATCGGCCTGGCCATGGCCTTTTTCATGGCCCACCACCGGGTCTGGCTCTATCGAAGCGAGGAGGGGGGCAAGACCTTGCTGGTCCTGGCCGGCAACAGCAACAAGAACAGGCCGGCGCTGGCTAAAAAACTGACCAGCCTGGAAGAGGCCATCGACAAGACTCTGCGCGGCTGATTTCGGCACCATCGATTCGTACCGAGATTCCGCTTTTTTTTTACGCTTACGGAGTAGACCTGTATGGACAGCTCGCAACTGCTCGGCATCACCACCTTCACTTACCTCCTCTCGGCCCTGCTCTACGTGGCCATCCTGGTCTTTCAGAACCCGGGGCTGGGGCGGGTGGCCACCGCCTTCACCGTCATCGCCTGGCTGGTGCAGACCGTCGGCATCGGCCTGCGCTGGCTCGAGTCGTACCAGATGGGCATCGGCCGGGCACCGCTGACCAACATGTACGAGTCGGTGGTCTTCTTCGCCTGGGCCATCGTCATCTTCTACCTGGCGGTGGAGTGGAAATTCAAGGTGAAGAGCATCGGTGCCTTTGCCCTGCCGCTGGCCTTCTTCGCCATGGCCTACGCCAGCTTTTCCACCGAAATCAGCAAGGGGATCACCCCCCTCATCCCAGCCCTGCAGTCAAACTGGCTGATTGCGCACGTGGTCACCTGCTTTATCGGCTATGCCGCCTTTGCCATCGCCGCCGCCCTCGGCTGCATGTACCTGCTGAAAAACGCCGCCGACAATGGCAACAGTGGCCTGGCCGGCCGGTTGCCGGAACTGGCGCTACTCGACGATATCATCCACAAGACGATGATTTTCGGCTTCATCTGGCTGAGCGCCGGCATCATCACCGGGGCCATCTGGGCAAATTCGGCCTGGGGAACCTACTGGAGCTGGGACCCCAAGGAAACCTGGTCGCTGATCACCTGGTTCTTCTACGCCATCACCCTCCATGCCCGCTACACCCGTGGCTGGTCCGGACCGCGGATAGCCATCCTCTCCATCTGCGGTCTTGCCGTGGTGCTCTTCACCTACTACGGGGTTAATTTTCTCCTCTCCGGCCTGCACAGTTACGGCTCCAGTTGACGTCGTAGCCCTGCGCCAGAGCCCCCCTGATTGAGTTGCCGGATTGACAGGGAAAGGGAAAAAAGGTATAAGAAACCATTGCTGCAGTCGTTTGGGCGAGGGCTTTTTCCAGGTCAACTTTTTTTTAAGAGGAGCGGTCATGTTGAAAACATTTCTTACCTGTTGTGTTGTCTCCCTGTTTGTTGTGGGCGGTTTTGTCGGCTTCTCCATTTCCGCCGATCCGGGACCAGCCGAAATGACCTTGACCGACGCCAGCAGCGCCAAACCGAAACCGGCCAAATTTCCCCATAAACTGCACCAGGACGCCTTCAGCTGTGCTGAGTGCCACCATGGCATGGATGCCGACGGCAAAAAAGTCGACTATGTCGACGGCCAGGCCATCGGTAAATGCGCCGACTGCCATAACGCCGACAAGCTGGCCGGCAAGATGAAAGACAAGCTGGACCTTGCCACCCTGAAGGGTGCCGGCCACGGCAATTGCCTCGAGTGCCATAAGGCGATGGCCAAAGAGAAGCCGGAACTGGCCGAGAAGAAAATTGCCTCCTGCGCCACCTGCCACCCGAAGAGCTGAGAAGGCGGTTAGGGCTGCAAGACGGATAGCAAAAAAAGAGGGGGGATCGGCGCTGCCGGTCCCCCCTCTTTTTGTATTGAAGCGTTGTCGCCGGCCGCCCGGCTACCGCCTCACCCCTCTGGCTGCATCTTCGAGATATCGCCGATCCGCAGGATCAGCTCACCCAGGGCGGTGAGCAGGTTGAGGCGGTTGCGGCGCACCGCCGGCTCTTCGGCCATGACCATCACCTCGGTGAAGAAGAGATCCAACGGCTCCTTCATCTGCAGCATGGCGGTGAGGGCCCTGCCGTACTCCCCGGCGGCGAGCAGCGCCTCCATCTCCTCCCTGACCCGTCCGTACAGGGCATAAAGGCTCTCCTCCGCCGCTTCGCTGAACAGGGCCGGGTCCACCTGCTGATCACTGTTCTCTTTAACAATGTTGCGGATCCGCTTGAAGGAGGCGGCAAGGACGGTAAAGGCCGGCTCCCGGCTGATGCCGGCCAGGGCCTCGATCCGCCGCAGACAGTCGTTGACATCGTCAAAGGCGACGGCGCTGGCCGCCTCCACCACTTCGGCGGCGGCCAGCCCCCGGCCGACGCAGTCGTTGACAAAGCGCCCCTTGACAAAGGCCAGCACCGCGTTCACCGTGGCACTGCTGCCGTCGACCTTGTCACCGTAGAGGGCCAGGGCCTTGCGGCAGATCTCGCGCAGAGAGAGCTGGTACCCCTTCCCTTCGATGATATGGAGAATGGCCAGGGAGATGCGCCGCAGGCCGAAGGGGTCGGCCGTCCCGGAAGGGATCCGGCCAATGCCGAAACAGCCCACCAGGGTGTCGATGCGGTCGGCCAGGCCGAGCAGGGCGCCGATCTCGCCCCGGGGCAACTCCGAGCCGGCCCGTTTGGGCAGGTAGTGCTCCTCGATGGCGCTGGCCACCGCCTCGCTCTCGCCATCGTGGCGGGCGTAGGCTGCCCCCATCGTTCCCTGCAGGGTGGGGAACTCCCCCACCATCTCGGTGAGCAGGTCGGCCTTGCAGAGCAGGGCGGCACGGCAGCACGGCGCCACCTGGTCCGGGGCGATCTTCTCGGCCAGCAGCCGCACCAGTTTGACCAGGCGCTCGTTTTTCTCCGCCATGGTCCCCAGCTTGGCCTGGAAGATGATCCCCTGCAGGCGGGGCAGCCGGGCCTCGAGAGTGGTCTCCCGGTCGCTGTTAAAAAAGAAGAGGGCATCCTCGAGCCGGGCCCGCAGCACTCGCTGGTGCCCTTTCCGGGTCACCGCCGGGTCATTGACCCGGGTGTTGTTCACTGCCACGAAACCGGGGAGGAGGCGGCCACTGCCATCGCTGACCGGAAAGGATTTCTGGTGCTCGCGCATCGAGGTGATCAGCACCTCGTCGGGCAGCTGGAGAAACTTCCGGTCAAAAAGGCCGCAGACCGCAAAGGGGTACTCCACCAGGTTGGTCACCGTATCCACCAGCCCCTCATCCACCACCACTTGGCCTCCAGCCAGTTCGGCGGCATCGCCCACCGCGTTGTTGATCTCGGCCAGCACCCGCTGCCGGCGCTCGGCCGGGTCGGCGAGGACAAAGCGCTTGGCCAGCTGCCCTTGGTAGTCGGCCGGTGCGGCCACCTCGAACTGTTCCGGGGCCAGGAATCGGTGGCCGCGGCTCAGCCGGCCGCTGACGATCCCCTCGTGGTCGACCGGGATCACCTCATTGCCGTACAGGGCGACCAGCCACTGGATCGGCCGGGCAAAGCTCTGCAGTTTGCTCCCCCAGCGCATCGACTTGGCAAAGGAGAGTTCGCTGATCAGGCCGGGCAGCAGCTCGACCAGCAGTTCGCTGGTCGGCCGGCCGGGAAGTTCGCGGAGCAGCATCAGGTACTCCCCCTTGGCGGTCGGCACCAGTTGCAGGGCATCCACCGTCACCCCCTTGCTGCGGGCAAAGCCCTCTGCCGCCCGGGTGAAACTGCCGTCGGCGGCAATCCCTGCCTGCCTGGAAGGACCGAGCAGCTCCTCGCGCTGATCCTCCTGCCGTTCCACCAACGCCGCCACCTGCAAGGCCAGGCGTCGCGGGGTGGCGAACAGACTAATCGGCCCGTGGCCAAGCTTGAGGGCGGCGGCCTTGCGGCCAAACAGCTCTGCCAACTGGCTCAGGGCCGGGGCAAGGGCGCCGGCCGGGAGTTCTTCGGTACCAATTTCAAAGAGAAGATCGCGCATGGTGGTTGTCGTACACAGTGGAGTTGGGGTTGTGGGACTACCCCGTTCAGGGGCAGCTGACAGTGGCGAAGGTGGCGCACTCATCGCCGAAGTTGTGGACGGTGACCGAAAACCAGGAGATGGCGCTCAGCCCCTCGAGGCAACGGCCGACCCGTCTGGCCAGGGACTCGACGGAGATCACCGGCCGCTGCCTGGCGAGCAGCTGGGCAATCTCGGACTCGACCTCCTCCTCGATACTGAGGATGAGATCTTCGATCCAGAAAAAGTGGCGCAGTCGCACACTTACCGCCGCATGCCCCCAGCGGCCGTAGGAGCCGGGGAGACGGCGGGGTGGGTTCTCCACCACCGGGATGCTGATGGGCACCTCGACGGTGAGGAGGAGATCCTCCTCGAGGTTGAGCGAACCGTGCAGCTGGCAGCGGTAATGGCCGGTGCTCCGCCCCCTGCCGCCACCGTTCTTGTCGAGAAAATAGGGGAACTCGATCTCCAGGTGCGAGGCCTCCGCCTCCAGCCGGTCCTTCATCTTGCGGAGGATTACCGGGAAGCTGTTGATGTCGATCTCGCCATGAAAATCGTTGAGGATCTCCAGGAACCGGCTCATGTGCGTCCCCTTGAACCGGTGCGGCAGATTGACGTACATGTTGACGGTGGCCACGGTGTGCTGCTGTTTCCTGGCCTTGTCGAGGACGGTGATCGGGTAGGTGACGGTTTTTACCCCCACCTTCTGGATGTTGATCCGCCTGCTGTCCCGCTCGCTCTGGATATCTTTCATGGCTGGGGGTGCCGGGGAGAGATGGCTGCCGGACAGCACCCTCAGGGAGCGCCGATCAACCGGCGGACGGCGTCGCGCAGATCGTCGAGGTTGCCCGACTTCACCACATACTCGTCAGAGGCCCAGGTGCCGAGGTCCCGCTTGAATTCCTGGTAGGCGCTGCTCAAAATCACCGGCACCTTCGGGTTGCGCATCTTCATCTGGCGGAGCACCTCCACCCCGTTCATCCCCGGCATCTGGATGTCGAGGATGACCAGATCGGGCGACTCACTGGCAAACATCGCCAGACCCTCGGTGCCATCAGCGGCGGTGACCACCTGGTAGCCATCTTCTTCGAACTCCTCGTGGTAGACCATGCGGATGGCCTCTTCGTCATCAACCAGCAATATCTTTTTCACTGTCGGCTCCTTTTTTCGGCCCCACTTCGGCATCGCGGAGGTAAACCGCCGCCTCTTCCGGGGAGAGGGGGTTGATATAAAACCCGGAGCCCCATTCAAAGCCGGCTATGGAGGTCAGTTTGGGTACAATTTCAAAATGCCAGTGGTAATACTCCAGTCCACCGGTGCGCAAGGGGTCGGTGTGCAGGACGAAATTGTAGGGGACATTGGGGATGCAGCCGGCCAGGCGGCGCAGGGTTTCGGAAAATATCTCGGCCAGGGCGAAGATCTGTTCATCGCTCATGGTGGTGTAACTGGAGGCGTGCCGTTTCGGCAGCACCCACATCTCGAAGGGGGTACGGGGGGCAAAGGGGGTAATGGTGATGAACTGCTCGTTTTCGCAGACCACCCGCTCGTTGTGGACCATCTCCTGGCGGATGATGTCGCAGAAGATGCAGCGCTCCTTGTACTGGTAGTGCGACTTGGCCCCAGCCAGTTCGGAGACGATCATCCGTGGCAGGATGGGCAGGGCGATCAGCTGCGAGTGGGAATGTTCCAGGGATGCCCCGGCGGCGCGGCCGTGGTTCTTGAAGACGATGACGTACTTGAAACGGGTGTCGCGGGCCAGGTCGACCATCCGTTCCCGATAGGCGCGGAAGGCAAGGGTCATCCGCTCCGGGGGGATATCGACGAACATCTCTTCGTGGTTCGGGCTCTCGATGATCACCTCGTGCGCGCCGATGCCGTTCATCCGGTCATAGAGACCGACCCCTTCCTTGCTCAGATCCCCCTCGATGACCAGGGCCGGGTATTTGTTCGGCACCACCCGCACCTGCCAGCCGCCGCTGTTGGCGACCCGGGAGCCATCAGCGATGACAAAGACCTCTGGCGGGGTAAAGACCTCGTTGCCGGGGCAGAGCGGACAGAAACCACCCATCCCGCGGGAGACCTCCACCGGAAAATCGGTGGGCCTCTTTCTTCTCTCCTGGGAGATGATGATCCAGCGGCCAAGGACCGGGTCTTTACGCAGTTCCGGCATGCAGTCCTTTTACAAACCCTTTGATTTTTCTTTCGTTTCCTGCAGGGTTTTGCAATCGATGCAGAAGGTGGTTACCGGTCTGGCCTCGAGCCGCTTGAGCCCGATCTCCTCGCCGCAATCTTCACAGACGCCGTAGCTGCCATCTTCGATCCTGGCGATCGCCTCGTCGATCTTCACCAGGAGTCGTCTCTCCCGGTCACGGATGCGCAGTTCGAAGCTTCGCCCGGACTCGATGGTGGCCCGGTCGTTGGGGTCGGGGACATTGCTGGTCTGGTCGGTCATCTCCGACATCGTCTTCCCGGCCTCGTTGAAGATCTCGTCTTTTTTGCGCAGCAGTTGGGCGCGAAAAAGTTCCAGTTGCTCCCTTTCCATCCATATTCTCCTTCATTCGCCAAGAAATACGTTACAACCGGGATCGTTCACCCCTCCCGGACATAGCTACCACTTTTACCACCGCTCTTCTTCAACAGGCGGATATCGCCGATCACCATCCCCTTGTCCACCGCCTTGCACATGTCGTAGACGGTCAGGGCGGCCACCGACACCGCGGTCAGCGCCTCCATTTCCACCCCGGTCTTGCCGGTGATGGAGACGGTGGCGACTATTTCAATGCTACACTCTTCATCGTGAAAAATGAAATCAATTCCGGCCTTGTCAATCAACAGCGGGTGGGCCAGGGGAATAAGTTCGTCAACCTTCTTGGCCGCCATCACCCCGGCCACCCGGGCGATGCCAAGGACATCCCCCTTGGCCACCGTGCCGCTTTGCACCAAAGCATAGGCCGCCGGCGACATGCTGATCCGTCCGGCCGCCTCGGCCACCCGCCTCGTCTCGGCCTTCAGGCCGACATCGACCATGGCGGCGTTGCCGTGGGCGTCAAAGTGGGTAAGCGTCTGTTTTTTGTCGTTTTCCATGGCCTACATCAACTCCTGCCGAGCACTTCGTTGAACAGCCGTTTGAAAAAGCCCTCCTCCTCCTTGTGCTGGCCGTGCTGGACACAGAGGGTATCAAAGTCGCGGAGCACCTTCTTCTGCTCCTCACAGAGATTGGTCGGGGTCATCACCTGCAGCTCAACCACCATATCCCCCTTGCCACGGCCGCGCAGGCTGACCACCCCCTCCCCTTTCAAGGTGAAGTGGTCGCCGGACTGGCTGCCGGCGGGGATATCGATATTCTTTTTGCCATAGACGGTTGGCACCTCGAGCTCGGCACCGAGGGCGGCCCGGACCATGGAGACCGGCAGGCGGCAGAAGATGGTATCCCCGTCCCGTTTGAAGAAGTCGTGCGTCTGGACATGGACCACCACATAGAGGTCGCCGGCGGCACCACCCCGGCGGCCCCCCTCGCCTTCACCGCGCAGCCGCATCCGCGCGCCGGTGTCCACCCCGGCGGGGATCTTCAGGGCCACTTTCTTGGTCTTTTCGATCAGGCCGCTGCCGTGGCAGTCGGTGCAGGGCTGGGTGACCACCTCCCCCTCGCCGTGGCACTGCGGGCAGGTGGAGCTCATCTGGAAGAAGCCCTGGGAACGGATCACCTGGCCACGGCCATTGCAGGTGGGGCAGGTCTGGCGGCGGTGGCCGGGGCGGCTGCCACTCCCCTCACAGGTCCAACAGGTGTCGCGGCGGGTGAGCTGCACCTCTTTGGCAACGCCGTGCACCGCCTCCATGAAGCTGATTTCGACATCGTAGCGAAGGTCATTGCCGGGGATCGGCCCGTCCCGGCGGCTGCGCGCGCCACGGCTGGAGCCGCCGAAACCGAAGATGTCGCTGAAGACGTCGCCGAAACTGGAAAAGATATCCTCGGCATTGCCGGGGCCGTTGTAGCCGCTGCTTCGCAATCCCTCATGGCCGTAGGTATCGTAGATCTGCCGCTTGCGCTCGTCACTCAATACCTCGTAGGCCTCGGTGCAGCTCTTGAACTTTTCTTCCGCCTCCCGGTCGTCCGGGTTGCGGTCCGGGTGGTACTTCATGGCCATCTTGCGGTAGGCCTTCTTGATCTCGGCGGCGGAGGCGTTTTGGGCCACCGACAGGGTCTGATAGTAGTCAACGGTCATGATCGAGATACCGGATGGTCAATTTTTCAGGATATAGCCGGTACGTCCTCGAGAGTACGGAGACTCTCCACCACCTCCATGGCAGGCTTTCCACCCGGTTTGTCCAGGGCATCGGGCAAGTCTTCAATATTGGCGAAAGTGACCTTGCCGGCGGCGATCTCCCGCAGCGACATGACAATCTCCTTGTTCTTCCCCTCGACCAGGAAGGGCTCGCCCTGCCGATGCTGCTTCACCCGTTTGACCGTCAGGTGGATGAGATTAAACCGGTTGTGGTCACCAACTCTATCAAGACAATCCTCACATGTAATTCTGGCCATGAAACACCCTCTCCTGCAAATCTGCTGATTATAGACTACTTATTTCTATATAATGGCCTCTTGCCGCTGGCCACGTCGCCCGCGGCCAGCACCTGCCATCACCTGTCATCATCTGAGCGAAAGCAAAGGAACCGTCCCGCCTCACTTGAAGGGGTTCTGCCGCAGCAGGGTTTCGGCCCTGTCCGGCCCCACCGAGACGATGACGGCGGGCACCCCGGTCAACTCCTCCACCCGTTCGATATAGGCACGGGCCGTCGCCGGCAGCTCCTGGTAGTCACGCACCTTGTCGATATCCTCCCGCCAGCCGGCCAGGCTCTCGTAGACCGGGGTGACCGCCGTCGCCTGGCGGACATTGGCCGGCATCGCCGCACAGGGGCGGCCCTGCAGCTGGTAGGAGGTGGCTATTTGCAGGCTCTCTTCGCCGCTCAGCACGTCGAGTTTGGTGATCGCCAGCCCGGTCAGGCCGTTCAGGCGGACCGCATCCGCCACCACCACGTTGTCCAGCCAGCCGCAGCGGCGCCGACGGCCGGTGGTGGCGCCGAACTCATGCCCCCTCTCCTGCAGCCGGTTGCCGGTGGCGTCATTCAGTTCGGTGGGAAAAGGGCCGGCCCCCACCCGGGTGGTGTAGGCCTTCATGATCCCCA
This sequence comes from Desulfobulbaceae bacterium, assembly GCA_011390165.1. Taxonomy (GTDB): domain Bacteria; phylum Desulfobacterota; class Desulfobulbia; order Desulfobulbales; family Desulfocapsaceae; genus Desulforhopalus_A. The sequence continues at coordinate 48,655 of JAABSV010000031.1, forward strand.
CCACCGCATCGATATGGGCCGGGCCGAAGCCGGAGCCGTTGCAGGCATTGCCGGCAATGGTGTTCGAGGAGGTGACGAAGGGATAGGTGCCGTGGTCGATGTCCAGCTGGGTCCCCTGCGCCCCCTCGAAGAGGATATTCTCCCCCTTTTTCCTGGCCCGATCAAGTTCCAGCGAGACATTGCCGAAGAAGGGGGCAAGTCGCTGGCCATAGGCCATGAACTGGTCGTAGACCGCTGCCACATCCATAGGCTCTACCTGGTACCGGCGGGTGAGCAGAAAGTTTTTCTCGTCGATGGCCGCCTGCAGCTTGTCGCGGAAGAGGCCGGCATCGAGCAGGTCGCCGGTGGTTATGCCAATCCGGCCAACCTTGTCCATATAGCAGGGGCCGATGCCCCGGCCGGTGGTGCCGATCTTCTTTTCCTCGGCCAGCGCCCCCTCCGCCGCCTGGTCGAGGCGGGAGTGGTAGGGCATGATCAGATGGGCGCGTTCGCTGATCAGCAGCTGTTTCGGGCTCACCGTCAAGCCCTGTGCCGCCAGGCCTTCCAGTTCGCGGATCAGCACTGCCGGGTCGATGATCACCCCGTTGCCGATCATGCACCGCTTCTCGGGGTAGAGGATACCGGATGGAATGATGTGGAAGATAAACTTTTTTCCATCGACGACAAGGGTATGGCCGGCATTGTTGCCCCCTTGAAATCGAACGACGTAGTCGGCATACCGGGTGAGCAGGTCAACGATCTTCCCCTTGCCCTCATCCCCCCATTGCGTTCCCACCACCACCACACTGGCCATCTCTGCGCTCCTCTTCGAGTCTCATCGAGAAAGATCAACACAAAACCGCACAAGGCAAACGGGTATATATAGTCAAGCCGCCGTTGGTTGTCAATCAATCATATCGCTGGTCTGGCCACATCTCCCGGCCTGCCTGCCGCCCCGGCCGGAATGGACAGCCATGGCCACCGACAGCGGCATTGACACTCCTGGGCAAATACCGTACATTTGCTGGGGAATCCAGCCATCCCGGGCAGAAGTACGCACAGCAGACGGCAACACGCACAGCAGACCGCACCCCGGCTTACCTTTCCCCGCCCCCGGCCGTCAGCGGCCCGGCACAATGATACTCCAGGATACTCTATGTTTGGCATCGGCCTGCCGGAAATGCTCTTGATCATGGCCCTGGCCCTGATCGTCGTCGGCCCGGACAAGTTGCCCGATCTGGCCCGCTCGCTGGCCAGGGGGCTGATGGATCTGAAAAAGGCGGCCGCCGAGTTGAAAGATTCTCTGGACAAGGAGGGCAACCCCCTGGCCGATATCCGCCCGGAACTGGAGGCGGCGGCCAAAGACCTGCAGAACTCCATCCTCAAAGACGCCAACGACAAGGCGGCGGTCGACAGCAGCACCGGGCCAGGGCCCGAATCATCCGCCGGCAACGCCGCCGACGAGGCCTACCAGGAGCTCCTCCGCCACAACCCTGCCGCCAACCCGGCCAGGGTTTTGACCGACGATTCGGCTGGAGATTCAGTCAGCGATTCGACCGGCACTCCACCCAGTGGCGGTGATCAGCCGGCCGGCGAGGCTGCCCCGCCCACCACCGGGCCCGCCGGGCAGGAAGCGGCCGAGGCGGAGACGGTGATCGAGGATTTCCCGGAACCGGCACCGGCAAAGGCAACGACTGAGCCACAGGCGGCCGAGGCAACGAGTGCGCCACAGGCAGCACAGGCAGCAGAGGCAACGAAGGAGCAGCAGACGGCAGAGATGGCCCGTAACGAGGAAAAAGGCTGAACTGGGCCATGGCCGGCTACAACCTCCACAACTCAATCCCGGCGCTGGAACGCAGTGTCGAATTCTTCCGCCCCCACCACCTGGAGTTGCGGCAACGGCTGATCA
>JAABSV010000032.1 GCA_011390165.1 Desulfobulbaceae bacterium
AGGAGCAGGGCAAAGGTACCGGGCTGGGGCTGGCATCGGTTTTTGGCATGGTCAAGCAGAACAACGGCTTCATCAACGTCTATAGCGAGCCGGGCCAGGGAACGACCTTTAAGATCTACCTACCGGAATATGTTGAAAAAACAGCAGCGGTGATGGAAAAGACGCCGGAGTTGCCGGTGGTACGCGGCAGCGAGAATATCCTCTTGGTGGAGGACGAGCCGGCAATCCTGGAGATGACCACGATGATGTTGGAAATTCTGGGCTACACCGTGGTGGCCGCCACCACCCCGGGCGAGGCCATCCGCCTGGCTCATGAATATCAAGGGCGTATCGACTTGTTGATGACAGACGTCGTGATGCCGGAGATGAATGGCCGGGAGTTGGCCGAAAACCTCCTCTCCCACTATCCTGACCTCAAGTGTCTGTTTATGTCCGGCTATACCGCTGACGTCATCGCCCACCACGGGGTCCTAGACCAGGGGATACACTTCATTCAAAAGCCATTTTCGATGAAAGACCTGGGAGGAAAACTGCGCGAGACCCTGGAAGGCTGACATGGTAATTGTTCAACTGATTATGCGAAGAGTAAATATTGCCAACTCAAACATCTCTAATTTCTTTTATCACTGAATCAGTACCTTACTACTGTATCCAGAAAGTGACGCAGTTTTCGAAGCCTAGCAACAAAAGTCGGGTTTGAGAGATAAGCTTATCCATGAGAATGGCAACTTTCTCGTTGGCTGAATAGTTCTTGCGTTTTCGTTTCATGGTGAATTCCTCCTTGTGAGTAGACTAACTCAAATCGAGGAATTCTCCAATTCACGCTGAACCAAAACAAGATGGAGTCGGGGTACTTCCGTTAACGGGCTTGTCGAAATAGACGGTCGCTTCGATGGCAAATTATTTATCAAAGATTTCAACAAAATCCATTCAAACATAACCGTCCTCCTCCACACTTTTTTTTCGACAGTGCGGCATTCCAGATCAGATCCTACTTCCTCGATTTGCCTACAAATTACCTACAACTAAGAAAAAAACAAAGCCCGCTTCTGTGATCAGAGGCGGGCTTTTATGTGAATAGCCTTCAAAACAGGCTAGTTATAAATGGTGGCGATGCAGGGAATCGAACCCCGGACACTGCGGATATGAGCCGCATGCTCTAACCATCTGAGCTACATCGCCATGCTGGCGCGCGACATATTTACTGTATGCGCCACCTGCTGTCAACACTTTTCGCTGCTTCAAAACAGCCCGTTTATACGTTAAAAGGCCCCGATAAACGGGGCCTTTGCTGGTCGCCCGTTTTGCGGCGGACGACCGTAAACAACTACACCTGGAGAGGATTTACATCATCCCGCCCATACCACCCATGCCGCCCATTCCCGGAGGCATACCACCACCCTGGGACGGGTTCTCTTCCGGAATGTCGGCGATGACGCACTCGGTGGTCAGCAGCATGCCGGCAACCGAGGCGGCGTTCTGCAGCGCAGTTCTGGCCACCTTGGCGGGATCGATGACCCCGGCCAGGATCAGGTCCTCGTACTCTTCAGTGGTGGCGTTGAAGCCAAAGGCACCTTCCAGTTTCTTCACATGCTCGACGATAACCGAGCCTTCCCGGCCGGCGTTGTTAGCGATCTGCCGAATCGGTTCTTCAAGGGCCCGGATAAGGATGGACCTACCCAATTCCTGCTCGCCCTTCAAGGAAAGAGCCTTGAGTGCCGCCAGGCAGCGGATATAGGCAACCCCGCCACCAGGCACGACACCTTCTTCCACCGCGGCGCGGGTGGCATTCAGGGCATCTTCAACCCGGGCCTTCTTCTCCTTCATCTCAATCTCGGTGGCGGCGCCGACATTGATAACGGCAACCCCGCCGATCAGCTTGGCCAGACGCTCCTGGAGCTTCTCGCGGTCGTAATCGGAGGTGGTGTCTTCGATCTGGTTACGGATCTGCTTGACCCGGCCAGCCAGTTTCTCCTTGTCACCGGAGCCATCAACGATGGTGGTGTTGTCCTTGTCGACCACAATACGCTTGCAGGTCCCGAGATCGTTAACGGTAACGTTCTCCAGTTTGATACCGAGATCCTCGGTGATCACCTGGCCACCGGTGAGAATGGCGATATCCTCAAGCATAGCCTTGCGGCGGTCACCAAAACCAGGGGCCTTGACGGCGGCCACGTTAAGGGTGCCACGCAGCTTGTTGACCACCAGGGTGGCAAGGGCCTCACCGTCGACGTCCTCGGCGATGATGAACAGGCCTTTCCCCATTTTGGCAACCGACTCAAGTACCGGCAGCAGATCCTTCATGCTGGAGACTTTTTTCTCCACCAGGAGGATGTAGGGATCGTTCATGGTCACTTCCATGCGATCCGGATCGGTGACGAAGTAGGGGGAAAGATAGCCACGGTCAAACTGCATACCCTCGACCACTTCCAGGCTGGTATCCATGGACTTGGCCTCTTCGACGGTAATAACCCCTTCCTTGCCAACCTTGTCCATGGCCTCGGCGATGATGTTGCCGATGGTCTCGTCGCTGTTGGCGGAGATGGTGCCTACCTGAGCGATTTCCTTTTGCTCTTTGGTGGGGGTGGCAATCTTGGCGAGTTCGGCAATGACTACCTCTACACCCTTGTCGATACCCCGTTTGATCTCCATGGGATTACCACCGGCGGCAACCAGCTTGACACCCTCGGTGTAGATCGCCTGAGCGAGAACAGTGGCGGTGGTGGTACCATCACCGGCTACGTCGGAGGTCTTGGAAGCAACTTCCTTAACCATCTGGGCGCCCATGTTCTCGAACTTATCCTTCAGTTCGATCTCCTTGGCCACAGTTACTCCGTCCTTGGTGATGGTCGGAGCACCAAAGGATTTCTCGATGAGGACGTTCCGCCCTTTCGGGCCGAGGGTTACTTTGACGGCATTGGCAAGGATGTTCACCCCGTTGAGCACCGACTCCCGGGCCTTGACTCCGTATTTGATCTCTTTTCCAGCCATGAGTTTCTTCTCCCTTTAATGACAAAATACAAAACAGATTATCGTTCTCTTCAACTGCCCGACACCACAATTTTTGCCGGTACTGCACTTGTCGCCACCACTGAAGCCATTGCGACAGTTGCCAACCAGGCGACCGAGTGGCGCCGGAGCAGAAATTCCTCGAAAGGCTTAGACCAGGACACCAAGAATATCGTCTTCTCGCATGATCAGGTAATCTTCACCATCAAGCTTCACATCGGTACCACCGTACTTGGAAAACAGCACCCGGTCACCGGCAACCACCTGCAGGGCTGTTCTTTCGCCCTTGTCATTCAGTTTACCAGGTCCCACCGCCACCACCTGACCCTCGGCCGGCTTCTCTTTGGCACTGTCGGGGATGATAATCCCACCAGCGGTTTTTTCTTCTTCTGCAAGTCTCTTCACCAAAAGACGGTCATTCAACGGACGAATCTTCATTACTTCCCTCCTGACTCTACTGAACATTGTTTGTTGCTGAGAACAAGGACCCCTTGTTCTTGGCGGAACACGGTGTCCCATCCTTATTTTTGCCCGATTTCCAGGCAGGTACACAAGACTGGGCCAGAATATAGGGGCGGAATTGCAAAAATCAAGGGCAGGAGGGAAAATTTTTGCCGCCTCCGGCGCCCCCCTGCCCTTAAGTTGTAACCTACTGATTATATGTTTTTTTTAGATGGTCAGCCGACCCGAACCAGCCAGTTGAACGGGTCCTCCTGGTAGCCATGCTGGATCGCCTGCAGTTCCTTGAACAGCCGGGCGGAAAGCTCGCCGGTCCGACCCTGATTGATGACATGCCGGGTTCCCTTGTAGAAGAGTTCTCCTACCGGCGAAATCACCGCGGCGGTGCCGGTACCAAAGGCCTCCTGGAGTCGGCCCTCGGCATTGGCGGCCAGCACCTCGTCGATGGCGATCCGGCTTTCGGAAACGGCAATGCCCCACCCCTTGGCCAGTTTGATAACCGAGTCACGGGTGATGCCGCCGAGAATCGACCCTTCCAGAGGTGGGGTGATCAGCCGGTCGTCAATCCGGAAGAAGATATTGCTCGTCCCCACCTCCTCCACATAACGGTGTTCACAGGCATCAAGCCAGAGTACCTGGGTATACCCCGCCTTTTTAGCGATCTCGGACATATAGAGAGAGGCGGCGTAGTTGCCGGCGGTCTTCACCGCCCCGACTCCACCCTTCACCGCCCGCACATACTCGTCACTGACATAGATTTTCGTCGGGTTGCACCCCTCGGCGTAGTAGGCGCCCACCGGCGAGAGGATGATATAGAAGTAGTACGACTTCCCCGGAGAGACCCCGAGAACCGGGTCGATAGCGATCATCGTCGGGCGGATATAGAGACTGGCCCCCTCTCGCTGCGGTACCCATTCCTTCTCAAGATACACCAGCGCCTTCAAGCTCTTTACCAGCTTGTCAATGGGAATCCGCGGCATGCACATCCGCTGGGCGGAGCGGTCCATGCGGGCAAAGTTATCCCGGGGCCGGAAAAGCAGCAGCTGTTCGTCCTTACCCCGGTAGGCCTTGAGCCCCTCAAAAATCGCCTGGCCATAGTGGAAAACAATGGCCGCCGGGTCGAGGGTGAAATTCTGATACGGACAAATGCGGGCGTCGTGCCAGCCGTTCTCCTGGTCCCACTTCATGAGAAACATATGGTCGGTGAAATGGACGCCAAAACCGAGCCTGTCCGGATCCGGTTTGCTTTTCCGGGCCTGGTCGGCGACTTTTTCCAATGCAACTTCGAGATCTTCCCACATACCGCGATTCTCCTCGACACCTTTTGGATTTTTCTTTGCTAATTATCTTCCGGGATATATACTGACGGACGCAGTCATCCCCGGCATGGAGACGCAGACTTCGGCGGCTTAATCGGCCCGAGCGGCCCGAGCAGCAAAGGCCGGATTGCCCCGGCAGACTACATCAGCCGGTCGATGAATTGCAACTCAATTTACGCCCCTGCCCGACTGCTTCCCCCCAGAAAAGGTTGCTCGCATGTGCCAGCAGGAGCCAGTAGTCACCAGCCAGGAAAATCGACTTACGCCCACAGTTAATCGCTGTTTCCTCGTAGTCTTTCTGCTTTCTCTTTTCTTCCTTGGCCGGATACTCTGGCCCTTCTGGTCGATTCTGGTTCTCTCCTACCTGCTCACCAGCCTCTTTCAACCGGTCTATCTCTTCGGTCGCCGCCACCTCTCGCCGACGCCGGCATCGGCCCTGACCTGCCTGCTGATTTTTACCATCGTCTTTGTCCCCCTCACCTTTTTTGTCTTCGCCCTCACCGACGAGGCACTCAAGCTCTACACCTGGGGACGAGGCAGTCAACTTCCCCTGAAACTGCAGCTCTTTGTTCAGGAAAGCCCGCAGATTCTCCTTCTCCAGAAACAGTTGCAAGAGGTTGGCCTGGCTCTCAACCCGGAGCAACTGAGCGAGGCCTTCTCCTATCTTGCCAGCCAGGGAGGGCTGCTCCTCTACAATCAGGCCAGCGCCTGGGCCACCAACATTCTGCAGTTTTTTCTCTACTTTTCGATGATGATCCTGATCATCTTCTTTCTTCTCATCGACCAGGCAAAACTCACCACCTACCTCCTCCGCCTCTCCCCACTCCCGGAGGACGAAAACCAGCTGCTGTTACGAAAATTTCAGGCGGTTGCCGCCGCCATCCTCAAGGGAAACGGGATCTGCGGTCTGATCCAGGGCATTTTGGGTGGTATCGTCTACTCTCTTCTGGGAATAAGCTCGCCTCTCCTCTGGGGGCTGGTGATGGGGATTCTCGCCTTCCTGCCGATCTTCGGCATTGGCCTGGTGATGATCCCCACCGGGCTCTATCTGCTGCTCAGCAGCCAGGTTGGCGCCGGTCTCTTCCTGCTGATTTTCTATCTCTTTCTCTCGCTCTCCGTCGAGTACCTGCTCAAACCCAAGCTGGTCGGCAGCCAGGTGAAGATACACACCCTGCTGGTCTTCCTGTCGATTCTCGGAGGCCTCAGTGTTTACGGGGTCCTCGGTATCGTCTACGGGCCGATGATCGTCACCGCTTTCCTCACCCTGGCCGACATCTACATGAGAAAGTACGACCAGCGGCACCGGCTGGGTCACCGATCAGGCAAAATCGATGGGGATGAGATCCCAGCAAGTGACCATATTCCCCTTCCAGGTCACCAGCCGTGATTTGGCATCCTGGGAGACGACAATGCCCAGGACTTCCGGAGCCTTGCTGCACAGATAGTAGAGGGAGCGGTGTCTGGTACCGACACTCTCCACCCGCTCCACCTCGCATTGGCCGGCTTCGGGGTCGAGGGCGCGAGCCACTGCCGCCCCTCGCTCCATGGTCCCCTGGATAATCCCCCCGAAACCGAGGACCTCCAGTTCGGTGCTCACCACCGCCCCGTCCACCCCGGTAAGCCTGGCCAGAAAGCGGGCGTACTTGAACACCCTCTCGTCAAGTTGAGCCAGCTCTCCACCCTGCATGGCAACATAATCGCTCCAGCCGGCAAGGTAGTCAGGGCCATAACGCCGGCCACAGGTTTCCGCCAGCACCGCCATGATCCGCAGGACTATCCTGGAGAGTTGTCCCCGGGCGGCGCCGGCGGTAAAGCGGTATTTCAGATCGATAAAGGGGTTGTCGTGGCGGAGCATGTCGGCCATGCCGAGGGGGAAGGAGATGATTGTCCCGCCATGGCCGGTGCGCCGGACAGTGCTGATCACATGCTTGAAAAACTCCAGGTAGAGGATTGGAACAAATGCCGGGTCGATCCGGCACCAGCCCCGCCTGCGCTCAACGGCGGTCCGACGATGCAGGGCGGTCAACTCCCGTTGTCCCTGACTGAACCGCTCAGCTATCCATCCCGATTGGAAGACACTCACCGTCGGGGTGATGATCTGGCCACCGCTCAGCTGGGCAAGTATCTCCAAGCCCCGGCAGACCAGCAGTCTTCCCGAGCCGACGACGTAGACGCCCAGGGCCGGGGGGAGCGGCGCCGCCTGCTTGCTGCCCCCGTGGATCAGCTGCATCCACCGCGACCCAGAATGGATCAGCCCCCAGATCCGTAACCCCTCACCCTGTTGGCAACTCACCCCGATCAGGGAGTTGTTGTAATCGATTGCCGGTGCCAGGCGCAACAATTCGTACTCGTTATAGGGGCGGGTTTCATTCAGCCTGATGGAGAAGAGACCCATCGCTTCTCCGCTGCCGTCGGACTCAATTTCTTCCGGCGCACACAACAGCACCCGGAAACGGAGCCCGCGGGCCTCCTCGCGGAGTTGGCTGACCTGGTAACAGGTGGAGATCAGTTCCTCCAGAACCGCAAACTCCGGCAGTTTTCGACAACCGTCGAGCGTACGGCCCGCCAACCTCTGCTGATCCCAGAGCCGAAGCAGCTCTGCCACCAGATCCTTTGGGTATTTATGGACCATGCTCCCCCTCTGTCAGCCTCTTTTTTCTCTGCCTTTCCGTCGGGTCGGGTCTCTCCCCTCTGCCGACCGATCCGCCCCCCTTGCCGTCCAGGCAGTAAGACGTACTTTGCCTCGACAAGCAAGGATTTTCCAGAACTTTTCTCCTGTAAACGGCTTGTCGGATATGGTATCCTCACAGTTCGTTGCCCGCCGCCCCGATCAGTCCAGCCGACGGCACCGGTATGATCTGCCCTGTGGTTGCACCCTGCCACCCATATCCAGCCATGGCTGGCTGCCATTTTACCCAATTCCCGGAGGAAAACTATGGAAAGAGTCGTTATCGTCAGTGGGGTCCGCACCGCCGTTGGAAACTTCGGCGGGGCTCTGAAAGATGTCCCGGCAATCAAACTGGGGGCCGTGGTTCTCAAAGAGTTGCTGCAAAGGTCCAACCTGCGACCGGTACTGAGCACCGCCATGACAGCCGGCATACCGGCCACCCTGGCCAATCAGGGGCTGATTGCCCTGGAGTCGGCGGCCGCCGACTGGAACGATGCCGCCACCCCGATCACCATTGACGAGGTGATCATGGGCAACGTCCTGCAGACCGGTCAGGGCCAGAACCCGGCCCGTCAGGCAATGGTTTATGCCGGCATTCCCAAGGAGACCCCCGCCTGTACCATCAACAAGGTGTGTGGCTCCGGTCTGAAGGCAATCACCCTTGGGGCGACGGCAATAATGGCCGGCGAGGCCGAAGTGGTGGTGGCCGGGGGGATGGAGAACATGTCCATGGTGCCAATGTCCCTGCCCAAGGCACGCTGGGGCCACCGCATGGAGGTGAGCGGCCGGGGCGAAATCACCGACCTTCTGGTATACGACGGACTCTACGAGATTTTCTATGGCTACCATATGGGTGTTACTGCCGAAAATATCGTCAGTAAGTACGGCATCAGCCGTCAAGAGCAGGACGAACTGAGCGTTCTCAGCCATGAGCGGGCCCGCCGGGCGATGGCAGCCGGTGACTTCGCGGCGGAGATCGTCCCGATCATGCTCCAATCCCGCCAAGGGGAACACCCCTTTGCCACCGACGAGCGGCCCATGGAAACCAGCCTGGAGAAGATGGCCCGGCTGAGGCCGGTCTTTGCCAAGGATGGCTCGGTTACCGCCGGCAACGCCTCGGGGATCAACGATGCGGCAGCGGCGGTCCTGCTGATGTCTGCCGGTAAGGCCAGGGAACTTGGCTTGAAACCGTTGCTGGAGATCGTCTCCTTCGCCTCCGGCGGGCTGGACCCGGCCTATATGGGACTGGGCCCGGTGCCGGCAATCCGCACCGCCCTCAACAAGGCTGGTCTCACCATCGCCAACATGGATATGATCGAGCTGAACGAGGCCTTTGCCGGTCAGGCGATCGCCTGCATGCGGGAACTCGGCATCGCCACAACCCTGCCCAATCAGGTGGGCAGCGGCATCTCACTGGGCCACCCGATCGGCTGCACCGGGGCCCGTCAGGTGGTCACCGGCATGCACCTCATGGCTCGCCGGGGGCTGAAGCGGGGCCTGTTCAGCATGTGCATCGGTGGTGGCATGGGGATGGCAATGATTGCCGAACGTCCGGAATAACCACAGTGGCCCCAAGCCACCGGCAAGGGGCCCGACCTGGTATAGTCGACAGCCGCCGGCAAGGGTTTGCCCGTGCCGGCGGCTTGCCGCGCTATGCCATTGATCCGGCATGGCCTTCGACACGGCCCCGCCGGCGCCAGTCTGCGACATCCGTCAGCCGGCATACTGTTGCCCCAATACCTGTTGCGGGAATTTCTGCGGATTTTTCCGGTACAGCTCCGACGGTCGGCCATCGATATAGATCTGCTCCAGATAGGCCAGCTTCCTCGGCAACTGTGCCGGCCCGCCGCGGGCCACCAGAAAGGTGGCCCGGCAGCCTACGGTGAGGGTGCCGCTCTCGGCAAGACCGAGTAGACGAGCGCCGTTGGCGGTCGCACAGCGTACAGTTTCGGTCAGGCTGTAACCGGCCCGGCGCAGCAGTTTCATCTCCTCGATCAGCCCTTCTCCATGCAGTACCCCGGGACTGCCGGCATCACTGCCCAGGGCGACGGTGACCCCCAACTGCCTCGCCTGTGCCAGTTGCGCCAGTTGGTGCTGCAGGTTTTTCTCCACCACGGCCGGGTCGGCTTTCCCACTGGCCGCCTCCGGTGTGGCGGCATAGGCCTGCATGGTGACTGCCGTCGGCACCCAGACCACCCCCCTTTCGGCCAGCAGTTCGAGGTTGTCCCGGCCCATGAAGAACCCGTGCTCGATGGAGTCGGCCCCGGCCAGGATCGCCTCACGCACCGGCCGGCGGCCGTTGGCGTGGACCATCACCTTCAGTCCGGCAGCGGCCGCCCCTCTGACCAGGGCGGCAATCTCCGCCTGGGCGAACTGGGGCGGGGTCTCCCGGGCAAAGTGCTCCAGGCTGTTGAGTCCGGAATTGACCAGTTTGATCTGGTCAACCGCCCCCGCCTGGCGGAGGCAGGCCTCGACAAGGCCCTCCTCGTCTGGTGGCCCGCCGATCAAGGCCCCGTATCGGCCACGAGCATGCCAGGCCCTGCCGGCCAACCGCAGGGTCACCGCCGGGTGGCCACCCCCCTCCTCGCGCAGACGCAGGCTGAAACCATGGCGGTCACCGGCGTCACGCGCCGCCAGCACCCCGTGGGCAAAGAGATCATCGAGGTGGCGCCGCATCATTGTTCGGATTTCTTCATAGCCCAAAGCCTGCGCCCTCTCCCGAACCCGTCGGTCAGTGCTTCCCGACATGCCGAGGTGGAGGTGGCAGTCAACCAGCGGCGGCAACACGGTGCAGTGGGAGAGGTCGGTCCAGCGGCCGGGATCGCTGCCGGAGAGGGCCTCGGCTGCCGGCCGAATGGCAGTTATCCGACCCCCCTCCACCCGTAACAGCACCTTCTCCCGTACCGGGCCACCACTGCCGTCCAGCAACCAGCCGACCAGAATCTCCCGTGCTCTGCCCATCCTCTCCCCTCCACACTACCTTTGCCGGTTATTTTTTCGGGAGCAGCCTGACACCCGGCCCCGGAGCTGTACCGGCGAACGCCCGTATTGAGCGAGGTGCGAAATGGCAAAAATTGTGGTAAGAAGCAGCCTCGTTGTCAAGAGCTGTTTTCTCCGTATCGTCTCGACCGCACCTCTATGAAGCCGTTCACCCCACCGCTGTGGTTACGCAACCGCCATCTGCAGACCACCCTCACCAGTCTGCCACCAAGGCGACTGCTCGCCCGCCACCGGGCCCGGGAATTGCTTGCCCTCAGCCGGGACGAGATCCTCACTTGTGCCGATGGCATACGCCTCTTGGGCTCGTACAGCAGCCGCCAGGGGAATAGCCGTGGTCTGGTCACCCTGATCCATGGTTGGGAAGGGAGCAGTGGCTCAAGCTACATCCTGACAGCGGCAACCGCTCTCTTTGCCGGCGGCTACAACGTCTTTCGCCTCAACCTGCGCGACCACGGCGCCAGCCACCATCTGAATCGCGAGCTGTTCAACTCCACTCGCCTCAGGGAGGTGGTAACCGGCCTGGCCGACATCCATCGGCGCCACCCGCACCGGCGAAAATTTCTTGCCGGTTTTTCCCTGGGCGGTAATTTTGCCCTGCGTGTCGGCTTGGCCGCCCCCGCCGCGGGGGTGGAGATAGAGGCCATCGCGGCGATCTGTCCCGTGATTGACCCGGTGGATGCCACGCACAATCTTGAGCGGAACCACCCCATCTACCATCGCTATTTCGTTCGCAAGTGGCGGCGTTCCCTGGCCGAAAAGCTGCGCCTCCACCCCGGGCTGGATGACCCGCAGGAATTGCTCGGTCGCCATAGCCTCTCCGCCCTCAACGACCACTTCGTCCCCCGCCACACCCCTTATCCAGACGCCTTCTCCTACCTTTCCGCTTACCGTCTCTCCGCCGGCCAACTTGCCGGCCTGCGTATTCCCACCACCATTCTGGCAACAGACGACGACCCGATTCTGCCGCCCTACCAGTTTGCTGCTCTACAGCAAACCGACCTGCTGAGAATCGAAAAACTTCGCTACGGTGGCCACTGCGGCTTTCTCCAGGACTTCCGGCTGACCAGTTGGCTGGACGGCCATCTCCTCACCCTGTTCAACCAGGTCGGCGATGGTGACAAGACAGGCAAACGGGGTGTCGACAGCAGGGCTGATCGTTGTTATCATGGGGTCGTCAACTTCTCGGCTTTGCCTCCCTTACCCCCGCAGAAACAGGAGTGCCATGGAATCGATTACCGTCTTTACCACCGCGCTTGCCTATGAGGAAAAAATCAAAGACCTCTACCGTTCCGCCGAAAGGATCATTGATGACAAACGGGGCAAGGCAATTTTTCGAGCCTTGGCCGATGACGAGCAGTCACACATCGATTTTCTCCACTACAGTCTGGAGCAGTTGAAGGAGGCGGGCGAGATCGACGCCAACCGGCTGACCAACGCCTTGCCCGATCGGGCAGCCATCGAGAAAAATATCGCCGGCTTGACCAGCAAGATTCCCGATCGGATGCTCGGTGATCTGAAGATTGTCCTGAACAGCGCCCTGGTGATGGAGAAGGAGACATCGGCCTTCTACCGGGACGCCTGCAAGCGGACTGAAGGTTCGATCAGAAAGATATTCGAGCGGTTTGTGGCCATTGAAGACCGGCATGTGGATATTGTGCAGATCGAACTGGACCACGCCTCGAACAACGGGGTATGGTTTGACTTCATGGAAATCAACCTGGAAGCGGAGTAAGCAACAGGGAAATGCCGGTAGAGCCGGCAAGCGGTGGCGCTTTGCCCACCCGATACTTTCTGTGCTACTCTATTGGTCGTGTACAATGCTGTCGGCGCCCTGCTGTCGGCGACCTTTTGTCGGCGCCCTGCTGTCCAGCGCCATGTTGGCCCAGGCGAAATTACCCGCCCGCACTGCTCGCGGCGGACGGCAAAATCGGGTCTGTGCCCATTCACAGTTGTCAAGAGGAGGAAGGTATGCTTACGAGAACCCTGACTGTCCTGTTGGTAGTCGCTCTTGCCGGTCTTGTTGCCTGTACCAAATACATTCCCGAGGAACCGCCGCAAAGCACCGGGGCAGTGTTTCAACGAAGCCCGGAGGAAGTACGGGCCGCCGCCCGCAACGCCTTGACCAAACTCAACTTCGCCATCATTCAGGAGAACGATGAGTACATTGAGGCGGTACACCTGAAACCGGGCGAAACGGTGGAAAAGAACCGCAGCGAACTGGTTGGGGTTTGGATCAAGCCCCGTGACAACAGTGTCCTCTTGCTGGTCGACACGGTAAAGCGGGCCTCCGGTATCGCCAAACAGCGTGACTGGCGGCAGGATCTGACCCGCCTGATCATCAAAGAGCTGTAACCCGAGTCCGGCAAGCGCCACCCCCCTGTCCGGCCGGCCATCCGCCGCCGCCGGGCAGGCTGGAGAGCTATGAAAAGAGGTCCCCAGCTGGTTTCTCTCCTGCTGCTCCTTCTTTTTTCGGCTATCACCGCCCCTGCCGAAGAAAATGGCGGCCCGACTTTTACCCACCAGCCGGTGGCCGTCACCAAGGCCGGTGAAGCGGTACCAATCAAGGTCACACTCCCAACCGGACTGACAGAGGTCCGCCTCTATTTCAAAACCCTGGCCGGCTCTCGGCCCTTTTTTGTCGCGATGGCCGAGACCGCCGCCGGAGAGTACCAGGCAGCATTGCCGCCGGCGAAGAACCGCAGCAAGGGGCTCGACTACCGCATCCTCTTTCAGGATTCGACGGGCCAGGTCTTTCAGTCCAAAGAGTACCGACTGCTGGTCCTTGACGACTCCCGCCAGCGCCACGCCGGTGCTGCGGAAATTGCGGTGTCGGCGGAGCAGGGTGGCCAGGAGGTGGTAAGGGACTTTGCCGTGCCCCTGCGGGTTACCGTGACCACAGAGCCTTTACTGGCCGTTGCCGTCCCATATGACCACCCGCCGATTACCGTTCCCGGGCCGGGAGGGGGAGGTTCTGGAGGAGGGTTAATCGGCTTGGGCGGGGTCTCGGCGACCATTGCCGTCGGCGGGGTCGGGATCAGCATCAAATAGACCGCTTGCAGCTGTTCGCCAGCCCCCCATTTCCACCCGGTCGAGCCACCTTGCAGAGCCGACCATCGCTCAGCGTCCTCCCTGAACGAACCTGGAGCACGTGTTCAACGGGTACAGTTCCCCGGGTTTTGCCCTCTTTGGCTGCTTTGCAGGTTGATTCCGACGGCTTCAGACCAGTTGCAGGGCCGCCGGCACCGGCGGCATGGCGCCCACCTGGGAACAGACGTAGGCGGCAAGGCGATTGGCCAGTTCGTTGATCTCTGCCAGGGGGCGCTGCTGGAGGAAACCGATGGTGGCGGCGGCGGTGAAGCAGTCACCGGCGCCGATGCTGTCCACCACCTCCACCGGAATACCGGGGTGGTCTGAGGAATCGCTGGCGCTGAGCAAAAGGCTTCCTTCACCGCCACGGGTATAGACCACCAGAGCCAGACCGTAGCGGGCCCGGATCTCGCTCAGTACCGGTTCCGGCTCGCCACGCAAGCTGAGCAGATCCATCACAACCGGCAGTTCGTCGCTATTCAACTTCAGAATATCACAGCGGGCAAGGGAGGCGAGGATCACTTCCGGACCGTAAAAATGCTGCCGCAGATTGATATCGAAGACCCGTAGGGTCGTGCCGGGCAGACCGTCCAGAAAGCTCTGGATAACCCGCCGCGATTCCTCGGCTCGCTGAGCGAGAGTACCGAAGCAGACCGCCCGGGCCTCTTCAGCCACCCTGGCCGCATGGCTGTTCAGTTGCAGGTGGTCCCAGGCGGCCTCGGCAGGAAAACGGTAGTTGGCAATTCCGGCCGAGTCCACCTCGATGGCCACATAACCGGTGGGCTGGTCGACCCGGGAGATCGCCCGGATATCCAGCCCCCGCTCGCCAAGCAGGTCCAGGGCCGCATCACCCCGCCGGTCTTTGCCGATGGCCGAGATCGGCACGCCGGTGGCGCCCAGGGCTGCGGCGTGGTAGGCAAAATTGACCGGCGCCCCGCCCAGGACCTCCCGCTGCGGCAACACATCCCAGAGCAGTTCACCGATACCGGCGACAAGAAAATTACCCATCACTCTCCCTCCGCACGCTGCTGCCAGCTTTTTCCAGACAACGGTTCACCCGGCCGTAAAACAACTCCACCTGCAGGCCGCCCTCTTTCCCCGGAGAATCGGCACCACTACTGGCAAGAAAGCTGGTTTCGCCTGCACCCTCCTTGCCAAGGTCAAGAATGGCCGGTGGCTCTTCCTGTTCTAGTAATCTGATTTTCATGCTGAAGTCGTCATAATCAAAGCCTGGCAGGCGGCCGTCGGCAATCACCAGGCGAATCTTCGGGTACCGTTCGACGATTGCCAGGGCTCCGGCCACATCCGCGGCATTGAGCACCCGGAAGTGGCGGATATAGAGAAGTTCCGAGACGGTTTTGCGGACCTCGGTGGATGCGCTGGCCACCAGAACCAGGGTTTCCCGGTTGCGCTCGACACGGACCATGGCGGCAATGATGGCGACCAGGCTTTCCCGGTCTTTTTTGACCACGTAATCGGCCACCTTCTTCGCCCAGACCCTCTCTCGGACCTCGACACTGTCGTCGCTGGTAAAGACGAATGCCGAGACCCCCTGGTCGGTCACCAGGTCGATGATCTGGCCGTCAGCGGCATCGGGAAGGTTGTAGTCGAGAAGGGCCATGCCGTAGCCACCCTCGGCCAGCAGCAGGCTGGCCTCGGCATAGCTCTTCGCCCAACGAACAGGCACGGAAAAGGCCCTTTCCAGGGCATTTTTTGCCAGCCGGCCAAACATCGTGCTGTCTTCGACGAGAAGAATCTGCGGCATCACACCTCCCGGCAGTTTGCCCCTCCCGGTCGGAGCAGTTTTGCTCGACAGGTCACAGGACAAAACATCTTAGGCCAGATGCCCCCGGGGCGTCAACCGTTACCTGTCCGGAGCAGACCAACTGTAAGCGAGAAACTGCCGGAAACGGCCTTCCCTTTCGGACGGGATCAGGATGGGGCAGGCTGACAGGCGGGACAGACCCCCACCACTTCCAGGTGGTGCGTCTCCACCAGGAAACCGGTTTCCCGGTTAATCAGGCGATGGAAGGTTCCAAGCCCCTGACAGCCGACCAGTTCGACCCTGCCGCAGATTCGGCAGACCAGCGGGTGGCAGTGGCCACCACGGCAGGCAACGTAGGCGTGCTGGCCATCGACGCCATGCACCCATTTCAAGAAACCCAGTCCCACCAGTTCCCGAACCGTTCGGTAGACTGTTGTCGGCCCGATCCCTTCTCGTTTGAGCAGGGCTACCGCCCGGGCGACGGTGCATCCCCGGGGGGCATCGGCAAATATTTCCCAGATTCGCCGACGTTGGCCGGTAAAACGCTTGCCCATGTCGTTGAAGGCCCGGCGCAGACTCTCTTCGATCCCCATCAGCCTCTTCTCCCCTCACCAGCTGCACCACCATGCCGGCGGTAATGGCCACGCCCCGGGCAAAAAATCGGGGAGGGCATCTCTTTCTACCGACCGAAGAGACGGGCTGCGGCCGATGCGGCCAGGAAACAGCCAAAATTGACAAAGACGATGGTCGCCCCGGTGGGCAGATCCCAGAAATAGGAGGCCACAATCCCCAGCCACACCGAAAAGACCGCAAAAAAACCGGCATAAATGAGAACCCCGCGGAAACTCCGGGCAATTTGCAGGGCGCTGATGGCCGGAAAAATCAACAGGCTCGAAACCAGCATGATCCCCACCACCCGGATTCCCAGGACCACGGTCAGAGCCGTGCAAACCACCAGGGCGACATTGATCCACCGGGTCGGCGTACCCTGAACCCGGGCATACTCCTCTTCAAAGGCGGTGACAAAGAGATCGTGGTAGAGGAGGACTACCACCGCCACCACCACCAAGGAGAGGAGGATACTGAGGCGCACTTCGGTTGGCGAAATAACCAGGATATTGCCGAACAGATAGCTGAACAGGTCGACATTGTAGCCACCGCCAAGACTGGCCAGCAGTACCCCGGTGGCCACCCCGAGGGCGGCGGTGAGACCGATTGCCGCATCGCCCTGAACCTTGCTCTGCTCGGCAAGATAGAGGATCCACAGTGAGGCGATCACCACAATGGGGATGGAAAAATAGACCGGATGCAGCTGGAAAAGAAGACAAAGACCAATTGCCCCGAAGCTGACATGGCCCAGCCCCTCGCCAATCAGGGCAAAGCGGCGCAGCACCAGAAAGACCCCGAGGATGGCGCAACTCAGCGCCACAAAGGTACCGGCGACAAAGGCCCGCTGCATGAAGGCAAAACCAAGGGAGGCAAACAGCTCGCTGAAAAGGGCTGGCATTATCGTTTCCCAACCCTGTCGTGGCGGTGGCAGATCAGGTGCTGCGCATGGCCGCCAAAATAGCCGGTCATTGCCGCAGAGCCGCAAAAATCCTCGAAACTGCCGAAAAAGATCAACCGGCGGTCGATATAGAGCAGCGTCGAGGCGTACCGGCCGATGGTGCCGCTGTCGTGGGTGACCATGACGATGGTCCGTTGCCGTTCCCGGTTGATCGCCAGCAGCAACTCATACAGGCTCTCCCGAGCCGAGGGATCGAGGGCGGCGGTTGGTTCATCGAGAAAGAGCAGTTCCGGATCGGCGACCAATGCCCTGGCGAGGAAGACCCGCTGCCGCTGGCCACCGGAAAGACTGTCGATTTTTCGCCCGGCAAGTGGGGTGATCTGCACCAGATCGAGCACCCGATCCACTGCCAGACCATCCTCTCGCCCCAGACGGCGGGGGAAAGGCTTGCCGGCCAACCGTCCGGAGGCGACAATTTCCCGGACCGAGGCGGGAAACCCTCGGTGGTTGCTGCCGGAGATTTGTGGCACGTAGCCGATCCGCTGCCACTGGCGGAACTCTTCCCGGGGACGACCGAAGAGTTCGATGGTCCCCCGCAGAGAGGGCTCCAGACCGAGCACCGCCCGGACCAGGGTGGTCTTGCCGGAGCCGTTCGGGCCGACCAGACCAAGAAAATCACCGGCCGGGAGCGTAAAGCTGATTCCGCTCAGCACCTCGACCCCGCCGTAGCCGACGGCCAGATCCTCGACAGCCAGAATCTTCACCGACACTCCAGCCCCTGCCGCAGGTTGACAAGGTTGCCGGCCATCAGCGACAGATAACTCACCCCTGCCGCCAACTCATCCCGAGACAGGTTATGGGCACCGTGGAGGAGAAGCAGACCGGCACCGGTCTCGGCGGCAATCACCCGGGCGACCTTCGGGTCGATTCCCTCCTCGAAAAAGATATACCGGTAGCCGCCATCGCGCATCTGCCGGCTGAGTTCGATCATCTCGCTTGGCCGCGGCTGGGAGTCGGGGGCAAAGCCGCGGTAGGGGGAGATGTGGCTGAGCTGGAATCTCCTGGCAAAGTGGCCAAAGGCAAAATGGCCACCATAGATGATGGTCCGGTGGCGGCAGTCGCTCAGACCGGTGGCAAATTCGGCATCGAGGGCCAGCAACTTTTGCCGGTACTCCTCACCGCGTCTCTCGTAGAGATCACCATTAGCCGGGTCACGGGCAACAAAGCCGGCAACGACATTTGCCATCATTGCCGCCGCATTGTGGAATTCGAGCCAGATATGGGGATCGGCCTCGCCCGCTTCGCCAACTTCGCCAACATTAACTACATTACCAATATTAGCGGCTACGGCTGGCTCCGACTCCTCCCCGCCGTGGCGGTCTGGCTGGGCATGGCCATGAGAGTGGCTGGGGGCCTGCAAATGGTTGTGTGCCTGGGAGTGGTTTTCCAACTCCGATAGAGCCGCCGCCGCCTGAATACCGGCACTGGCCTCAATGACCAGCAGGTTGTTGGCAGAGGTTCCGGCCAGGAGACCCTCCACCCACGGCTCCATGAAGGCACCGATGTAGAGAAAAATATCGGCGCTGGTGATCTGCACGATGTCTTTCGGTTTGGGGTCGTAACTGTGGGCCTCGATTCCCGGCGGCAGAAGGAGGCGCACCTCCGCCTCCTCCCCACCGATAACCCGGGCCCAGTCGTACAGGGGAAAAAGGGTGGTGACCACCTGCAACCGTTTGTCGGCCTGCGCCGCAGAGGCGCCGGCTGCCAGAAGCAGGCAAAGGGAGAGAGTAAGAAGCAGAAACCGGCAGGCGAAGGTCATCGAGGTCCTCCAGGAACAAGAGGGGTGGCACTGTTTGCAGGTCAGTTAACGATATAAAATATCGTTAACACATCGCCACAGATGCTGTCAAACTCTTTATTTTATCTTTTAAACCAAATAGATAAACAAATACGGAAGGGAGCCGGCGGAGCAACTGCGTTAGATATGCCTGCAGTACGCCACACGCCGGCCGAATCCCTACGCCGCCTCAAGAGAGGTTGACCAGCTCAACCTCCCCCACCGCCCCCATTTTGTCGCCACAGACTACGACGACCCCGCTAACCCCGGGTATGGCCCTGCCCATTTCGAGAACCACCGCGATTCTGCCAGCAGTGGTTGATGGCGGCCCAAATTCATTCCCCAGCCGGGTGGCGACGGCATCGGCCAGAGGGGTGGATGGGGCCACGACAGTCACCGAGTCGGCCCGGCCGAAACTGAGGGAGTGGCCCACCGTGCCGGAGGAGGTGCAGACCGCCAGGGGCATCGCCCTGCTCTGCAGACGGAGGCCAAAACGGAGGCTGAGAGGTGATTCGCCGGCAAAGACCGCCACCGTGCTGTCACAGTGGCGGTGGAGAAAGATATCGCCACCGTTTTCCACCACGACTTCCCGACACCCCTCGCGGAGCAGGCCCAAGCCGACATATTCGGCAATAGCCCCGGCAACCGCGGCCATGGGTCCGACCCCCGCCGCCTGGCCGGCGGCCAGCATTGCCCGGATAATCGGCGGTGCCAGTGGATCTTCCGGCAGGGGCAGCAGGGCTTCGGCGAAGACCGGCAGCAGCTGGATATACCTCTCTATCTGCAAACGGTAGCGGAGGGTGAGTTCCCGGGCGAGAGCGGTTGCCGGCCGGTCGGTCTGGATGTGCAGATCGGTATCGCGGATTTGAACCTGGCAACTGCAGAGACCGCTTCCTTCAACCAGCCGGCGGTAGGAACGCCGGGTGTAGGATTCCGGTTTTCGCCTGTTGCCGCGATGTGCCTTCAATCAACCTTGCCGCTCCCCGCCTCTTCAGTACGGCCGGGAAGGAGGTACTCTTTGAGGGTATCTATGGCAATGGCCGGTTGCTGTTGCTCCAAAGCCTTGCGCGCCTCTTCATCACGGATCAGTGTTCGCCCCATCTCCGCCGCGTCGTTTAAGACGTCACAGGTGGTGCAGTCACGCAGCATCTGGTTTTCCGGGGCAAGAATGGTCCCCAGCACCATGTGCAGCAGCACCACCAGGATCGCTCCCTTGGCAAAGCCGGCAACTGCCCCGAGGAGACGGTCAAACCAGCCGACGATGGTCATGTTGATCACCTGGCTGAGGAGCTTGCCAATGAGCATGATGAGGAGATAGACAGCCAGAAAGAGGAGCACGCAGGCGGTGAAAAAGACCACCTTCGGGTTATCTGATATTTGTCGCAATAGAGGAAATAATCTGTCATGATACTGGCTGGCGACAATATAGCCAAGGTAGAGAGCGAGGAGACTGGTCAGCTGTTTCAGCAGCCCCAGCCAGGCACCCCGGCCGATCAGGGCGGCAAGCACCCCCAGAACCACCAGATCATAGGCGGTGAGACTACGCAAAAGGTCCATATTATACCCCAACGCCCCCATATCCACCCCAGCTGCAGCCCATATCGACCGCAACTCGGTCGGCTCCAGCCGGCCGGAACCAAAAGAAAATACCGGCAACCTCTTCCCTGTACCGCTTCCGCACCGCAAAGCGTAACAGGAACTGGTAGAACTGCAACCCTTTTTTCGCGCCCCTCAACCGCCGGACCTTGCCTGCTCTGCCATCCCTCTCTTCCCGCCAATCTGCCGGGAAGCACCGGCCGACGGCAAACCAGCCAGAAGATGGCTGGCAGCAGGATGCCTGGCGCCCACTTCTTGCTCTTCCGCCGTGCTTTGTATGCCGGAACTTCCTGAAGTTGAAGTAATCTGCCGGGGCCTTCGCCCCCACCTCCTGGGGCGGCAGATTGTCGCCGTCGAGGGCGACGGCCTTTGCCTGCGCCAACCGGTCCCCCTTGAGTCCATGCAGGCCACCCTGCCCGGAGAGATCTTCACCGGGTTGGACCGCCGGGCCAAATATTTGCAATTTGCCCTCGCCTCGGGGGCGATGCTGGTCATCCATCTCGGCATGACCGGCAACCTCGGCATCTTCTCCCCGAGCCGGCAACGGGCCAGGCATGACCATCTGTGGTGGTCTCTGGATGACGGCCGTGAGCTCCGCTACTGCGACAGCCGCCGCTTCGGCATGGTACGCCTGTTGACCCCGGCAGAGACGGTAAGCCGGGAAGAGACCATTTTTCAAAATCTCGGCCCGGAACCGTTCAGCGACGCCTTCTCCGCCCAAGGCCTCGCCCGCCTGGCCAAAGGTCGGAAGGTGCCGGTGAAGACCTTCATCATGACCAACCAGGTGGTCACCGGGATTGGCAATATCTACGCCAGTGAAAGTCTCTTTGCCGCCGGCATCCACCCGGCGCGGCCGGCGGGAAGCCTCAGCCGGCGGCAATGGTCCCGCCTCATCGAGGAGGTCCGCCGCGTATTGCGCGAGGCGATTGCCTGCGGCGGTTCAACGATCAGTGACTTTATCAACGCCGACCGGCAACGAGGCTACTTCCAGATCAACTTCCGGGTCTACGGCCGACGGGGGGAACCATGCCACGCCTGCCGGGCACCGATTGAAGGGCTACGGCTGGCCGGCCGGGCGAGTTACTTCTGCCCCCGCTGCCAGCGATAAAAGGCTTACGGGAGGAGGGGACAGGCAGCAAAGGGGGTGGTGGGCAGCAGGAGCGTCACCATGCTCCCCGCCGTGAAGCCGGCCGTATCCGGCGGCAGGAGCAGATGGCAGTCAGGCCACTCATGCCTACCTGCCAGCCGGGCCTGGCAGCGGCCGCCGGCAATGTTCAGAATTGCGGGACGAAGGGTAAGCACCGGTCGGGAATGGAAATGGACGGGTGCCGCCACCTCGGCCTCGACCAGCCGCGGCCAGAACCCCTCCACCCCCTGCAGACGAAGGAGCAGCGGCCCGACAAGTGCTGCAAAGAGGGTCTGCACGGCCGGCGGTGGCCCGGGCAGGCCGCAGAAGAGTGTTTCCCCCAGACGGCCGAGGACCAGCGACCCACCTGGCCGCATCTCCAGACGTCGGCAGAAGATCTCGCCCCCGGCTTCGGCAAAGGTCTCGGCAACCAGATCGTAACGGCCGGGGCCGGAACCACCGGTACTGATGAGAAGTTCCGGGGCATCATTGCCGACCCGGCAAAAGAGCTGCCGGAGCCCTTCCCGCTCGTCGGTCATCAGGCCGAGATCAACCGCCGGGGCGGCCCCGTAGCGACGGCTCAAGGCCGCCAGAAGGAGTTGGTTGGAGGAGTACTTCTGTCCCGGTCGGAGCCCCTCCCCTGGAGCGACAAGTTCCCGGCCGGTGCAGAAAAAGTGCACCCGTGGCCGCCGGTAGACCGACAGCGATTCGACGCCGGCGGTGGCCAGACGCTCAAGCCGAGCGGGATCGAGGACCACCCCGGCCGCCACCAGCAGTTCGCCGCTGCGCACCAGGCTCCCCTGCCGCTGGAGAAAATTTCTGCCGCCGTCCAGGGCATCTGCCGGAACGGCAACCACACCGCCGTCGCACTGGCAAAGTTCCTGAGGGACTACCCGAACGGTGCCCGACGGCACCGCCGCTCCGGTCATCACCGACCAGGCCTCCCCCGGCGAGAGCTGCCGGTCGGTCGGTGGCGCCCCGGCGGCAGTCTCTCCTCTCAGGCGAAAAAATACCGGCTCATCGCTACCCGCCGCGGCGTCGGTTGCCAGGGCAAAGCCGTCGCGCAGGGACTCGGTACCGGCTGGCAGCTGCCGCTCCGCCAGGAGCGGTGCGGCAACGACCCGCTCGGCGGCGGCGTTCAGGGGAAGATGCCGTGTCCGGAGGGCCGGGAGAGCGGCCAGCATCCATTCTATGGCGGCTATGGTGGCTTGCAGGGGGATCATTGTTGCCGGTGGCAGGGGTGGGTGCGGCAGCTATTTGCCGAGACAGAACTGCGAAAAGATCACGTCGAGAATATCCTCACTGGTGGTTTCGCCGACAATCTCCGCCAGACAGGCCAGGGTCTCCTGGAGATCGACGGCTATCAGATCGTTACTCAGCCCGCCCTGCAGAGATTCCATCGCCTGCCGACAGGCCACCAGTGCTGCCAGCAACGCCTGTTTGTGGCGAAAATTCGGGGCACAGCCCTCCTCCTGCCAGGGCTCGCTCGCAGATACCCGGGCGACAATCGCCGCCTTCAGGGCATCAATGCCGGTCTGTTCCCGCGCCGACACCGCCACCCACTCACCACTGCTGCCAAGAGACGAGATATCGGGCAGCTCACCCGCTTGGCACAGATCGATCTTGTTGCACACCACCAGCAGCGGCTTGTGGCTGACCTGTTGATACAGGGAGCGGTCTTCCTCGCTCAAGGGCTGGCCAGCATCAAAGAGGAAAAGGACCAGGTCGGCGGTATTGATCAGCCCCCGGGCCCTGGCGATCCCCAGGGCCTCGACATCGCCTGCTTCCGAACGGATCCCGGCGGTATCGATCAGACGGACCGGGATTCCACCGATGTCAACCACCTCTTCAATGGAGTCACGGGTGGTACCGGGCACAGCGGTGACCAGGGCACGGTCCTCCTGAAGGATGGTATTGAGCAGACTTGACTTGCCGACGTTGGGCCGACCGGCGATGACAATGGTCAACCCCTCCCGGTAGAGTCGTCCCTGGTCAGCCCCGGCAACCAGCCGCTCCAGCGGCCGTGCCACTTCAGCGGCCAACCGCGCCAACAGTTCCCTCGGTCGGACAATCTCCACTTCCTCATCGGGAAAATCAATCGCCACTTCAAGGGTTGCCCGTATTTCAACGAGACAGCGACGGATGGGGAGAAGCAGCCGGTACAGCCCCCCGGAGAGCTGCTCCTGGGCCAGATCGACCCCTTTACGTGTTTTGGCGGCAAGCAGATCCACCACCGCCTCGGCCTGGGTCAGGTCGATTCGCCCGTTGAGAAAGGCCCGCTTGGTAAACTCACCCGGGGCAGCGAGGGCGGCTCCGTCGGCCAGAACCAGTTCCAATACCTTCTGCAGGACCAGGAAACTGCCGTGGCAATGGATTTCGACGATATCTTCGCGGGTGTAACTGTTCGGCGCCGCCATATAAACGGCCAGGACCTCGTCCACCAGCCGGCCATCATCCGGGTGGTGGAGGTGCCCGTAGTAGAGGCGATGGCTGGTGTAGGGGCAGGCGGGGTCGCGGGGACGGAACAGTCTCTGCAGAATGGGCAGGGCCCGGTGGCCGCTGAGGCGGATGATACCGATACCGCCAACCCCGGGCGGGGTAGCGATGGCGGCAATGGTTTCTTCGGGCAACTGCATGCCAGGCATGGTGTTTCCCTTCTCCGGCGGTGTCTCAGGCCTCCCCACCCTCTTTATTCTCCTGCTCCACCTTTTTTCCCTTCCCCCCCGACCGTCGTCGTCCGGAAGGGCGGCTGTTCCCCCTGCTGCCCGGTTTGTAGATGAGAATCTTCTTGAACAGCCCGTCACCGACCGAGCGGCTGCGGATATCCTTGTCCTCCTGGAGGACCATGTGAACCGCCCGCCGCTCGGAAGGGTTCAACGCCGGCAGGATCTGGGTTTTGCCGTTCTCCTTCACCTGTTCGGCCATGGCTTTCGCCCTGGTCTTCAACTCGTCCAGCCTTTTTTCCCGAAAATCACCGACGTTAACCGATATCTTCAACCGCTGGCTTACCCTGCGGCTGACAATCTTGCGAAGGAGATATTGCAGGCTGTCGAGAACCTTGCCATCGGTACCGATCAACTCTTCTTCGAACGGACCGCGCAGGGTGCAGACCACATTGAGGCCGTCGGCGGCAATACTGAGTTCCATGGGCATGCCCATCAGCGTCACCAGACGTGCCAACTCCTCACGAACTATGGCAAGGCCCTCCGGGCTCACCTCGGCACCTGCCTCATCATCGACCGGTGCCTCGTCATCTTCCTCCTCATCGAGAGCCACCTCACTTTCCGAGACGTCAGCAGCCACCTCACTTTCCGAGACCTCAAGAACCACATCACTCTCCGAGACGTCAACAGCCGCCCCACTCTCCGAGACGTCGATAACCGCCTCAACCTCCGAGGCATCCTCCGGGTCGCCCTCCTCTTCCTCTTCGGTTGCTCCCCTGGCCGAGTCGGCGAGAAGGGTGCTGACGGCAAAAACCTGCGCCTCAAGTTCTTCACTGCCCGACTTGACCCTGGCACGGATATGGGCCTTTTTCCGGATCAGGCCAAAGATTCCAGTGGAACCGGTCTCCACCACCTCTATAGCCAACCGTTCCTGTGGCACCCGTAAGGCCGTGCAGGCCTCCCGGATGGCATCGGCAATCTCTTTGCCGTAAAAATCTCTCTTTTCTCCAGACATCACATACCCTTCAGTTATCTTCCGTTACCAGCCACCGGGGCATCGTTTTACCGGCGGCGCCCAGACCATTCCGGCCCGGTAGGATTTTGCCGGGCGGTCAGGCGGTTTTTTTTGAATCACGGTTGATCAGAACCTGCTGGAGAATGGAAAGCAGGTTGTTGACAAACCAGTAGAGCACCAGTCCGGAAGCAAAATTGAGAAACATGAAAGTGAAAATAACCGGCAAAAACATCATAATCTTTGCCTGGGTCGGGTCAGCGGTGGTGGGGGTCAGTTTCTGCTGAAAGAACATCGAGGCCCCCATCAAGAGGGTGAGTACCGGCAAACCACCCAGGTAGGGAATATCGAACCCGATCCACAGTCGATCCGGGGCGGAAAGGTCGGTGATCCAGAGCATGAACGGGGCATGGCGCAGTTCTATGCTTTGCAGGAGGACCTTGTAGAGGGCAAAGAAGACCGGAATCTGCAGGACCATCGGCAGGCAGCCACCCAGGGGGTTGACCTTGTAGGTCTTATAAAGGTTCATCACCTCCTGGTTCATCTTGGTCGGGTCACCTTTGTATTTTTCCTTGATCTTGGCCATCTTCGGCTGCAGCTTCTGCATGTTTTTCATCGACTTCATTCCCTTTTGGGAAATCGGCCAGAAAGCTGCCTTGAACAGGATGGTTACCAGAATGATTGCCACACCGTAATTATGAAAAACTCCGTAGAACATGTTGAGCAGCCACAGAGTAGGCTTGGCGATCACATCAAACCAGCCGAAATTAACCGATTTGTCGAGGTTATAGCCAATCTCTTTGAGCATATCCAGCTTCTTCGGGCCATAGAAGGCATGGTAGCTGTAGACCACCTCTTCCCCTGGCTGGAGGGTATCCAGGCTGCCGGAGATGGCGGTCTTAGTCAAATCTTCACTCCCCTGCATGGTGAAGGTGTTGCCGCTACCGTTCAGGGGAATGATGGCGCAAAGAAAATAATTGCCTTCGTAGCCGGCCCAGTCGATGCTGCCCAGGATACTCTTTGGCCCTTCGGCAAAATCGTCGCTGCTGATCTCCTGCCGGGCGCCGTCGATGAAGGCTGCCGGTCCGGCAAAGAGAAAACGGTCCACCGGACTGCTGACCCCTTCAAAGCGGCTGTTGATTTGATGCAGTTGCGGAATCCCCTGGAGGAGCATGCCTGAGTTGTTGGTCACCTTGACCTTCAAGTCGATGAGATAGCTGTCATTCCTGAAGGTGAACAGTTTCTCGACGGTGAGACCGTTGCCGGCGTCACCGGTCATCCGCAGTTCAGCGCTGCTTTGACCGGCCGTAAAAGCAACCGTCTCCTGATTGCTGTCATAGAGAATCCTGCCAGCTACGGCTGTTCCCCAGGAGAACTGCAGCGGCAGCCCCTGAGCGGGGTCGACCCGGACCAGTTCCATCCCCGGGGAGTCGTTCTTCGGCGTGTCGGAGTATCCCTTCAGGACAAAACTCTTGATCGTCGCGCCATCCTCGGAAATGAGTGCCGAGTAGAGATCAGTCTCCACCTTGACCTGTCGGGGCAAGCGCCCAAAGGCAGGGGGGGCGGCAGAGGACTCCGGTGCAGGCAGGGCGGCAACCGTACCGGCAGTGGGGGGAGGCGGTGGCGGCGCTTCGGCCGCCGGCGCAACTACTGGTGCCGGGCTCTGCTCAACGGGTACCGGCTGGTCAAAACCGACAAAGAGGTATTGATATCCGAGAAGAATGACGAAGGAAATAATAATTGCTAAAAATGCTCTATAGGTATCCATGTACGTACCGTAAAGATGATCGCAACAGCGTATGGCCGTCCCGGTTAATCAAACAAAAAAAACACTCCGCCCCCGACAGCCGATACCAAAAGTACGCCAAGCCGGCAGCAGCCATGGTCTTACCAGCTGCCGTTGTTCAGTGTGGCACGACATGGACAACGGTTCGGTCAGCGAACCGGGTCATAGCCACCACGGGAGAACGGGTGGCAGCGGAGCACCCGGCGCAGGCCAAGAAAGAGACCGCGCAACACCCCGTATTTCTCAATCGCTTGAATGGTATAGGTGGAACAGCTCGGAAAAAAACGACACGCCGGAGGCAGCAGGGGCGAGATAAAATAGCGGTACCCCCGCACCAACCCGATACAGCTTACTACCGGCAGACGACGCCAGTTCATGGCTTTGCGGCCAGAGCCGCCCGCTGTGCGGCAACCGCTTCGCTAACCTGGTGCGGACTGGCGCAGCCAAAGTCGGGGCGAACAGCAAAGACGATATCCGCCTGCTGTGGGTAGAGCCCGCGTGCCAGTCGAAAGGACTCGCGGACAATCCGTTTGATCCGATTCCTCTTCACCGCCCCACGCAGAGCATGGTGAACGCTCACCCCCAGGCGGCTTCCACCGCTATTATTAGGCAGATAGACCAGGGTGAAGCCGGCACCACGCAGTCGCCGACCTCTCTCGTAAACAGCAGAGAACTCCCAACCCTTGCGGAGCAGAGAATTTTTACCGAGGCGCAGACTGGACACGGCTCAGGCAGAGAGACGCTGGCGCCCCTTGGCCCGCCGGGCCCGCAGAACCGCCCTGCCGGCACGGGTGCTCATTCTCTCGCGAAAACCGTGGGTCCGTTTTCGTTTAATCAGACTTGGTTGAAACGTTCTTTTGCTCATTTTCTCAATCCTCGGGGTTGGGCAACTTCACTCATCTTCACGGCGCCGGTCCTTCGGTCTGCCTTGATCTCTTGCCAGACTCCACACAAACCCGCCGCAGGAAATACTGCTGACAGCGGAAATGGCTGCACAGATAGCCTGTACAGGCACAAATTACAAAAGCAGAACCTTAACCATATTCGAGATTTTGTGTCAAACAATTTTCTTGGCCGCCGCCAGCGATCCCTTGCGAAGGGGCCTGCTCTGTGCTATTCTCGCCAGGGTCCGTATTTCCCTCCTGGCCAGTTGGTATCCCCGGTGGCCGGGGTGGTTTTTGCCGCCCGAAAGGCCTGCCAAGACCGACCGGCGACGACCGGCCGACCACAACCAGCCGGGCCGAATGCAGGCTTGAATTGGCCGGCAGAAACGGGCTGGATGAACCGGGCACCCCGGGCCCGACGATCCAGTTTTTTTGCCAACACCACCCCCTCCCACCCAGAGATTGAAGAGATGGAAGAGCCCACACCTCTGCACTACGCCGCTATCGACTGGGAAGCTCTACGCCAGCGGGCCCTCGCCGAGAAGGGTTGGCAGGAGAAGGGGCCGGCGGAATGGGACAAGAAAGCCCTCTCCTTTGCAGGCCGGAACAAGAGCAGTGCCTATATCGATCTTTTTCTCGCCCGGTTGCCGCTGGACCCGGCGCTAACGATCCTCGACATCGGTTCCGGGCCGGGTACCTTGGCCCTTCCCCTGGCCGAGCAGGTCAAATCGGTCACCGCCGTCGACTTCTCGCCAGGGATGCTCGCCCTCCTCCGCGACCAGGCCACAATCCGCGGCCTGGACAATATCCGCACGGTGTGCTGTGCCTGGGAAGATGACTGGGAGAAACAGGGAATCACCCCCCATGATCTGGTGATCGCCTCCCGCGCCTTGGGGGTACGCGATCTACGCGGGGCCCTCGCCAAGCTTAACCATTATGCCAGCAAGTGGGTCTATCTCACCGACAAAATAGGTGCCACCCCCTTCGACCCGGAGGCCTTTGCCGCCCTTGGTCGCCCCTTCGTCGCCGGACCCGACTATATCTACACCCTCAACATCCTCTATACCCTCAACATCCACCCCAACATGATCGTCCTGGAACTGGAACAAGAACTCCACTTCACCTCCCTGGAAGAGGCGATGGCCTCGTACAGCTGGATGTTCCAAGCCCTTACCCCCAGGGAAACCGATGCCCTGCGAGAGTACATTGTCAGCCACACCGTTGCCGGCACCGGCAGCACCCTGACGGTCCGCCGGAAAAGCCCACCTCGCTGGGCGCTGATCTGGTGGCAAAAAGAGAGTACCGTACTGACGGCAGCCCCCCGAAGCGGCAGCCGGCGCTGACCGACCGCCTGGAGAACCGGATGGAAGAATACGATATTGCCATAATCGGCGCCGGCCATGCCGGTTGCGAAGCGGCCCTGGCGGCGGCCAGAATGGGCTGCAGAACGCTGTTGACGGTGATCAACGCCGACACCATCGGGGCGATGTCCTGCAATCCCGCCATCGGCGGACTGGCCAAAGGCCATCTGGTCCGCGAGATCGACGCCCTAGGCGGCGAGATGGCGAAGAATATCGATGCCACCTCGATCCAGTTCCGGCGCCTGAATACCAGCAAGGGCCCGGCGGTCCGCT
The DNA here is from genome assembly GCA_011390165.1 of Desulfobulbaceae bacterium. Lineage (GTDB taxonomy): Bacteria > Desulfobacterota > Desulfobulbia > Desulfobulbales > Desulfocapsaceae > Desulforhopalus_A. The sequence goes on from JAABSV010000032.1 coordinate 29,353, forward strand.
CCTCCCGGGCCCAGGCCGACCGCCTGCTCTATCGTCTGCGCCTGAAAACGGTGGTCGAAAAACAGGAAAACCTGACGGTCAAGCAGACCGTGGTCGACAGCCTGCTCCTTGAGGCGGGGCGAATTTGCGGCCTGCGCACCTCCCTGGACGAAGATGTCAGGGTGAGGGCGGTGGTGGTCGCCACCGGCACCTTTCTCAACGGCCTGGTCCATATCGGTTTGAAAAACTTCCCGGCCGGCCGACTGGGCGACGCCCCCTCGCTGCAGTTGGCCAGATGGTTCCGCGAACAAGGCTTTGCCATGGGCAGGATGAAGACCGGCACCGTCCCCCGGCTAGCCGCCAATTCCATTGACTACTCCCGCCTGGAGGTGCAGCACAGTGACTCGCCGCCGGCCCATTTTTCCTACTCGTCACGAGGTGGCTATGTCCTCCCCCAGTGCCCCTGCCATATCACCTACACCAATGCCGAAACGCACGCAATCATCCGCCAGGGAATAGACCAGTCACCGATGTATACCGGTATCATCAAGGGGGTCGGGGCGAGGTACTGCCCCTCCATCGAAGATAAGGTGATGCGCTTCCCGGAGAAGGATCGCCACCAGATATTTCTCGAGCCGGAGGGGCTTGACACGGTTGAAGTGTACCCCAACGGCCTGCCCACCAGCCTGCCGCTGGCCACCCAGACGGCAATGCTCCACACCATCAACGGCCTGGAAAAGGCCCGGATCATCCGTCCCGGCTACGCCATAGAATACGACTATATCGACCCCTTAAGCCTCCAGCCATCATTGGAAACCAAGAATGTACCAGGGCTCTTTCTCGCCGGCCAGATCAACGGCACCTCCGGCTACGAGGAGGCCGCCGCCCAGGGGCTGATCGCCGGGATCAACGCCGTACACTACTGCCGGCAGCAGGAACCGCTGGTCCTTGATCGCTCCCAGGCCTACATCGGGGTGCTGATCGACGACCTGGTCACCTGCGGCACCCGTGAACCTTACCGTCTCTTCACCTCGCGGGCCGAATACCGTCTGCTGCTGCGCGAGGACAACGCCGATGCCCGGCTCACCGAAACGGGTTACGCCGTCGGCCTGGTGGCGGAAAAGGTGTACCGGCAGTTTGTCGACAAGCAGGAGACGATCCAGAACGGTAGTTCGCTGCTGGAGGGCACCCATCTCAACCCAACCGCCGCAGTCAATGATGCCCTCGTTGCCCTGAAGAGCAGCCCGCTCCGTCAGCGCTCCTCACTTGCCGACCTGCTCCGTCGGCCGGAATTCTCGCTGGAGCTACTTACCTCCCTGCCGATCAGCACGGAGTGCCATCAGGCGATCACCGCCCTCTGCGCCAGCGCCGCCAGGGAGGAGACCGAACTGCTGGTGAAGTTCAAGGGCTACATCGATCGGCAATACGAACAGGTGGCCCGCTTCAAGAAAATGGAGTCCCTGCTCCTGCCGGAGGACCTTGACTACCGGCACTTGTCCGGCCTCTCCAACGAGGTGGTGGAAAAACTGAGCCGGATCCGCCCGATCTCCCTTGGCCAGGCCTCCCGCATATCCGGCATCACCCCGGCCGCGATCTCGGTTCTCCAAGTCCACCTGAAAAAAATCCGCACCAGCGGCAACTGAACAGGCCTGCGCCATGCCCCCTCTCGCCTTTCCGGAAATCGACCCGATCATCTTCAGCCTCGGCCCTCTGCAGGTCCGCTGGTACGGGGTGATGTACCTCCTCGGTTTCCTCGCCACCTACCTGTTGGTCAAAAACCAGATCAACCGCTTTACCCTGCACCGGGTGGCGGCCCATTTTGACAATCTCAACCTGGTTCTGATTCTTAGTGTGGTGGTCGGTGGCCGACTGGGCTATGTGCTCTTTTACAACTTTTCCTATTACCTGAAAAACCCCATGGAAATCCCGGCCACCTGGAGTGGCGGGATGTCCTTCCACGGCGCCTGTCTGGCGGTAATCATCGGCAGTTGGCTCTATTGCCGACTGAAAAAGATCGACTTCTGGCAGATTGCCGACCTCTATGTCGTCACCTTCCCCATCGGCCTTGGCCTGGGACGGATCGGCAACTTCATCAACGGCGAGCTGTACGGGCGAACCACCGACGTGGCCTGGGCAATGGTCTTCCCCGGCGCTGGCCCTCTGCCCCGCCACCCTTCACAGTTATACGAGGCCGGCCTGGAAGGAGGGGTCCTCTTCCTCCTTCTCTGGACGGTACACCGGCGCCCCTGGCGGGGGGACCGCTACTGGCCGCATGGGAGCATTTTTGCTCTGTTTCTGGTTGGGTACGGACTCCTCAGAAGTTTTGTCGAAACCTTTCGCGAACCGGACAGCCAGCTTGGCTACCTCTTCGATATGCTGACCATGGGACAACTGCTCAGCCTGGCGATGGTTGCCGCCGGAGTACTGCTCTACACCGCCAGATTGCGTCGGCAATCACTGTAACTTGTTACAGAGATGTTTCCCCGGCTTGAACTTCACCACGTTGTGAGCTGGAATAACGATATCGTGACCGGTCTGCGGGTTCCGGCCCCTCTGTTCAGCCCGCTCCACCACCCGGAAGGATCCGAAACCGGCAAGGGTCACCCGCTCGCCATTCTCCATCGCTCGAGCCATATTGGCCAGCACCCGGTTCAGAACCTCTTCCGCCCTCACTTTGGTCATGTTGCCGGCTTCGGCGATGGTTGCCACCAGTTCACCTTTGTTCATCCGTTCCCTCCTCTCTCGCAGACTTGGATACCGTGCATCTCCCCTTACGCATGAAACAGGCTGTATTTCTAGCCTCTTCAGCCGAAATGACAATCGGTGAAAATACCCATTTTCGGGTAGGTATATTTACCTACAAAGGGAAGGCGTGGCGCAAGAAAGCAAGTCTTTTCAATCAATAGCAGACTGCCCGGGGGGTGGAACAAGCGGCAGGTGGAGAAAGAAAAAGATGAGAAAGGAGAAAAAAACCGGCGAAGGTCCTACTGCTTGGTGAAAACAAAGCCACAACGCAGGGCATAGTTGGCCAGGTCGGCACTGTTTTTTCGCTTCAGTTTCCGCAACAGACTGGCTCGATGGTGGTCGATGGTCCGCTGGCTGAGGTTGAGTTGTTCGGCCATTTTCTTGCTGGTAAACCCCTGCACGACCAGACGCAGAACCTCCTTTTCCCGCCGGGTCAGTTCCAGCAGCTGACGCCTGCCGTCGCGGCGATAGAGTTCCAGCAGATCGTCGGTATCGCCGAGGGAGGGGGAGAGGTAGATCTTGCCCTGCATGACCCGGTCGATGGCAACCAGCAGTTCGTCATCCGGGTCATCTTTCATCAGATAACCATCAGCTCCGGCCGCCATGGCGTTGTAGAAATAATCCCTGTTCTTGTGCATGGTGAGAATCAGAATCCGCAGTTCGGGATGTGTTCCCTTCACCAGGGCCATTGCTTCCATGCCATCAATTCCCGGCATGGAGATATCGAGAATCACCATGTCAACTGCCGTTTCGGCCAGGAAGGTGATCAATTCACCGCCATTGGCTACCTCGCCGACGACCTCAAGCCGTGGACTGCTACTGAGGATATTCCTGATGCCGTGACGGATCAGGACATGATCATCGGCGAGCAGTATACGCACTTTCATCGGTTCCGGCACCATTGGCTCCACTTCAGCAGCAGGCAGGTTCCGCCAATTTTGTTCCCCTGCCGCTCGGTTTTTACAAGCTTGCGGCAGAAAACAATCCACAGTGGTCGCTTTTGCTAACCATATTTTTCCCTAAAATGCAATTTCCCTTTCCCCCTGTCCAAGGGAAAAATACTGTATCGACAAGCTCTCCAGGGTGGAGAACGGCCGCGAGCAAACAGCGGCCTGGAGTGCTTGAAAAGAGTCGGACAAGCTGATATAGTCACTGGATTTTCGCTAACACCTGCAGACCGGATCCCTGACTCTCCCACCGCTGGTACAGCTTGGCATCCTTTGAACTTTTTTCACCACGGAACTTTTCTTGCAAAATAACCGCGCGCCAGACACCTGCCTCCGCCACACCCCCTTGCCCGCCTCCTGGGCGGAGTGCCGACAACTGGGCTGGGACGCTGTGGACATACTCCTGGTCAGTGGCGATGCCTATATCGACCATCCCTCCTTCGGAGTGAGCCTGATTGCCCGCCTTCTGGCAGCGGCCGGCTACCGTGTCGCCCTCCTCGCCCAGCCTCGCTTCACCTGTGGCGATGATTTCCGCCAGTACCCGCCACCACGCCTCTTTTGCGGGATCACCGCCGGCAACCTCGACTCCATTGTTGCCAACTACAGCGGCAACGGCAAAGTACGCGACCGCGACGCCTACTCCCCGGCCGGCAACCCCTGGCGAGGCGAAGAGAAAAGTCGCAGCAACAGACGCCGTCCGGATCGGGCTACCCTGGTCTACACCTCCCTTGCCCGGGCCGCCTTTCCGGGCACTCCGATGGTCCTCGGTGGCCTAGAAAGCTCACTCCGCCGTTTTGTTCACTACGATTTCCAGCAGGAACGACTCCGCTCCTCCTTTTTAACCGAAGCCAAGGCCGATCTGCTGGTCTATGGCATGGGGGAAAAGGCGGTCCTGGAGATTGCCAGAAGGCGGGCAGGCGGCATACCCCTTACCGGCATCCCGGGAACCTGTGAGCGACGCACCGACCGGGAGATGGCCGGGATTGTCGATACCAAGCAGGTTACCGGGTCCCCCGACGTGAGTGGCTCAACCATCTCTACCACCACCTCCGAGGTTCCGCTGTTGCTCCCCTCGTGGGCGGAGATAGCCACCACCCCCGCACTCTTTTTGGCCGCTGAAATCGCCATCGACCAGCACAGCCGGGCCCACTCCCGCCAGCAGGTGGCCCAGCGCCAGCAAAGCCTCTGGGTGGTCCAAAATCCACCACCGCCGCCGCTGACGGTTGAGGAACTTGACGACCTCTACGCCCTGCCCTTCAGCCGCCGCCCCCATCCGGCGGCCGCTGATATTCCCGCCTTCACAATGATCAGGGACTCGGTGACCATTGTCCGGGGATGCTCCGGCAACTGCAGTTTCTGTGCGATCACCCGCCACCAGGGGGCGACGGTTGTCTCGCGCAGCACCGACTCCATCGTCGCCGAGTGCGCCCGCATCGCCAAAGGCGAAGATTTTTCCGGCACCATCAGCGACCTCGGCGGTCCCACGGCGAACCTTTTTGCCAGCCACTGCACCGTCGGTGGTTGCCGCCGGCGTGACTGTCTCTACCCGGAACCGTGCGCCAAGCTGCACCTTGACGAAGAGCGCTTTCTCTCTCTCCTCGACCGAGTTGGCACCATCAGCGGCATCAAACGGGTCTTTATCTCCTCCGGCCTGCGGATGGCACTGCTCCTCAAGACCCCGCGACTGCTGGCGAGAATTCTCCAGCGACACACCCCCGGGGCGATGAAGATTGCCCCGGAGCACAGTGACGACGAACTGCTGCGGATCATGCACAAGGAGTCCCACGCCCTGCTGGTGGAGTTTGTCGACACGGTGCGTCGAATCGGCCGTACTAGCGGGCTAGGGCGGGTGGAATTGAGCCCCTACCTGATCACCGCCCACCCCGGCTCCACCCCTGCCTGCGCACAACGACTGGTCCGGGACATGCGCCGCCTCGGTCTGCAGGTCCGTGCCTTCCAGGATTTTACCGCCACCCCCGGCACTCTGGCCACAGCCATGTATTACACCGGTCTGCGGGCCGATACCGGCCAACCGCTGCCGGTCCCGCGTGGGCACGCGGCCCGGCGGCGGGAGAGAGATATTTTGGCGGAACTCCTGCCAGGGCCGGCTTCGCCGGTTGCGCCAACGAAAAAACTTAAAAATCGTCGGGGGAAAAGCTGACCGCCTCGTTGATGGAACGGTAGTTCTCGGCCACCATGAAGAGCCGGTCGGCGCCAAGGGCAATGCCGGCGGCACTCTCCAGCCGCCCCAGATCGGCAAGAAACCGCTCCGGCATCACCATCCTCCGGCCGTGCTCGGTGTGGATCCTCTCGATCTCTTTATCCAGACGCTGGCGCTGTTCCACTGGATCGGTCAATTCGGAAAAACCGTTAGCCAGTTCAATCCCCCGGATATAGAGCTCAAACCGCTCCGCCACGGCTGGATCTGCCGGCTTTTTCCTGGCCAGGGAGGCAAGGGCGATGGGATATTCATACAGGAAGGTGGGAACCGTCATACCCAGCCTCGGTTCCACGTGCTCGACCAGCAGCTGATCAAAGCAATCTTCTGCCAGGGCCTGCTGGAGAGGGAGAGGACTGAAGGCGGCAAAGGCCTCGGCTACGGTAAGACGCGGCCAGGGGCCTTGCAGGGTAATACCGGCAAAGGGGGGAAGCCCGGAGGGGGATGGGCCATCGGCGGCCAGGGCCCCGGCCAGGTGGGCGAGAAGATGTTCACAGTCGACCATCAGCTGACGGTAGTCACTGCCCCGCCGGTACCATTCAAGCAGCTGAAACTCTTCGAGATGGAGACGGCCAACCTCCCCTTTGCGAAAACAGCGACAGAGCTGAAAGATTCGCTCGCTGCCCCGGGCCAGTATCCTTTTCATGCACAACTCCGGAGAGCTTTGCAGATACTGGCCGTCGGCGACAAACAACTCTATGGCACTTTCGGGGATGGCGACCGGCTGACGCTGCGGGGTGTCGACCTCAAGGAAATCGCCCTGAAAAAAAAACTCTCTGATTTGGCGGAAAAACAGGGCACGGCGGTGCAGGCCGGCCTGATCAAGCACCAATGCTCACTCTTTTACCCGGGTTACATACTGGCCGGTCCGAGTATCGATCTGGATCCTGTCCCCCTCCTCGACAAAGGGTGGAACCTGGATCTCGTAGCCGGTCTGCACGGTGACCGGCTTGGTGTCATTGCCGGAGGTATCTCCCTTGGCCCACGGGTCGGCCTTGATCACCTCGAGGTTGACAAAGGTGGGAATGGAGACATCGATCGCCTTCCCATCAAAGAACAGCACTTCAACCTCCATGTTGTCGATCAGGAAGTTGATATTGTCACCCAGCTGGCTGCGGGTGATAAAGAGCTGTTCGTAGTTATCGGTATCCATGAAATGGAACTCGTCCTCCTGATGGTAGAGGAACTGCATCTTCCGCTCCGCCAGATCGGCCTTCTCAAACTTGTCGTTGGACCGATAGGTCTTCACCAGCTGATTGCCGGAAATCATGTTGCGCATTTTGCAACGATACAGAGCCTGCCCTTTTCCCGGTTTCGAAAACTCGAAGTCGGTGACAATGTAGGGGCTCCCATCAATCTGTACTTTCAGACCCTTGCGTAAATCCGAGGCATTGTACATACTTCCTCTCCATCGCTGATATACGAAGCAAACAGCCGTGGTTTCTGTCCTTTCTCCGCACCTTGCGGGCAGGTTTCTGCCCCGGGCAGGGCCGAACCACATCCCCAGCTTCCAGTGAAAACACTCAAAAAACCTAATACTATACATATTTTTTATCAGCTTTCGCAAGAACAAAAGTCATTACCCTGCTACCCTTCTTCACCCCTTCTTCCCACCCTTTCCGCTGAACTGCCTGTTCGCCGGCACACCACCTTCGCTGGACGGCCATTTTTTGATGCACTCCCGTGACTGGCGGGTATAATGAACGTCATGCAGGCCGATACGAGATACACCATCGGAATCCTTTCCGACAGCCACCGGGACCACCCGGACCATACGTTCCGACAACAGTGCGCCACAGCCTTCAGCACCTGCCAACTGATTTTCCACGCCGGCGATCTGACCGATCTCTCCATTCTCACCGTATTTTCCGGGCAGGAACTGCATGCGGTCCACGGCAACTCGTGCAATAAAGCCACCCGCACCCTCCTGCCGGAAAAAAAATCTCTGCTCCTGGGCGGCTGGAAAATCGGCCTCAGCCATGGAACCGGCTCCCGCCACGATATCGAGGAGCGGATGCTGGCCGTTTTTCCCGGCTATGCCTGCATCATTTTCGGCCACAGCCATCTGCCCCTCTGCCACCGCATCGGCGACACCCTGCTCATCAACCCCGGCAGCTTCCGGGGAACCGGCAAATTCGGCGCCCCTGGTACCTATGCCATTCTCCGCATCGAGCCAACCGGCCTGACCGCGGCCATCCACAGCTTGCCAGGCCCCGATGCGTAATCTCTGGGCCCCTTGGCGAGTGGCGCATGTCCGCGGTGAAACACCGCCGACCGGCGGCTGCCTGTTTGAACCGACCGGTACCGAATCGGCCCGGAAAAGTGACCTCCTCCTCTATCGGGATCGGGAGAACCTGGTTCTGCTCAACCGTTTCCCCTACACCAACGGCCATTTGCTGGTCGCCCCGCACCGCCACGTTGCCTGCCTCACCGATCTCAGCCCGGCCGAGAACGGCAGCCTGATCGCTCTGATCCAGGAGTCTACGGCAATACTCAAACGGCAGCTTTGCCCCGCCGGTTTCAATATCGGCTGCAACCTCGGCAGCTGTGCCGGCGCCGGCATTGCCGACCATCTCCATTTTCATATCGTGCCGCGCTGGCCAGGTGACCACAACTTCATCAGCGTTCTGGCGGAAATCCGTACCATACCGGAACATCTGGATGCCACCTACGACAGACTACTCCCCGAATTCAACCTCCTGATTGAGAGGATGCAGCGATGACCACCCTGCCGGTCACCCCGATGTTGCAGCAGTACCTGGAGATCAAGGAGCAGAACCCCGACTCGATCCTCTTCTACCGGATGGGCGACTTCTATGAGATGTTTTTTGACGACGCCATCGAGGCTGCCAAAATCCTCGGCATTACCCTCACCTCCCGCAACAAGAAGACCGATCCGGTCCAGGTACCGATGTGCGGTATCCCCTACCACGCCCTGCAAGGCTATCTGGCCAAAATGATCAAGGCCGGCCGGCGGGTGGCCATCTGCGAGCAGGTCGAGGACCCCGCCACCAGCCGGGGAATCGTCCGCCGCGAGGTGGTCCGGGTGGTCTCTCCCGGGGTGGTCACCGACGACCAACTCCTCGACGGAAAACGCAACAACTACCTCTCCGCTCTCACCCTGAGCGAGAAGTCTGGACGTCGTCTCTACGGTGCCGCCTACCTCGACCTCAGTACCGGCGAGTTTCTGGTCAGCGAGCACCACCCCGATGACAACCCTGACGAATCCCTCCTCGACCAGCTCAGTCGACTGAACCCGGCGGAAATCCTGCTCCACACCACCGACCGCGACCAGCTGCAAACGCTCCTCGCCCAAACTGACAATGCCGCTGCCATCTGCATCACTGAACGGGACAGCGACTGCTGCCACCCCACCGCCGCCACCTCTCTTCTCCACGACCATTTTCGGGTCTTGAACCTTGATGGATTCGGTTGCGCCGGCTACACCGCCGGCCTCATTGCCGCAGCCCTTCTCCTCGACTACGCCCGGGAGACCCAGAAGAGCAGCATAGACCACATTGAGAAGCTCACTCCCCTTGGCGGTGACGCCTTTCTCCACATCGACGACTCTTCCAGACGTAACCTCGAGCTGACTACCACCCTCAGCGGCGATGTCTGGCAGGGGACGTTGCTCGCCATACTCGACCATACCTGTACCCCGATGGGGGCACGACTGCTTCGCCACCAACTGCTCTTCCCCCTCCGCGATTGTGCGCGAATCAACCATCGCCTGGACGCGGTGACCTTCTTCTTCAAGGACAACGCCCGCCGCCGGGCACTCCGTGAGCAACTTGATCAGGTCTATGACCTGGAACGGCTGAACAGTCGGATGATTCTTGGCAGCGGCAACGGTCGCGATATGCTGGCCATGAAAAACTCCCTCGCCTGCCTGCCGGCCATCCACTCCCTTTTAGCTGACTGTGATACCCATCGACTCATCGACATCCATCAGCGGCTCGATCTACTTGAGGACCTCCACCACCTCCTGGAAGAAGCGGTCAATCCTGAGGCGCCGGTGTCTATACGCGAGGGGCACCTGATCAGGGAAGGCTATAATGCTGAATTGGATGAACTGCAGATGCTGTTACGGGACGGCAAGCAGCTGATCATCGATCTTGAGGGGCGCGAGCGGGCTGCGGTTGGCATCCCCAAACTGAAGGTCGGCTACAACCGGGTTTTTGGTTATTTTATCGAGGTCTCCAAGACCCATGCCGACAAGGTACCCCCACACTACCTGCGCAAGCAGACCCTGGTCAACGCCGAACGTTTCATCACCCCGGAGTTGAAAGAGTTTGAGGAGAAGGTGCTTGGCGCTGAGGAGCGCCGTCTGGAACTGGAGTACCAGCTTTTTGTCGAAATCCGCGCCCACCTGGCCGCCAACAGTTCTCGGCTGCTCGAAACTGCCGGTCTGCTTGCCCGCCTGGACTGCCTGACTGCCAATGCGGAACTGGCGCACCGCAACAATTACCGTCGACCTGAGATCAACGATGATGACGAGATCGATATCCGCGAAGGACGCCACCCGGTGATCGAAAGGAGCCTGCCGGCTGGCCAGTTTGTCCCCAACGATGTCCACCTCGGCCGCGAAAGCGAGCAGATGCTGATCATCACCGGACCAAACATGGCCGGCAAATCAACCGTCCTTCGCCAGACCGCTTTGATCGTTCTTATGGCTCAGATGGGCAGCTACGTGCCGGCCGCCTCGGCCGCCATCGGCCTGGTTGACCGGATCTTTACCCGGGTCGGGGCAATGGACAACCTTCGCCGCGGCCAGTCCACCTTCATGGTGGAGATGAGTGAGACCGCCAACATCCTCAACAACGCCAGTGAGAAAAGTCTGGTGATCCTCGATGAGATCGGACGTGGCACCTCCACCTACGACGGTCTCTCCATCGCCTGGGCGGTGGCGGAGGATCTGGCCCAGAAAAATGGGCTTGGTGTCAAGACGATGTTTGCCACCCACTACCATGAGCTTACCGACCTGGCCCGGACCAACCCACGCATCCGCAACTACTCTATCGCCGTACGGGAATGGCAGGGGAGCATTATTTTTCTCCACAAACTTGTGCCGGGCGGGACCAGCCGTAGCTACGGTATCCAGGTTGCCGCCCTAGCCGGCGTTCCGGCTCCGGTGGTCGAGCGGGCCAGCGAGATATTGCGGGAAATTGAACTTGGTACTGCCGGACCCGGCCGATCATCCTCAGAGCAACGCCGCCCCCAGCGCCGCCGCAGCCACCCCGGCCAGCTCTCTCTCTTCGCCCCGCCCGCCGACCCGGTGCGCGAGCAGCTGCGCCACCTTGATCTCGACCACTGCTCCCCTCTTGATGCTCTGCAGGCCCTCTATTCCCTGAAAAAACTGCTCGAAGAGTAGCCCTCACCAGCGCATCGGAAATGGCGCCGGCATCGGCACAATACCGCCTGATCGTAATCGCACCTTCCGGCTCTCTCTACTTTTCCCTAATTGGTTTGCCATCCTCTTGACTTTCCTGTAGTATACTGACAACCTTCAGCTGTTCCGAGTGCCGCATCCGGGCCGGCTACCAGTTTCACCATCCATTTCCAGCCAACACACCAGGATTGACCGCCTTGATCTACCGGTGTTTTCTTATTCTTCTTGTTCTCGGTAATTTCGCTGCAGCGGCAATCTGCGGTCCGCTGTCCGCCGCCGAACCGCTGAGCCAACCTGCTGATACGCTGAGCAAACGATACGACGAGGCAAAATTTTACTCCAACCAACTGCAGACCAACGACAAGCTGTCAGCAGGTCGTGAAAACTGGCTGAAAGGCACCAGAAATTTTCGTCGTATCTATCTCTCCAGCCCAAAATCGGAATTGGCTCCCGCCTGCCTCTTCATGCTCGGGCGGATGTACGATTCCATGCACGACCGCTTCGGCAACGAGTTTGACCTGGACGAATCGCTCTCTTACTACAAAGATACCGCCAGACTCTTTCCTGGTCACCGACTGGCTGATGACGCCTATTTCGCCCTGGCCCAGATCACCCTGAACAAACGAAAAAATCCGCAACAGGCCGCCCCCTTCCTCACCGAGATTGTCACCAACCATGCCAATGGCGACATGGTTGCCAACGCCGAGGCACTGCTCAAGGTTCTCTCCCAGGAACACAACATTCCCCTTCCCGAGATCATGGTTTCTTCCTCCAGGGACAATAAGCTCAGCTATGTCCTGCCGGTGAAATACTGGTCTTCAGACAACTATACCCGGGTGGTGATCATGGCCTCTGGCCCCGTACACTACAAGGAGGTCCTGCTTGAGGAAACAGCCAACACCCCCCGCCGGCTCTACATCGATTTCAACAAAAGCTATATCGAGCCCCAGTACCGAGCACCGGTGCCCATAGAAGACGGATTGCTGCGCAGCATCCGCACCGGCCAGTTCGCCCCCGACACCGTTCGGGTTGTCCTCGATATCGAATCCATCGGCAGTTACAAGATTTTCAGTTTGCCCGATCCGTTCCGGGTGGTAATTGATGTTCGCGGCCTGGCCGATGGCACCGCAGCCGCCTCCCGGGTACGGATCAGCCCCGAGCGACAGAAGAAAAACATCTTGCCTTCCCTGGCGGCCGGGGAGCACCTGGCCAACGGGACGGAACTGCCTATACTGCGCGGCGATAAGAAGAAGCTGGTCGCCGCATCAGCGGCAAACCGGCTACAACCAGTAGAAAACGATCCTGACCACAGCCCCCTTTCCCTGGCCCAGCAGCTTGGTCTCGGGGTGAAGAAAATCGTTCTCGATCCTGGCCATGGTGGCAAAGACCCCGGGGCAATGGCGTACGGGATGAAAGAAAAAGATGTTGTCCTGGCCATTGCCAGACAACTTGCACCACTCCTGGAAAGGCAACTGGGCAGTCAGGTGGTGCTTACCCGCAGTGATGATCGCTATATCAGCCTGGAAGAGCGAACAGCCATCGCCAATACTGAAAATGCCGACCTTTTTATCTCCCTCCATCTCAACGCCCACCCGTCCAGCAATGTCCGCGGGCTCGAGACCTACTACCTTAATCTCAGTACCAACGCTGAAGCAATGCGGGTGGCAGCCCTGGAAAATGCCACCTCCACCCACCAGATGAGTGACTTGCAGGATATTCTCTCCGATATCATGCAGAATTCAAAAATCGACGAGTCGTCTCGTCTGGCCCAGTACGTCCACAACGCCATCCTTGCCGCAGCTGGCAACAAGGGGTATGGCGACATGAAAAACTTAGGGGTGAAGCAGGCCCCCTTCTATGTCCTAATTGGTGCCCAGATGCCGGCTATTCTTCTGGAAGTTGCCTTTATCAGCAACGAGCAGGACGCCAGAAACATCCAGGATCCTGCCTTCATCAGCATGCTCACCGAAGAGATCGCCCAGGGGATACGCGCCTACGTCCAGAACACCACCGCCCAGCTCTAGCCCCCATTTTCATTAAGTTTTTTTACCCTGCCTGCATTTGTCATTACGTTTGTTACTCAGCTTATTTTACTGGCTACAGCGTCGTATCTTTTGTGCTGTGCACACAATCAAGCAAGGGCCAAGGATTTGCCTTCCCCTGGCCATGACTGTTGCTGCTATTCGAAATCCCGAAACATTCCAGAAGGCGGACACCCCTCCTGAAAAACCGAATCAGATAGTGGGCCTTGATCTGTCCTTCGTTTCAGCACGACCGCAACACATCATTTCATAGTCTTCACGGGCCGCGTACTCTCCGGACAACATCGAGGACACGATAAGGTGTGGATTGGACTATTTGCCGAAATGATTGCCCTTGCCAACTTAGTGGCTGTGCCGCCACCAGTTCTCTTCTAGGTACCTGAAGGCCATGAAAGCCAGTGAGCCTTGTCGAAGTGGATGTCCATCGCCCCTGGTATCTTACGGCGACAATTCCAGCCGGTTCAAAGTGCTTCTCCTGCCAACGGCTTATCCCTGATCTCCGTGAAGTTCAGATCCATACGAGTGAAATCGGTTTTCCCATTGCAACGACCAGGCTCTGGTTCATAATCAGGCTGCATTCCGAACCCTACAGCGGTTTTGTAGATTTCTTTACCTGCCAGTTCGACCCAATCGGCAATCTTGCCTTGAGTCTGGCAGTAACTTTCCTTTTCGGCATTTTCATTTTTTTTCATGATTTTACCATTGACAACTGTGGTGAAGAACCACGTGCACATCTGTAACGCATTCAGTGCCCCTCATGAGGGGTACCCTCTCTCAAAACTCCGTGCCGGTAAAGGACACTTTGAAAAATGGTATTGCCGTTCAATCTGGGCGTTAAACAAAAACAGGTTTTCCGCGGAATATTAACTAGATGCTTGGGGCAAATTATTTTTTCTTCACCTTGATTTTACGCCGAAGTTCTAATTTTAAAAAGGCAGCCTGAAGTCTTTTGAGCATAAGCAAAATCAACTTGAAAAAGTGTAACACGCAACAGATGTGAAACAGGATGTGTCTATTGCATGTCTCACTTTTATAATCTGAAATCCACAACTACTTTAATTTTAACTAATTGTAATTGTTTGTTAAAATCAATGCAGGAACACTAGTATTCGTCTGGCGCGGAACTTGCTACATGTGGCCTTAAGTGGAGTTGGTGTCACGGAAATTGAAAATGTGAGGGTCCTCCTGTTCTTCTGGGAAGACATGTAAATAAACTAACCCTGTAAAGATTGTAAAAAAACTAGAAAACAAGACTCAACCTCATTTTAATGAAAGTTTAACTTCTTGGTTTCTGGCTAGCATTTTCCATTGTTTCGTTTAATCAAAGACTATTAATTTGCAAAGTTTTTCTTAAATATGTACTCAAAATATTGAATATTTAAAAAATATATAACTTAAAAGAACCTCTCTATATATATACATACCTGTCAATATACAGAATTTAGATTCTATGTTTATTACGCGTATATCTAAAGTTTACATTTCTTATCGTGCAGTTTCATATTTACACATATATTAAAGAAAAAGAGTGATTCACTCGAATCATTATTGCGTATTATAGTCAATCAATAATCTAACTAAGACAATATTCCATGGATTCAAAACAACGGCAGTTAGTAAAAAAATATCTTGATTTATTTTCCAAACGGATGATTTTTTTCCTTTGTTTTTTTATGATAAGTCTACCTGTTGGCTTAGGAGTATATTTATCCATGCCGAAAGAATATCAGGTGGAAAGCTTGCTGAGCTATGAGCAGCAGAAAATCAGTCCGAACAAGATGTCACCGGATGTGATTTCAAAAATTCGTGATATCGTCAGCACACTTACGCAAATTGTTACCAGCAGGACCAATCTCGAGAAGCTCATTGTTGACTTAAAGCTGTACCCTGAAGCACTTCAACGTTTGCCTATGGAAGATGTAGTTGATTCAATGCGTGAAAAAATTAGAATTGAACCATCAAAACAAGGTGATATCTTTAAGATCATATTCAGCCATAGCAATCCTGATAAGGTAGTAAAGGTGACGAATGCTCTCGCGGCCAGATTTATCGAAGAAAATCTGAAGTATCGAGAAGAAAGGGCTTCAGAAACATATTCATATACCAATGATGAGCTTTCGATGGCGAAAGGAACAATGGATCGCAAGGAAAATGCGATGCGTGATTATAAACTGAAGCACTACAATGAGATGCCTGAGCAGCAGGTAGCAAATGTTTCGAGACTGATCGCCCTGCAAGGGCAATATCAGAGCAAACAGGAATCGATACAAGATCTGGAGAGAACGGGCGTTCTCATACAGGACCAAATCAATAATCGGAAGATGATTCTTAAGAATGAAGCAATGTTAAGTATGGCCCAAGAACAGCCTGAAAATGTCAATCCGGATGAGCAATTCGTCAGTAAAGAAGTACAGTTGTATAAAATGAATCAATTGTTAAAACAATTGCTTAGCAGATACACAGAAAAACATCCGGATGTAATCAGAACACGCAATTTTATTGCTAAAATTGAAAGGGAAACGGGTTCAACTGATCAGCGAGTCATTCGTGCAAGTACAGGTGGAGATGGTGTGGTGGCGAACAATTCCGTTAACTTCAGTTTACCGAATGAAGAGAGAACTGATAACATTACTTTGCAACTCGAAACACAATACAAAAATGTAATGCTCAATATCAAAAACCTGAATTCTGAAAAAGAAGCATTGAAACAATCTATTACAGAATATGAGCAGTGGGTATCAATGGCTCCGGACCGAGAGGCTGAATGGTCCGCCTTGACCAGAGAATATGGGCAATTAAAGAAACACTATGACTTTCTGTTCAGTCAGGATTTACAGGCTAAATCTATGCTCAATCTAGAGAAACGTCAAAAAGGGAGTCAGTTTAAGATTGTCGATTCGGCTAGATATCCAGAAAAACCCATCAAGCCTGATTTCGCTAAGATAATGGGCATGGCTGTAGCTATTGGTTTAGGAGTTGGCGCCGGTCTTATCCTTATGCTTGATTTTTTTGATGGTACGTTGAAGGATCCTGAAGTTCTAGAAGCTACTCTCGGTGTGCCTCTGATCGCTACTATCCCGAATATTGAAACTGCAACCGAGCAAGTCAAGAAGAAATGGCGTCATTATATAACCATATTCATGGTGGTATCTGGTTATATGCTGGTGATCGCGGTTTTTGTAGTGGTCTGGCGTAAAGGATATATCATTGTCTAGGTAGGTCAGATGAGATGTTCTAGTTTTCTGTTGAGACGGACTCCAATCATTTTGTACAAATTGCCAGTATGTTCTTTATCGATAATTACGCAACATGTTCCCCCTTTCTTTAAATTATCTCCCCTCTCCTTGATGCGCATAAGTTGTCTTTGTCTTCTTCTCCTTTTTTCTGTAGATCATGATCTGTTGTTTTGAAACGAGGAAGGTAATCTTGACAATAGAGCCTTCTGGACTTGAGAATTTCTCCCTGCCTTGGTTGTTAAGAATAATCTGAATTTGCCCAGATGCTCAAGGAAATTCAATATTCACCAATAAGGCAGAGTAGATTTATATTATTAGTTACCATTCTTTAGCGTCAAATTATTACCAGGCCGCTCGGTCATCGAGACAGAAGTAACACTGTCTTGATGACCGAGCGGCCTGAACTATTCTGGGACGTTGTGTTACGGATTCTAATTCGTCAGCCTTTTACTGTAGACCATTCAAGTGCTGCAAAATACTTTTCTTCGAGAGATTACGGTGGTTCTTTTTTTCACTTAAGATTGTTATGTATATTGTTTAAGCGGTGAAACACTTTCTCTATGAAGGTGAGAACTCTGATATCTATAGATTATAACTGGAATGGGTTATTCCAAATAAATATCTATTGATTCACCCAAGTACTGAGTACGGCTTGAGCTTCGTCCCTCT
>JAABSV010000033.1 GCA_011390165.1 Desulfobulbaceae bacterium
GATGTCTTTACCCTGGTCGATGTCGAGGATGGCCGGATTGTCGAGGTTTCCCTGCTGGCCAACAGCGAACATGTCCAGGGTGGCTGTATGGTGCCGGTGCAACTGCTGGCCGATAACCAGGTTCAGCGCCTGGTGGTGGGGGGGATTGGCATGCGGCCGTTGATGGGCTTCCGCCAGGTGGGCATCGATGTCTACTACGATGGCGAGCGCCGGGATATCCGCCCGGTGGTCGAAGATATGGTCGCCGGCAAGCTGCCGATGATCGGTGAAGATCAGGTCTGCGGCGGTGGCGGTGGCCACTGACCGGCAGCGCCCCGGCCTGGCCGGGAAAAGGAGGAGAAAATGAACGTTGCGGTAACCGCCAGGGGAAAAACCCTGGCCGACCAGGTGGACCCGCGCTTCGGCCGGGCCCCGTGGATCGTCCTCGTTGATACCGAGAGCATGGCCGTTCTGCGTGCCCTTGACAACAGCGACAATGTCAACGCCTTCAAGGGGGCCGGCATTCAGGCGGCAACGATGATTGCCGATGCCGGTGCCGAGGTGCTGCTCACCGGCTTCTGTGGCCCGAATGCCTTCAGGACCCTGGAGGCGGCGGGGATCAAGGTGGTCAACGACACCACCGGCACGGTGGAGGAGGCGGTGCTGGCCTTCAAGCAGGGGCCGGTGCGCTACAGTGAGGCCGCCAATACCGACGGCCACTGGTAGGGCAGGGGGGGGGGCGGCGGCCGCACTCTACCTCTGACCGATCGCATTTGCCAAGGTTTCTTCCCTTTTCAGGCCGCTCTACGCCGGAGTGCCGGTAACTTCCGTGGCAAAAGGGTGAGAAGTCAGCTACAATGGGGTGCTGTGCAGGGGCTGGCCCGGTCGTTGACCGGCCTGTTCCGGGAGGGGCCGGACCGGCCCAAACGACAAGATGCAGGCAGCGCTCCGGCAGGTGGCAACCGGCCCTCCGGAGAGGAACCGTGACCGTCAGCAGGCAGGGGTGGCAGGACGATGGGGACAACATTCCAGGAGCAGCTACTGGCTCTCGGCCTGGTGAAGACCAAAGAGGTCAAGGAAGCCAGGAAGGAGCAGTACCAGAAGAAGAAGCAACAGCCGAAGCGGGTTGAAGTGGTGGACGAAAACCTGCTGCTTGCCCGGCAGGCGGAGGAGAAAAGGCGTCTCCGGACCCGTGCGCTCAACCTGGCCCGGGAAGAGAAACTGCAGCGGCGGGCCGACGCGGCCCGAGCCAGACAGCTGGTGGAACAGCACCGCCTGGCCCTGCCCGGCAAGGGGGTAGCCTACCGCTTTCCGGTGGATGGGACGATCCACCGGATCTTTGTCGATGCGGCGATGGTGTCGGCCCTTGGTGACGGCCGTCTGGGAATCGTTGTTCTCGCCGAGCCGGAAAACCCCTTTGCGCTGGTGCCCCGGGAGATTGCCGAGAAGGTCAGGGAGCTGAGCGGCCAGTTCCATGTCTGCCTGAACAACCTGGCGGCTGCCCGGCCGGCGACGGCTGACGACCCGGATGACCCCTATGCCGCCTACACCGTCCCCGATGACCTGATGTGGTAGTGTTGTGGTCGTGTGGGAGCGCTGTCGGCGCGCCGCTCAGCGGGCGGAGATCTCCGGCTGCAGGCGGAGTTCGATTGCCGCCGGTCTGGCAATGATATCGGTGATGTGGGTGTTGATGGTGATGGTATTGCTGCCGGTCTCGGCAATGAGCGGGTCGAGCTGGTGGAGTCTGAGGGGAAACTCCCGGCCATTCAGCAGAGCGACCAGGGCCTGGCCGATATCGGCGTTGGCGCCGCTGCCGATGGTGGCCACATCCTGCACCACCGGCCGGATGTAGAGGGTCTGTTTTTCCGCCTCGAAACGGAGCTCGGCAATGGCTGAGAAGTCGATGGTTACCGCCCCCACCTTCAGGCGGATCTGGTGGCCGGCTATCTCGGTAACGAGAGCGAGGTTCTCGCCGCTCAGCTGCAGCCGGCAGGCGAGATGCCGGTCAGTCAGCCGCAGATTATCGATGGCGATGATGGTGATATCGCCCTGAACCGATTTCGAGTTGGCATCGAGCCGCAGGGGGAGGACCGCCTGCGCCGCCCTGGCGATGACCACCTCCGGCAGGGTGAGGGTGATACTTTCTTCGGCCGGGGCAGCCCCGGCAGGGGCGGCAAAAAAGAGGACAAGGCTGAAAAGTGGCAACAGTTTGCGGAGAATATGTGGCATGCGGCAGACCGGGGTTGAGGTTGTTGGCTATCGCTGTGAAGGTACCGACTCCCTGGCCAAAGCGCAAGCCATAATCGGTCCCTCCCGGCCGGAAGAGAGCCTTGCCATGCCACCCACCCTCACCGTCAGCCACGATTGCCATCTCAGCGACATCGACCTCGATCTGGAGGTGGAGCTGAAGACCCGCCTGACCATCGACAACCCCGAGTACCTCGCCGCCCAACGCTACGGCCGTTGGATCGGCAAAAAGATGAAGCCGCAGCTGAAGTATTATCAGCCTGTTCCCCGCGGTCTCCGCTTCCCGCGTGGCTTTGCCAACCAGGCGGTCCTCCTCTGCCGCCAACGCTACGGCAGCGACCCGACCATCATCGACCGTCGCCGGCAGCTGCCGGCGGTCGATTTCTCTTTCACCGGCGAACTGCGCCCCTACCAGCAGCAGGCAGTGGCGGCGGCACGGGGAAAATCCTTCGGGGTGATCGAGGCCGGCACCGGCAGCGGCAAGACGGTGATCGCCCTGGCCCTGATCGCCCAGCGAAAACAGCCCACCTGTGTCCTTGTCCACAGCCGCGAACTCCTCTACCAATGGCAGGAACGGGCCCGGCAGTTTCTCGGCATTGAGGCGGGCCAGGTTGGTGACGGTCGCTTCCAGCCGGCGCCGTTGACCATTGCCATCGTCAACACCGCCCGCAAGAGAGTGGCGGAACTGGTTGAACTGTTCGGCCAGCTGATCGTCGACGAGTGCCATCGGGTCCCGGCCAGCCTCTTCACCGAGGTGGTCTGCCGCTTCGACTGCCACTACCTCCTTGGCCTCTCCGCCACCGCCTTCCGCAGCGACCATGAAAGTACCAAACTGATCTACTTCTTCCTCGGTGACCGGCTGCACCAGGTCGATCAGGAGGCGCTGAAGGCCACCGGCGCGGTTCTTGCCCCGCAGGTGACCCGCACCAGCACCTCCTTTCACTACCGCTACCGGGGCGACTACCAGGCCCTGATCAAGGCCCTGGTCAAACACGAGGGGCGCAACCGGCAGATACTCGACGATATCGCCCGGGAGGCGGCGGGTGGCGACAGCGGTACCATCCTGGTGGTCTCCGATCGGGTAAGCCACTGCCGACTCTTTGTCGACAAGCTGCGCGGCGGCAAGATCAACACCGAGCTGCTCCACGGCCAGTTACCCGCCGAGCAGCGCAGCGAGATTGTCGAGGCGGTTCGCCGGGGGGAGGTACGGGTACTGGTGGCCACCCTGCAGCTGATCGGCGAGGGCTTTGACTGTCCCGGGCTCACCAGCCTTTTTCTCACCACTCCGATCAGTTTCGAGGGGCGCCTGCTGCAGGTCATCGGCCGGATTATCCGCCCGGCGGCCAACAAGCAGGCACGGGTGTTTGACTATATCGACGAAAACATCCCCGCCCTGCTCCGCTCCGCCCAGGCAAGAAGCCTGATCCTGAGCAAGTTATAGACCGCCCCTCAGCTGACTGAAGCCCGCCCCTTCGACGCCTTTTTGAGGTCGCATGCTTAAGCCGGGCCGCACGGCCGGCCGAGTGTTGCCGGCGGTGTTCTCTGCCGTCCCGCTCGACAGGCCGCTGCTGCCGGGGCTGGGGGTCGGCCGGGGCTGCGTTGATCAGAGCCTTGCGCCGATAACCAAAGCGTGGTATTATTGTCCTCTTTTGGTTTAATCATATACCCTCCTCGGTCCTGCCAGTTTCCTTTCACGACAACCAGGTCCATTTCCCGCAGTGTATGGGGTGCCGAGTTGCACTCCCGGAGGCCCTCAGGGCAACAGTATGGAGCAGAGTAAAATTCGTAATGTGGCGATTATTGCCCACGTCGACCATGGCAAAACCACCCTGGTCGATCAGTTGTTTAGAAATTCCGGGATGTTTCGGGATAACCAGGAGGTTTCCGAACGGCTGATGGACTCCATGGACCTGGAACGGGAACGGGGGATCACCATCACCGCCAAAAACGGATCCTATCTCTACCGCGACTACTGGATCAACATCATCGACACCCCCGGCCATGCCGACTTCGGCGGCCAGGTGGAGCGGGTGCTGCGCATGGCCGATGGCGCCCTGCTGCTGGTCGATGCCCAGGAGGGGCCGATGCCGCAGACCTACTTCGTCCTGAAAAAGGCGCTGGAGAACCATCTGCCGGTGATCGTGGTGATCAACAAGATCGACAAACCGGCGGCGCGCTGCCCCTGGGCGGTGGACGCGGTCTTCGATCTCTTTGCCAAACTGAACGCCCCTGACCATATTCTCGATTTTCCGGTGGTCTATACCTCGGCAAAGAGCGGCTACGCCCTGCTCGACCCGGGCGACCCGATACCACCCGGGGGGGGGATGGACCACATCTCCCAGATGATCGTCGACCATATCCCGGCCCCGAGCGGGTCAGTGACCGAACCCTTGCAGATGCAGGTGGGCACCATCGACTACTCTCCCTATCTCGGTCGGCTGGGGATTGGCAAGGTGATCAACGGCACCATGCGGCTGAACCAGCCCATCGTCGTGGCCCGCCGCGACGGCTCCATCAAGCCGGTGCGGATCGCCAAGATCTTTCGCTTTGCCTGCGACCAGAAGGTTGCCGTGGAGAGTGCCGGGGTCGGTGAGATCGTTGCCGTGGCCGGGATGGAGGATGTCACCGTCGGGGTGACCTTCACCGATTCCGACAACCCCCGTCCTCTCCCCCTGATCAGCATCGATCCGCCGACCATTTCGATGAATTTCATCCCCAATGACTCCCCCTTTGCCGGCCGCGAGGGGCGCTTTGTCACCTCCCGCCATATCGGTGATCGACTGGCCCGGGAGATTCTTTCCGACGTTGCCCTGCACTGCGAGCCTTTGGCCGATGCAGTGGGGTTCAAGGTTTCCGGCCGGGGCGAGTTGCACCTTTCGATCCTCATCGAGAAGATGCGCCGGGAAGGGTATGAGTTCCAGGTCACCAGGCCGCGGGTGATCTTCCGCGAAGAGGAAGGGCAGTTGCTCGAACCCTTCGAGAAGTTGACCGTCGATGTCGACGAGCAGTTCCAGGGGGCGGTGATCGAAAAACTGGGCCGGCTCAAGGGGCAGATGGAAGAGATGGACAGCAGCGGCGGCCTGGTGCGGATGGTCTTCAATATCCCCACCCGCGGCCTGCTCGGCTACCGTTCCGAGTTTATGACCGACACCAAGGGGATGGGGATGATGTCCTATATCTTTTCCGCCTACGCCCCCTATGCCGGTGACATCATCAACCGGGTCAACGGGGTGCTGCTGGTCAAAGAACCCTGCACGGCGGTGGCCTACGCCCTGTTCAATCTCCAGGAGCGGGGCAGACTCTTCATCCACCCCGGGGCGCCGCTCTATCCCGGCCAGATCATCGGTGAGCACAGCCGTTCCGGCGATTTGGTGGTCAATCCGGCCAAGGGGAAAAAACTGACCAATATGCGCGCCTCCGGTTCCGACGAGGCGGTGGTGCTCACCCCGCCGGTTACCATGTCCCTCGAGGAGTGCATCGCCTATATCAACGATGACGAGCTGGTGGAAGTGACCCCGGCCTCCATCCGCCTCCGCAAGGGGCCGGGACAGAAACTGCGAGGAGAAAGAGGATGAAAGAGATACTGCTGTTCATCGGGGCCGGCCTGGCCGGCCTGGTCACCTTCTGGCTGATTGGCAGAAAATTCGGCAGCGACTGCACACCCTGAATGCTGCTCTACGGGTCCATAGGTATGGGCCTGCTCAGCTACTGGCTGCTGCGCGCCCTCTTCTGATCACCAGCCCCCTTTTTCCTGCGGAAATAATCGGCCAGGATGGTGGCGTGGTCAAAGGCCAGGGGGGGCAGTTCCTCGGCGGTGAAGAGGCGGGCCCGGGCGGCGTCGTCGCCGGCCCGGGGGGTGCCCGTTGCCTGGCCGATGAAGACGGTGGAGGCGGTGTGCAGGCGGGGGTCCCGGCCCGGGTCGGAGTAGGTGTGGAACTGCGCGAGCCCCTCCACCTCCAGACCGGTCTCCTCCCGGGCCTCGCGGCGTGCCGCCGCCTCGAAAGACTCCCCGTAGTCGACAAAGCCGCCCGGCAAAGCCCAGCCGGGTGGGGGGTTGCGCCGCTCGATGAGGACGATCCGCTCCCCCACCTCGATGATGATGTCGACGGTGGGGACCGGGTTGCGGTAACCCGGCAGGGGCCGATTACAGTGGGGGCAGTCCATGCTCTTCCTCTTCGCAGTGGTCGACCAGGGCGACGATCTCCTCCCAGTTGCTGACCATCGGCAGGTTGTGGCGGTCCCGGTTCCAAGGCTGACTGAAGACGAAGGGGTAGATATTCTCCTCGGCCAGCCGGCGGCAGGTTTCGGCCCGGTCGTCGATAAAGTAGCGGATTCGGTGCGTCCGGATGTGGCGAAGCTTGTCGTCGTGATCGCCGGTGGCCACCACCCGCACCTGTTCCCGGGTTGTCGCCGGCAGGAGATGGTCGAGCCAGTCGTGGACCGGTTCGATTGTCGGCCGGGCGGTTATCACCGTCAGCGGCGCCACCCTGGCCAGTCTGCTCAGGGCTCTGGCTGCCCCGGGCATCTCCTGCAGGCCGCAGCCCACCGAATCGGTGAGGATGTCGATGAAGATCTGCTCGACCACCGCCGCCGGAATGGCCAGGCAGTCGGCCAGTTCGAAGCAGGTGATATCCTCCGGCCGATAGCCGCAGTAGCCATATTCCCGGCAGGCCAGGCGGACAAAGGCCTCGGCGGTGTCGGCGATCACCCCGTCGAAATCAAAGCCCAGCTCGCAGACGGCAATGGGCTTCCGGCCGCTACCGTTTCCACCGGTCATGGCTGGACCGTGCTCGCCTCTTCGATGATTGCCTGGTAGCTGTAGCCGGCACCGAAATCGCGATTGGCGGCAAGCACCCCCTCCATGGTGACCACACTCTCCACCGCCACCGTTTCGCTGCTGGTGAGCACCAGATCGTGGCTGTTCTCCATCGGGTTGCCGCTGCCGTCCTGAAGGTGGAGCCAGTTCCGACCCATGATCTGCGGGCTGAACTTCACCACCTTGCCGCGGACCTGCACCTTCTGCCCGGCCAGTTCTTCCGCCCGGGCAAAGATCTCGGCCACGGTGTAGCCGTTCTCGGCCGGGGCACGTTCAATACGCACCTCGGTCAAGGGAACCACCGCCGCCTGGCTGCCGCCGGAGACCTCCGGCAGGTTGGCCGGGCTTGTGGCCGGGCTTGGTTGCCCGGACTCAGCCTTGATGGCGGCGGCAAAACTCTCTTCCGGGGCGGTGCCGGCTGACGCGGCCACTGCTTTCGCCGCTGCCGGCGCTTCGGCCAGGCCGGGAGAGAAGAGAATGGCCGGGAAGGTACGCTGCAGGCTGCTGCTGGTGAAGTTCTCCATCACCATCCCCTCGTAAAAGTGCACCACAGTGCCGGCCGTCACCTCGGTTTCCGGTATCGCCACCCAGCTCTGACCAATCCCCTCGGCGACCAGCATATAGGTGTAGCCGGCGCTGTTCATGGTTTCGACGACGGTACCTCCGCGTACCGGCAATTTTTCTGTCGCCTCGGCTTTACCGGCCATCCCTGTCATACTCTCTTTGGGCATTGATTCGGCCTGGCCGGTCAGGCCGCAGAGGAGGGTGAGGGTGAGGAGTGCCGAGAGGGAAAAGAGTCTGGCTGTTGCTCGTCTGGCTGTTGTTCGTCTGGTTGTTGCTGGCATGCATCTGCTCCATCTTGAATGGTCTTGAATGGTCATGTTGATTCGCTGTTGCTGTGTTTGCACCTATCGGTGTATGCCAGCCAGGGTAACTTTGCCCGGGTGGCTAGTCGTTGCTGCCGTCTCCGCTGCTTTGGTGCACCTTGCCCGGCGGCTGGCCCTTCCTGCCGATTGCAGTGCTTCGGCCTGATCGTCAGGGCGGCGGGGCCGGCAGACGGGCCATCCCTGGCCCGACCGCCGGTTGCCGACATCCTGTCGGCAACCCTTCGGGCCTTGTTCCCCGCCCTGCCGGGCCTTTCGCAATGCAATCGTCAGCAAGGACCAACCGCCCGTTGACCGCCCGAGGACCGTCCGTGGACCAGACTTGGGGCCCCGCCCCGCCGGGCCTCTCGCAATGCAACCGTCAGCAAGGACCAGCCACCCGTGGACCGCCTGTGTACTGTCCGAGGACCGTCCACGGGTCACACATGGGGCTATTCTGCCGCGCGGGGGTAGGGCTGCACCCATTCATGACAGGCGACAACCGGCGAGAAAATTAGTCATCCTCGAGGAGAAAGGCAATATGCTCAAGGAGGGCCCGGGCCCAGATCTCATAGGCGGCAGCGGTGATATGGACCCCGTCCGCCTGAAAGATCTCCGCTTCGGAGGTGGCAAGGCGCTGGTAGATATCAAGGAAACAGCTGCCGGTCTGTCTGGTCAGCGCCTCGATCCGCTGATTCAGGGCTGGTACCTGCTCGGTGAAGGGCGGCTGGCGGAGGGGGAAAAGGCTGCTGGCGACGATTTCGGCGGCGGGGTAGTCGTGGTGCAGGCGGACGAGAATCCGCTTGTAGTTGTCGAGCAGGTCGGGCTGGCCACACAGCAGATCGTTGGTGCCGACCATGACCATGATGGTGTCGGGGGCACTGATTCTTTTGCTGATCTCCGGCAGGGTGGTGAGGAGATCGCCGGTCATACTGCCCGGGACCGCCAGATTGATCACCTGCTGGCCGGGAATGCGCCGTTGCCAGTCGAAGCCGGCGGGGAGGGAGTCGCCGAGAAGGAGAAGTGTGGTCATGGTTGTATGGTGCCGTCGTCGGTAAGGGGGATGGCTTGCCTGCTGCCTGGGCTGGACTGGAAGACCATGCAGCCGTAGGGGAGGAGAGTCGCCGGTCGTTCCGGCCGGTGTCGCGGGGCCCGGCCAAGATCGAGAAAGTCGGCCGGCGGCAGGGCCGCAGTATCAATTATCCGGTACCAGTGGTTGCCGACGGGAGGGTCCGGCAGGGTGAAGTGGAGGGGGGTGTGGCGGTCACCGTTCACGGCGACAAAAAAGGCAGCAGCCGGCGATACCCCGGCAGCCGGGCGAAGCAGGAAGCCCAGACCATGGCAGTCGGCCGACCAGTTCTCCTCTCCGGGGCGAAGATACTGCCAGAGAATCTCGGCATCCTGGCTGCCACCGGCGGTCGGGAAGAAATCTTCGCGGCGAAAATGTGGATAGGCCTTCCGCAGGGCGATACAGCTGGTGAAAAAGCGGAAGAAGCCGCGGTTGCTGGTCAGCAGGGACCAGTCCAACCAGCTGGTCGGGTTGTCCTGGCACCAGGCGTTGTTATTGCCCCCCTGGCTGCGGCCGAACTCGTCACCGGCACAGATCATCGGCACCCCCTGGGAGAGGAGGAGGAGGAGGCTGAAGCTCTTCATCCGCCGCATTCGCAGCCGCTGTACCCGTGGCGGTTCTCCCGGCCCCTCATGGCCGCTGTTCCAGCTGAGGTTGTGGTTGTCGCCGTCGCGATTCTCTTCGCCGTTGGCAAGGTTCTGCTTCTGGTTGTAGCCGACCAGGTCGGCGAGGGTGAAGCCGTCGTGGCAGGTGACAAAGTTAATCGAGCAGAGTGGGCTGCGGCCGCTGGGCTGATAGAGGTCGGAGCTGCCGGCAATGCGGGTGGCAAGATGGGTGATGCTGTTCTCCTTGGAGATCATGAAGGCGCGCACATCGTCGCGGAAGCGGCCGTTCCACTCGGCCCAGCGCGGGTCGGAGGAGAAGCTGCCCACCTGGTAGAGACCGGCGGCATCCCAGGCCTCGGCGATCAATTTGGTGTCGCGCAGCACCGGGTCTTCGCCGATCGCCTCGATCATCGGCGGGTTGGGCAGCACCCGCCCCTGGCGGTCGCGGCCGAGAATCGAGGCCAGGTCGAAACGGAAGCCGTCGATGTGCATCTCGGTGACCCAGTAGCGGAGGGAGTCTCGAATCAGGTGGCGGACCACCGGGTGGTTGCAGTTGACGGTGTTGCCGCAACCGGAATAGTTGAGGTAGTCGGCCTGCTCGTCGAGCAGGTAGTAGACCGGGTTATCGATGCCCCGGAAGCTGCTGGTGGTGCCGCTGTAGCCCCCCTCGCCGGTGTGGTTGTAGACCATGTCGAGATAGACCTCGATGCCGGCCTGATGCAGAGTGAGAACCATGGTCTTGAATTCGTCGACCACCGCCGCCGGGTCGGCGGCGTAGCCGGGGTGCAGAGCAAAAAAGGAGACCGGGTTATAGCCCCAGAAGTTTTTCAGCCGCTCGCCGCTCTGCGGGTGGAAGAAGACGGTGTCGTTCTCGTCGAATGCGGTGACCGGCATCAGCTCCACCGCGGTCACCCCCAGTTTCTGCAGGTAGGGAATCTTTTCGATCACCCCGCGGAAGGTGCCCGGGGCGCTGACCCCGGAACTGGGATGATGGGTGAAACCGCGGACATGCAGCTCGTAGATGATGGTCTCGGCCAGCGGAGTCTTCAGTGGTCGGTCGTTTTGCCAGTCAAAGTCGTGGGTCACCACCCGGCAGCAGGTGGTCTGGCCGTGTTCGGCCACCTCCCCCCAGAGGCGTGGCCGCAGGGCATGGGCGTAGGGGTCGATGAGGATTTTGTCGGGAAAAAAGACCAGGCCGGGCTGGCCCTGTCCCTCGGGGCCGGTCAGGCGGTAGCCGTAGGTGAAGTCTTTCTCTTTGATGGCCAGGAGGATATGCCAGAGGTCGCCGGTGCGGTTTTCGCCGGGGTCAAGGGCGAACTCCCGGCGGCTTGCTATCCCCTCGGGGCCGGGGGAGAAATCGACGACCAGACTGACCCCGGTGGCATGGCGGGCAAAGAGGGAAAAATTCACCCCCTCGGCAAGGACGGTAAGCCCCATGGGCAGGGGGTGGCCGCGTCGGCGGATATCGGCGGTACGGGTGGTGGACATGCCGGCAATGATACCTACTTTTACCCGACAGGTAAACTCCTTCCGTATCTGCTCAGAGAAAATCGGCGGTCGGCGGGGGCAGTCGGTGGGGACAGGCGGCTTGCCGCCGGTGAGGAAAGTAACAAAGAGATCGCGCCCGGGGCGGCGGGGGAGAACGTTTATGGGGATGTTCCACAATCTGCAACTTGGTGAGCGGACGATCAGCCCGATTGACTGGGAGATGAACCCTGACATCTCCTTCGGGACCTTTGAATCCTGGGGGGGGCGTGAGCGGGTCCGCAACAACGATGAATGTGTCTACTATTTTTTTGTCGACAACTGGGGTGAGGAACCGAAACTCTGCCTGATGGAGCGGGCGGTCAAGCATGCCCGGGTGCTTGCCGAGGTGCGGGCGCCGGCGGCAATGGTTCGTGACTGCGTCGCCGGGCAGGGGGCCTCCTCGATATTCGAGAAAAGTTATGCGATCAACGAACAGCTGAAGAACTGGCTCATCGAGCATGTCCTGGATGGTGGTGACCCGCAACTTGTGGTGCCCCGCGTCGAGGTGGTGGTGGTGGAGGATATGGGGCCGCCGCTGTCGGAGGCGGAGGCGGTGGTGGAGGATATGGTCGATTTGCCGGCCGAGCCGGCGGTAGTTAACGATGGCGAGATCGCCCTCCTGGTCCGTCGCTGGAACTTTTACGAGGCCGAGTACAATCCCGACGGCAGCTTTGCCAACCGCCTCGGCGCCGGGCCGGACCCGGAGGTGGTTCTCGACCACCGCACCGGTCTGATGTGGCAGAGTCGGGGGTTGGATATCGGCTCGATCCGCATGACCCGCAAGCGGATCGACAGCCTCAACGCCGCCTCCTTCGCCGGTTTTGCCGATTGGCGGCTGCCGACCATGGAAGAGGCGCTGTCACTCATGGAGCCGCGAAAAAACAGCAAGGATGTCCATCTCCACCCCTGTTTCTCGGTGGAACAGCCCTTCATCTTTGTTGCCGCCCAGCGCCGCCCGGGAGGCTACTGGTTCGTTGATTACAAGCAGGGGCGAGCCTTCTGGAGTTCAGGGACAATCCCCGGCGGTTTCGCCCGACTGGTCCGCCGCTTTCGCTGACCGCCACCCCGCCATTTCAGCCGGGAGAGGCGTGGTGGGGTGTTTTTTCGTCTAGGCGACAGGGGGATCGTCGTGGTAGAGTGGCCGTCATGAAGAGATCCCTCTCCCCTCTCCCGGTACTTTTCTGGTTGCTGCTGGCCAGCGGCGCAGCCGCCGCCCAGCCGGTGGTTCTGCCCCTTACCCTCGATCACCAACTGCTCGCCGGCCTGGTCCGCGCCACCGCCTTTACCGGCCCCGGCCAGAGTGTCGCTCTGGTTGGCGGCCCCACCGACTGCACCTCTCTCAGCCTTGCCGAGCCACGTTTTTCGTCGGCGGCCGGCCTTCTCCGTCTGGAGAGCAAGATCTCCATCCGGTTGGGGACCGAGGTGGGCGAGAAATGCCTCTTCCCCATGGCCTGGCAGGGCTACCTGGAGCTGTTTCAACAGCCGCTCTTTGCCGCCGACAGCTTCCAGCTCTCCCTGCGCACGGTGGACTCCCGGTTGCTTGGTTCGAACCGGGAGCCGGCGGTGGTTGCCGGTCTGCTCTGGGAATTTGCCAAACCACCGGTATACGCCCATCTCGACCGGATTCGCATCGAACTGGCACCACCAGTCCGGCAGGTGCGGGATTTCCTGTTGCCGCTCTTCCACCAGCAGGCCCGGCAGGAGGCCCTGGCCATGCTCGACAGCCTCCGTGGCGGGGAGGTTCGGGTCACTGGTGATGCAGTGATGGTCGACCTCCACGCCGAGGTGAGCGATATCTATCTTCCCCCGCCGGCGGCGGAACAGCCACCGCTCACCGCTGTCGAGCGGCAGCGGCTGGTGCGGCTCTGGGAGACCTGGGATGCCTTTCTCGTCCGCCTCCTCCTCACCATTGCCGGGGATAATCTCAGTGCTGCCGATCAGGACACCCTCATGGCAGTCCTCCTCGATACCCGCTATCTCTTTGCCGAGGCCCTGGCCAGCGACCGTCCTGACCGCGACTTTGTCCGTGCCCAGTTCGTGCACATCTGGCCGCAGCTGGCACCAATCTTTCGTCGACAGATCTACGCCCGCGGTGAGGCAAACAGCCTCGGCTATCTCGCTTTTTTCACCGCCGCCGATGCCCTGGCGGTGTTTGATCGGATGGGGCCGACTCTGGGGGTGGAAATCAGTCGGGAGGGGCTGCTGCGGCTGGCGACCATGCTTGCCGGCGAGGAAACCGTCCTGCCCTATTCGCCGGAGGTCGACCGCCGTCTCCGCCGCCTGCTGCGGCTGCCGGCGGTCGAGCCGCTTTCCGGCTGGCGGCAGGATTGGAACCCATCCCGCTCCGGTACCTGGGCGGATTATCCGTCCTCCGGCGCCGGCTTTTTCCCCGGCCTCCGCCACTGGTGGTCGGGGGTGGCCTGGGCCGGCGATATTCCCGCCTTTACCGAGATCCTCCGCTGGAAGGTTCCGGGTGGTGCTGTCGACGATTATCTACGCCGGGTGCGGGCGGTGCTGGCCGAGGCCTCCGGCCAGCTCATCGAACAGGGGAATATCCCCCCCGGGCTAACGGAGATGTTTGCCGAGATGGTTGTGGCCATGGCCTGGCAGGAGAGCTGTTTTCGCCAGTTTGTCGTGAAAAAAAAGACTCTGACCTATCTCCTCTCCTCCAACCGCACCTCGGTGGGGCTGATGCAGGTAAACGAGCGGGTCTGGCGGGGGATGTACAACCAGGAACGGCTGCGCTGGGATATCCACTACAACGCCCGGGCAGGAGTGGAGATTGCCGATTTGTACCTCCGCCAGTATGCCCTCCGCGACGGGGAAGGAGAGGATGCCAGGCTCCTTGCCCGGGGAGTGTACGCAATGTACAACGGCGGTCCCGGCCAGTACCGTAAATTTCTCGCCCGGGAACGTTCCGGCCAACTCTACCGCAGTGACCGGCTCTTTGCCGAAAAACTGCAGTGGGTCGCCGGGAACGCCTGGGAGCAGCTGAGCGGTTGTTTTCCCAGGGGGTGAGGAGGAGGGCGGAGACTGAGGCGAAAGAGGCGGCTGTCACTTCCACCCGAGAAGGCAGGGACGATGGTTGTTGCCGGCGGCCCAAGGCGTTGCCCGGCCTGAATTGGTTTTTTGGTTTTCTCTTTTCCAGGAGTATCGTATAAGGAAAACTTCCAAAAAGATCCCTCCACCCCCGGCAGAAGGGCTGCGACCTGCGACCTGGTGATCACCGATATGGTGGTGCCCCTCAAGGATGGACTGCAAACGATCATCGAGTTGCGCGAGGATGCCACGGATCTGCCGGTGATCGCCATTTCACCATCGCCAAACCTTTCAGCCACTCCCTTCTGGTTGATGTGGTGGCCAGTTTTCTTGCGGTCGGCAACGGCAAGGACGCTGGTGTCGGAGAGGGGTGAGCGGCAAAGGTGAGGGGGCGGCCGGGGAGGACGGGAGTCCACAAGACAGGAAGAGGTGGCATATGGATGGAGTGGTAGTCGTCGGCATGACCCTCAACTATATCGTTGATGCGAGCTGTGGCAAGTTCCGCGACCAGCCGGCCATCGGCATGGCCCTGGAGGAACCCCTCAGCTACGGTGCCTTGCATGGCCGAATCATCGCTCTTGCCCTCCAGTTGCAGCGGGAAGGGGTGGAAAAGGGCGACCGGGTGGCGATTCTTGCCGAAAACTCCCACCACTGGGGAATGGCCTACCTGGCCATCGTCCGGCTCGGGGCGGTCGCCGTGCCGATTCTTCCCGATCTGCCGGAAAGCGATGTCCACCACATCATCAAGGAGATGGCGGTGCGACTCCTCTTCACCACCCAGAAGCAGGTGGAGAAGGTCTATGAATTGCGCCATCTCCTCACCGGGCCGGTTATTACCCTGGATGATTACAGCAGCGACATCGGTCTCATCCCCCTCACCCCCTTTTCCGCCTACCTGGCCACGGCCCTCACCGCCTTCGGGCAGGCCGTCGGCGACCCGGTGCTGCCCACGGTGGCCGAGGAAGATCTTGCCTCCATCCTCTACACCTCCGGAACATCCGGTTATTCCAAGGCGGTGATGCTCACCCACCGCAACCTCACCGCCAATGCCTACGCTGCCGCCGCCCTGATGGTCATCCCTCCCGAGGCGGTGTGGCTCTCCATCCTGCCCATGTCACACACCTACGAGTTCACCTGCGGCTTTATTCTCCCCCTCCTCTGCGGTGCTCGCATCGCCTACGCCGGCAAGACCCCGACCCCGGCGATCCTGCAAAGGCTTTGCGACCACGAAAAACCCTTTGCCATCTTTGCCGTCCCCCTGGTGCTGGAGAAGATCTATAAAAAGCGGGTGCTCCCCCAACTGGCGAAGAGTCGGCTGCTCACCGCCCTCTGCCGGGTCGGTTTCACCCGCCGGCTGATCTACCGGAAAATCGGCCGCAAACTGGTTAATTTTTTCGGTGGCCGTTTGCAGTTGATGGGGGTGGGCGGGGCCGCCCTCAACCCGGAGGTGGAAAAATTTCTCCGCGAGGCGGACTTCCCCTATCTGGTCGGCTACGGGATGACCGAGTCCTCGCCCTTGATTGCCGGTGGGCCGGCCGGGGACAAAAGTATTGCCCTTGGTTCCACCGGTAAGCCGATCCCCGGCGTGGAGGTGAAGATCGCCGATGCCGACGAGAAGGGGATCGGTGAGATCATCGTCTGTGGCCCGAACGTGATGCGCGGCTACTACAACGACCCCGAGGCCACCACCGCAGTGCTCGCCAGTGACGGCTGGCTGGCCACCGGTGATCTCGGTTTTTTCGATGCCGAGGGGAACCTGCATATCTGCGGCCGTTCAAAAAACGTGATTGTCCTCGCCAACGGCGAGAATGTCTACCCGGAAGCGATTGAGCATCGTCTCAATACCTTCAATTGGGTGGTGGAGAGCCTGGTGCTGGAAAACGGAGGGCAGGTCGAGGCCTGGATCTACCCCGATTACGAGTATATCGATGAGCAGACGGCCGGTGATTCCCGGCTTGACCGCCGGAGTTATCTGGAAAACCTGCTGGAGGAGATGCGTCTCGAGGTCAACCGGCAGTTGCCCCCGGCCTCGCGGCTGGCACGAATCTTCGAGCGGCGGGAGCCCTTCATCAAGACCGCAACCCATAAGATCAAACGCTACCTCTACGGTGGCCGGATGAAGCCAGACTGATCGGCGTGATTGTGTCGGAGGGCTGCGAAGCCGACTGAAGAACGGGCAGTATGAACCTTAGCGGGAGAATGAGCCATGGCCCCTGACTCTCGGCCGGTGGAAAAGAAAACCACCTGCCCCCTCGATTGTCCGGACAGCTGTGGCCTGGTCGCCACTGTTGCCGGGGGACAGGTCACTGCTCTGAGTGGCGATCCGGAACACCCCTATACCGCCGGCACCATCTGCCGGAAGATGCGCCGCTATCCGCAGCGGCTCCATAGCCCGGAACGCATTCTCCATCCCGGCATCAGGGTAGGCGCCAAGGGAGAAGGCAAATTCGCCCGGATCAGCTGGGATGAGGCCCTGGCCCTGCTGGCCGGCCGCCTGGATGAGATCCGTCAGGCGGCGGGGGGGGAGGCTATTCTCCGCTACTCCTACGCCGGCAACATGGGGGTGATCAACCGATTTGCCGGCCATGCCCTCTTCCATAAACTGGGCGCCACCGGTCTTGATGAGACCATCTGCTCGGCCACCGCCAGCGCCGGCTGGGAAAGGCAGTGCGCCGCCCTCCCCGGGGCGCCGCCGGAGAGGGCCGCCGATGCCACGTTGATCGTCGCCTGGGGGATCAATATCCGCGTCTCCTGCCAGCACTTCTGGCGCTATGTCGCCGCTGCCCGAAAAAAAGGGGGGCAGCTGCTGGTCATCGATCCCTACCGCAACGCCACCGCCGCCCATGCCGACCACTACCTGCCGGTTCGGCCGGCCGGCGACAGCGCCCTCGCCCTCGGGACCATCAAGGCATTGATCGAGACCGGTCTGCTGGACAGGGAACGGCTGGCCGGCAACAGCGTCGGTTTTGACCGCCTGGAGAGGTCGCTGGCCAGCCTGAGCTGGCAGGAGATCGTCACCGAGAGCGGCCTGGGCCAAGCAGAGATCGAACAGCTGGCACGGCAACTAACCGCCACCCCCCGCCTCTTTTTCCGTCTTGGCATGGGGCTCAGCCGCAACAGCCGGGGGGGGATGGCGGTGCGGGCAATCGCCTCCCTTGCCGCCTGTCTCGGCCTCTTCGACGGCGGCCCCGGCCGGGGGGTTCTTCTCACCTCGCGGGCCTTTCGTGGCGATACTGCCCGGCTCACTTACCCGGAACTGGCCCCGCCCGGGGTGCGGCGGGTCAACATGGTCCAACTGGCCCATGCCCTCAACCGGCTGGAGCCGCCCCTGCGCGCCCTGATGGTGTACAACAGCAACCCGGCCAGTGTTGCCCCGGACGGGGCGATGATCCGCCGCGGGCTGGCCCGGGAGGACCTCTTTACCGTCGTCCATGAGCAGCTGCTCACCCCCACCGCCCGCTACGCCGACCTCCTCCTGCCGGCCACCACCTTCCTGGAGAATCGTGACCTCTACACCTCTTACGGCCACTTCTATCTCCGGGTCGCCGAGCCGGTCCTCCCCCCTCTGGGCGAGGCCCGGAGCAATTTCGACTTCTTTCAGGATCTTGCCAGGGAGATGGGTCTCACCGATCCCCCCTTCCTTCAGACCCTCGAGGAGCGGCTGAGCGACTATCTGGCCGGCCTTCAGGGGATTCCCCCCGGGGTCGAGACCGCCGATATCCTCGCCGGCCGGCTGGTCCACTCCACCTTCAGCGGCACCGACGCTGTCGGCGGCGACGGCCGCCCCTTCTCCTTTACCGCCCTGGCGGCCGACGGCAGCCCGACGGTGGCCAGCCTCGGGCCGGCGGGGGAGAGTGCCGACCCGGATCTGCAGCTCCGCTACCCCTACCAGCTGCTCAGCCCTCCCCACCCGGAGCTGCTGAACAGCACCTTTGGCGAACGTTTTCCCGGTGAGATCGGTGAACTGCTGGTCCATCCGGCCGATGCCGCCGCCTGCCAGCTCCGCGACGGCGGCGAGGTACTGCTGGAGAACCACCGCGGCAGCACCCTCCGCCGGGTGCGGGTGAGTGCCGATACCCGCCCCGGGGTGGTGGTGGCCGAGGGGATATTCTGGGAGGAGTCGGCGCGGGTGGGCGGAATCAACGACCTCACCTCGGAAAAACTGGCCGATTTTGGTGGCGGCGCCACCTTCCACGAGGCCCGGGTGACCCTCCGCCGCTGCTGCCGGAAGGAGCCGGGGTAGCGGCTCTGGCAGCGGCTCAGGTGAGGAGCAGGCGGTGGGCGAAGCGGATGATCGGCAGGACGATCTTGCCGAGCATGCCGCTCAGGGCGAGGATGAGCAGGACAATGAAGCCGTAGCGCTCCAGCCCCATAAAGATGGTGGCGAGGCGGTCGGGAAGGAGGCCGATGACGATCCGGCCGCCATCGAGAGGGGGGATGGGCAGGAGGTTGATCACGCCGAGGACCAGATTGATCCACACCCCGGCAACCACCATGCCGTTGAAGGGGACCAGGATCGCCTCGGCGATGGCCGAATAGGGGAGGACCATGGCCAGCAGGGCAAGCAGCTTGGCCAGCGCCGCAAAGGCCAGGGCCAGCAGGAGGTTGCTGGCCGGGCCGGCCAGGGCAACCCAGAGCATCCCCCTTTTCGGGTCGCGGAAGTAGACGGGGTTCACCGGTACCGGCTTGGCCCAGCCGAATTTGATAAAGAAGAAGGCGAGGGTCCCCACCGGGTCGAGATGCTTGAGCGGGTTCATGGTCAGCCGGCCGGCGTTGCGGGCGGTGGGGTCGCCGAAATGAAAGGCGACCAGGCCGTGGGCGAACTCGTGGATGGTCAGGGCGAGCAGCAGGGGGGGACCGATAATCAGCAGCTGGGTTAAAAAATCGTTCATCAGTTCACAGGGTGAGTGGAGAGAGGGAATGTCTGCCCCACGGTAAGCACTCACCTGTACCGGGCAAGCGCTTATCGGGGCAAGGGCTTATCGGGGGTACTCCCGACGGAGAAAGGCCAGTTCCTCCTCGCGGTTGTGCAGCCAGCCATCCAGGCGCCCCTCCCGCAGCCGGTTGAGCATCTCGCGAAACTGTGGGCCAGGCTGGTAGCCGAGGGCCTGGAGGTCGGCTCCAGAGAGTTCCGGCGAAACCCTCCGCAGGGTGGTGATATAGTTGGAGAGGGCCTTTTTCACCTGGGTCCGGCGGGCCACCCCGAGCATCGACAGCAGCCCTTCGATGGCAATCCCCGCACAACTGGCGACGATATCGCTGTTGCCCATTTTCTCGCCCCGGCTGAGCTGGTGCAGGGCCCGGTCGGCCAGCTCCTTCTGCTCGAGCAGAAAGAGGGTATTCTTGCCGGTCTCCTGGTAGCGGCCGCAGAAGGTGGCCAGTTCAGCCACCGTTGATCGGGCCATGGTGGTGAGCAGGAAGACCATCCACGGCCGGCAGCTCTCGTCAAGATAGAGCAGACGATACCAGGAGAGCGCCACCTGGGTCCGGCTGAGATTGTGCAGGAGGCGCCGGTCGATGCGGTGCAGCGGGCGGAGGTCCGGCCAGAGGAAGCGGAAGAGGCCAAACTCGGCCAGACGGGTGATCGCCGGGATCGGGTTCTCTTCGCTGAAGATACTCTTCAACTCCATCAAAAAGCGGCTGTCGTCGGCCTTGCCGAACAGGTTCATGTTCACCGCACTGCCGATCAGCCGCCGGGTATGGGCGGCGATCTGGAAGCCCATCCGCTGTTCAAAGCGGATTGCCCGGAATATCCGGCTCGGGTCCTCGACGAAGCTGAGGTTGTGCAGCACCTTGATGGTCTTCTGCTTCAGGTCGTTCTGGCAGTTGAAGAAGTCGAGCAGGGTGCCGAAATGCTCCGGGTTGAGCTGGACGGCCATGGCGTTGATGGTGAAATCGCGGCGGGAGAGGTCAAGTTTGATTGAGGAGAGCTCCACCGTCGGCATTGCCGCCGGGTACTCGTAGTACTCCAGCCGGGCGGTGGCGATATCGATCTTGAAGCCGTCGGCAAGCAGGACCACCGCCGTCTTGAACCGCTCGTGGGTGCGGTACCGGCCACCAAGTTCGGCGGCCAGGGCCTTGGCGTAGGCGATTCCGTCTCCTTCCACCACCACGTCGAGGTCGAGATTGGCCTTGCGGAGGAGGAGATCGCGGACGAAGCCGCCCACCGCAAAGGCATTGAAGCCGAGTTTTTCCGCCACCTCGCCGATTGTCTGAAGGAGCTGGATCATCTCCCGATCCAGACAGTCGACCAGCAGGGAGTTGAGGTTGCGGGTCCGCTCCTGCGAGGGGTGCTCTGACTCGTGGAGGAGGTTCTTTGGCAGGTGGGCCGGATCGTTGACCAGCCGGTTGAGCAGGTCAGTGCGGGTGATCACCCCGATCAGCTTCTCCCCTTCGACGACGGGGACCAGACGCTGGCGGTTCTCGATGATCAGCTCCTGGATATCGGCCAGGGTCGCCTGCACCGGCAGGGTCCGGACATCGCTGGTCATATAGTCGCTCACCGGCATGTCGCCAAGGTGGTGGTGGGTCGCCTTCTCGACAACCATCCGGCTGATGATGCCGACAATCTTCTCCCCCCCTTCCTCGCCGCCCCCCTGGCCGCTCCTTTTTGGGCCTTTGCTGCCCCGCCGGCTGTTGGTGCACACCGGTGCGGCGGTGATGTTGTAGCGGGTGAGCAGGGCCTGCGCCTCCCTGATGGTCGCTTCCGGGGCGATGGTGATGGCCGGCCGGGAAAGCATTTCCAGAGCAATCGGCTGCGGGTGGATGTGGCGGTGCAGGCTGTGGATAAGCTTCTCTTCCGCCTCAATCAGGGTCATCTCCCGCAGGGAGGCGGAGGCGGCGCTGCCGTGGCCGCCGCCGCCGAAGTCGCGGGCGATGCTGCCGACATTGACATCGGCCACCCGGCTGCGGGCGATCAGATAGGTGCGGCCAGCCATGGCGATCAGGGCAAAGAGGACATCGATGTTCTCCATGGCCATGAAGCGGCGGACAATCTGGGCAAACTCGTCGACGTAGTCGGGCAGGGACTGGCAGACCACCACCACCGGTACCCCCTGGATGGTGTACTGGCGGGCGTTCTGCATCAGTTCGTGGAGGATGCCGATCTGCTCGGTGGTGAGGTCGTGGCTGATCCGCTGGGCCACCTCATCCAGCCTTGCCCCTTTTTCCAGGAGCCAGGCGGCGGTGATAAGGTCCAGCGGCCGGGTGGTGAGGTGGGTGAGGGAGCCGGTGTCCTCGTAGATCCCCAGGGCAAAAAGGGTGGCCTCCTCGGCGCTGACCGCCAGATTCCGCGCCCGCAGAATGTCGACCACCAGGGTGGTGGTGGCGCCGCATTCGCGCACCACCTCCAGTTCGCCGTGCAGTTCGCCGGCGTTTTCCGGGTGGTGGTCGTAGAGATGGAGCCGGAGACCGGGGTTGTCCAGGCAGGCGGCGAAGGGGCCGATCCGGGCCGGGGCGCGGGTGTCGACCAGGATCAGGGTTTCAACCGTGTGCAGATCGAGGTCGGCCGGGCGGACAAAGTCGTAGCGGTAGAGCAGTTCCCTGGCAATGTACTCGCGGACATTTCTCTCCTGCGAACCGGGAAAGGAGAGGAGGGCGTCCGGGTAGAGCTTCTGGACCGCAAGCATCGACGCCAGCCCATCGAAGTCGGCATTGAGGTGGGTGGTGATCAGACGCATCGGGCTGTGCTGCCGTTCCGGCAACGGCCGTTCGGCCGGCTGCTAGCCGCGGGGATGGAATTTTTTATGGACACTTTTCAGCCGTTCCTGGTCGATGTGGGTATAGATCTGGGTGGTGGCGATATCGCTGTGGCCAAGCATCATCTGCACCGAGCGCAGGTCGGCGCCGTGGCTGAGAAGATGGCTGGCGAAGGAGTGGCGGAGCATGTGCGGCGAGATCTCCCGGTCGATCCCGGCGGCCCGGGCGCTCTCTTTAGCGATCTGCCAGAAGCGCAGGCGGGTCATGCGCCGGCCGAGCCGGGTGACAAAGAGGTCGTTGCTCCGCTTCCCCTTGAGCAGCTGCGGCCTGGCGCTCTGCAGGTACCCTTCGATTTTTTCCCTCGCTCCGCCGGCGAAGGGGACGAGCCGCTCCTTGTTCCCCTTGCCGAGAATGCGGACAAAACCGCCGGCGAGGTTGCAGCCGGCCAGTGGCAGATTGACCAGTTCCGAGACCCTGAGACCGGTGGCGTAGAGCAGATAGAGCATGGTATGGTTGCGGCAGGCGATGGGAGTGGCCACGGTTGGCGGAACAAGCAGGGCCTCGACCTCCCGCTGCGAGAGGGCCTTGGGCAGACTCCGGCCGCTGCGGGGCAGGTCGACGGTGGCAAAGGGGTTGTCCGCCACCAGCTTTTCCCGAAGCAGCAGGTTGTAGAAAGACTTCAGGGCCGAGATGCGGCGGGCGTTGCTCCGCTTGCCCACCTGTTTTTCCCGGCGACAGTAGTCGAGAAAGGCATGTATGGTCGGCAGGGTGACGGCATCCAGGCTATTCTCGCCGCGGCGGTGGAGAAAGTGGAGAAAAAGAGTCGTGTCAGCGGCATAGGCGGCGACACTGTTTTCAGCGAGGCGCCGCTCCGAGACGATATAGTGGAGATGGACTTCCTGGGCGGCGATGAACTGGTCGGGGAGTTGGATTGTCGTGCTGGCCTCGTGCTGGGCCACCGCCGAGGGCAGGCAGCTCTTCAGGCGGCGGCGGGATGGTGCAACTGCCGGTGAACAGCCCGGAGTGAGGTCGGGGCGGCCACCGGCATCAGCTTACATCGCCTTTTTCATGCGGTTGAACTTGCGAAGTTTTCTTCGCGCTTCAGCCTGCTTCCGGCGCTTCTTGACGCTTGGTTTCTCGTAGTATTCGCGGCGTTTCAGCTCTCTCTTGATCCCGTCTATCTGCAGCTTTTTTTTCAGTTGACGGATCGCGTACTCAAGATCTCCTCGAACTTCAACTTCTATCATGTGGGGGCTCCGTTAAACAAATGAGTCAGGGGGTGCCGAAAAAATCAGCGGCAGCGGTCTTTTTAGAAAAAAGAGCAAAGTTTCAAGACAACAATCTTGCTTTTATACTCAATGCCGAAAGGCTTTGTCAACCAGATTTTACCGCTTTGCCGGTGTTTGCCCCCGGCCAGGTAGCCAACAGCAGGTGACCGGGGTCTGGTTCACACCCGTCTTGAAGCTATCCTCCGAAACGGGCCGCTTGCAGCCGGCCCGGCCGGGGGTGCTGTTGGCAGTGTCGGCCGGCGGAAGCTTTTGGTGCAAGAGCACCGGGGCTGTGGTAGGTTGGCTGCATCGAAATGGGCAGACGCGTCGCCCGCTGCCGGCAGCGGGGAGATCGGTTGATGGCGAAAAGGCAATGGTTCGCCAGTGCCCAGCAAACGAAGGCAAAAGAGTGCGGGAGCCGGATCGGAAACGGTTTATGCAGTGCTCGAGGTTCATTCAAGCGGGCCACCGAGCCAGAGTGGGCTCTGGGGTGGCCTGATCGGACGAAATAGGGCGCTGGTTGACGGGTACACGAAAAGAGTGCAGGAAGAAGAGGAGATAAGAATGAGTGAAAAGAAGAGGATGCGGATCGCCTTGCTGGCGGGGGGGAAATCGGGAGAGCGGCAGGTGTCGCTGAACGGCGCCGCCGGCGTGGCCAAGGCCCTCGATCCGGAGCGGTTCACGGTGCTGCGCTATGACCCGGCCACTGACCTGGCCCGACTGGCCGCCGATGCCGCCGGGATCGATTTCGCCTTCATCCTCCTCCATGGCCGTTTCGGCGAGGACGGCACCATGCAGGGTTTCCTCGATCTCCTCGGACTCCCCTACCAGGGTTCCGGGGTGCTGGGCAGCGCCATCGCCATGAACAAACACCTGAGCAAGGAGCTCTACCGCCAGGCCGGTCTGCCGGTGGCCGACTGGCTGGTGCTTGATGCCGCCACCCCGGTCGATGGTGAAGCGCTGGTGTCCCGCTTTGCTCTGCCGGTGGTGGTGAAGCCGGTGCACGAAGGCTCCAGCCTCGGCCTCACCCTGGCCACTTCCCTGGCTGAACTGCTGGCCGGAATCGACCGGGCCCTTCGCCACGACTCCCAGGTGATGGTCGAGCGCTACCTGCGGGGACGGGAACTGACCGTCGGCGTGCTCGGCAACGACCAGCCGGAAGGGCTGCCGGTGGTGGAGATTGTCCCCGGCGAGGGGTTCGGTTTTTTCGATTACGAGGCAAAGTACCGGCCCGGGGCCAGTGAAGAGATCTGCCCGGCCCGGATCGATACCGGCATTGCCGACCGTGCCCGCCGCTACGCGGTCACCGCCCACCAGGCCCTGCAGTTGCGCGGCTACTCGCGGACCGACATGATTCTAGCAGACGACGGGCAGCTCTTTCTCCTCGAGACCAATACCATCCCGGGGATGACTGCCACCAGCCTGATGCCGCAGGCCGCCGCCGCCGCCGGTCTGCCCTTCCCGCAGTTTCTCGAGCGGCTGATAGAACTGGCAATGGCCGACCGTCGGCCCCCGACCGCCCGGTAAGCCGGAGGTACCCGGCGCCTGCTGCCTGCCCCGCTGCATGGCCGTCCCTTGCCAGTCGCTCCCGGCCCCTTGTCCGGGTATGGCCGACAAGAGAGCCTCGGGTCTCCCCAACTAATCGATGATCCGCTCCGGGGCGTTGAAGACGTTCAGCCGGTCGGGCCGGGCGTAGGCGGCCAGGGTTGCCCCGGCACTGCGGGCAATGGCCAGGCCGAGGGAGGACGGGGCGGTGCGCGACATGATGATCGGGATGCCGATCCGGGCGCACTTCAGGACCATGTCGGAGGTGAGCCGGCCGGTGGTGTAAATTGCCCCACGGGGGGTGGCCCGGCCGAGGAGGATGGCACCGAGAACCTTGTCAACGGCGTTGTGGCGGCCGACATCCTCGAAAAACACCTTCAAGCCGCCATCCTGCCAGAGACCGCAGCCGTGCACACAGTGGGTCTGTGGGCCGAGTGGCGAGTACTGCAGGGCCTGGCGGATAAAGTCGCTGATTTCGGCGAAGCTGATCCGGCACTCCTGCAGCGGCTCGAAGGCCCCCTCCAGCATCTCCCGGGAGATCTTGCCGGTACCACCGCACCCGGAGGTGATAATCACCTCCTTAGGCGCACTCACCTCGACATCGGCGTAGACCGCCACCCGCCCTTCCGGGCAGACCAGAATCTCCCGAATCTCACCCGGCTTTTTGATGTAACCCTGGCCAAAGAGGAAACCGGCGGCGAACTCCTCCAGCCCCACCGGCAGAACCATCGAGGCGCCGATGGTCTCGTCGTTCAAGGCAATGGTGTAGGGGGTCTCGATGGCCAGCTGTTCGAGTTGTTCACTTCTGCCCCCGGGGCTCAGCACGGTGGTGGTCTGGGTGATGCTCAGGCCGGGCTGCAAAGAGGTGGGGAGTGGCATGGTCGGTTCCATATGGTTGTTACCCGGGCGGCTGCCGGGTGGGTTATCTGCTGATACTGCCTGCCGGCCATTCGACCCCGGTTGCCGCAGCCGGTCGCTGCCGCCGCCCGGACCCAGCACCTTGCATCCTTGCGCTCGGGCCTGGGCGTGGGCGGTACCGGTGCCCACGGCGACGCTGTCGGAGTCGGCGACAGCCTACGGGGATTCGGGGGGAATTTCAAGGACCATTTTATCGGCTAGCCCGCCGTCGACACGGTCCACTAATTTTTCGACCCTCCCTCCATGGCTCTTTGCCCTTGCAAAGCCCCTGCCTTTTCCCTATGCTGGCAGTGCCCTCCCCCTTTGCCCCTCAAAAGCGGAGGGCAAACCCCGTCGGGACCGGGAAGCCTCGGCACCCTGTCCTGCCCAGTTCTGCCGGCGAGGAAGAGTGATGCAACGATTGGTTCGGTTATCGGGACTTTTTCTGGCCCTCAGTTTTGTCCTCGTCTCCTCTTTGGCGGCGGCCCGGGCCGACGCCCCACCACTGGTGCTTGGCCAGTCCTGTGCCCTGACCGGGCCGGCCCAGAACCTTGGCCTGGAGATGCGGGCCGGGCTGCTGGCCGCCTTTTCCCTGTTGAACGATGAGGGGGGAATCCATGGCCGGGAGGTCATCCTGCACAGCCGCGATGACGGCTACGAACCGGACAAGGCGGTACGGAACACCAAGAGTCTGATCTTCGGCGACCGGGCCTTTGCCCTGATCGGCGCGGTGGGGACCCCGACCGCCATGGCTGTCGAGCCGTTGGTTCGCGGCTCGAAGATGCTCTTTTTCGGCCCCTTTACCGGTGCCGAGTTTCTCCGCACCCCGTTCAACCCGTACGTGGTCAATGTCCGGGCCAGCTACTTTCAGGAGATGGAAATGCTGGCCGCCTACCTGGTTGACCAGTTGCAACTGACCAGGGTCGCCTGTTTCTACCAGAACGACAGCTACGGCTATGCCGGCCTGAAAGGGATAGAAATCGCCCTGGCCAAACGGGGCATGAAACTGGTCTCGAAAGGGAGTTATGAGCGGAACACCGTGGCGGTGATGGGGGCAATGCGTGACATCTACCGGGCCGAACCTGAGGTGGTGGTGCTGGCCGGGGCCTATTCCGCCTGTGCCGAGTTCATCAAGTTGAGCCGGAACCGTATCGGCACGGATCTGCTTTTCGGCAGCATCTCCTTCGTCGGTACCGAGAGCCTGCGTGATGCCCTTGGCGCCTACGGCAGGGGGGTGGTCGTCTCGCAGGTGGTTCCCTACCCCTGGGACACCAACATTGCCC
This sequence comes from Desulfobulbaceae bacterium, assembly GCA_011390165.1. GTDB lineage: Bacteria > Desulfobacterota > Desulfobulbia > Desulfobulbales > Desulfocapsaceae > Desulforhopalus_A. The sequence goes on from JAABSV010000033.1 coordinate 26,837, forward strand.
TGGTCCGGGAATACCAGCGGGCGATGAGCAAGTACCAGCATGATGCGCCACTCAGCTTTACCACCCTGGAGGGCTTTATCGTCGGCCGCCTGTTCGGGAAAATCGCCCTGGCGGTGCCGGGGGAGTTGAGCCGGGAAAGCTTTCTCCGTACCATGGCGGAGACCCGGACATTCGATCTCGGTGGTCTGCTGCTCGAGTTCGGCCCTGAGGATAATCAGGGGCTGGACGATATCTATCTGACCACTATCTACCCGGAAGTTCGGAAGCTGCTTGATTGAATGCGAGGGGAGCGGCAGCACCGCACCCCTCCTTTTCCCCTGGACCAAGTGCCATGCGTCTGTTCCGGAAGAAAACCCTCTCCACCGCCCCCTTTTATGCCGCTCTGGTGGTGGTGACCATCCTCGCTCTGCTCTTCGGCAGCCTCTGGGCCCTTAACGAGTACCAGACATACCGGAAAAACATTGCCGGTATCGAAGAAAATTACCGGAGCCAGTACGAGCAAAGGCTGGAAGAGGAACTGGCCAACATCGTCGAACTGATCGACTACCTCGGCCAGCAGAACGAAGCACGGGTGGAACGGGATCTCCGTGAACGGGTGCAGGCGGCCTACACCATCGCTTCGCACAGCGTCCAGTTCTATAAGGAGGAGAAAAGCATTGGCGAACTGCGACGAATGGTTGCCGAACTGCTCCGGCCGATTCGCTGGGGCGATGGCCGGGGCTACTATTTCACCGGCCGGGTGGGCGAGGCGGTGATCGATCTCTTTGCCGACGAACCGGCCTTTGAGGGAAAAACAGTGGCTGAGTTCGCCGCCCTCACCACCGGGGGGGGTATTGCCGAGATCGTCGCCGAGATCGGTAGCCGGGAAGCCGGCCTCTACCGCTATGATTTGCACAAGCCGGCCTTCGTCGACAGGTCTTTCCCAAAGGTGGCCTTTGTCAAGTATTTTGAACCGCTCGACTGGTTTATCGGTGCCGGCATCTACCATGCCGACCTGGAGGAGAGTTTGCAACAGGAGGTGCTGGCGAGAATACGGAATATCCGTTTCGGGCCGGATGGGGTAGCCTTCTGTTTCCGCAGGGACGGAACCATCCTCAGCCACCCCGACGAGCGGATGGTCGGCCGCTCGGCACGGGACCTGGTCGACCACAACGGGGTCGCCTATGGCCGGGCCTTTTTAGAACAGGGGTTGAGCGGCGAGGAGAAATTTGTCCACTTTGTCGTTCGCGACCAAGGCGGCCTGCCGCAGCAGAAACTCGGCTATATCAGAGAGCATGGCAACTGGGGCTGGCTGATTGGTACCTCCATCTCCATGGAAGCGATGGCACAGGCAATCAGGGTTGCCACCAGCAACTATCGGCAGGTCGCCTTCAAGAACCTGCTGGTCTTCCTTGCTCTCGCCCTGATGGCGGTGGCATTTTTGCTGCTCAGTACCTTCTATTACAGCTTGAAGATCAAACAGGGGATCAGTCTCTTTACCGATTTTTTCCGCCAGGCCGCTGACGCCAATGTCAAAATCAATAAGAAGAATCTGGTCTTTCAGGAGTTTGAGGATCTTGCCCGACTGGCCAACCGGATGGTGGCGGAGCGGATACGCAACGAGCAGTTTCTCCATCGCGACGAACTTCGCCTCGATAGCCTGCTTCGTCTGGGGATGATGGAGAAGTACACCATCCAGGACAAATTCACCTTTCTCCTCCAGCGGCTGATCCAGATCACCCGAAGCAGCAATGGCTATCTCGCCCTGGTGGATACTGACCGTAACCAGTTGACCATCAGCGCCAGAGGATATCCGCAAGAGGGGGAACAGCTCGGCACCGACCTCCTCCTCAACCGCCCGAGACCAGTTGAGGAGGCTGGTTTTCCCGGCATGGCGGTGATGAAGAAGACGGCCATTATCGGTAATCTGCCGACAGATAGTGGTGGCCAGGTCGGCTTCCCCTACGACGGCCCGGTCGGGCGTCATCTCGATGTACCCCTCTACAGCGACGGCCGGGTGGTGCTGGTGGGCGGGGTTTGTGGCAATCGGGAAAACTATGATAACTTCGATATCCGCCAGATAACCATGCTCATGGAAGGGCTGTGGCTGCACATTGAGAAAAAGGCCTCGGAGGAGGAGCTGGCCCGGCTGGAACGGCAGATCATCGCAGTAAGCGAGGAGGAGCGGAGCAAGATCGGTCGGGATCTGCACGACGATCTTGGCTCGCATTTGACCGGTGTCGAACTGTTGAGCAAGGCGCTGCAGCGAAAACTGGCTGCTGAGTCCCCGGAGCGGGCCGGGCAGCTGGAGACTATCCGCAATCTGATCCGCGAGGCGATCGATAAGACTCGCCGCCTCTCCCAGGGCCTCTATCCGGTGCATGTGGTGGAGTATGGTCTGGAGGCGGCCGTTGAGGAGTTGGTTGCCGAGGCGGAAAAGGTCTTTCCCCTCCACTTCGATCTGATGTGGGAGGGGGACGGCAAAAGGCTCGGCCGGAATACCGCCACCCACCTCTACTATATTATCCGCGAGGCGGTGTTCAACGCCGCCCGCCACGGCCGGCCGAAGAATATCGGTGTCTACTTTCGTCTTCGGGGGGATGGTTTCACGATCAAGATTGTTGATGATGGCAGAGGCTTTGCCGCCACCCCGGCGGCAAAGGGGATGGGGTTCCATACCATGAAGTATCGGGCCAAGGCGATTGGGGCGAGCCTCAGTATCACCTCCGCCAAAGATGGCGGCACCATTGTTGCGGTGAGTGGGGAGGGAGTGGAATGAAAGCACGGGTACTGATTGTCGACGACCACCCGATATTTCGCATGGGCATGGCGGAACTGCTTAATCAGGAAGAGGATTTCATTGTTTGCGGGCTGGCCGAGGATATCAACAGTGCCCGCCGGGCGATCGCCGAACACTCTCCCGATCTGCTCATCGTCGATATCACCCTGGCCGGCGACAATGGTCTCGATCTGGTCAAGGAACTTACCGCCGGCAAGAAGTATCTGCCGATCCTGGTACTCTCCATGCACGACGAACAGGTCTGGGCGGAACGGGCGATCAGGGCCGGAGCCCGCGGCTACATCATGAAGAAGGAGGCCAGCGACCACGTCATTTCCGCCCTGCGCAACATCCAGATCGGCCGTATTCATGTGAGCAGCGAGATAATGGCTCGTCTTCTTGACCGTCTCCAGGCGCGGCCGTCCCTGGCGGTGAGTCCCAGTATCGACCTGCTCACCGATCGGGAACTGGAGGTGTTTCGCCTGATCGGTGCCGGCCTCTCCACCCGCGAGATCGCCGAACGGATGAAACTCGGGGTGAAAACCATCGGCACCTACCGGGACCGGGTGAAGCAGAAACTTGGCCTGAAGAGCGCCGCGGAGCTGGTTCGTCGGGCAGTGCTCTGGACCGAGCAGGAGTTTTTCGATCCGCCCGACTTGGAGGGTGGGTGAGTTCTTGCCCGGCTGACAGGTTTTTTTCCTCCCTGGCAGACAGGTTAGTTCCCTGCCCGACAGGCAGGTTAGTTTCCTGCCCGACAGGCAGGGTTAGTTTCCTGCCCGACAGGCAGGGTTAGTTTCCTGCCCTGCCCGGGCCGGCCGGTCTTCCTTCCGGCTGCAGTGCTTCGGCCTGTTCGTCAGGTCGGAGATGCCGGCAGACAGGCCATCCCTGGCCTGATCGCCGGTTGCGGACATCCTGTCCGCAACCCTTCGGGCCATTTTCTCCGCCCTGCCGGGCCTCTCGCAATGCAGCCGGAAGAAAGACCGGCCAGCCCACCCACCGCACTGGCTTGCGCGGCGCTCTCTTTGCACCCGGGTTGTGGTGCTTGTTCTGCTTGACTGGTCGTGGTTGTTTCCTGTTTTGTACTTGGGTTGTGGAGCTTGTTTTCTGTCTGGCTGACAGGGTTTTCGGTCGGCCCTGGTTGTTTTCTGTCCGATCGGGTTGGCCATTTTCGCAGGGCCCTGTACTTCTGGGGAGTTCTGAGCGTTTTCCCGAAAAAAATTGCGAAATAGCTGTGTGCAACCAGGCGAGGGTATGATACCCTGTCCCGGGTCAAAAGGTCTGTTGACCAGCATTTCTTCAGGTGTGCCGAAAATATGGCGAAAAGTATGCCGAAAAATATGCCGTCCATAGTCACCTTTATCGGCTGGCACGACAGCGGCAAGACCACTCTTGCCACCCGGGTTGTCGCCGAGTTGAAAGAGCTTGGCTATTCGGTGGCGGTGATCAAATCGAGCAGTGAGTGCGGCATAGGTTTTGATCAGCCGGAGACCGATACCAGCCGGCACCGGCAGGCCGGCGCCGACGGGGTTCTTCTGGTTGCTCCCGACCAGACGGTGCTGCAGACCGGGCAGAGCCGCCTCTCTCTACGGATGCTGGCCCAGCGCTACTTCCCCGATGTCGATATCGTCGTTGGCGAAGGATTCAAGACGGCACGAAAGATCGCCAAGATCGAGGTGCTTCGCCACCACCGGCAGAAAATGGCCGAAGAGATTGAGGGGATTATCGCGGTGGCCAGCGATCTCGACGGGGTGGTGGCCGGTGCCCCCATCTTTGGCCTTGGCCAGGCCAGGGAGATTGCCCTCTTCCTGGAAAAGCGCTTTCTCCGTCGCCGGGAAGGTGTCGAGAAGACCACCCTCCTGGTCAACGGTCGGAAGATTCCCCTGAAGGGCTTCATCCAGAAGGCCCTTGCCGGTACGGTAAGCGGCTTTGTCCACAGCCTGAAACTCCAGGAAGAGGTCAGCCGGATTGAGTTGCATATCACCGTTGACGAGGAGCGTCTGCCCTGAACGTCAGCTAAACGTCACCAGAGCGTCACCTGAACGTCAATAGGCGCACGGTCTTGAGGGGAGAATGCAGTGGTGCCGGAGTGGTCATTTTTGGGTCGGTGGCGACCCTCCGGCATGAATCCCTGCCCGGCTCCGGGCGCTTAGCTTTTAAGCGCTTGGTTTCAGGCTCTTCGGTTCCGGGCCGATCGGTTCCGGGCGCCTGGTTTCAGGCTCTCGGGTTTGGGCCCATCGGCTCCGGGCGCTTGGTTTCCAGGTTCTTCGGTTTGGGTGTTTTTCAGGCGTTTTTTATAGACGGCCCTGCATATAGGGGAGGAGGACCTCCGGCAGGCCGATTGTCCCGTCCTCCTGCTGGTAGTTTTCCATGATCGCCAGCAGGGTGCGGCCAACCGCCAGGCCCGAGCCGTTCAGGGTGTGGACCAGGCGGCTTTTCTTCTGACCGCTTGGCCGGTAGCGGATACTGCCCCGCCGGGCCTGAAAATCGAGGAAGTTGGAGCAGGATGAGATCTCCCGGAAGCAGTCCTGACCGGGGAGCCAGACCTCGATATCGTAGGTCTTGGCGGCGGAAAAACCGAGGTCGCCGCTGCACAGGACCACCACCCGGTAGTGGAGGCCGAGGAGCTGCAGGACCTGTTCGGCATCGGCCAGCAATCCCTCCAGGGCCTCTTCCGACTGGGCCGGGGTGGTGAACTGCACCAGTTCCACCTTGTCGAACTGGTGCTGGCGGATCAACCCCCGGGTGTCGCGGCCGTGGCTGCCCGCCTCGGCACGGAAACAGGGGGTGTAGGCGGTATATTTCCGCGGCAGTTCGTTCTCTTCCAGGGTCTCGTCGCGGTGGATGTTGGTTACCGGCACCTCGGCGGTGGGGATCAGGTAGAGGTCGTGGTCGGCTATCCGGAACAGGTCGTCGGCAAATTTCGGCAACTGCCCGGTGGCGGTCATCGACGGGGTGTTGACCAGGAAGGGGGGCAGCACCTCGGTGTAGCCGTGGCGCTCGGTGTGCAGATCGAGCATGAAGTTGATCAGCGCCCGTTCGAGCCTGGCGGCAAAACCCTTGAGGAGGGCAAAGCGGGCCCCGGAGAGCTTGGCGGCCCGTTCAAAATCGAGTATCCCCAGATCCTCACCCAGTTCCCAGTGTGGTTTCGGCGGGAAGTTGAAGGCCGGCTTGCTCCCCCAGATTTTCACCTGGAGATTGTCCTCCTCGTTTTTGCCCACTGGCACGGAGTCGTGGCAGAGGTTGGGTATGGCCATAACCACTCCCATCAGGCTCTCTTCGATGCCGCCCAGTTCGCCATCAAGCTCCTTGATCCGCTGATTGGCCCGGCGCATGTCGGCAATCAGCGGCTCAGCCTCCGCTCCCCTGCCGCTTTTTTTCAGTTCGGCGATCTGTTCGGAGACGGTGTTGCGGGTACTCTTCAAGCCCTCTACTTCAGCCAGCAGGCTGAGCCGGCGGCTGTCGGTGGCGGCGAAGGTGTCGAGGAGTTGCTCCTCTTTGCCCCGGCGGGCGGTTTTCTCCCTGACCAGGTCGAGATTTTCACGGATGAAACGGAGTTCCAGCATTGGCGGGCACCACTTTGTCTCATGGCTGCCTTGAAAAATTCGAATTTCCGTTCAAAATCAAGGCGAAAGAAAACAATTTGCCGCAGGCTTATAGTTGATATTCCGAGGACAAATTATTTTCTTTCAACTGAGAGATTGGGCGGAAATACCATTTTTCAAGGTGGCCTCATTGTTCTAGGGGGGAATGTTCGCCCTTTTTTAGCACGGCTCTTCGCTAAAAGCAATGCAACTCGCCACCCCGTTGCATTTTGCCGGGGCTTCTGCTACCCTGTCTCTTCTCTGGTCGGTCTATCCGGTCGAGACTGAGATTCCGCCGGCCTGCGGCTGAGCCCCATCCTGCCCGGCCCATGTACGTTCCTTCTATGTGCCTTCGCACTCGCTACCCTTTCTATGGCGGTATACAGTAAACTGGTGGTTTGTATCGTCGAACTGCGGCGATCGATCCGTAATCTGTTTCTGCTGGTAGCCCTCACCAGCCTGGCTGTTTTTTTTGTCTCGCCGCAGCTGCTGCACCTGGTGCAGGAAGATCTGGCCGAAAAGCTCTACTTTTTTTCCGTAGCCGGCCCCTTTCTGGCCCATGTCAAGCTGGCGCTCTTTGCCGCCGTTTTCCTGCTCATGCCCTGGCTGCTCACCGTTTTCTGGCGGGCACTGGCCAGCCCTTTCGGTATGGCTGGCGGGCAGCTGTTCTTCTTTATTTTTTTCACCTCTCTACTCTTTTACGCCGGGACGCTGTTCTGCTACTTTGTTACCCTCCCCTTCGGGATCAATTTCCTCCTCGGTTATGCCTCGGAGGAGTTACGGCCGGTCATTTCGGTGAGCCGTTTTGTCAACTTCGTCACCCTTTTTGTTCTTGCTTTCGGACTGGTCTTCGAGTTGCCCATCTTCATGGTATTCCTGGCCCGGGTTGGGGTCTGCAGTCGGAGCTTCTACGAGAAAAACCGGCGCTACGCGGTACTGGTGATAGCAATTATGGCGGCGATCCTTACCCCGACTCCGGATGTGGTCAACCTGAGCCTGATGGGAGTACCGCTCTATCTGCTCTACGAGTCGGGGATTCTGGCGCTGCGGCTGCTGCCGGAGGGTCGGTGATGGCCGGCAGGTTGCGGTGGTAGGTGGTGCGTTTTGCCCGGGCAGCCGGAAGGCCAAGACCTGAAAAGGTTGCGAGGGTTCGTGTGGGTTGCCAGTGTTGAGCCGGTTGAGAGGGGTGTGGGAGGTGAGGGGAGTGGCGAAAAAAAGAATCAGACCAAAGGTGAGGCGCTCGCCCCCGGCCACCGGCCGACTCCTCCGCCTGTCCGGGGTTCTGCTGGTTGTGGCCCTGCTCTGGCTCTTTTTTGCGCCCGGAGTGGGGGTGCTGGCCTGGTGGGGGAAAAGGGCGGAGCTGCGTCAACTGGAACGGGAGAGCGCCATGCTCGCTGAAGAAAATGCCCGCCTGGAGGAGAGTATCAACCGTTTGCAGAACGATCCGCTCTACCTTGAAGAGGTGGCCAGAAAAGAACACCTGCTCCTTCGCAGGGACGAGCAGGTGTTCGATTTTTCCAGTGGTGATTCGAAGTGATCTCCTGGTGAAGGGTTCGCCCGGAACCCTTGCCGGCTTACGCCGCTCAGGAAAAACCACCCCTGGCCTTGCAGCCCGGGGGGGTGGAAAGACCGGCAGGGCCGCTGCCCACCCTGAGGCTGCCCGCCGAGACCAGTTTGTCGGCCTCTTTGCTACCGCAGGCCGGACAACCACCGATACCCGGGTCACTGCTGGAAAGGGTGAGCACTTCAAAGACCTTGTTGCACTCCCGGCAACGGTACTCGTAGATCGGCATCTTCTTCCTCCTTGGACTTTTTACTCTTTCATCAATTCTGTGAAGATTTTGCAATTTTTGCAGATTTCCAGCTTTTCTCTCTGCGTGAGTGACTGGGTGCAATCGCAGAGGGTGCCGTTTAAAAACCAGCAGAGATGGCCGCTCTGGAACTCCCAGGCAGGGCACTCCTCCTTGACGTCACACTGTTTCTGCTCCCAGCAGGGAAGCACTGGGCTCTTTTTCCCCCGCTGGTTGATCAGCAGGAAGAAAAGCTGCCGTTCGATATGTCCGGGAATGGTTCGCCAGCCCTGCTCGTAGCTGTGGATAGTTTTTAATGACATTCCAAGAAGTTCAGCCAGTTGTTTTTGAGTTTTTCCCAGCTTTTTGCGGGAAACACTAAATTCTTGCTTGGTCAAGAGCGGTACCTCGTCAAGTAGGGGTGGTGGCAAAAGCCGGTCAGCAGCCTGTCTCAGCCCATATGGTAATTATTGTCATATGTCAGTATCTACCAGATTTATCCACAATTGGCTGTACTTTTCCCCGCATCCGCAACCGGGGTATTGTCTATCGAGCCCCGGGCCATCGTGGCTCTGGGCCTCTGAGTCGTCCGAACATCTGGCCATTGTGTCGTCTGCCCGTCTGGCCACCTGGCCTCCTAGCCATCTGGTCGCCCAACTAACGGGGGTGAAAATCTCTTCCTTTTTGCCAGCGCAAATTGGTACTATACTAAGCACACCGATTGTTTTAGCAAATGATAAAGTACGCGTCCCGAAAGAACCGGGACTTGTCCGCCGCTCTTCTCTCGCCCTTTCGGCCCAACTGACCGCCATCGGCTAAAGAGGGGCAATCGTGGAGTAAAATTTTTTCTCATGGGAGTAGCGATGAACCCTCCTTTCCTGTTCGGGCAGAAGAATCTGTTACCAACCCGGCCGCTTGCCTCACCTCTTTCCTTGTTCCTCTCGCCCTTCTCGCCGATTTTTGCCATTCTCCTGTGCCTGCTGGCCATCCTGCCGGCCGGTTGCGCCAGCTTTATCGTGCCGCAGGAGGGGATGGTCGCCCGGCCGGAATCGCGTATCGCCCTGGTCGACAAGGGGGAGGTGAGTGGGATCTGGGCCAGCCGCGATTTTACCCTCGAATACCGGCTGCTCCTCTCTGCCGATACGCTGACCCTTTCCGGCCCTCTCACCCTGGCCCCGGCGGTCAGCAACTCCTTTCCGGTGGTGCGTTCCCTCTTTTTTCGGCTTAACTTTCTCGATAGCGCCGGTCGGGTGCTGGCCAGCAGTGATATCACCCCGCTCTACGGCATCTACAACAATTACGACAACCCGACCACGCTGTCGATCCGCCGACCGAGGCCGCCGGGCAGTGTGGCCATTGCCTTCAACTACTACGGGGTCTTTCGGGGACGGTTTGAGGCCATGGGGGGGGATGAGTTGACCGTCTCCCATTTTCCCTTTGATTGAGTCAAAGGGGGAGGCCTTGCCGGTTGGTGCTGCCGGCGACGGTTCCAGGGCCTCCAGCGGCTCCAGCGGCCCCGGCGGTCGCGCCGAAGTGCTCCGAGGGCTGCTCAGTGGCCTGAAAGGGGTGCTCCGCTACCACCAGGCGCTGGGGATTGACCATTATCCGGGCTCCTCCGCCCTGGCCGCCTTTCTCCGTCTGCGCCTGCAGGACAAGGAGGAGGCCGCGCAGCCGACAGCACCGACTTCCTCTGCTGTCCTGCCGTCAGGCCACCCTGCCGACGTTGCCAACGTCCCAGCGGCAGCACTGGATCTCACCGCCATCGCCAGGGAAGTGGCCTGCTGTCGGGCCTGTTCGCTGGCCGGCAAGCGGCTCTACCCGGTGCCCGGCCGGGGTGCCGGCAAGGCCCGCTTGCTGCTGGTTGGCGACCATCTCGCCGCCGAGGCCGGCGGGGTGCTTCCCCCCGGCCAGCTGTTCGGGGTCCGTCAGGACGATATGCTGCTGAAGATGCTGGCCGCCATCCAGCTCGACCCTGCCGAGGTGTACATCACCAACCTGATCAAATGCGCTCTTCCCGCCGGCTGCCTTCCCCAGGCTGCCCATCAGGCCAGTTGCCTCCCCTTTTTGCGGCAAGAGATTGCCACCATCGCCCCGCAGGTGATCTGCAGCATGGGTATGGCCGCCACCCGGGCCCTGCTCGCCGGCACCGGTTCCCTTTCCAGCCTGCGGGGCACCTTCCATCCCCTTCCCGGCACCAGTGAGGCCGGACCGGTGGTGCTCGCCACCTACCACCCCAGCTACCTCCTGCAGAATCCGGAGATGAAGCGGGCCACCTGGGCCGATCTGCAACTTCTCGCCAGGCGGCTCTCCCAGGGGTGAAACGCTTTCCCGGAAGGATTGGGATTGTACCGAGCGCCACCGGGGCTCAGCGGATCACCACCAGGCCCCGCCGGCCGAGTTGGCGGAGAAAAATAGTCACCGAGACCTCCGCCTCTTGTCGGCTAAGGTTGCTCGTTTCGGCAAATTCGCTGATCAGGGTGCGCACGTCCCGCTTGCCGTCGATGAGCAGCCAGACCCTGCTGCCCTGGCCGTCCAGCTGCAGCTTTTTGCGCAAATGTTCCGGCTGGTCGGGTTGGAAGCGGCGGGCCAGCTGGAGAAAGAATGGGCGGATCGGCAGGGGATAGTCGAGCAGCAGGGTGCCGTCGGCAAGGGTGTGCCACTGAACTGCAGGCGATCGTGCCGGAATGCAGGCCAGGGCCTCACTTCTGGTCAGCGGGCGGGGCTTTGCTGGTCGACGGAAGAATGGCATGGCTGGCATCAAGTTGGTCGAGGAGGGCGGCAGCGATGGGTCCTTTGCCGCTCAGTACCAGGGCAAGTAGACGATCGGCCGACTGATCGTGGCGGATGCGTGCCCGGATGAAGGGGTGTTCGCGGCGCAGCCGCAGGCGGAGTTGTTCTAAGAGAAGGGGTTCCCGCCGGCCATCGCAGCACTCCCCGCCGGCAGAGAGGCTGGTGGCCAGCTCGCCGGTGCCGGCCAGGGTGGAGAGTATTGCCGGCAGGGATTGCTGGGCGAGTCGGTGGCCGGCCGCAGACAGGCGGCAGCTCTCCAGCTGGACCGCCGGCCCGGCCAGGGAGAGACGGGTCAGGCCGGCGGCAAAGGTGTAGTTGCGCAGAGTAAAGGAGTGGGGGGTGGCCAGGGTGAAGTCCTGCAGCTGCCAGAGGGTGTCCCCGTGGCTGTGGCAGGAGGAGGTGGCCAGGATCTCGGCAAGCTCTGTTGCTCCTTGCGGCCCCGGCGCACCTTCCGGGCAGTGGAAGAGGAGGGTGGTGGCACAGTGTCGGCAAAGGAGGAAACCGCAGTCTATCTCGCCACTGGTGGCGGCAAAACAGCTGAGGTGGGCCACGGTTCGGGCCAGTTGCCGCCAGGGGGCGGCAAGCTGGCCTTCGGCAATTGGCAGGTTGCCCGGCGGGAGAAAGGACCGCAGTCGCCGGTGCACTTTTTTCGGGTTCACCGCGCCGGCCGGTTCCCAACGGAGCTGCAGTCTCGGCTGAAAATCCTCTTCAAAGAGGAGCTGCCGGAGCCCGACCACCCTCGCCTCCCAGCTGGTGGGGATATTCAGGCGCAGACCGTTCCAGGCAACCAGGCGGGTCGTACCTCCCGGCTCTCTCCCCATCGGTCCCGGCTTGCTCGCCACCGCCATCCAACTTACCGGGGAATGAGGTGGGACCAGTCGCTTTCTTGCAAAGCCTGCCGGCGACCGTGGTCGGTTTCGGCCATTTTCTGCGCACACATCTCCACAAAGCAGAGCCTCTCCTCCTCGATCTTACGCGGATAGCTGAGCTTTACCATGTTGCCGATGGTCTCCCGTGCATCCTTGCCGTTGAACTGCAGGGTGAGGCTGACATCATTGCCCTCGGTATCGGTAAAGCGCCACTTCCAGACGTGCATCACCCCGAAGGCGTCCCCATGCCAGGAGTCCGGCTGGCCAAAGGATTGCCGGTATTTTTTCAACAGGGTCTTGTAGAAGATCTCAGTGTTGTCCTGGTACTTCATATCGATCTTGAGAATCTGGTTGGGGTACTGGCAGAACCCGTAGGAGATCACCCCCTTGCGGAAGCCGTGCCAGTCGGTGACCACAACCTCCTTCATGAAGTTGGTATCGACGATATCGGGGTAGCTGGTCACATCGGAGCCGAGGCTGATGCCGGCGATGGTGAGCGGGGTGGTGGCCGCGGAGAGGGTGGGCAGCCAGGCCAGCATCCCCCAGAGGATCGCCGTCAGAATGCGGGGCCCAGTCGCTGTGCCGGCGGCTCTGTTCACTGTGATGGTTGTTGGCAAGGATTGTCTCATAGCTGCCTCCATGTCCGGGTATTCCAAAACTTTCTCACTACAATGGGCTGCGGTCCCCCTCCTGTCAAGCCGGACCGGGTCAGTAGGCAAGATGGCCAAGGGACTTCATGATCAGGGCAAAGCCCATGGCGAACATTCCGGCGAGGCCCATGCCGCAGGAGAAGCCGGCAAGCAGCACCGGCGCGTACTGCCGCCACATCGGGCCATATTTCTTCAGAAAGAAATACCTCCCCAAGAGGGCGCCAACCACCTCCAGGACCAGTCCGTGCGGGGTGGACTGGCCCAGCCCTCGCACCACCCCGTAGATGAGCAGCACCGGCAGCCCGAACAGGCTGAGGACCATGTAGAGCAGCAGGCCGAAACCGAGGCCGGAAAAGACCGTCCCGCCGCTCAGGGCCTGGTAGAACATCGAGTTGCCCTCCAGGGTGGAGGTCTGCATCAGGAGGGTGTTGAGGGCCTGGAGGTGCCAGAGCTCCTGGGCAAAAGGGTAGCTGGCCGAGGGGATGGGGGCGAGTCGCCAGATAAACTGGGAAAAGAGCAGGCTGGCCACCATCACCACCGGGAAGACCAGCAGCTCCGCCTTGATGATCCCCCTGAGCGATGTACCGGTCAGTTCGATCTGGCGGAACTGGACGGTGGCCTCGCCGTAGTTGTGCATGGGGATCGGCGCGTACCAGATTTCGATTCCCTGGTAGCCGAAGAAGCGGGCCCCGGCGATAAAACTTGCCTCCCGGACCAGGGGCAGGCTGACGAACTGGCCGGCGATTCCCTCCATTCGGGCGGTGATGTAGGAGATGATCGGCGTGTAAATAAAGCCGTAGGCGAGGAAGAACAGCCAGGGGAAGGAGGGGACCAGCCAGACGCAGAGGGCGACGTAGGCGAGGGTGGAGAAGATGTAGATGGCGATGGCAATCCAGAAGTTGAAGTCGCCCCGGCCCGGCGGGGGGTGGAAGAGGTCGTGCAGGGTGCCCCGCTGTTCGTCTTTGCCCCGGAAGGAGCGGACCACCGACCACACCCCGATCAGGCCGATGGCCAGGCCGAGGCCAATGCCGAAACTCATGTAGAAATCGAAATTGTTGGCAAAGACCGTCTCCACCGTCTCCATGCCGGGGTGCCAGCGGTGGAGGATGCCGGCGGAGTAGAGCAGCGGGTTGAGGATGATGGTGATGATCAGGCCGACCAGGCCGCCGATCACCGCCCAGAAGGGGAGGACCATGCCGACAAAGAGCAGGCCGAGGTCGAGTTGCAGGCCGGTGGCGACGGCCGGGAGGATGTTTTCGGTGTAGCCGGTCAGCTCGATCCAGGGAATGGGGATCAGGCGTATCTGTTCGGTAAAGATCAGTCCGGAGAGGATTGGCAGAACCACATAGAAAAAACCGAAGACGAGGCCGACGACGCCGCCGATGGAGAAGACCCGCCACTTCCAGCTGTTCTCTTTCTCCTCTGTCGACTCGGCCAGGGCCATGGTGCCGAGGGCGGCCACCGGGGCCATGGGGAAGGGGAGTTTCTCCACATCGGAGGTGATGCGGTAGAGGGCGTAGCCAAGGCCGAAATGGTCGATGCGCTGGATGATCTGTGAGCCCACCAGGAGGAGGATGGGGATGAGCCAGTCACGGTGGTAGAAGCTCCGCTCGATCATCGATTGGGAGTCGGGGCCGGGGGCGATCCAACTGGGGATGAACTCGGTCACCCCGAGCATCCGGGCGGCATCGGACTGGACCAGGTACTGGTTCCAGAGCAGACCGGAAAAAGGCGAGGCCAGTGCCGCCCCAGCCATGTAGTAGAGGAGGAAGATCTCCTGCTGCTTGAGATCGGAGTGGGCCCGTTTGGCAATTTCGGCAAAGAGAATGATGGTCACCCAGCGGGCCGCCGGACCGATCCCCTGGCCGATTACCAGCTGCAGATACATCGAACCCGGCATCATCAGAAAGCCGATGAAGATCGCCCCGATGATCGTCTTCCAGTCAAAGCCCTCGGCAAACTCCTTCGGCGGCTTGAGCAGGTCCCGGTATTCCTGGAGTTCCTTGTCATCGTACATGGTCGCAAGCCCTGGCAGAAAAAAGATCCGGGTCCGGCTAATCGGGGAGGACCTGGTAGCTCACCCCGGTGAACAATCCGAGGAGGGCCCAGCCGCCGCCCATGAGAAAGTCGCCGATAATCAGGCCGATAAAAAAGTATTGCAGCCGCCGCAGCAGGGCGACGCCGCCATAGCGCATGCAGAGGGCGTTACAGGCCCAGCCGAGGAAAAAGCTCAGCCAGAGGATCCGCATTGCCGAACTGTAGGCGGTGAGGTAGCCGATGGGGTGGATCGGCCACCAGTAGAAGCGGTGGTAGCAGACCACCAGCAGGGCCATCAGCACCGCCCCCGCCAGGGCAAAAGTGTAGACCCAGCTACCGGTGGCGGTGTCGAGGGCCACCAGCCGGTAGATGTTCTCGTACACCCCGGTGGTGGTCCGGGTGGCCCACTCCAACTCCAGTTCGCGGATTCCGAAGCGGTAACAGAGGACCATCATGGCCAGGATCGAACTGGTCATCGCCGCGACGATGGTCGCCGCCAGGCCGGCAAAGAGGAGGAGACCGGGATGGCGGCCGTGCTGGACATGGCGGGCGTGGAGCAAGGAGGGGAAGAGCGACTCGCGCAGGTCGACGAAGAGCATTTTCTGGCTCATGCCGGCCAACAGGGCGCCCACCCCGGTAAAGGCCTTGCTGCCGAAGAGGGCGATCAGCCCGTCGGTGGGGGCGGCGGTGAGGGTGAAATAGGCCAGCCCCCCCTGGCAGATGATCCGGGTGGCGACGATCATGATCATGAAGAAGGCGGCGACCAACAGGGTGGCGGTGAGCGGCGCCATCCCCAGCCGCACGTACCATAAAACGATCAGCAGCAGCCCGATCACCGCCCCCCAGAAGGAGATGCGGACATCAAACCATTCGCTTTTTTCGGCCGACGGTGGGCTGAGCAGAAAGGATTGCCGGCAGACGTCGCGGAGGTGGAAGCGGGCCAGCCAGACCAGAAAGAAAAAGAAGACCCCGTAGGCGCCAAGCATCTGCATCTCTTCCGGACGGGTGACGGTGGGGCCGAAGGTAATCCCCAGTTCGCTCGCCGGGATGGCGTAGCCGAACAGATTGAGCACTCCGTAGAGCAGGCTGCCGGCCAGAAAGAAGAGCCAGAAGGAGAAGGAGATCTGTCGCGAGGTGAGAAAGGCAAAACCGATAAAAGCCGGGTAGATATGTAGTTTCAGCTTGTCAAAGCCGCTGAACAGGCCGCTCTCCGGGAAGTAGGGACCGGCGAGGAAGAGGGTGGGAATGGCCGGAATCGAGGGGTAGTAGAGGTTGAGACCGTTCACCAGGTGGAGAAAGAGCGGGATGGAGAGGCCGGTGAGAAGAAAGCGGTCGGTAAGGAAGCTGCCGGTCTCGCCGCGGTTGACCGCCTCGCTGATCATCAGCGGCACCTTGAGAAGGGGGAAGTTCATCCGCTCGTTGTGGATCCACTGGCGGGAGATGATGTTGATCAGAAAGAGCATCACCAGATAGCAGAGAAGGAGGAAGCCCCCCCAGAGGAGGAGGGGGGCTAGCCAGGCTGCCCAGGGGATGGCGGCCGCCACCTCCAGCCAGCCCATCTCGCGGCCGCCGGGCAGGCCGTTATAGAGCAGTTCCACCGCCGTCCGGTCGCTCGGGGTGAGGGCGGGTGGGATCAGCGGGTGGAGCACCTCCCGCCAGCGGTTGCCGGCGGTGGCAAAGTGGATCGGCGCGGTGAGATTGATCAGGAAGGTGCGGGCCAGGCCGGTGTAGGCGATACCGGAGGCGACCACCATCTCCAGCCAGACCACCAGCAGCTCGGCACCGCTCAGCAGCAGTCTGGCCCGGAAGAGGCGGGCCACGAGGGCCACTGCCACCGCCAGGAAGAGAAAGATGACGAAGGGGGCGAGGGGAAAGTGGCCGCCCCCCAAGGGGGTGGCCCGCAGGAAGATGTTGTTGTAGGGGGTGAGCAGGCAGATGAGCACGGCCAGCAGCAGGCCGAGGAGGACCGCCCGGGGGCGGATGGGCCGGCCGGGGCCGGTGCTGGCAGGGGCGCTCATTTCAGGCCCCCGCCGAGAGCGGCGGTGGTGCCGCCGGTGTCGGCGGCCAGGCGCTGAACAAAGTCCTGCTGCAGGGCGGTGTGCCCCTTCTCGTCCAGGGAGCGCCAGATCAGCAGCTGTTTGCGCAGTTCGTGCAGGAAGGTGGTGTTGATCCGCTGCCACATCCCCGCCTCTCCCGCCTCGCGTTGCAGGCTGAGGTGGATCTCCAGGAACTCGTTGCCTTCCCTGGCCGGGGAAAAATGGATATCGACGGTCTGCATGATCCCGAAATCAAAGGGGGCCAGCCACACCCTGGTGCGCAGGTGGAGGCAGCGGAGGTCGTGCGGGGTGGTCGATTCGGCCACCATGCCGATGATCTCTTCCCGGGTGCTGCAGCTGAAGACCACCTCCACCGGGCCGGTGGAGAAGATGCCGTGGGAGATATCCTGGTGGCTGGCCAGATAGTTGTGGAGAAAGCCGCCGATACTGCCGTGTTCGCGGAATTTCATCAGAAAGGGGAGGGTGACCATGATCCGGTTCCCTTGCGGCGGCGGCAGGGCGAAGGTGCGGTTGACGTCGGGCATGGCGATCCGGGCGGCGACCCGGGCCGGATAGAGCACCGAGAGGAGGACCACCCCGACCACCAGGAGCATGGCGGCCACCCCGGCGGTGGAGGAGTAGTTGACGGTTATCCCGGCCCAGAGCGGGGTATCGGCCAGCAGGGCGGCGGAGACCTGGGCCACCAGGTAGCCGAGCACCGCCGACACCACCCCCAGGGCGAGGGCCTCGGCGACAAAGAGAAAGCTGACGTGCGAGGGGGCCAGACCCACCGAGGTGTAGACGGCGATCTCCCCTTTTCGCTCGTAGACCGAGCTGATCATGGTGTTGAGGACGATGAGCACCGAGATGAGCAGGGGGATGATGATATTGGGGACGCCGCTGTAGCTGCTGGTGTCGCTGAGGTTGTAGAGCCACACGCCGTCCCTCTCGCCGGTGAAGATGGCCAGACTGAAGCGGTCACTGAGCTGGCCGGCGAGGGTGGCGATGTCGGCGCCCTCGCCGACGCCGAGGGCGATCCCTTTCAACTTGCCGCCGGCGGCGAGAAGGGTGCGGGCCGGAATGATCGCCGTCTGCCCGGCCGGAACGTGGTTGGAGCGCCCCTGGAAGGAGAGGAGGTCGGCCCCAGCCTCCAGGGCTTCCATCTCCTCCTCACTCCGTTCGCTGCCGGCCTCCTCCGGGAAGATCACCGGGGTGAGCGGCTCTCCGTCCAGATCGACGGTCTTTTCGAGCGT
>JAABSV010000034.1 GCA_011390165.1 Desulfobulbaceae bacterium
CGGCAAGGTTCAGCGACTGGGTACGGGCGTCGAAGGCGCTGGGGAAAAGGATGGCCATATAGCTTTGCCGGGCCGAGGTGATGGCCAGGGTTTCGCCACTGCCGACGGCAATTGCCTTGACGTTGACGAAGACCGAGCTCTGTTTCGTCTGCACCCCGCCCGGGCCTTGTCCGGGGATGACGTGGAAGCCGACCGAGCCGGTGACGACGATATCCGCCTGCACCGTTTTCCCCACTTCCACCGCGTAGCTGCCCAGGCCGCTGCGGGCCTGGAGGAGATCCTCCAGCTGCCGGAACTCCTCTTCGCTGGCCCAGCCGCTGAGGAGGAGTTCTTCGCCGCCGCTGATCGAATAGGCCCGGTTGACCACGTCGCTGGCGGTGAGTACCTGGGCCTTGGCGCGGTCAAACTCCTCGGCCATCGCCTGCTCGGTGATGCTCAGCTCAAGGGCCGGATCCATAGCTTTTTCATTGATCACCCCCGGTTCGTTGTCCTGCTCCTCCTCTTCGGCGAGGATGAAGAGCACTTTCGGCCGGTTGGCCAGGGTGACGGCCGGCGTGGCCGGGTCACCCTTCTTGGCGGCGGCCAGCACCGGCCGGTCCGGCGGCGGCAGGGCGGCCAGCCGCTCGGTCAGCTGGCCGAGGGCCTGGTCGATGGCCTTTTCCAGGACCCGGTTGGCCATTACCGTGTCGATGCCGCCGGCGGCACCGAAGCCGAGGGTCTGGGTCACCTGCCGGCTCTCCTCGCCGACCCCGCGGGCGGAGGCGACAATCTCGTTGGTCAGGGCGTCTTTTATCGCCAGTTCCACGGTGGTGCTGACAATCTGGGTCTTGGCCTTGGTGAAGGCGCTGGCCGAAAACTCCATCCGTTCGCCGTAGGCGGTGATACTGCCCATCAGGAAGTAGTCGTTGAACAGCACCTCGCGGATCTCCCGGCCGAGATCCTTGTTCTCCTGGAGATCAGACCATTCCAGATTGCGGCGGAAGAGCACATCCTGCAGGCTGGTCCAGTCGATCACCCGGTAGCCGCCGCCGGCCTGGAGCTGGCGGACGATGGTGTCACTCACCCCGTTCGGCTGGAAGACCAGCTTGGCGCTGGGGTGGTCGATGGCCACCTTGGTCACCGCCACCGTTCCCAGCAGGCGGGTCGGCACCGGCCGTGCCGGCCGTTCGGCAGCTGTGCCCGGGCCGCTGCCGGCGCTGGTCGGCTGCACCGTTGCCACACTGCTGCCGGCGCTGCCGCTCTGGCCGCCGCAGGCGGCAAGGGTGAGGGCGAGGAGCAGAGGCAAGAGGCGGACGGCGGTGAAAATGCCACAAAGAGGGGAGGTGGTGACGCGGGTGAAGGGGCGGAAGATACTCATTGCTTGCTGCCCTCCCTGGCAGTGGTTTCGACGGCCATGTCGAGAAGGGAGTCGCCGGTGGCCAATACCTGTACCGGCCCGTCGGGAAGCTGGGCAAGCATCCTGTCGGCCAGGGCGTAGACGGCCTTTTCCATTTCCCCACCCCCTTTGACCATGGCCATGTCGAGAAACATGTTGACCGGGTCGATGGCGACCCGCCGTTTGGCCACCCGGTTCTGCAGGGCCGACCAGATCACCCGGCCGTTGCGGTCCTGCAGCTTCACCGAGCAGGTGTAGACGTAACTGTTGAACACCCCGGCATGCTGGACGGTCCCCTGCTCCACCACCCCGGAGAGGAAGGCGTCGGCGGAGGTGAGGCCCTGCAGCTGTTCGAAGGAGAGCAGGCCAAGCTGGCCGGCATGGCTGATGCCGAGCTGGAAGAGCTTTTCGTCCACCAGCCGGCTGTCCACCACCGAATAGCCCTTGGCGCGCAGCCGTTCGCTGAGCCGGTTGCGGAAATGGTAGTCGATATCCCCTTCGACGGTGAAGTTCTCCATGGGCAGGACCGCCACCCGGTACTCAGAGCTTAGCTGGAGCTGGCGAAGAAAATCGGGGTCGACACTGTTGCGGAAAGTCTCCTCTTCGGCCCGGGCGGGGCCGGTGCAGAGGATGGCAAGGAGAACGAGGTTGAGGAGGAAAAGGGGTGGGCGGGGCAGCCTCCGGCAAAGGGGCGTGGCAGGCTGGTCGCTGTTGCGTTCAGCTGTTGGCTGTCGTCGTGGTGCTGTCGGCATGGATATCTCGGCTGGGTTGTTGAGGAACAAATGCGCCGGGGGCCAGGATTGGCTGGAGAGGGCAGGTGGTCTGGCCCGGGGTACCTGTACGAATACCCTGCAGAATATGCATCGGGGGGGGAATGGGCAAGGAGGGTACTTGAACGCTTGGGTGGTCCCTCACTGCGGTAGCCGACTGCCGTCGGCGCTGCCGCCCGGAAAGCGGGCGGCTATGGCGTTGCCGCTGAATCGGGCGGTAAAAAAAGAGAGGGGGATTCCGCAGAGATCGACCCCCTGCAGCTGGGCCTCCCCGCCGGCGACAACGCCGACCAAGGTCGGGCCGGGCTCGCCGGCTGCCGGGGAGATGTGGAAGCGGCAGTCGTCGTCAACCGCTCCCTGCCACCGGCCGACGAGAAGAGTCCCCGTCTGTGTCGCCGCTCCGGCACTCTCCGGGCAGCTGTCGCTGAGTTGGCGCCACTCGCCACCCCAACGGCTGTCGGCCTGGGGGCAGCGGCTCATCGCCAGCACCGGCGCTACCCCTTCCTCTGTTTCGTCGGTCTGGCTGAGCGGTGGGTCGGTGGCGGCCGGTGCCGTCTCCTCCACCGGTTCGCTCTCCTCTTCCGGCACTGTTTCCGGTTCGGGCTCCGGTTGCAGTGGTTCTGCCCCGCCGCTGGAGCCGCCACCACCGGCCAGGGCGGCGCCGGCAACGACCACCGCGGTCACTGCCACGGCACCGATAAGCAGTTTGTCGCCGGTCAGCCCGCCGCTCGAGGCGGTGACGGTGCCGCCGGGTACCGCCGTCACCACCCCTGCAGCCTCGGGATAGAGGCCAGCGGTGGCCCCGTACCTGGCCTCCGGGGACACGCCGCTCAAGGTGACGTTGTCGGCAAAACCGGTGATTTTGGTCGGCTGCTGTTCCGGCTCGCTGAAGACCGCAAGGGGTGGTTTTGCTGGCGCCGTTTCGGCCGGCCGGGGATAGACCGAGACGGTGTAGTTCTGCGATTTCACCACCACCTGGTCGAAGTTTTTCACCAGGATCAGGTAGTCAAACCAGCCGGCGTTGCCGGCCGGTGCCGGCAGCGTGGCGCGGAAAACACCCCGGGTGACGATGCCGGTACGGCTGGCCGAAGGGTCCGGTTCGAGGGCGACGAAGCTGTAGTCGTCGCTGTCCACCGCCTTGAAATAGACTCGGGCCAGTTCGATACCCATCGGGTCCTCGATCTCCGCCGTTATGGTCGGGCGGCTGCCGGAATCAACCGTCTTCAGCGGCTGGTGGACGATTTTGGTGGCCGTTGCCGGCTTGTTCGGGGGCGAGGTTGTCGGCTGGGAGGCCAGGACCGGCAGGTTGAGCAGGATGAGACAGGGGATCAGCAGAACCGCGACAATTGACTGGCTTGACCGGCTTGATTTGGCTTTTTGCATGGGATTGGCTGTTCGCATGGTTACCACGGCATCCGCCTTGGTTGTTGTCCCCGGCCGCTGTTGCCATGGCCGCTGTTTACCAGCTGGCCGCCTGGCGCCAGGGGGAGAAAAAGTTGGCTGAAATTCCTTTTTGAGGATAGCCTTTGTCGGGAAAATGAGCAAGCATCTTTGCCTGCCCCGGCTATTTTGCCCTCTCTTTTCCCCGTGTTCCGTTGATGCTGCCGGCAGGGTCGGCTGAGATGTTGCGACCCCAGGTCTCCTGCAGGCGGAAGGCGGCGACCACCGCGATCAGGGCAAAGGCGACAATGAGCAGAATCCCCTGCCGGTAGTCGGCGGCGGCGTAGACCCGCGCCCCGTCTTGCAGCCGGCCATCCCAGCCGCGGTCGGCGATATAGCCGAAGAGCGGCTGGAGCAGGGCGGTGCCGGCAAAACAGCCGCAATTGACCACGGCCACCGCCATTCCCGACAGGCTGGGGTGGATGAGTTCCTTGGCAGCGGCAAAGGTGAGGACGAAGCCGGAGCCGGCCAGGCCGATCAGGGCAAAGAGCAGCAGGCCGCCAGGCCCCGGTGACCAGGGGGCGTAGAGGAGCCAGAGCCAGCAGGCCAGGTAGGCGAAGACGGTGGCGATGAGAATGCTCCGGCGACGGCCGAGACGATCAGAGAGCCAGCCGAAGAAGAGGGCCCCGAAGGCGAAGGCGAGGAGCATCGCTGAGACATGGTCGGCGGCCGAGGAGCGGTCGAGACCGTGGACGTCACGGAGATAGGGTATCCCCCACAGCCCCATCCAGGCGTAGAGGCCGCCCACCATGCCGAACTGGACCCAGAAACCGGGCCAGAGCCGGCCGACCAGCACCACCGCCCGCAGCTTCTGCAGCCAGTGGCCGTCTGGCGGCGGTACTGTCCCCTGTTGATTAACTGGAGGAAAACCAAGATCCTCCGGACGGTTGCGGACGATGAGCAGGGCCAGGAAGGCAAGAAAGAGAGAGAAAATGCCGATGCCGACGAAGACCATCCGCCAGGAGAAGAAGAGCAGCAGGCTGGAGAGGGGGGCGGCGGCAAGGACCGAACCGAGATTACCGATCAACAGGGTCAGCCCGCTGAGCAGGGCGAAGACCCGGGCGTGGAACCACTGCGAGTTGCTCTTCATGATGCTGACGAAGACCACCGAGACCCCCAGCCCCACCAGGAATCGGCCGACACAGGCGGTGGTGAAAGTATCGGCGAGGCCGAAGAGGATCGAGCCGAGCCCGGCGATCAGATTGCCGGCCACCACCGAGGTTCTCGTCCCCAGGGTGTCGGCGATCACCCCGGAGGGGATCTGCATGCAGGCATAGACGAAGAAGTAGATGGCCGAGAGGGTGCCGAGACTGGTACCGGTGGTCTGGAAGGCGCTCATCAGGTACTCGGCCACCACCCCGGGGGCCATCCGGTGGAAATAGACGAGAATATAGGTAAGGATGAGAACGGCGAAGGTTGACCATTTGACCAGGGTAAAGGAGGGGGCCCGCTGCTGGCCGGGGCGGGTGGCTGTCGGTTCCGGCATGGGGGGTCTCCGGGGGTTGGCGGGGGAGCGAGGGTCAGTGCGGTCAGTGGGGCAGGGCCGGCAGAGAATAGCCGGGAAGCTGTCGGCTGTCAAGATTGCCGAAAGAATTGCCGGAGACCGGTTTCTCCCCTGTACAAATCGGCACAAAGTGTGTATTATCCGGCTGTTTGTTTTGTTAAGCGCCCCCACCGTCGACCGGTTGCTGCGTGAGGGGAGAAAGAGACTGATTTTTCAGGTTTGCTAACCAGGGGAGGAGGCATGTTGAAAAAAAGAGGGGTGCTGTTGTGCGTGATGACCTTGCTGCTGCTGGTCTTTTCCAGCGCCCAGGCGGCGAATGTGTTGATGGAGATTGGCCGGAGTCCGTTCCACAAGCCGCCGCTCACCTCCACCGAAGAACTGCTGGCCATGCTGCAGAGCAAGGATACCGAGGTCCGCAAGGGTTTTGAACTCTCCGGCCGCTCCGAACTCTATGTGCCGTTCATGAACCAGGTGTCCTCCGCCCCCATCCGCACCGTCGAATACCAGAAGGGTTCCTGGTTCGAGTGGATGTTCTACAAGCGCAAAGGGGTCGGCACGGTCAAGGTGATGAAGGATGTTACCTGGGGCAATGAGGTGCCCTTTGTCGGCTTCGAGATCGATATCGAACATGAGGGCTCCATCCATACCTTCGTTATCCCCCTGGGGTGCGGCAACGTGGCGCTGATGGCCTCTCGTCCCGTTCCCCCGCAGCCGGTGGTTGTTCAACCGCCACCGGTACTTCCTCCCCCCAACCAGTCGCCCATCTGCGCCATGAGCGTCACCCCGGTGAAGGCCTTCTGCGGCGAGATCATTGCCGTCGACGCCGGCACCTCCACTGACAGCGATGGCAAGGTGGTGGGGATGAACATCGCCTTTGTCGATGCCCAGGGTCAGGTGGTCGGTGAGCAGGTGGTGGACGGCAGCCTGGCCGCCACCGTCGCCATGCCTTGTGGCAAAAATACCCTGCGGGTCACCGTGGTCGATGACGCTGGGGCGGTGGGCGACTCCGCTGCCTGCAGCACCACGGTGGAAGGGATGAAGCGGTTCCGTCCCGTTGCCGATGTCGGCTATTTCCGCCAGTACGATCCGGCCGACTACCTCTTTGGTCGGGTGGGGCTGGAGTATCGGCTGAGCGAGGAGTTCTCCATTCTCGGCATGGTCGGCGCCGCGCCCCTCTTCAGAGGCCGCGATGGCCGTTCGGCCGGCCTCATCGATCTGTTTGGCGAGTACAGCTTTGCCGAGCGCTACTTCACCCATTTCGGGGTTGGCGCCTGGCTGACCAACGGTGACAGCGACAACGATCTGGAAGACAGCCAGCTCGACCTCATCGTCGGGGTCGGTCGCCGGGTCTTCGGCGAGTCTGAGGGTTTGAACGGCTCCCTCTTCTTCGAGGTTCGCTCCGCCCCGGACGAACTGGACGGCCTCTATGATTTCGGCCGCTTCGGCATCGGTCTGCGGCTGCGCTTCTAAGCCTGTAGCCCCTCCACCCGGTTGACGGCAGCTCTGTTGGCTGCCACATCCGGGTCGGCGGTGGAGGCAGCGCCCTCCCTCGGGCGGGTGCCGTGGCGATACGCTGCGGCACCCGCCTCTTTTTTACCCATCATCCCATCCTTCTCTCCCACCCCCCTGGAATTGGGGGTTTCAGGATACCCGCAGCACTGGTTTGGCGATTGGCGCCGCCCCTCTCCACTGCCGTCCCCCTCTGCCGGTCCACTCTCTTCTTTCTCCCCGAAAATTGCCCTGCCGGCATTTTTCCTGTTGAAAAAAAAGATTTTTCGTGAAGACGGCGGCATTGCGGCAATCTTGCCAGCTGGCCACTACTGGTTGTAGTTTCCTCTTGAGAGGGAGGTAGATGTGGTGTATAAACTGCCCTTGTCGGCCTATCCGCCAGGGGGGTGGAAGGCCCTGTCACCACGATCAGAGGATGCCATGACCCCGGATGTCACCAAACAGGAGTTGACCAGCACCGCCGAGACCGTTCTTGCCCGGCGCTATTATCTGAAAGATGCCGCCGGCAAGGCCCTGGAAACCTGGGAGGCCCTGGCCCGCCGGGTTGCCGACGCGGTGGCGGCAGTGGACAGCGCCCAGCCGGAATACGAGCAGCTGCGGGAAGCCTTTTTCACCATGATCTACCACCTCGACTTCCTGCCCAACTCCCCCTGCCTGATGAACGCCGGCACCGACCTCGGTCAGCTCTCCGCCTGTTTTGTCCTGCCGGTGCCCGACTCCATGGACGGGATATTTTCGGCCATCCGCAACGGCGCCCTGGTCCACAAGACCGGCGGCGGTACCGGCTACTCCTTCTCCCGGCTGCGCTCGAAGAACGCCTCGGTCCGCTCCACCCAGGGGGTGGCCTCCGGCCCCCTCTCCTTTGCCGCCGTCTTTGACGCCGCCACCGAGACCATCAAACAGGGGGGTAAGCGGCGGGGTGCCAACATGGGGGTGCTGCGCATCGACCACCCCGACATTCTCGACTTCATCCGGGCCAAAGAGGACCAGAGCCGCTTCAACAACTTCAACTTCAGTGTCGGTATCACCGATCTTTTCATGCAGGCGGTGGCAGAGGATGAGGAGTACGAGCTGATCGAACCCTCCACCCGGGAGGTGGTCCGCCGCCTCAGCGCCCGGATGGTCTTCGACCAGATCATCGATCTCGCCTGGCACAACGGCGAACCGGGAGTGCTGTTCATCGACACCGCCAACCGCGACAACAGCACCCCGCAGCTGGGCGATTTCGAGGCCACCAACCCCTGCGGCGAACAGTGGCTGCTCCCCTACGAGAGTTGTAACCTCGGTTCCATCAATCTGGCCCGCTTCGTCAGCGAGGGCCAGGTCGATTACCCGCGCCTGCGGGAGGTGGTGCGCACCGCCACCGTCTTTCTCGACAACGTCATCGACTGCAACCGTTTCCCCATCCCAGAGATCGAGGAGATGACCCTGAAGACCCGGAAGATCGGCATGGGGATCATGGGGCTGCACGATATGCTCATCCAGCTGCAGATCCCCTACGGCAGTGAGGAGGGGCGGAATTTGGCCGGCAAGGTGATGCGCTCTATCCGCGAAGTTGCCGAGGAGCGTTCGGTGGAACTGGCCAGCGAGAAGGGGCCCTTTCCGGCCTACGACCCCAAGCACAACCACTATCCGGCCCGCCGCAACGCCGCCCTCACCTCCATCCAGCCCACCGGCACGGTGTCGATGATCGCCGACTGCGCCTCCGGCTGCGAGCCCTACTTCTCCATTGTCATGGTCAAGCAGGTGATGGATGGCGACCGGCTGATCATGGTCAACAAGTACTTTGAGGAGATTGCCCGGGAGGAGGGGTTCTACTCCGACGAACTGCTGAGCCGGGTGGCCGACAGCGGCACGGTGATCGGCCACCGGGAGATTCCGGCCAAATGGCAGGAGATTTTCCGCACCGCCCAGGACATCCGGCCGGATGACCATATCCGCATGCAGGGGATCCTGCAGCGCAACGGGGTCGACAGCTCCATCTCCAAGACCATCAACCTGCCCAACAGTGCCGACAGGGAGGAGGTCCGCCTCGCCTACCTCACCGGCTACCAGCTTGGCTGCAAGGGCTTGACCGTCTACCGCGACGGCTCCCGGGACAATCAGGTGCTGAACAGCGGCGAGGCGGCGATGGCCGAGAAGACCGCCATGGTCTCCGAGCACGGGCCGGTGAAGCGGATCCTCCCCGACACCCTCGATGCCAAGCGCTACCGGGTAAAAGACCAGCAGCAGAAGTCAGTCTACATCATCGTCTGTTTTGACGAGAACGAGAAGCCCATGGAGGTGTTCGCCAAGTTCCCCTTCGACAACCGGGTCGACCTGAAAGACAAGTCGACCATGTGGACCACCACCTGCCGGCTGGTGTCGCTGGCCCTCCGTTTCAACGTGCCGATGGACGAGATTATCAAACAGCTTGACAGGTCCAGCGGCCATATGCTAGACCTGCCGGCGCAGTTGAGTAAGCTCTTTAAATCATTCATGGCCGGCACCCAGGCGGGCTTCTCGTCGCTCTGTCCGGAGTGTGCCGGGCCGCTCCGTTTCGAAGAGGGCTGCGAGACCTGCCACGCCTGCGGCTACAGCAAATGCTCCTGATGACTGTGATCAGCTACGACCCGCCGGACCAGGTTCGAATGGCTTGCTACAGCCTCGAATAGCCACGAATCGCTTTGAATAGGCCCGGGCAAAGCATGGCGCAGCGCAGGAGAGGATTTTTGCCGAAAACAGCAGGACAAGAACCAGGCGAGCAAGCAAGCAGAAGTGAGCAAGTGAGACTGAGCAAGTGGGAGTGAGCAATGGCGAAAATCGGCCGAAATGAACAGTGTCCCTGCGGCAGCGGCAAAAAGTTCAAGTACTGCTGCGGCCCGCACCGGTGGGAGAAGGTGGCACAACCTGCCGTTGCCGAGGCGGGGGCGAAGGTCTCTCTGCTGGGGGGGGTGAAACGGATTCAGGAGGATGCCGCCGCCGGCAAGGTGGTCTTTCGCGAACTGGGGGTCTTCTTTTTCTTCTCAACCGCCCACGGCGATGCCTGGCTTCTGGAGATGACCGATTGCGACGCGGTCCAGCTGGCCCGGCGCGGCGTCGCACTGCCTCCACCCATTGATGAGAACAGCGAGACCATCGAGATCAACTGGAGCCACACCTACCGGCAGGAGAAGGGGCAGCTTCTCCTCACCGCCTACCTCGACGCGGCCCTGCTCCCCCTGCCGGCCGCCCCGGTCCGACAGCTGGCTGCGGCGATGCAGCGAATCCATAAGAGCTTCAGCCCCGAGCAGTTGCAGAAGGTGCACCTACCCACCTCGACCGACTTCGACCCCGCCGCCTGACCGGCGGCGGGTGGTTTATCAGACCCGCAGAATTTCAGCATCTCCTCTGCGCCCTCGCCCTGCCCGACATCCGACATGACAGGGCGCAGCAAACCTGAAGCTTCCCACCGGCAAGACCTCGCCGTTAGCCCCGCCCGCGCAGCAGACGGGCCATCTCCTTGGCAAAATAGGTGACGATGATGTCGGCCCCGGCCCGCCGGATCGCCAGCAGGCTCTCGGCCATCACCCGTTCGCCGTCTATCCAGCCCCTTTCCGCCGCCGCCTTGATCATCGCGTACTCGCCGCTCACCTGGTAGGCGGCCACCGGCAGGTCGAATTCGTCGCGCAGGCGGGCGATGATGTCAAGATAGGCCAGGGCCGGTTTGACCATCAAGATGTCGGCCCCCTCGTCGACGTCCAGGGTCGCTTCGCGCAGCGCCTCCCGGCTGTTGGCCGGGTCCATCTGGTAGCCGGCCCGGTCGCCGAAGCTCGGGGCGCAGTCAGCAGCCTCGCGGAAGGGGCCGTAAAAGGCCGAAGCGTACTTCACCGCATAGGACATGATCGGCACCGATTCAAAGCTGTTTTCGTCGAGGGCGGTGCGGATCTCCGCCACCCGGCCGTCCATCATGTCGGAGGGGGCGACCATGTCGGCACCGGCCTGGGCGTGGGAGAGGGCGGTTTTGGCAAGGATCTCCAGGGTGGCGTCGTTGTCCACCCTCTCGTCGATGATGCAGCCGCAGTGGCCGTGGTCGGTGTACTCGCAGAGGCAGACGTCGGTGATCACCAGCAGTTCCGGCAGCCGGTTCTTCAGCTCCCGGATGGCGGTCTGGATGATGCCGTTTTTGGCGTGGGCGCCGGAACCGACCCCGTCCTTTTTCTCCGGCAGGCCGAAGAGGATGACGCTGTTCACCCCGAGGGCCAGGCACTCCTTCGCCTCGGCGGCGAGCAGGTCGACGCTGAGGCGGGGGATTCCCGGCATTGAGGGGATCTCCTCCCGTCGCTTTTTGCCGGGGATGACGAAGAGCGGGTAGATAAAGCTCTCCGGGTTCAGCCGGGTCTCGCGGATCAGACTGCGGAAGGTCTGGTTCTGACGGAGACGACGGGGGCGGTATTCGGGAAAGACCATGGTATGCACTCCTTCTGGTGGATCGGATATGATGGTTGCTGGCCGGGAGGGGCCGTACGGGAAAGGATGCCGGCCGCCGGGTTTACTGGATGATTTCGTAGCCTTTTAATTTTTTGTGCAGGTGGCTCCGCTCCAGCCCCACCAGTTCGGCGGTTTTGGAGATGTTGTGGCCGTTCTGCACCAGCTTCCGGCGCAGATACTCCCGCTCAAACAGTTTTTTCGCCGTCTTGTAGTCTTCTTGGAACAGATCGGTGGCCAGGCTGGCGCTGGTGGCGACCGGTGCCGGCGGGGTGAGGCCGAGGAAGAGGCGGATATGGCCGGCGTCGATCTGCGGTTCGGGGCACATGATCGCCAGCCGCTCGACGAAGTTGCGCAGTTCTCGGACGTTGCCGGGCCAGTTGTGCTCCTGCATCGCCAGCAGGGCCTCGGGGGTGAACTCCCTGGGGCGCAGCCCTTTGCCGGTGAGGTTTTGCATCAGGGCGGTGACCAGCAGGGGGATATCCTCCAGCCGTTCCTGCAGGCGGGGGACGTGGATCGGCACCACATTCAGCCGCCAGAAGAGGTCGGCACGGAAGTGGCCGGCCTCGATCTCCTCTTCCAGGTTCTTGTTGGTGGCGGCCAGCACCCGGACATTGACCTTGATCGTCTTGCTGCCACCGACCCGTTCGAACTTCTGCTCCTGGAGGATGCGGAGGATCTTCGCCTGGGTGTTGAGGCTCATGTCGCCGATTTCATCGAGAAAGAGAATACCGCCGTCGGCCTGGTCGAACTTTCCCCGTTTGCTGGTGTGGGCACCGGTGAACGAGCCCTTCTCGTGGCCGAAGAGCTCCGACTCGATCAGCTCTTCGGGGATGGCGGCGCAGTTCACCTCGACCATCGGCTGTTCGCTGGAGAGGGAGGCGCGGTGGATCGACTGGGCCACCAGCTCCTTGCCGGTACCGTGGTCGCCGCGGATGAGGACCCAGGCGTCGGTGGGGGCGACCATCTCGATCTGTCTCTTCAGGGCCAAAATGGCCGGCGATTCGCCGGTGAGGATCGGCTTCTCGCCCGAGCCCTGGCGGAGGAGGAGGTTCTCCTGCTCCAGCCGGGCAAAACGCAGGCCGTTGCTGATCGCCAGGATGATCTTGTCGTAGGAGAGGGGCTTTTCGACGAAGTCGTAGGCCCCCTTGCGGGTGGCCTGGACCGCCGTCTCGATGGTGCCGTGGCCGGAGATCATGATCACCGGCATTTCGAACCGTTCGCGGATCCGTTCCAGGGCGGTCATCCCGTCCATGTTGTCGCCCAGCCAGATATCGAGGAGCACCAGATCGATGGGGATGCTCTCGAGCAGCTCCAGCCCCTCCTCGGCGGAGGAGGCGGCAATGGCGGCGAAACCCTCGTCCTCGAGGATTCCGGCCAGGCTCTCCTGGATGGCCGTCTCGTCATCGATGATCAGAATCCGTTTGCTCATGGCACCGTGCCGGGTTTGGCCGGGGATCGGGTCGGTGGCGCGGCCGCTATGGCCGCCGTGGCCGGAGGGTGGCTACTGCCGGTCGAGCAGGGGCAGCTCGATGATGAACACCGACCCCTTCGGTTCGTTGTCCTGTACCCGGATATAACCGTTGTGGTCGGAGACAATTGTTGAACAGATCGCCAGGCCGAGGCCGGTACCGCTCTTTTTTGTGGAAAAATAGGGTTCGAACAGCTTCAGCTTGTTCTCTTTGCTGATCCCCGGGCCATCGTCAAAGACCTTCAGGTAGACGTTTTCCATCTCCGGGTCAAGGCTCAGTTCGATTTCTATTGTACCCCCATCCGGCAAAACTGCAACCGCATTGTCCAGCAGATTGATCAGGCAGCGCTTGATCTGCTCGGCGTCGAAGCTGAAGGCCGGGACCGGCTGACGGGCCTGGCAGTGGAAGGTGATCGCCTTGTGCGCCTCCTGATAGAGAAAGAGGGTGCGTTTCGCCAGTTCGAAGAGGTCGGCCGGTGCCTTCTGCACCTTCGGCATCCGGGCAAACTGCGAGAACTCGCTGACCAGCCGTTTCAACTCGTCCACCTGGGTGATGATGGTGCTGGTGCACTGGTCGAAGACACTGTTCTCCTGGTTGAGAATCTCCGGGTAGCGGCGGCGCAGGCGTTGGGCGGAGAGCTGGATCGGGGTGAGAGGATTCTTGATCTCGTGGGCGATCCGCCGGGCGACCTCGCGCCAGGCCGCCATCCGCTGCATCTTCTCCAGTTTGGTGAGGTTGTCGAAGACGAGAACATAGCCGACCAGCCGCCCCTCATCGTCCTCCAGGCGGGTGAAGTTGACCAGCAGGGAGTAGTTTTTTCCCAGGACGTTCAGTTTGATGTGCTGCTCGACACTGATCTTGCCGGTCACCTGCAGCTCCTCGATGAAGCCGTCGACGATGGCCGCCTGGTAGGGGGCGAGCACCTGCCGGTATTGGAGGCTGATAAAGAGGCTCTTGTCAATGCTGAGGAGGTTTTCGGCGAAGCGGTTGATCGTCGTGATCCGGCCGTTTTCGTCCAGGGAGATCACCCCGGCGGAGACGTTCTGGAGGATGATTTCGGTGTAGCGGCGGCGCTGCTCCGATTCCTGCGAGCTGCTCTGCAGAGCTTCGTGGGCCTCGGCCAATCTGCGGTTGCTGGAGGAGAGGTTGGTGGTCATCTCGTTGAACGACTCCACCAGCAATCCCATTTCGTCGTCGGAGTCGGGGGCCAGGGCAAACTCCAGGTCGCCGTCGGCCACCCGCCGGGTGGCCAGCACCAGCTTCTCCAGAGGGCCGGTGATCCCCCGGGAGATGTAGAGGCCGAACCAGATGGCGGCAAAGACGACCAGCAGGGTGACGATGAGCAGGATGGTCAGCAGCCAGAACTTGAAGGGGTCCTTGAAATGCTTCAGCTGGCGGTAGCCCTCGATTCCCTGGGAGATGGTGGTCATCCGGGCGAGTTGGTCACTCTTCACCAACTGCGAGGTGACCAGTATCGCCTGGCCGAGATTGCCCCGTCCCAGTTGGACCAGGGCGACACTGCTGACCAGATCCCCCTCCTTCAGCTCCTGGATCAGGGTCTCCGAGGTGGCGGTGTTCCGGACCCGGTCGAGGGTCTGGAGGGGAATGTTGGGCAGGATGGCGCTGCGCAACTGCGGCCCGCGCACGCTGATGTCCAGGTTTTTGTCGGTGGTGAGCAGGGTGAGGCTGTCGGGGCCGTTGATCTGGTTGAAGGTGAGAATGTTTTCCAGGGTACGGTTGATGGTATCAGCGGTGTAGCCGGTCAGTTCCAGCTCCTTCAGGTTGTCGCCAATCCCCTCGCTCATCCGGGTCACCTGCTCCTCCTTTTCGTGGAGGAGGGACTGGGCCAGTTTCAGTGATTCGGTGAGTGAGTCCTCGATGCTGGCGTTGAACCAGTAGTCCATGCTGGTGGAGACAAACTGCAGGGCGACGAAAAAGAGGAGGATGGTGGGGATCAGGGTGAGGGAAAGGAAGGAGGCGATCAGCTTGGTCTTCAGCTTGTTGCCGAGGCGGTTGATCCGCCGCTCGAAGAGCAGCTCGGCGAGGTTGCGGAGAACGAGGAAGAGGACGAAGAGGACCAGCAGGACATTGACATTGATCAGGGCGAAGATGAGGATGTTGTTGCTGATCGGCAACTCGATCTCATTTTTCAGCAGCAGGCTCTGCAGGTAGATGAAACAGGGGATAAGGAGGATGCAAACCAAGATCACCCAACGGATCAGCCGGCGTTTCTGGCTGATCTGTTCGGCGGTGTAGGGGCGCTTGCCGCCGGGCTCCTCTCTCCTGAATGGTGTCGCCATAATCGCTGGGTCAGAACTTGAATTCGATGGTCTGCAAGTCACTCCGGCTCTCCCGCCAGGAGAAGAAGGGCAACACCTTCTGCAGCCCCATGGGTAGAGTCTTGCGGTGCAGTTCCACCCGTAGCAGCAGCTTGTAGTTGTTGTTCGGGATCAGTTGGCTCAGTTCAATTACCCTGGCGCCGTTCAGTTCGTTGTTCACCTTTTCCGCCTCGGCGAGGGTACGGAAGGGGAAGACCTTGTTGTTCTCCTCTTCCAGGGTCACCCGGTAACTCTCCTTAAGGGTGTCGAAGGCGATGCGGTGCTGAAAATTCCTCGCCACGATCTGCTCATCCGGACGGTTGCCGGTGGTCTTGTACAGTTCAATGAAAAAGGAGGTATACAGAGGGATGCCGCTGTGCAGAGTCTCCACCATCTCGCTGGTGAGAGTGGTATTGAGGGTGGCAAAGACGATCAGATGCGTCTCCGAGGTGGTGGCGGTCAGTTCGCTGATGGCCATCGGCATCTCGTCGCCGGCGACAGCGGCTGGCGGCAGACCGACCGGAAGGGCACCGAGCAGAAGGATGAGAAGAAGGTTCAGGGTATTGATCAGGCTGTGGCGCATGGTGGAATGCCGCCCTGGACGGGGCAGCTGCAAAGAGGATTGATGGTCGGGTTTGTCGCGAACTTTTCTATGGGCTCTGACGGGTTGGCGGCAGTACCTGGCTTCATGTACAGGGCCGTAACAGGGCCTTATACAAGGCTTCGGCAGGGCTTTGGCAGGGCCTTAAAACAGGGGCCGGAAGCGGGGACCGAAAGCCCGGGGCCGGAGGAGGGGTGCAGAACTGCCGAACGGCCACCAGGTGGCGTAGCGGATTTCTGTTTGCCGTTTTCGCGCACGAGTGGTATACAATCTCCTCCCGCCTGCGAGTGTACTGTATCCGGGGACGCTTGTCCATTCCTCTTCCCTTTCCGGTGCCGGCCCTTTCCGGCGGGGAGAACGGCAGGGCTGCCCGGGCCCTCCTCTGCGGCACTGAGCGGTATGGAGCAAAGCGCCACATTCCTGGTACAATTCCAGTACGGGGCTGGGCAGGGCGCGAGTGGTACAGCCGCCGCCAGAAGGCGATTGCCGAATAGCCGACTCGCCGAATTGCCAAATCGTGGGATCCTATGTCACCAAGACCGAAAAAAGAACGCAAATGCCAGGGGCGATTCTGCGGTCGGGCCTACAAACCCACCGGAACCCCGCTCACCGAGCTGGTGCAGGTGCCTATCCACCGTGATGAGCTGGAGGCGTTGCGCCTCTGTGACGGTGAGGGGTTGACCCAGGAGGAGGCCGGACGCTCCATGGGTGTCTCCCGCGGCACCATCCAGCGCATCCTGGCCATGGCCAGGAAGAAGTCGGCCAAGGCCATCACCGAGGGGCAGGCGCTGCTTTTTGTCGACAGCCCGGAAAACCAGTAGGGGGGGTCAGCGGTTCTCCCGGGTCTTGGCAAAACCGATCGCCGGCCACTTTTCCATGAAATAGCGGAGCATCCACTCATTCTGGGCGAGATAGGCAAGGCAGCCTTCGGCGTCCAGGGCGAGAGCCGCCTGGTTCCGCCGTTCAAACTCGGCCATCGCCTTTTTGTCCTCGCAGTGGACCCAGCGCGCCGCCTGGTAGTCCACCGGTTCGTAGACCGCCTTCACCCCGTATTCGTCGCGCAGGCGGGCGATGGTCACCTCAAACTGCAGCACCCCCACCGCCCCCATGATGTAGTCGGCGCCGATCAGCGGCCGAAACACCTGGATCGCCCCCTCTTCGGCCAGTTGCAGCAGCCCCTTTTGCAGCTGCTTCATCTTCAGCGGGTCTTTCAGCAGCACCCGGCGAAAATGTTCCGGGGCAAAATTGGGAACGCCGGTGAACTTCAACTCCTCCTTCGGGGTGAAGGTGTCGCCGATCTTGATGGTGCCGTGGTTGTGCAGGCCAATGATGTCACCCGGCCAGGCCTCGTCGACGTTGCTCCGCTCCTGGGCCATGAAGATGGTGGCGTTGGCCAGGGCGATATCCTTGCCCAGGCGGTGGTGGTGCACCTTCATCCCCCGGCTGAAGCGGCCGGAACAGATGCGCAGGAAGGCGATCCGGTCACGGTGGGCCGGGTTCATATTGGCCTGGATCTTGAAAACAAAGCCGGAGAACTCCTCTTCGGCCGGGTCGACCAGACGGCTGAGCGTCTGCCGTGGTCCCGGCGGCGGGGCCATCTCGACAAAGCAGTCGAGCATTTCCTGAACCCCGAAGTTGTTGATCGCACTGCCGAAAAAGACCGGTGTCTGGCTCGCCTTGAGGTAGTCGGGGTGGCTGAAGGGGTCGGCCGCCCCCTCCAACAGTTCGATGTCGCCGCGCAGTTCGTCTGCCGCCAGGCTGCCGAGGAGTTCGTCCACCTTCGGGTCGTCGAGGTTTTCGATAAGCACGCCGGGCACCGCCCGGCTGTTTTGTCCCGGCGAGAAGAGGTGGAGGCTGCGGTGGTGGATGTTGTAGACCCCCTTGAAGGTCTTGCCCATGCCGATGGGCCAGGAGAGGGGGGTACATTCGATCTGCAGCTTCTCCTCGATCTCGGCCATCAGGTCGAGAGGGGCGCGGCCCTCCCGGTCCAGCTTGTTGATGAAGGTGATGATCGGGGTGTTGCGCATCCGGCACACCTCCATCAGCTTCTCGGTCTGGGCCTCCACCCCCTTGCCGCTGTCGATCACCATCACCGCCGAGTCGACGGCGGTGAGCACCCGATAGGTGTCCTCGGAAAAATCCTGGTGGCCGGGGGTGTCGAGAAGGTTGATCTCGCAGTTGCGGTAGGCAAACTTCATCACCGAGGTGGTGACCGAAATGCCACGCTCCTGCTCAATGGCCATCCAGTCGCTGGTGGCGTGGCGTTCCACCTTGCGTGATTTTACCGCCCCGGCCATATTGATCGCCCCGCCAAAGAGGAGGAGTTTTTCAGTGAGGGTGGTCTTGCCGGCATCGGGATGGCTGATGATGCCGAAGGTGCGTCGGCGGGCAATTTCCTGATCGAGTTGTTTCCCCATGGGCGGTGAAAAATGGCTTTGAATTCTCTGGTGAACTTATTATATGAGAGGGCTGAAAAACCTCTTAATTTAGGTTCTTTTTCCGACAATGCAAACAGAAATCGTCAAGAACATGGAAAATAAGCGTGTTATCCTCGTCACCGGCGGCTGTGGTTTCATCGGTGCCAACTTCGTCCATCTCCTCCAGCGCTACCGGCCGACCTGGCGGGTGGTGAACCTGGACGCTCTCACCTACGCCGGTAACTTGCGAAATCTGCAGGCAATCAGTGAGGGGGAGCGCTACCGTTTCGTCCACGGCGATATCTGCGACCAGCCCCTGGTCAATGCCCTGCTGGCCGAAGAGGGGGTCGATACGGTGGTCCATTTTGCCGCCGAATCGCATGTCGACAAATCGATAACCGGCCCCGGGGAGTTTATCCGCACCAACGTCACCGGCACCTTTACCCTGCTGGAGGCGGCCCGGCGGCACTGGCTGGGGGGGGAGTGGCCGGGACGAAAACCCTGTTTCCTCCATGTCAGTACCGATGAGGTGTACGGCTCCCTCGGCCCGAGCGGCCTTTTCACCGAGACCACCCCCTACGACCCCCGCTCTCCCTATTCCGCCTCCAAGGCCTCCTCCGACCACCTGGCCCGGGCCTATTTCCACACCTACGGCCTGCCGGTGCGGATTACCAACTGCTCGAACAACTACGGGCCCTACCAGTTTCCCGAGAAGCTGATCCCCCTGGTACTCAACAACGCCCTGCACGGCCGGCCTCTGCCGGTCTACGGCGATGGCCGGAACGTCCGGGACTGGCTCTATGTCCAGGACCACTGCGAGGCCATCGTCGAGGTGCTGGAGAAGGGGCGGGACGGCGAGTCGTATAACATCGGCGGCAATAACGAGAAGGAGAATATCGAGGTGGTCACCCTGCTCTGCGACCTCCTCGACGAGAAGGTCGGCCTGGCCCCTTCCGGCCGGCCGCGCCGCAGCCTGATCACCTTTGTCCGCGACCGCCTCGGCCACGACCGCCGCTATGCCATTGATGCCGGCAAGATCAGGGCCGAACTGGGTTGGGAGCCGAAGATGGATTTTGCCAGAGGCATGGAGCTGACCATTGACTGGTATCTGGCCAACCCGGAGTGGGTGGCGGAGATCGTCAACGGCGCCTACCGGGACTACTACGAAGCAATGTACAGCCACTGAGAGCGCTCCAGGCAGGCTCCGGGCCGGGTGGCCTTCGTGCCGGCTGTACCATGAAAGGCCTGGCAGGGCGAAGCGAGAAGAAGGGCCCTTCCTGAAAAGTGGCGATGAGCTGGCCGGGCCGGGTGGGTTTCCTGTCGAGAGGCCCGGCAGGGTGAAGCGAGAAGCAGGGCCCTCCTGCAGAGACGCGATGACGGTGGGCGGGCCGGGCGGGCTTCCTGCCGGTTGCATCGCGAAAGGCCCGGCAGGGCGGAGAAAGAGGCCCGCAGGGTTGCGGACAGGATGTCCGCAACCGGCGGTCAGGCCAGGGATGGCCTGTTCCGCCGGCCTCTCCGGCCTGACGAAGAGGCCGAAGCGCCGCAGCCGGCAGGAAGGCCACCCGGCCCCTGCAAGGAACCGATGTTGAGGCAACCCCGGGGCCCTGAGGCCTACAACCAACAAACCAACAAACCAACAAACCAACGAGCAGAAACGAGGCAGCGATGCAGGTACGGACAACCGCCCTGGAGGGGGTGCTGGTCCTTGAGCCGAAGGTGTTCGGCGACGACCGGGGGTTCTTTTTCGAGAGTTTCAACCAGCGCCAGTGGCGGGAGAAGGTGGGGGCGACCAGGGAGTTCGTCCAGGACAACCACTCCCGTTCGGTGCGCGGGGTGCTGCGCGGGCTCCACTACCAGATTCGTCAGCCCCAGGGAAAACTGGTTCGGGTGGTGGCCGGTGAGGTGTTCGACGTGGCGGTGGATCTGCGGCGGCAGTCGCCCACCTTCGGCCGCTGGGTCGGCGAGTATCTGAGTGCCGAGAACAAGCGGCAGCTGTGGCTGCCGGAGGGCTTTGCCCACGGATTTCTGGTGCTCTCGGAGAGTGCCGACTTTCTCTACCGGACCACCGACTACTGGGCCCCGGAGCACGAGCGCTGCATCGCCTACAACGACCCGGACCTCGCCATCGTCTGGCCGCTGGCCGGCCCGCCGATCCTCTCCGCCAAGGATGCCCTGGGGCTCCCCTTTGCCGGCGCCGAGGTGTACCGGTAAACTGCTGACCCGGTTACCCGTTTATCCGTTTACTCGCCTACCCGCCACTCGCTTCTGCCGCCGCAGTCGGCGCAGATCAGCGCAGAATCAAATTGTGCAGCTCGTCGACATCCCCTTTCTGGCCGGGGAACTGTTCGTGGAGGATCTCGCCGATCTGGCGGACGGTGGCGCAGATGCCGGCACAGCGCTGTCCGGCCCGGATCGCCGCGGTCAACTCGTCGACCAGCCGGTCCCACACTTCCTGGCCGATACGGGCGTTGATCTGGTGGTCGGCGAGAATCCACACCCGCTCTTCGAGGACCGAGATGTAGATGAGGATACCGTTGGCGGCGGCAGTCCGGTGCAACCCCTCGCGGTAGAAGGTGGCCAGGGCGGCATCGAGTACCGTCTCCTCCGTCTCCCGCCGGCCGAGAAAGGGGCGTTTGAGCCGGTCGATGCGGAAGCAGAGCGGGTAGAAGGCGGTCTGCAGAATGAGGGCCACGACGAGAAAGAGCCAGACATTGTTACTGCCCAGCCACATTCTGGTGCCGATCAGGTAGCTGAGCAGCAGGGCGCCGGGTATGGTCAGGGTGAGCGCGGCAGTTATTGCTGCGCCCCGGTAACGGCCGCTGCGGGAGGCGATGAGCGGGACGATTTCGCCGGAGGTCCGTTTTTCCGCCTCCTGTACCGCCGCCGTCACCTGCCTTTGCTCCTCGCTGCTGAGAAAACGTTCCGCCGGACTGGCCATATCACCACCTCCCTGAAGAACCACCGCCACCGAAGCCACCGCCGCCACCACTGAAGCCGCCACCACCACTACCGAAGCCACCGAAAGAGGAGCGTCTTGAGGAGGAACGGGAACGGCCGGAGGTGGCCGGCAGCCCCTTGAGAAGCTGCCCGGCCAGCCAGCCGAGGAGAAAACCGAAGGGAATGAGGGCCAGTACCACCAGCCAGCCGGCGCCGGTGAGGATGGCAACCATCGGGGTGAGTGCCGCCCCGACTCCGCCGGCTACCAGTGGCCGGCGGCCAAGTACCCGGCCGACTTGGAAGAGGATGGCGATCAGGAAGACCACCAGGCCGCCGATATTGTTTTCGCCACCTCCCTGGCTGGGGGAGTCGTTGGCGGTGAACTCGCCCCGGACGGCGGCGATCATGGCGTTCACCCCATCCACCACCCCCTGGTCAAAATTGCCCTCCCGAAAGCGCGGGGTGATCACCTGGTTGATGATCCGGCCGGCGGTGAGATCGGTGAGGCTGCCCTCCAGGCCATAGCCGACCTCGATCCGTAGCTGGCGGTCATTTTTGGCGATCAGCAGGAGGGCGCCGTTGTCGCGGCCGGCCTGGCCGAGCCGCCACTTCTCCGCCACCTGCAGGGAGTACTCTTCCAGCACTGCTCCCTCAAGAGAGTCGATGATCAGCACGGCGATCTGGGTGGACTCCTCGCGCTCCAGGGTGGCAAGAACGGTCTCCAGCTGCTGGACAGTGGCGGCGGAGAGCATGCCGGCCGAGTCGTTTACCCGGCTTTGCAGCTCCGGGATGGCAGCGGCGGTTGCCATTTGGCTGCCGGAAAGGATACAGCAGACAAGCCAGAAAAGGAATCTTCGGGTGGGTCGGGCCATCGGCGTTCCCCCGCTCGGATGTTTACTGACGTAAAAGCTGAGGTAGATGCTCAGTTAGAAGCTCACTTTAGGCACCACCCGCGCCTGCTCCTCGGCGGTGAAGTACTCCTTGCGCTCAAGGTTAAGGATGAAGTTGTTAGTAAGCGAGGCGGGGAATTTGCGGATCGCGGCGTTGAACTGCTCCACCGCCTGGTTGTAGCGCTGCCGGGCGACGTTGATCCGGTTTTCCGTCCCCTCCAGCTGGGTTTGCAGGTCGAGGAAACTCTGATTGGCCTTGAGGTCGGGGTAGCGTTCCACCACCAGCATCAGACGGCTGAGGGCCGAGGTGAGCCCCCCCTGGGCCTCCTGGAACTGTTGCATTGCCGCCGGGTCACTGAGTGCCGCCGGGTCGAGTTGTACCGAGGTGGCCTTGGCTCGGGCGGCAACCACTGCCTCAAGGGTCTCCGCTTCGTGGCTGGCGTAGCCCTTGACGGTTTCGACCAGGTTGGGGATGAGATCGGCGCGTCGTTGCATTGTGGCGTCGATGTCGGCCCAGGCCTTGAACACCGCCTCCTCCTTCATCTGCAGGGTGTTGTAGCCACAGCCGCTGAGGAGCAGGGCCAGGGTCAGGGTGAGGAATCGCGTGAGTTGTGCCATGGTGTTGCCTCCCGGCGAAGGATAGGGCAAAGTTAATTTTGAACGAAAATTCGAATTTTCAAGGCAGCCTCCATTGAGTCGGTCGGGGCGGGGGAGAAAAGCACCCGGCCCCAGGGCAATACTAGCCTTTACTGGCACTGCTGTCCATATCGGTAGAGAAAAAATTCCCCATTCCGGACATCTCCTTGACACCTCCCGGGACAAACCGTAGACTGATGCCGCCCCCCGCAGTTGCCCGGGCTGCCTTTTTTGCCGGTTGGAGAGGGGAGGGGCGGTGGTGGCCGAGGTCAGTTTCCCTCCCCCCTGAAATTGATATGCGTGCATTCAAGAGGAGTTGCGGCAATGAAATCGCTGTC
Source organism: Desulfobulbaceae bacterium (assembly GCA_011390165.1). Lineage (GTDB taxonomy): Bacteria > Desulfobacterota > Desulfobulbia > Desulfobulbales > Desulfocapsaceae > Desulforhopalus_A. The sequence continues at coordinate 22,654 of JAABSV010000034.1, forward strand.
TTGTGTCCTGGCCCTGAGTCTCTGGCTGATTGCCGCCGGTGCTCAGGCTGTTGAACTGGCCGAAATGCAGGCCATGGCCCTGAAAAACCGGGAGGTGGTCCGCCAGTATATGACCCGCCTGGAGCAGAGCGAGAAAGATATCCAGCGGGCAAGGGGGGGCTATTACCCTTCTGTCGATCTTGGTTATACCGCCAATCTCCTCGACGAGGAGAATTTTACCGAGGCCGAGCGCAATTCGGTGGTGAGCGGGCGGGTCAGTTACAACATCTTCGCCGGCTTCAGTGACCGCTACGGCCAGCTGTCGGCGGAGATGCAGCGGCTGGTGGCAGAGTATCGGCTGGCGGGGATCCGCCAGGATGTCCAGCTGCAGGTGGCCCTGGCCTACCTGGAGGTCTTCGAGCGCCGTGCCAACCGGCAGGTGGCCGAGGCGGCCTTTCAGACGCTTGAGCGGGTGTTTCGTGATGGCGAAAACCGCTACGAGGTTGGTCTCATCGGAATGAACGAACTGCTCAAGTTCCGGGTGGACTTCGACAACGCCGACATCACCCTGCAGGCGGCCGAGGCGGGGCTGGAAAAGAGTATCAACAACCTCTCCCGGCAGGTCGGTACCCGGATTGGTCTGGCCGATCTCGATTTCCGCGAGTTCGAAGTCATGCCAAGGCTTGCCGAATACACCGGGATGGGGGAAAGGATGCTTGACCGGCGCAGCGAGATCAAGGCCCTGGAGTCGCTGCTGGCGGCCACCAAGGCCGGTTCGGAGGCCGGCAAAAGCGGCTACTACCCACGGGTGGATGTCGCCGGCAGCTATCGTCGTTACGACGACGAACTGCTGAACGGGGCCGGCGGCGAAGACGAGGATGAACTGCGGGCCCAACTGGTGCTCTCCTTGAACCTTTTTCAGGGCTACACCACCGAGGCCAGCCTGGCCAGGGCCAGACTGGAGGAGCGGGCGGTGGGCTACGAACTGGAGGAGTTGAAGCAGACATTGCTCACCGACTTGGACAACCTCACCATAGATCTGCGGGTTGGCCTGGAGAACGCCGATGTCGCCGCCCGCTCCATCGAACAGGCCCAGGAAAACCTGCGGATCACCCAGTTGAAATACGACGAGGGGCTGCAGCGGGAATCCGACCTGCTCGACGCCATCACCAGCCTCTCCCGGGCCCGTTATAACGAAGTGACGGTTGTGCGGACCGTTTTTCTCAATAAGTACCTGTTGATCCGGATGGTGGACGGTTTTCCCGTCGGTTGAACCGGCGCAGTACGTTCTTTGGTGCCCCATTTTTCGCCCGGTCAGGCCACCCCATAGAGTTCATTCATGGAGCCACCGGTGGGCCAACTGACAGGGCCAACTGACAGGGCCAACTGGCCGAGCCAACTGACCGAGCCAACTGACAGAGCGAACCGAGAGCGAACCAACGCTGGTCCGGCGGCCTGCCTGAATGAACGTGGCGCACTGGCTGAACGGGCGATCAGATCCGGGTCCTGCAGCCTTTTGCTGCACACCGGTGAACGATCACGAACCGACAACGGGGCGGATATCCAGCCGGGCATGCAGAGAGACGGGGTGCCCGCCCTCTACCTGAAAGGGCCGGCGGGGTGGTGGAGAGATTTTGGCGGCAGAAGAGTGGTAGAGTCGTAAGTTCGAAGAGGCGCCAGGGATCGGGATGGTGCCGGCGGAGGGAGGGGAGTGGAGATGAAGGTACTGATTGCCGAAGATGAATTCACCACCCGGATGATGGTGCAGGTCTGCCTTGAGGAGTGGGGATATCGGGTGGTGGCGGCCAACGATGGCACGGCCGCCCTGGCCGCCCTGGAGAAGAGTGACCCGCCGCAGATTGCCATCCTGGACTGGGAGATGCCGGAACTGGACGGTATCGAGGTGTGTCGGCTGGCCAAGGAGAAGGCCGACGGTGGTGGTGAGCCCTACGTCATCCTCCTCACCGCCCGTGACAGCCGGACCGACATCCTGCGCGGCTTTGACGCCGGTGCCGACGATTACATGACCAAGCCCTTCAACGACGATGAACTCCGGGCCCGGGTACGGGTGGCGGAGCGGCTGGTGCGCAGCCAGGCCTCCCTGGCCGAGACCGTTGCCGAACTGAAGGAGGCGCTGAACCAGCTGGAGGTGATCGAGGGAAGGCTGCTGGTCTGTGCCGGCTGCCAAAAGGTCTACTCCCCCGCCGAAGACCGCTGGCGCAGCCTCGCCGAGGCGGTCAGTGAGGGGGGGGACCCGCGTCTGGTGGTCCATTCCTGTCCCGACTGCAGGTCGACCCCCTCTTCGCCCCGTGAGCTTCCCGGGTCTTCCGACGGGGGCTGAACGGCTACATGCCCACCGCGAACATCGCCTCCAGATCGTGCCGCGAGTAGGCTTTGAAGGCGAGCATCGTCTCGGTCTTCTCGATGCCGCCGATGGCGTGCATCCTTTCGGTGACCAGGATCGCCAACTCGTCGTTGTTGCCCACTCGGGCGATGACCACCAGGTCGTAGTTGCCGCTTACGGAAAAGACCTCCGATACCCCAGGGGTGGCCTCCAGCCGCTCGGCCACCAGATTGGTTTTTCCCCGTTCAATCTTCATGAGAATGATTGCTGTAACCATGCCATCTCCTGTATAGTCTGCGTACCCGTTCGCCAACACCCCATTTTTGCCCGGTCAGGCCCGGCATAGAGCTAACTGATAGAGCCAGCTCCAGCTTGGCGGCCTGCCTGAACGAACCTGTTATCCCTTCAATCTCCGCCCCTCTGCCGGCAGATGATAGCCCTTTCGCCGGGCTTTTACAAACAGCAGCCGTGTTCGGGGGTGGATTTCTTTCTCGAGGTGTCCGATGCTGCCGGAAAAATATCAGGAGTTCCATAAGACCATTGCCCGCTTTCTGCCGGCCGGAAATATCATCACCGACCCGCTGCGGACCATAACCTTCGGTACCGACGCCAGTTTTTACCGATTGATTCCGAAGATCGTAATCAATGTGGAGAACGAGGCGGAGGTGCGGCTCATCCTCCGTGAGGCGAGCCGGCTGGCCCTGCCGGTCACCTTCCGGGCGGCCGGCACCAGCCTTTCCGGGCAGGCGATCAGCGACTCCATCCTCGTTCGCCTCGGTGACGGCTGGCGCCGCTACCGGGTCTTTGACCAGGCCCGGCGGATCGACCTCGAACCGGGGATCATCGGCAGCCAGGCCAACGCCATTCTCGCCGAATTCGACCGCAAGATCGGCCCGGACCCGGCCTCCATCGACACCGCCAGGATCGGCGGCATTCTTGCCAACAACGCCAGCGGCATGTGCTGCGGGGTGGCCCAGAACAGCTACCAGACCCTGGAGTCGATGCGGTTGATCCTGGTCGACGGCAGCGTGGTCGATACCGCCGACGACAAGAGCCGGGCCGAATTCTCCCGCAGCCACCAGCCACTGCTGGCCGGGCTGAGCCGGTTGCGCCGGGAGGTGCTGGCCGATCAGGCCCTCTGCGAGCGGATCCGCCACAAGTTCAAGATCAAGAATACCACCGGCTACAGTTTGAACGCCCTGGTCGATTTCGAGGACCCCTTCGAGATCATGAGCCATCTGCTGGTCGGCAGCGAGGGGACCCTCGCCTTTATCGCCGCCGTGGTCTACCGGACGGTGGTTGAACATCGCCACAAGGCGAGTGCGCTCATCTTCTATCCGGAACTGCACACTGCCTGCCGGGCAATCCCCATTCTTCGCCGACAGGAGGTGGCGGCGGCGGAACTGATCGACCGGGCCGGGCTGGCGGCGGTGACTGGCAAGCCGGGGATGCCCGACTATCTCGGCGATTTCGGCCCGACGGTGACCGCCCTGCTGGTGGAAACCAGGGCCGAATCGGCGACGCAACTCGGCGAGCAGATCGCGGCGATCTGTGCGGCCCTGGCCCCGCTGCCCACCGTGCGGCCCTTCCACTTCACCGATCAGCCGGCCGAGTACAACGCCCTGTGGAAGATCAGGAAGGGGCTCTTCCCGGCGGTCGGAGCGGTACGGGAGGTGGGCACGACGGTGATCATCGAGGATGTCGCCTTCCCCGGCGAGCACCTCGCCGATGCCGCCATCGATCTGCAGGAGCTGTTCCGCAAATACGGCTACGACGAGGCGATCATCTTCGGCCATGCCCTGGAGGGGAACCTCCACTTCGTCTTTACCCAGGATTTCTCCGGCGAGGCCGAGGTGCACCGCTACCGTGACTTCATGGATGATGTGGTCAGGCTGGTGGTGGAAAAATACGATGGCTCTCTGAAGGCGGAGCACGGCACCGGCCGCAACATGGCCCCCTTTGTGGAGAAAGAGTGGGGGAGCAGGGCCTTTACCCTGATGCACGAGATCAAGCGGCTTTTTGACCCTCGGGGGCTGCTCAACCCGGGGGTCATTCTCAACCCGGACAGTGCCGCCCATATCAAGGACCTCAAACCCCTGCCGCCGACCCACGCCATCGTCGACAGCTGTATCGAGTGCGGCTTCTGCGAACCGGTCTGCCCCTCCCGAAACCTCACCTTCACCCCCCGCCAGCGCATTGTCGGCCGGCGGGAGATCAGCCGGCGAATGGCCGCCGGCGAGGAGCCGGAGGGGTGGCGGCAGCTGCTCCGTGACTACCGCTACCCCGGTCGCGACACCTGCGCCGCCGACGGCCTCTGCGCCACCCGCTGTCCAGTGGGGATTGATACCGGCAAGATGGTCAAGGCCTTGCGAGAGGAGGCCAATGGCCAGTTGGCCAATACCATCGCCGACTGGGTGGCGGGAAGTTTTGGCGGGGTGGCCGGGGGCATCGCCCTCACCCTGAACGGTGTCGACCGTCTCCACCAGGCGGTGGGCACCCCCCTGATGGAGAAGGCGTCCGGCCTGGCCCGCAAGGCCACCCTGAACCGGCTGCCCCTGTGGAACCGCGAGATGCCCACCGGTGGTGGCAAGCTGCCGGCGGCGCGGCCGACCATGCCGGCGGTGGTGGGGGCGGGCGGCGACGGCGCCCTGGCGGTGGTCTACTTCCCCAGCTGCGCCAGCCGGGCCATGGGTGGCCCGTCCCGCACCGAGGAGGAGCGGCAGAGCCTGCCGGCCACAACCCGCTCGCTGCTCGCCAAGGCCGGCTGCACTGTCCTCTATCCGGCGAGGATGGAGCGGCTCTGCTGCGGCCAGGCCTTTGAGAGCAAGGGCTTCAGCAGACAGGCCGACGAGAAGGCGGCGGAACTGTCAGCGGCCCTGCTGGCCGTATCCGACAATGGCGCCATTCCCATACTCTGCGATACCAGCCCCTGCCTCTACCGGATGAAGAGCACCCTGGACAGCCGCTTGAAACTCCATGAGCCCATCGAGTTTGTTCTCCTTTATCTCATGGAGCGGCTGCGTTTCACCCAGCTCGAGGTGAAGGTGGCGGTACATCCCACCTGCTCCACCCGCAAGATGGGGCTGGAGGGGCGGCTGCTGGAACTGGCCCGGGCCTGTGCCCGGGAGGTGGTGATGCCGGAGGATATCTTCTGTTGCGGTTTTGCCGGGGACCGAGGTTTTAGCTTTCCCGAGCTGAACGCCTCGGCGCTGAAAGGCCTCCGTGAGCAGGTGGCCGGCTGCTCGGTGGGCTATTCCACCAGCAAGACCTGCGAGATCGGCCTCAGCCTGCACGGCGGCATCCCCTACCGCTCGATTCTGTCGCTGGTGGATGCCGCCACCTTGCCCCTTGGTGATAAGCCTGGCTGATTAGCTTGACTGATTAGCCACGTTAAACCGCTCAGGGAAGCCGTTCACGTCCGGCGTACCACCCCCTGGCCGGTGAGCAGGGCGGCCAGGGTGGGGAAGTCGACCGCCCCGACCAGCCGCTCGTGGCCGCAGATGAAGGTGGGCACGGCGGTGACCCCCTGCTCCCTGGCCTCCTGCCAGTCGTCGTCCACCTGGTCTCGGTAGAGGCGTTCCTGCAGAACCCGATCGGCGGCAGCAACACTCAGGCCAAGCCTTTCGACCAGGCCGAGGAGAACCTCCGGCCGAGCCAGGTTGGCGCCGTCGGCGAAATAGGCCCGGAAGGCCGCCTGGTGGTAGGCCTCCCCCTGCCCCATCTCCTCCGCCCAGATCCCCAGTTCCTGAGCCAGCCGGGTGTTGAAGGTGCGGCTTCTCGGCCCAAAGGGGAGCCCCAGTTCGGCCGCCTTGAAGCGGAGGCCGGCGACCATGGCCGCCACCTTCTCCGGGGTGGTGCGAAACATCTCCGCCAGCGACTGTCCTTCGCTCGGGGTCTCCGGGTGAAGGGGAAACATCCGCCAGCGCACCGTGATCACATATTCCTGCTGCAGCCTTTCAATACGCCCGGTAATGAAATAGCAGTAGGGTCAGACGTAGTCCGAGTAGATTTCGAGTATCAATACTTTCTCCTTGTCAGGTTTAGACCGGTTTTTTCATCCCAAAAAACTGAACTGTCCGGTCCTGTTGTCGTATCTCAGCCTCCGAGATCCGCCGATTCCAATCTGGCTAGAGGTTGCAGCCAAATTGCCGAGTCACTTTTTTACCATTCCCCGTCCGACGTGAAAGTTCCCTTTGGACGATAATTTCCTTGTGTGTCGTCTTGTCATGACGTACTTTATCTTTTTTAGACGTAGCTTACCGGCACACTCTTTTTCTGTTATCGAGAACTGAACCTTTCGGCTTCAGATACTTGAAAAGTTTTTGCTGAGACCTTTAACCAGGAGAATCAGCATGAAACTTTTTATCGGCAGCCTGCCCTATTCCATCACCGAAGCGGAACTTACCGATTTGTGCACTCCCTTCGGCAGTATTGTCAGCGCCAAACTGGTAGTCGACCAGTTTTCCGGCCAGTCGAAGGGCTTTGCCTTCATCGAGATGGCCAGCCGTTCCGAGGGCCACAAGGTGATGGAGGGGCTGAATGGTACCGAGTACAAGCACCGCACCCTGGTCTGTAACGAGGCCAAGCCCCTGAAGAAAAAGGGCCCCCGTCGCCACTGAGCGGGCATCTTTGCCTATCACATCACCCCTTTCGGGTCCCTTCTCCGCACGTCGGCCCCCATTCCCAGGTCTGCCGGCCACCAGTTTCCGGTTGGTGGCCTCTTACTCTTCGCTGAGGTAGCCGCGCAACTTTTCCAGCAGCGATTCGGGCAGGTCGCGGTTGTACATGAAGGCCTCCGCCTCCTCGCCGGTGATCTGTTGTTTGATTTCCAGAGGGAGAGAGCGGAGGACCGCCACCCGTTGCGGGTCGGGTTTTTGTTTGCTGTTGTCTGCCATTGCGGCCCCTGTCTTCTGCGGTCTGAGTTCTGGGTTCGGAGTGCGGGAAATGAGGCGAGATCCTGCTCGGTCACTCTATCTCCCCGGCGGCCTGCCCTGAGGCCGCCGGGGAAGCCTTTTTACCAGTAGTAGAGGGCTGCGCCGCCCAGTTCCTGCTCGATTTCCAGCAAGCGGTTGTACTTGGCGATCCTTTCGCTGCGCGAGGCGGAGCCGGTCTTCAACTGGCCGCCGTCCATGGCCACGGCGAAGTCGGCCAGGAAGGTGTCCTCAGTCTCGCCGGAGCGGTGGGAGATGAAGTAGCGCCAGCCGGCGTCCCGGCACATCCGCACGGCGTCGATGCTCTCCGAGACGGTGCCGATCTGGTTGAGTTTGATCAGCACCGAGTTGGCGGTCTTTTCGGCGATCCCCCGGGCGATATAGCGGGTGTTGGTGACGAAGATATCGTCACCGACCACATCCACCCGGCCGCCCACCTGGCGGGTGAACTCGCGGAAGCCCTCCCAGTCGTGTTCGGCGAGCGGGTCTTCCCAGGAGACAATGGGATACTTGTTCACCCACTCCACCCCCATGGCGATGAGGTCGGCGGTGCTCATCTTGCCGGCGCCGCTGCGGCTCAGGTCGTAGGTGCTGGTCAGATCGGGGGAGAAGGAACTGGCGGCACTGTCCAGGGAGATGGCGATGTCCTTGCCGGGGGAGTAGCCGGCCTTTTCGATCGCCGCCATGATGATCTCCATCACTGCCTCGTTGCTCTCCAGATTGGGGGCGAAGCCTCCCTCGTCACCGACACTGGTGGCCAAACGGCGCGCCTTGAGCAGCTTTTTCAGGGTGTGGAAGGTCTCGGCGATGTAGCGCAGCCCCTCGCCAAAGCTGGGTGCCCCCACCGGTACCGCCATGAACTCCTGGATATCGACGCTGTTGTCGGCGTGGGCGCCGCCGTTGATGATATTCATCGCCGGTACCGGAATTCTCCTGGCACCGCTACCGCCCAGATAGCGGTAGAGGGGGAGGCCCATGGAGCGGGCGGCGGCCCGGGCCACGGCCATGGAGACGCCAAGGATGGCGTTGGCGCCAAGTTTTGACTTGTTGGCGGTCCCGTCCAGTTCAAGCATGCGCCGGTCCACCGCCACCTGGCCAGAGGCGGCCATGCCGAGCAGTGCCGGGGCAATGATGGCGTTGACGTTGCTCACCGCCTGCAGCACCCCCTTGCCCAGATAGCGCCCCATGTCGCCATCGCGCAGTTCGATGGCCTCGTTTTCGCCGGTGCTGGCCCCGGAGGGCACCGAGGCGGAGACGGCGGTGCCGTCGGCCAGTTCCACAAACACCCGTACCGTGGGGTTGCCACGGGAGTCGAGAATCTCCATCCCCCGAACTGATTTGATCGCGTCTTTCATCTGCAGGTTCCTCAGGCTGAGGTTGATGTTGTCCATCGGTCGGCTAGCCACAATTCCTGTCACTATATAGCGATCTGCAGTGGCTGCCAATCCTTTTCCTGTCCGCGGCGGCCAGCCCGGCTGGTGCTTGCCCCTCATGCCGGCCGGTGCCCGCCCGCATAGCCGGCTGGTGCCGGGGCCACTAGCCGACCTTGTCGGCGCTGGCCTTACCGACCCTGTCGGTGCTGGTCTTACCGGTCCTGTCGGCGCCCGGTATTAGTGGCCCTCTCGGTGCTGGCCTTACCGACCCTGTCGTCCCCCTTGTTACCGGCGGTGCCCCGGCTCTCCGGCTCCCGGATTGACCGATTTTCCTCGCTTGTCCCGGACTGGCCGGGTATTGTAGAGGGCTCATTAAGAGGATATGCGGCCATTTTTCACCAGCTGAGAGAGGGACGTGCAGCTGTATTCTGGAGAGCCGACGGGAGAGATACAAGGCGGATGAGCGAGGTAAAGGCTAAGGTCGACAAGGTGCCACTTACCCAACAGTTGCACAACGAGCAGGGGGCTCTGGCCAGGTACCGCGCCAAGGCGGCCGGTGATCTGCCGCCGGGCCGTTTTCTCCTCTACGAGCTGTTTGCCCTGGTCGCTGCCGATCTCGGTGGCGCCGGCGGCTACCTCTTGCGCAAGTGGCTGGGGCGCCCACTCTTCAAGGCCTTTGGCGGCGGGGTGATTCTCGGCCGGGGCCTGGTGCTCCGCCATCCGGGGCAGATCTCCCTTGGCGACCAGGTGGCGGTGGACGACTACTGCTTTCTTGATGCCGGCGGCAGTGGCGAGGCCGGGGTGGAATTGCGGGCCGGGGTGGTCCTCTCCCGCAACTGCACGGTCCAGGGCAAGACCGGCCCGGTGCTTTTCGAAGAGCGGGTCGATGTTGGCTGCAACTGTGTGTTCACGTCGGTCACCGGGATTACCGTCGGGGCCGGCACCATCGTTGCCGCCAACTGTTACGTTGGCGGCGCCAGATACCACCACGCCGATCTTGACCGACCGATCATGGAGCAGGGCATCTATTCGCGTGGGCCCATTAGCATCGGTGCCGCCTCCTGGATCGGTGCCGGGGCGACCATCCTTGACGGGGTGCGGCTCGGCCGGGGGGTGATTGTCGGCGCCGGCTCGGTAGTTACCGGCGATGTCGCCGACCACACCATTGTCGCCGGGGTGCCGGCAAAACCGATCGGCAGCCGATTCGCCGGCTGACACTGCACCGGGCAATCCCACGCCGGAGACCTTCAGGATGTCGGCGGTACCAGAAAACTACAGGAGTCCCATGACGTTTCGTTTTTTTTCTTTCTTCTCGATGCAGTTTTTTCTCCTCGTTGTTCTGCTTTTTTCCCTCCCCCAGTTACCGGCGGCAGCGGAGCCGGTGGAGGCCTGGACCGGCCGCCATACCCGCCTGGTCTGGCTGCAGGACCATGGTAACGGCAGCGATACCCTGGCCCACGGCCGGAATCTGCTCCTCTACGGCTACGACTCTCGTGACGGCCGGGGAGAACGGCCGCTGGTGAGCGAGGCGGGAGGGTACTTCAAGCCCCTCTTCACCCCCGACGGGCAGGCAGTGGTCTACAGTGACCGTCAGGCCCGACAGATGTATCTTCTTGATTGGCAGAGCGGCAAGCGGAGTGAACTCGGTTCCGGGGTGGCGGTGGCTGTCTGGCAGGGGCCGGGCCGCGGCCTGCTGCGCCGGAAGACCACCTGGGTCTACTGTTTCTCCGGCCCCCAACCGGAAAACAAATACGGCACCTCCCAGCCGCTCTACCGTTTTCCTCTCGACCAGCCGGAGAAAAAGGAGCTGATCTGGGACAAGACCAACCTTGCCTGGGACAACATCCAGCTCTCCCGCGACGGCCGGCTGCTGGGCGGGCTCTTCCCCTGGCCCGACGCCGGTGTGCTGTGGACAGCGGAGCGGCGCTGGCAACGGTTCGGCAAGGGGTGCTGGACCTCGCTCAGCCCGGACAACTCCGGGCTGCTCTGGGTCTTTGACGGGCTGCACCGCAATATTCAGGTCTATCAGGTGAACAGTGGCGAGAACTGGCAGGTGAACATCAACGGCGCGCCGGAGGTGGGGGGCTGGGAGGTCTACCACCCGCGTTGGAGCAACCACCCCCGCTACTTCGTGGTCACCGGCCCCTACGAGAAGGGGGAGGGCGGCAACCGAATCGGTGGCGGCGGCGAGAAGGTGGAGATCTTCATCGGTCGTTTTTCCCCGGATATCCGCAAGGTGGAGAGCTGGTTCCAACTGAGCCGCAACCAGCGGGCCGATTTTTTCCCCGACCTCTGGCTGGCCGGGGGTGAGGGGGAGAGTCTGGCCCAGGCGACGGCGGCAGGCGATGGGCCGGTGGCCGCCGAACGGCCGGCTGCCGACAGCCTGGTCTTCGTCTGGGAGGATATGCAGGCCGCCAACCAACTGGACGAGCAGAGCCCGATTGGCTTCTACCAGTCCAGCCTCCGTCTGCGTGGCCAGGCCCTGCCCAGCCGCCATTTCCAACTGGCCACCGGTGGTGGCTGGGCGGAAACCGGTGATGCCGGGGCAAGGTTTGGCCCGGCGATTGCCGCCAGCGGCCAGCTCAGTCTGGAGCTGATCCTCACCCCGACTGCCGGCCAGCGGGGGGAGGTGCTCTCCCTGGCCGGCAGCGGCGGGCCGCTGCTCCGCCTGGTGCAGGAGGGTGAGGAGTTGCGCCTCGACCCAGCCGGCGGCGAGGGCGGCAAGCCGCTCAGCTGGCCCGGGCTGCTTGTCGCCGGTCAGCCCCGCCATCTCCTCCTCACCGTCGGCGAGGGCCGGCTGGAACTCTTTGTCGACGGGGCCAGCCAGGGCAAAGAGAGCCTGGCCCTGTCATTTGCCGACCAGCCGATCAACCGCTTCACCCTCGGTGACCCGGCTGGTGGCTGGCATGGTCTCTTGGAGGGGATTGCCGTCTATGACCGGGTTCTTGACCAGGCGGAGGTGGTGGCCGGCCGGCAGGCCCTGGCCGACCGGCTGGTGGCAAAAAGCCCTTTGCCGCGGCTGGTGGTCAACGGCCGGCTGGCGGAGCACACCGCCATCCCCGACCCGGAGAATATCGGTGCCTACAGCCGGGCCTTGGTGGTGAACAGCTATGCCGTGGAAGAGGTGGTGGAGGGAGAGTACGCTGAAAAGCGGCTGGTGGTAGCCGAATGGGCGGTTCTTGACCGTCAGGTGGTGAGGGAGTACCGGCAGCCGGCGCCCTCGGAGCGGCTGGTTCTGGAGCGGTTCGCCGATCAGCCGCAACTGGAAGGGGAGCGGCAGTTGATGGATATCTTTGAGCCGGACCTGGATCTCTACTACCGCCTGCCGCCAAGTCTGGGGGGATAGGCCGGGAAGGTTGGAGAACAGGCCAGCCCGGCTACCCGTTTGCCGAGATGAAGGCCGACTATGGTGAACAGGCCGGTAACCATACCGACCACCAGGGCCGGGGTGGATCTTTCTTTTGTCAAGGTGTGGCGCCGGCCGGATTGGCCGGTGTTCGCGGCAAGCTGTAAAGCCAACCGGCAAGAAAATGTAAAGGGGCTTGTCGCCGCCGTCGATGGTCTTTTCCTCCCATATCTTTCTCTATTACTTCCTGCCCCTCAGCCTGCTCCTCTATTTTTCGGTGCCGGTCCGGCGGAGGAACCTGCTGCTCACCGGGCTCAGCTACCTTTTCTATGGCTGGTCCAACCCCCTCTTTACCCTTCTCCTGCTCTTCTCCACCGTGGTCGATTACCGTTGTGGTCTGGTGATCGGCCGAGCCAGCGGGGACCAGCAGCGGCGGCGGAAAATCGCCTTGGCCATCTCCATCATCGCCAACCTCGGCCTGCTCGGATTCTTCAAATACAGCGGCTTCGCTCTGGAGAGCTGCAACCAGCTACTCGCCGCCCTCGCCGGGGAGAGCCTTGCGCCGCTGCCGGTTCTCCATTTCCTCCTCCCCTTGGGGATCTCCTTCTACACCTTTCAGTCGATGAGCTACAGCATCGACCTCTACCGTGGCCAGGCCCGCCATATCGAGAATTTTTTTGATTTTGCCTGTTTCGTGTCGATGTTTCCGCAGCTGGTTGCCGGGCCGATCATCCGTTTTCAGGAGGTCGCCAGGCAACTGGTCGAACGGACACACAGCCTGGAGAAGTTCGCCCGCGGGGTCGCCTTCTTTATCCTCGGGCTAAGTAAAAAGATTCTTCTTGCCAACTCCTGCGGCAAGATCGCCGATCTGGCCTTTGCCGGCGGCAGTATCAATCCCCTGGACGCCTGGTTTGGCATCGTTGCCTACAGCTTCCAGATTTACTTTGATTTCAGCGGCTATTCCGACATGGCCATCGGCCTCGGGCTGATGTTCGGCTTTGTCTTCGCGAAAAATTTTGACTCCCCCTACCGTGCCGCCTCGATTACCGAGTTCTGGCAGCGCTGGCATATCTCCCTTTCCACCTGGCTGCGGGAGTACCTCTATATCCCCCTGGGCGGCAACCGGCGGGGGCGAGTCCGCACCGCCGTCAATCTGGCCCTGGTGATGCTCCTCGGTGGGCTTTGGCATGGCGCGTCGTGGAATTTTGTCATCTGGGGAGCAGTGCACGGGGTGCTGCTCGGCGGTGAGCGGTTACTGGGGAAACGGCCGCTCTACCACAGCTTCCCCCGGCCGCTGCGGGTTGCCGCCACCTTTGTGCTGGTGCTGATCGCCTGGGTCTTTTTCCGGGCCGAGACCCTCGGCGCGGCGCTTGCCTACCTCGGCTCTCTTTTTGCCCTGACGCCGGTGCCGGCCAGTTCGTCCCTGCTTCCGGCCCTGCTCTACACCCCCTACCACCTGCTGGCCATGGCCCTGGCGGCGCTGGTGGTGTGGCGGGCACCACAGAGCTGGGAGTGGAGCCGGCAACTGGGGCCGGTGAAGATTGTTCTGCTGCTCCTCCTTCTCGCCCTTTCCCTGGCGGTGTTGAGCATGCAGTCGTATAATCCCTTTATCTACTTTAACTTCTGATTGGCCAGCAGAGATGGCCAGGACCGACGAGGGGCCGGCAGAGGAGACAATGCATAGAAGGGGTGGGGCTGGTGGCAGCCGGAAAGTTGACGAACAATGAGAGCAGAGAGGCGGTGGCGGCACGGGAGGTTGGCCGGACCGCCATCTCCTGGAGACTGGCGGTACTGCTCAGCACCCTCTTTCTGCTGGTGCTCTTTGCCGTGCCGGTGGCGCAGTATGCGCGCGACCGGTCGGCCGGCAGAGAACCGTTTCCCCCCTTCACCCTGTCGGCGACCGGGCCGGATGGTAGCCTGGTCGACCGGATCCGCACCGCCAATAACGGGGTGCTCCGCTTCTTTGCCGATCTGGAGGAACAGCTCGAAGAGAACAGTTTTCTTCGCCGGTTCTTTCTCCCTCCTCTGCAGGAGGTCTTTCTCCGCATTCTCGGAGAGGGGAACCGGCAGGTAGTGCCCGGCCGGGCCGGGACGCTCTTCTATGCCCCCGATATCGAGGCTATTCTCGGCCCCCCATTTCTCGATGGCCAGCGGCTGTTGGTGAGAGCGGGCGAGCACGACCCCGGGCAGCCGCCTCCCGTGCCTGACCCTCGCCCGGCAATCCTCTCTTTTCACCGCCAACTGGCGGCGCGGGGAATAACCCTCATTCTCCTGCCGGTAGCGGTGAAGCCGGCCATCGAGCCGGAAAAACTGACCGGTCGGCCAGCCTTGGGCAAGGCCCCTTTGGCCAACCGTTCCTGGCCGGCCCTTCGTGACGAGTTGGCCGGCCAGGGGGTGCGGATCTTCTCCAGCCGGACGCTGCTCCGCTCGTATGCCGAGGGGCATGGCGCCGCTTTTCTGGCCACCGACAGCCACTGGCTGCCCGGGGCCATGGAGACGGTGGCCCGACAGCTGGCGGCGGCCATCGCCGCTGACTTTCCCGACCTTGCCGGTGAGCTGAGGTGGCAACGGCGGCAGGTGACGGTAGCCAGCGCCGGTGATATCGCCGGAATGCTCACCCTCACTCCAGGAAGCGACCTCTATCCCGCCGAGGAGGTTAGCCTTCAGCAGGTCTACAACAGCCGTGAGGAGTACTGGCAGCCGGAACCAAGCGCGCCGATTCTGCTCCTTGGCGACTCGTTCAGCAACATCTACTCCTTTGCCGGCCTTGGGTGGGGGCAGGCGGCCGGTCTGGCCGAGCAGCTCAGTTTTTACCTGCAAAGCGATATTGACCTGCTGGCCAGAAATGACGATGGTGCCTTTGCCAGCCGGGAGATGCTGGCCACCGAACTGGGTCGTGGCCGTGACCGACTGGCCGGCAAGAAACTGGTGATATGGCAGTTCGCCGAACGTGAGCTGGCCCTGGGAGACTGGCGACCGGTGCGCCTGGAACTGGCCGAACCGGCAGCGGGCCCTGCCGGCGGCGGCTTCTATCTGGCGCCAGCAGGAAATATGGTGGTGGCCGAAGGGGTGGTAGCAAGCATCTCCCGCTCCCCCCGTCCCGGCTCGGTGCCCTACCGGGACAATCTCCTTACCCTCCATCTCCTTGATATGCAAGTTGCCGGAGATGCAGGTGGCGAGGAGCAGGCCCTGGTCTATGCCTGGGGGATGCGTGACAACCGGCTCACCCCCATTGCCGGCCTTCGCCCCGGCGACCAGGTCCGTTTATCTTTGCGCCGCTGGGACGAAGTGGTGGCGGAGTACGGCGGCTTTCGGCGAACGGCGCTGGCCGACGAACTCCTCGAACTGGAGCTGCCCAACTGGGGCAGCCTGTTGCCGGGGCCGGGTCACGGACAGCCGCCGACAAAAGACCCTCTACCCTAACTCTTTGACCAATGAACAGAAAACACCCTTTCCTGTCCCTGTTGCCTTTGCAGCTGCTTCTGGTGGTAAGTCTGGCCGCCACAGCCACCGCCAGCGCGACAGCAAGCTCTCTCACCGAGACCGCCCGCCTCCTGGCCGGCAACACTGCCGGCAGTGTGGTGGCCGGGGTTGACGACTGGCTCTTTCTGAAGGAGGACCTGGCCCACCTGGCCGCCGGCCGTTTCTGGGGGGAGTCGGCCAATGCCGCGGTCCGGGGCAACCCCCCGGCCGACCCGATTCCGGCCATCCGCCACTACCAGCAGCAGTTGGCAGAGCGGGGAATCACCCTCTACCTCATGCCGGTCCCTCCCAAGCCGCTGGTCTATGCCGATAAATTGGTGCCCGGCCTTGCCGCCAGCGCTGCCGAGATTGCTGTGTATGAAGAGTTTTACCAGGAACTGGCGGCAGCAGGGGTGCAGGTGATCGACCTGCTGCCAACCCTGCTTGCCCGGCGTCATGAGGCCGAACTCTACTGCCGCACCGACAGCCACTTCTCCGGTGCCGGGCTGGAACTCTTCGCCGAAGCCGCCGCGGCGGCCATCACTGCCGAAGGGTGGACCCGGCAGCAGCCGGCCCGGACTTCTCGCCTGCGCGAGGAAGAATTGAATATTCGCGGCGATCTGGCCACCATCGTCCGGGGTGAGGAAGCGGCCTTGGAGTCTCTACCGGTCCATCTGGTGCAGTGGGAGGGGGGGGGGGAGGTGGTACCCGACCCGGCCGGGCCGGTGCTGTTGCTTGGCGACAGCCATACCCTGGTGTTCCACGCCGGCGGGGATCTCCATGCCAAAGGGGCCGGCCTGTTCGAGCATCTTTCCGCCCGCCTCGGTTTTGCCATCGACCTGCTTGGGGTGCGTGGTTCCGGCGTCACCCCGGCCCGGATCTCTCTCTACCAGCGATTACGTCAGGACCCGGCCGCCCTGGCCGGGAAGAAGGCGCTGATCTGGTGTTTTGCCGCCCGCGAGTTCAGTGCCGGCGGCTGGCGGGAGATCCCGCTCAGCCGCTAGCGTCAGGGGCCTCCCCTTCGCTGGCGGCCGAGCCTGCCCGAGAGAAATGGGGGCTGGTCTCTCTGGCAAGGTGTGGGACCGCGAAGTAAAGAGAGGGTGAGGGGCAGGGGACCGGTCAGGATGAGAGATGGTGCCGCTCAAGGTCGAGGAGAAATTGTTTGCAGGCCAGACCACCGCCAAAGCCGGTGAGGGAGCCGTCGGCGCCGATCACCCGGTGGCAGGGGATGATGATGGGCAGGGGATTGCGGTGGTTGGCCATCCCCACTGCCCGGCAGGCCTTGGACCTGTCGATCCGCCGGGCGATCTCGCCGTAACTGGCGGTCTGGCCGTAGGGGATCCTGGTCAGTTCCTGCCAGACCAGGCGCTGGAAAGGGGTGCCGACCAGGTGCAGGGGGAGATCGAACTCCTGCCGCTGACCGGCAAAGTAGGCGGTTAGTTGTCTGTTCGCCTCATCGAAGTCGGCCGGCTGATGCCGCCAGTGCGAGGCAATGGCCTCTTCAGCGGCAGGGGGGAAGTCGATTCTGCTCAGCTGGCCATCCTCGGCCACCAGTAGCAGGCGACCGATGGGGCTGTCGAGGAGTGAGTAGCTGGTCATGGTTGCCTGACTGGTGGTGCTGCCCGCTGCCAACGCCGCCACTGTTTATCGCCGGGCAGCGGTGAGGGCGGCAGGGTAATCGGGCTCCTGGCCGATTTCCGGCACCTGCTCGCTGTAGCGGACAGTGCCGCCCGGATCGATGACTACCACCGCCCGGGCAAGGAGGCCGGTGAGGGGGCCGGTGGTGATGGTCTGGCCATACTTCTCGCCGAAACCCTCGGCCCGGAAAACCGATAGCGGCACGACCCCGTCCAGCCCCTCAACCTCACAGAATCGTTTATGGGCAAAGGGGAGGTCGGCGGAGATGCAGAGGACCACCGTCTCCGGCAGGGAGGCGGCCTCGCTGTTGAAGCGACGCGTCGAGGCGGCGCAGGTCGGGGTGTCGATGGAGGGGAAGATGTTCAACACCACGGTCTTGCCCCGGTAGTCGGCCAGGGTGGTGGTGCTCAGATCGGTTTTTACCAGGGCAAAGTCGGGAGCCTGGCTGCCGGTGGCGGGAAGAGTTCCGCAGGTTTCGATGGGGTTGCCGCGCAGGGTTATCTTGGCCATGTCATGCTCCTTGTGGTGTGTGGCTGATGTTGGTAAAGGAAATGTCGTTGAAAGAGAAATTGTTAGCGGAAACCCGTCGCACCGGTTGTTCCTGAACCGCGCCAGCAGCGCCGTTAGCACCGTCTGCTGACCGCTGTAGTGGTGTGGCAGTTGCTTCCATAGACTGCTTACAATTCACCCGCTCTGCCCCCTTGTCAAGGAGTGCTGGCCGAGGAAGACAGAGAATCTGCTCCACCCCTGCTTGAAATCACCGGCCGGGCATGGTTTAAATGGGGGGCATTTTTTTTCAGGAATGCCCCGGCCGGGATGGTGTCGCCCGGGAACTTTTCTGTCAGGAGCCCCACCATGTCTTTCGTACCGGTTATCGGCAAATCGATCAAAAAACAGTTGGAAGAGCGGGAAGGGAAGATTCTCTCCCCCTTTGCCGCCCTCAACCGCAATTCCTCCGGCCGCCGCCTGGAGGAGGAGGAGGAACCAGGCGATATCCGCCTCCCCTTTCAGCGCGACCGGGATCGGATCACCCATTCCAAGACCTTCCGCCGCCTGAAACACAAAACCCAGGTATTTCTCGCCCCCACCGGCGACCACTACCGCACCAGACTCACCCATGTCCTGGAGGTGTCGCAGATCGCCCGGACCATCTCCTCGGCCCTCTGCCTCAACGAACCGCTCACCGAGGCGATCGCCCTCGGCCACGACCTCGGCCACACCCCCTTCGGCCACGCCGGTGAGACGACCCTGAACGACCTCCACCCCGGCGGTTTCCGCCACTATGTGCACAGTCTGCGAGTGGTCGATCATCTCGAGAACGATGGCCGGGGGTTGAATCTGACCTTCGAGGTGCGCAATGGCATTGTCCGCCACTCGAAAGGACGGGCCGACATTCTCCCCCGGGAGAAGTCGGAGCTGGCGGTGACCCTGGAGGGGCAGGTGGTGCGCCTGGCCGATATCATCGCCTATGTCAACCACGACCTCGACGACGCCCTGCGGGCCGGTATTCTCACCGAAGAGGCGTTGCCGGCACGGATCAAAAAGGTGGTGGGGGAGCGCCATTCCAAGCGGATCGGGGCGATGGTCCGTGACCTCATCGTCGAGACCCTCACCGCCGACGACGGCACCATCCATATCAGTGAGGAGATGCTGGCGGCAATCAGCGATCTGCGGGCCTTTCTCTACGACAACGTCTACACCTATTACAAGGTGCACGACGAGTTCATCAAGGCGCAGCGGATCATCCGCGACCTCTACACCTATTTTCTCGAGAACGGCATCGTCCGGATCAAAAGCGGCAGCCAGGAGTGCGGAGTGGAGCGGCAGCGCTGGAACGGCGAAGAGGATATGCACCGCCGGGTCTGCGATTATGTGGCCGGGATGACCGACCGCTACGCTCTGGCCATCTACCAGCACATCTTTCTCCCCGAGCCGTGGAGTGTCAGGTAGGTTCTCGGGGAGAGATATGGCGGGAAAAGGCAGTCGGTTGTCAGTTGGGCCGCTTGCGCAGGCGATGGCCGAGGCCGAGGGCGACGAGCAGGGCCAGGGCGCCGGCAACGAGGAGCTGGCCGGACAGGGAGAGCTTGACCAGCAGGTAGCTTAGCCCCACCAGGGGGTAGAGCATCACCCGGACCACTGCCCGCAGGCTATCGTGTTCGCCGAGGAAGCGGGCCAGCGGTGGTGAGTGGCGGTAGTAGGCGCGGACAAAGGCCCGGCCGGGAGGGTTGCTGAGCAGCCAGGTGTCACGGAATTCCTTGAGCAGCCGCACCTGGCCGGCCAGGGGGGAGCCGAAGGCGGCTGTGGCGATGAAGCAGCCGCCGCCACCCCCGCCGCCGCCCTCTTTGTATTCGCCGGTGGAGGTAATCCTTGGTGCGATCACATTGTAGTAGGTCTGGGCGATGATCTGGTAGCCGGTGTCGTTGGGGTGGAGGCCGTCGGCGTTGGCGGTGGGCCAGCTTGCCAGGATGGCCTGGTACTGGTCGGCCAGGGAGATCCGGTTTCCCCGGGCCAGGTCTCTGATCATCGGGTTGAAGACATCGGGGATCAGTACCGGTGAGGCGCCGCGGTCACTGGGAGTAAGGGTGGAAATGACCGGGCTGACCCCGGCGGCCCGGCTCTTGTCGACCATCGCCTGGAGGTTGAATCGGGTGGTCTCCACAGAGATCCCCGCCCGGATATCGTTGGTTCCCTCCATGATCAGGATCAGATCGGCCGGCCAGGAGGCGAGTACCCCGTCGATTCGCCGGACGCCGGTGGGGGTCTGCTCTCCGGAAACCCCGCGGTTGAGCACCGCCGAGGGCTTGCCGTTGTCGTTCAGCAGCCCGGCCAGTTTTGGTGGGTAGCCACCGGTCCTGCTGCTGTGGCCGTAGGTGATGCTGTCACCAAAGGCAATGATGTTGGCCGACTGCACCGGCAGGGCGACACTGAGCAGGATGAGCGAGAGGAGCAGGGCTGCTGCTCCCCTGCCGAGGCGGGTTTTCGGGGCGGGGGTGGCCTTTTGCATCGTCAGCTGGGGTCTGTTGGGTTAAGGGGGGAGGTGGAAAGGGTTTCCTGGCAGCCGTACTACTCGTCCACCTCGTTCACGCCCAAGGCCCGCAGGGGGAGGGAGTGCACGGCATAACCGGGGATATGCACGGCCGCCGACAGCGGGTCGCCGACCATGTCGGGAATTTCGAAGGTGAAGGTCTCTTCCGGCGCCATTTCCGAGCCGGACGCGCCGTTCGTCCCGGTCGCGGCGGTTGTTTCGGCCTCTGTGCCGGCGGCCATTTTTCGGCTGTAAGTTGCCGCCAGTTTGCCCAGCATCAGAGCAACGGCCTCTTCGGAGGCAACCTCTGAAGCGACTTCGCTGGGCTCGCCGGACTGGTCGGTGACCGCCTGCGGTTCGCTCCAGCCGCTACCGGTCCACTGCGCCTCGAAGAGCTGGTAGCCTTTGTCGCTGTAGCGCTGCCAGCGGAGCCATGGCCGGCCGCTAGCTTCGTCGATACCGAGCAGCGGCAGGATATCGGGGACGGCAGTGGCGGTCAGTGCCGTGGCGGTGCTGAACTCCTTCTGCCCCCTTTCCTGAACGGCAAAGTAGATCTGGTCACTTACCCCGTCAAAGCCGGCCCAGGCCAGCCACAGGCGGCCGTCACCGTCGACTACGGCGGTGGGGGCGGTGTTGCTGTTCAGGCCGGAGTAGTAGGAGAGTTCCTCACCCCAGCCCCCCTCCTGGTAGCGACGGTAGTGGAGCTGGGCCCGGTCGCCGGTAAAGGAGGACCAGACTACCAGCAGCCCCTCGTTGTTCAGGCCGACCACTGCCGGGGTTACAGCTACGCCATCACTGGTGGAGACCTGTTCCGCCGGCTGCCATTCCGTGCCGTTCTGGCGGCTGATGAGGATGGCGTGCTGGCCGTCGACCACCTCGGACCAGGCCCATATACCGTTTTCGATGACCAGTGGTGCCGCCTCCGCCGCCTCCACCGAATTTACATGGCCGGCGGTGAGCAGACTGAAGCCGCACAGCAGGGCGAGGAGGAAAAATGGCGGCCGGTTGGGTCGTTTCATGGTGGCCTCTACAGGGTAGGCATTGACTGATTGTTGCTGTTTATGGCTGATCATGGCTGCTTGTGGCGGATCATACCAGGTTGCAGGTTGTCGAACGGTAGGCTTCGCCTTACCGGGATATCGGTTATCTTGTTGAAAACATCTTGTTTAGCAGGGCCCTGGCAGGTTATCAGGTCTTTGCCGACAGCTCTGGTCTGGGCCTCTTTACCCCCTTTTTTGGGCGGGCACCGGGTTTTACTACATAGCGTATTTCCGGGCACGGAACAACCGAATTTCTTGCCACGGAAGCTGCCCGGGCAAAAAAGGGTGGACAGCGGTTGAGTGTAGGGGGTGG
>JAABSV010000035.1 GCA_011390165.1 Desulfobulbaceae bacterium
GAACAGCAAATGTGGGGAGCCTGGTGGTTGAAAAAGTAAATCCTCCCGATAAAAGGGGACGAGACGAAGACTGGAACATTCGACGAAGACAGGAACATTCAGCAAAATCGGAGCACGAGTCACCAATGGAAGAGAACATGTTCGCAATGGGGTCAAATAATGCAGTATGAAACAGTGATCGGGCTCGAAATTCATGCCCAGATGAAAACCGCCACCAAGATATTCTGTGCCTGTGCCACGACGTTTGGTTCCCCACCAAACAGTAATACCTGTCCGATTTGCCTAGGCCTCCCAGGTGTTTTGCCGGTGCTGAACCTCAAGGTAGTCGACTCGGCGATAATGCTCGCCCTGGCAACAAATGCGGAAATCAACCCTGTCAGCCAGTTCGCCAGAAAAAATTATTTTTACCCTGATTTACCGAAGGGTTACCAAACATCACAATACGAACAACCCATCGTTGGTAAAGGATGGATTGATATCGAATGCGGCGAGGGGAAAAAGAAGATTGGCATTACCAGAATCCATATGGAAGAGGATGCCGGTAAATTAGTGCACGATGATCTCGAGCCAATT
Organism: Desulfobulbaceae bacterium; assembly: GCA_011390165.1. GTDB lineage: Bacteria > Desulfobacterota > Desulfobulbia > Desulfobulbales > Desulfocapsaceae > Desulforhopalus_A. Next base: position 574 of record JAABSV010000035.1, read on the forward strand.
TCCCATGTCGATCTCAACCGAGCCGGCACACCGTTGTTGGAGATTGTCTCGGACCCAGACCTACGATCCCCTGAAGAGGCCGTTACCTATCTGAAAAAAATTCATGCGATACTTCGCTATCTCGACATATGCGATGGCAACATGCAGGAGGGAAGTTTCCGTTGTGATGCCAATATATCTCTCCGCCCTCTTGGCCAGTCGGAATTTGGAACACGCGCAGAAGTAAAAAATATGAATTCCTTCCGGCATGTACAGGGAGCGCTCGAGTTTGAGGTGCGTCGACAACGGGACATTCTGCTGGACGGTGGAAAAGTTGTCCAGGAAACGAGGCTCTGGAACCTGCAGAGCGGCTGTACAGAGTCGATGCGCGGCAAAGAAGATGCGCATGATTACCGGTACTTTCCCTGTCCTGATCTGGTGCCGGTGGTGATCTCGGCACAGTGGATAGAAGAGATCCGGCAGATGCTGCCGGAGCTTCCAGATCCGAGGAAGCAGCGGTTCATTGAACAATACGGGCTTCCGGAGCACGATGCCGGCCTGCTGACCGGCGATCGAGCACTGGCAGACTATTACGAAGCAGCGGTAGCGGTGGGGGGAGCGGCAAAAAAAATTTCCAACTGGATCATGACAGAACTGCTTCGTGCGGTCAACGTGGAGGATCTGGCTACCTGCAAGCTTACCCCGGAAAAACTTGCAGAACTGGTGTTGCTGATCGAGGATGGGGCAATTAGTGGCAAAATTGGCAAAGAAGTCTTTGCCGAAATGCTGGCCACTGGGGCAGGGGCAAAAGAAATCATTCAGCGCCACAACCTCGGGCAGCTATCCGACAGTAAAGAACTGGAGGAAATGGTGCAGCAGATACTTGCCGTGCATCCGGCTCAGGTGGCAGAATATCAAGCCGGGAAAATGAAGATTCTAGGTTTTTTTGTTGGCAAATTGATGCAGAGGACCCGCGGCAAGGCCAACCCAAACCTGGTCAATGATCTCTTTATAAGTTTTCTAAATAAATAAAGGTGGTTGACACAGGTAAGACAGACCGTGGATAAAGAGGATTGGCAAAAAAAAGGGATCGGACACCGGTCCAGGTTGCGGGAAAGGTTTCTAGCCCGAGGTTTGGCTGGCTTTACTGATTGTGAAGTTCTGGAACTGCTGCTTACCTTCGGTACCCCCAGAAGCGATTGCAAGGAACCAGCAAGAGCCTTACTGGCACGATTCGGTTCCTTCGCCAAGGTGCTGGAAGCTCCGGTCAAGGCACTGCAAGAGGTAAACGGGGTGGGGCCCAAAAACAGCTTCGCCCTCCATTTTATCCGCGCGGTAGCCTCACATTATCTAAAAGAGAGACTGACCGGCAAGAGATATCTCCATTCCCCGCAAGAAGTGGTTGACTACCTCCTCCATTCCATGCGCGGTTTGAAAAAGGAGATTCTCACGGTCATCTACCTGGATGCAGCCCATGCAATCCTGGCCGTGGAGACTGTTGCCGAGGGGACCCTCAACGTCAACACTGTCTATCCGCGGGAGATACTGGCCAAGGCTCTCGAACACCATGCAGCTGCTCTGATCCTGGCACACAATCATCCATCCGGGGCCCTGGAAGCATCAAGCCAGGATATAAAACTGACCAGAATCATGTATCTCCTCTGCAATTCGATGCAGATACAACTACTGGATCACCTGGTAATCGGTGATGGCGCCTTCAGCTTTGCTGATCAGGGGGTGATGGACACCATCCGCAAAGACTGTAGCACCCTGCTGGCCTCATTTGCCTAAGATGGCCAAAGCCCTCTACATCCATATCCCTTTTTGCGCCAGCAAATGCCCGTATTGTGCATTTGTTTCCGTTGCCCATCAACACGAAATCATCGAACCGTACGTAGCGGCTCTGCGGACAGAGTTAACTTGGCAGGCCGTCAGTGCCGAGACCCCTCTTGCTACCCTCTATATCGGCGGTGGGACGCCTACACTGTTGCCGGTAAAGCATATGTGCGAGGTGCTGGACGATTGCCGACGACTGTACGGAGTGGATGCAGATACGGAAATAACCGTGGAGGCAAATCCAGGAAGTGTCAGTGGTGACAGCTTGCGTCAACTTCGCAGCCTTGGGGTTAACCGGTTATCACTGGGAGTGCAGAGCCTGCAAAAAGAGGAATTGGCAACCCTAGGTAGACAGCATAGCGTCAGGATGGCTGTTGAGGCCTTTGCCTTGGCCCGGCAGGCCGGGTTTACCAACATCAGCGTCGATCTGATGACCGGTATTCCAGGGCAAACTGTGGAAACGTGGGACAAAACACTGCAATCGGTGCTGAGCTGGCAGCCCGACCACTGTTCCATTTACGAACTGACACTGGAGGAGAACACACCGCTCCACGCAGCAGTCGGCAAACATAAAGTTAGCCTGCCGGATGAGGAGAGCAGGCTTGGCATGGATACATTGAGCATCGGTAGAACAGCTGCTAGTGGCCTGCTACGGTACGAAATCGCCAATTTTGCCCGTTCGAAAAAAAAGTGTCGGCATAATCTCATCTACTGGCGAAACGAGGAATATATCGGCATTGGGGCTGGTGCGGTCAGTTGCATAGCCGGCCTACGCGAGAGGCGAACGCCTGATGTCGTGGGATATATCGAAGGGGTAAGGCAGCAAAATGTGGTCTGCGAACGGGAACGACTCGACCGCGAGGCGTCATTTCGGGAGTCGGTTGTCATCGGCTTGCGACTGACCCTGGGAGTGAGTCGGTCCCGGCTTTGGCAACGGTACGGGATTGATCTGCTGAGTTACTACGGCCATACCCTGGAGGGATTGCTGGCCGCCGGGATGGTCCGGCTGGTTGGAGACCAACTGCGGTTAACTGCCTTCGGGAGGCCGATAGCCAACCAGGTTCTCTGCGCGCTGGTCTAAGAGGCTGAGAGAAGAATCGCTCTACAAAGAAAGGTAGTCGTCCGGCAGCTGGCCAACAAGGTCAAGGCCGCTGACGGCACTGCCGAGATGGTCGCTCATGGCCTGGCAGGCCTGCTTGACATCTCCGATGGAAAGATATTTGATAATCGCCTGGTGCTCACTGGTCGGGGTGTAGTCGAGTTTATCAAACGGGTCGTACAGAATCAGATATATCCTCGTCCTATCGAGGAGCTCACTAATAGAGGAAACGAGAACCCTGTTGCCGGAAAATTCAGCAATTTTGAGGTGTAGAGTGTCATTAACCTGGTAGTAGGCGTCAAAGTCGCCTGCTGTCACCACAGAGGCCTCTGTGGCGATGAGCTGATGCAACTCAGCCAGTTGCGACGAATTGAGCGCTTTGGCTGCCAGCCGAACAGCCATCATCTCCAACTCAGCCCGAACCAGAAATGTCTCTTTGATTTCCCGGGGGGTTGGGGTGATAATGAAGGCTCCACGGTTAGGGATACTGTTGACCAGCCCGTCTGCCTCAAGCCGGCGAATGGCACTGCGTACCGGTGTTCGACTCACCCCGAGCTGTCGCGCCAGGGTGATCTCCACAAGCTGGCTTCCCTGCTTGATATATCTTTTCCGAATCGCCTGTTTGAGCTTCAGATAGACGGCCTCCTCGGAGTTGGTTTTTTTCATGTCGCATAAGAGGGGTTGGCAAGTTTTCGTGTACCAGCACCAAAGACGATGTGGCTGGCTGCAAGTCGATCCAGGCACCTTGCCGGCGGGCTCGAAGATACCACCAGCATGAAAAGCAGCTATCGTTTCGGACGTGGCGTGAAAGCGGTGGTAAAAATTCTTGACACTGTCAGGGAAGATAGCGTACATGTTTATGTGTGCAGTTATTGTATACAATCACCCGACCCGTTGTGTCGAGAGATTTTTCATGGAGTTGGCCGCATTATTCTCCTGCCATCGAACTGATAACGGGCGAGAGGGGTGGGGTGAGAAAGAATGAGGCTATCCGGACCAATCATTTCCGGGTTGGCATGATACGACTGTGATGCTGGCTCGGGAGATTTTCGTTCAGTTTCAAACTCGGGGTGAAGAATCATGTTGAACAAAATGATCGCAGGTGTGTTGCCGTACATGCCCAAAAAGTTCGTCTGGCTCTTTTCCAGGCAGTACATTGCCGGGGAAACCATCGCTGAAGCTATAGTCAATGCGAAAAAACTGAATGAACAGGGGATCTTTACCACCATTGATGTTCTTGGTGAGTTTATTACCAGTCTAGAGGAGGCAGAGGCCAACAAACGGGAGTACCTACAGGTCATCGAGAGAGCTGAAGCGGCCGGGGTAAAGGGAAACTATTCGCTTAAACCGACCTTCTTCGGCTTGCTGCTCGACCAAGAGGTGGCATACTCACATATCAGGGAGGTAGTGGCGAAGGCCGCATCCTGCAACAATTTCGTTAGAATCGATATGGAGGACTCCCCCTGTACAGATATGGAAATAGCCATGTTCCGGCGTCTAAAAGAGGAGTTTCCGGGTAACGTGGGGCTGGTACTACAGGCCTATTTAAAAAGAACAAAGAGTGATATCGAATCATTAAGAGATATAAACAGCACTGAGTACCCAGTTAACCTGCGCCTTTGTAAAGGAATCTATGTTGAACCGGAGACTATAGCCTACAAGAAATACGACGAGATCAACAGCCATTTCCTGGAGGATATTGAACTGATGCTCCAGGAAAAGATGTATCCCGCCATTGCCACCCATGATCTGCCGGTGGTCAATGGGGCGTACCGGTTGCTCGAAAAATACCAGGTTCCCAAAGATGCCTACGAGTTCCAGATGCTGTACGGAGTCACCCCAGGTCTGCGCCAGGATATTATCAACAGAGGGCATCAGATGCGAGTGTACGTTCCATTCGGCAAACAGTGGTTTGGGTATAGTACCCGCAGGCTGAAAGAAAACCCGCAGATGGCCGGGGTTATTCTCAAAGCACTGTTCCACAAGGGGTGAGCCAAACACAGCGGGTGCGAAACAATACCTGACTGAAAGAAAGAGGTGGGTGATGAAAAATGGCGTCAGCACGCCGCCACCGGCGGAAAACGAAGATGTTTTGAACTATGCCCCCGGGAGTTCGGAGCGTCTGGCCATCAAGGCGGAACTGGCAGCTATGCGGAAGAGAGAGGTAGAAATACCACTGCTCATCGGCGGCGGTGAAGTGAGGACAGGAAATTTCGGCGAGATAGTAATTCCCCATGATCATCAACACCACCTGGGACGCTATCACAAGGCCGGAGAAGCGGAAACACGACTGGCAATAGATTCGGCACTGGCCGCGGCACCGTCTTGGCGGGATGTTGCCTGGGAGGATCGATGCGCCATTTTTCTCCGCGCCGCAGAGTTGCTATCTGTTCGTTATCGTTTCCGAATCAACGCGGCAGCAATGCTGAGTGGAGGAAAAAATGTCTTTCAGGCCGAGATTGACGCCGCCTGCGAGTTAATAGATTTTATCCGCTTCAACGTTGCCTTTGCCCGCCAAATGTATCAGGAGCAACCCAACTCCTCACCAGGAGTATGGAACCGCCTGCAGTATCGGCCACTGGAAGGCTTCGTTCTTGCCATCGCACCGTTCAACTTTACCGCCATTGCCGGAAACCTGGCTACTGCCCCGGCGATCATGGGCAATACCGTGGTCTGGAAACCGGCATCTTCACTGGTCTATCCTCCCTTTCTGCTGATGCAGATATTGGCCGAAGCTGGGTTGCCGCCGGGAGTACTAAATTTTGTCCCCGGGGACGGGGCGACCGTGGTCGACACCTGCCTTGCCGACCGAAACCTGGCAGGGGTTCATTTCACCGGCTCGACCAGAGTCTTCAAGAAAATATGGCAAACAGTCGGCAACAACATCGGCAGCTACCGGACCTATCCGCGACTGGTTGGGGAAACAGGTGGAAAAAACTTTGTTTTTGCCCACCACAGCGCCGAAGTACCAGCATTGGTTACCGCCTTGGTTCGGGGAGCTTTCGAGTACCAGGGACAGAAATGCTCGGCAGCAAGTCGAGCCTATATTCCCCGTTCTCTGTGGCCCGAGGTGGAAGCTGGGCTGCGGCGGCAGATCGGCTCAATCAAAATGGGATCGCCTGAGGATTTCCAAAACTTCTGCGGGGCGGTGATTGACCGGGCAGCCTTTACCACCATCTCTGGGTACATAGAAGAGGCACGGAGAAGTGATGACGCCGAAATAGTGATCGGTGGGGGATATGCCGATCATGTGGGGTATTTCATCGAACCAACAGTGATAGTTGCCCGGAACCCCCACTGTACGACCATGGTTGAGGAGATTTTTGGCCCGGTGCTGACCATCTACATCTACGACGATGGCGCTTATTCGGAGACCCTGCAACTCTGTGAGAACTCTTCTGCCTACGCCCTCACCGGGGCAATATTTGCCCGTGACCGGCTGGCGGTGATAGAGGCTTCCACCATACTGGAACAGGCGGCTGGAAATTTCTATATCAACGACAAACCCACCGGGGCAGTAGTCGGCCAGCAGCCATTTGGCGGCGCCAGGGCCTCAGGAACCAACGATAAGGCCGGCTCGGCGGCAAACCTCCTGCGCTGGGTGTCGCCACGGGTGATAAAAGAGAGCTTCATGCCCCCGACAGAGTTCTCCTACCCGTTTATGGAAGAGTCGTAGAGAGACCATCTTTGCTGGTTTGCCGCGCGTAGAGGTTGAGGACAGACTCAATCTCCCGCCGGACTTTCTGTGGGTGGATAGGTTTGGATATGTACCCGTCCATTCCGGCAGCAAGACACGTTTCCCTATCCCCCTTTACCGCATACGCGGTCATCGCTATGATCGGGGTGCGGAGTTGCCCACGCTCTGCCTGGTTGCGGCGAATTGCCGCTGTGGCTTCATAGCCATTCAGTTGGGGCATTTGGATATCCATCAGAATCAAATCAAAACGTGCGTCTGCCAACAGGGCAAGCGCCTTGCTGGCATCTTCGGCTTCAGTAACCTGCCAACCCTCCCGCTCCAGGATAGAAACAGCCAAGGTACGGTTGATAAATTCGTCCTCAACAAGCAAAATGTTGAGTGAACTAAGCGCCTCATGGGACATAACTGTGGACCCGGCAGCAACCTCGCTCTGGCTGCTATCAGGCAATGAGGGGGCACGCATAATGGTCAGTTCGAAAGAGAAAGTGGTCCCCTTTCCCACTTCGCTGGCCAGGACAATATTCCCCCCCATCATCTCCACCAGTTCAGCGGCAATGACCAATCCGAGGCCGGTGCCACCGTTGTTGGAATCCCGGGTGGTGCCGATTTGGCTGAAGGCGGTGAATACCTGCTCCTGTTTTTCAAAGGGTATGCCGATTCCGGTATCACTGACGGCAAAGCTGAGATGAACAGAGGAGTCAGTGAGAAAATCTGGCCGACTGAGGCTGATGAAGAGGGAAACACTGCCGTGTTCGGTAAATTTTATCCCATTACCAAGAAGATTTATCAGCACTCGGCGAAGCTTGTCAGCATCCCCCAGTAAAGCGTCAGGAACCTCCTGGGCGCAGTCGAAAAAAAGGCTTATCTTTTTCCGGGCGGCACTGAGCGCCAAAATTTCCAGGGAACTGGAGATTGTTTCGCGAAGGCTGAATGGGGCAATATCAAGTTCCAACCGACCCGCCTCAATTTTGGAAAAATCCAGAATATCATTGATCAGTTTGAGCAGGCGATCGGCCGAGGCATGGACCATTTCGAGATAGGATCGTTGTTGGGCAGAAATATCGCCGCTCAGTACCAGTTCCGTCAGGCCCAGGATGCCGTTCATCGGGGTACGGATCTCATGGCTCATATTGGCGAGAAATATGCTTTTTTTTCTTTCCGCCTGCTCTGCCCGTTCTTTTGCTTTGGTAAGCTCCGCAAAGGCGATTTTGCGGTTCAAGGCGCTGCCGACGTGGCCGGCCAGGAAGGAGAGTAGGGCCTTGTCTCGCTCGGTGTAGACCACTTGCCGGTAGGTGTGCACAGCGACCACTCCAGAGATATGGTCACTGCTGAAAGGTGCTCCAAGCCAACTGTGGGGAACGGTTCCAGGCCAGCGTATACCGTGTTCGGCACAGAACGGGACGAGAGATTCAGGGGTGAGAAGGAGGGGGCTCCCACTGTCCAGCAAATAGGGGACAAGAGTGGTACTGTCGCTGGACAGTTCCTGTTCCACCCCCTGCAGGTGGCCATCGAACTGGTCAGCATAGTAGGGGTAGCGGAGGATTTTTTTGTCGCCACGCTGCTCGATCAGGGCAATCGAGAAATTGCGCGCATCAAGAAGGCAGGCCATTTTCCGGTGCAGTTTGGCATACAGATCTGCCATGTTTTCTGCATGCTGGGCCTGTTCGCTGATGTCGTACAAGGCGCTACGGAGTTGTTCGGAATACTCGAGGGCATGAAGTGACTCCTGCAGACGATGGATGGTCTTCAGGCTTTTCAGGCGAGAGCCAATCACCGCCGCAAGGGTTTCCAGAAAAGTAAGGAAGGTTTCAGAAAAGGAGTTGACCTGCCGGCTGCCAAGGTAAATAAGGCCGGTGAAATTCTGGGTGTCGACAATCGGGATGGCAATATGGCTGATGTTGCCGGTGGAATCGATAATCTCCGCCAGAGAGGGCTGAAAGGAAAGAATCCGGGGCGTGGACTGCAAAAAAAACGGATGCAGAGTCTCGGCTGGAAACATGGGTGGCACGGTTGCTGATATGCCAGCCCCTACCTCCAGAGGATACAGCGTTCCGCCACCTTCCCTAGGGAGATACATTTCTACGGCAAAGGGACCTAGCCGAGGAAAAATCTGCTCGTGCAGAAAGAGGGCCAACTGGCCAAGCGTGCTGCTTTGTCTCTGGCCTATGGTTAATAAACGGAGGAGGGCCAGGGCATCCTCCGTGGGGAGGGTATAGGGGGCGATGGATTTGTGCGACATGGCTGTTCACGGAAGTCTACTGCCCTTACCCGCAGGGGATACCGGAACTCCGCACCCGGGCCAAGGCGAACTGTCTCAGCCCACATGGTATCAGAAAAAAACAGGGAGATGAAGGCCACCGCCAGGATTTCTCCCCGGGTGGCCGGAAACGGACTATTTTCTTCACCAGTCGCGGTGAGAAAAGTGGCTCAACTGCCGAGACGAACCGGGTTGCGCAGTGTTCCGATTCCTTCGATTTCCACTTCAACCACATCACCATCGGTAATCGGGCCTACTCCGCTGGGGGTGCCGGTAACGATGATATCACCCTCTTCAAGGGTGAAGTGTTTAGAGATAAAAGCAAGAGTTTCAGGAATTTTGAAGATCATCTCGGCGGTGTTGCCGTCTTGAACCAGTCGGCCGTTCAGACGGCAACAGATACGTAGAGCATGCGGGTCGCCGATTTCATCGGGACGGACGATCACCGGACCGATGGGCCCGAAAGTGTCCAGGGATTTACCCCGAAACCAGCCTGATTTGTCGTGCTTCTGGAAGTTTCTCTGGCTGACATCATTAAAGCAGGTAAAACCGAGAATATGGGCCATGGCCTGATCGGCGGTGATATTTTTACACCGCTTGTTAATAATGATGGCCAATTCTGCCTCATAATCGGTCCGACAGTTACGAAAACCGTATTCGGTGACAAAGGTGGGGAGGATAATCGGTTCGTCGGGAGCAATGAGGACATTGGGGGTTTTAGCAAAGAGGATCGGCTCTTTGGGCAGCTCCTGAGGGAGTTTCTGTACATCAACCATTTTGCTTTCTTTGATATGTTCAAGGTAATTAAGGCCTAGGGCAATAATTTTGCTGGGGTTGACAGTGTAGCTGCCACCACTTTTGAAAGGGAGCTGCAGAGCCATGGTTGTCTCCTGAAAAAGGTTGGGTTCCATACATTGATTGGGGTTGGCCGGGTTCTGTTTGGGTTGTCGTCGGCCCGTTCTTTTGCCTACTGCATACAAAAAGGACAGTCCTTTGTCCACTCCTCAGAAAAGAGAAAGGGCTGTTTCCCGAGGTGACTGGATGTAGAGATCAACCGGAAATTTTCGCCGGCAGCCGGAGGCGGTCATGCTTCGAATCTTACCGAACACCGGTCGCTCCGGCCAGGCTCGATCGTGGACACCGCCGATCGACCAGGCAATCCCGGCATAGCCGTTCGGGTCGCGGCCATCAAGGGAGTAGCGGTCATTCAAGGAGATTGCCGTTGCCAGGGCCTCTTCCGGTTCTCGACTCCAGAGAAGAATCTGTTTAGCCCAGTACATCCGGAGATACCCGTGGAGTTTACCGACGGTCAGGAGGTCTTGCTGGCAGCGGTTCCACAGGGGATCATGGGTCTCTGCCTGCTCAAGGGATGCCGGAGAATAGAGGTACGGCCGAGGGTCGAGCCGGTGGGAATGCAAAGTGTTCCGGGCCCAACTGGGAAAGGCGGCGAAGGTGTCGTACTCGGGTTCGTAGAGACAGTAATTGTCGGCCAGTTCCCGTCGGACGACCAGCTCTTCGAGAAAGGCATCCCGGCTCTCTGGCGGCAGGTTCCCAGCCGCCACAGTTTTCGCCAGCCGCTGGGCGGAAAACTGACCGAAATGGAGATAGGGGGACAATCCTGACTGGCCGGGCAGGCAGGGGTTGTTTCGGCGGTCGGCGTATCCGGGCAGGCGCTGCACGAGGGCGGTGGCCACGGCTCCGGCAGCGGCCTTCTCGCCGCTCTGCAACCATGAAACCGGCCCACTTCGACGATCTTTCACCCGGGCACAAAGGGTCTTGAGATCGAGAGGCGTGGCGGCCACTGCGGAGGGGTAGGGGTGGGGGACCAGTTTCGGGAAGTCGGTAAGGTAGCTGTCGAGCAGACGGTTGATTTTCGGGCGAATGGTGTAGGCGGCGTACTCCCTTTTCTCCGAGGTGACCCAGGCGGGAATGATATTGTGGCCGTCCACTTCATGCCAGGGGAGGGAGAGGCGGGGGCGAAGCTGTTTTTTCCAGCCCTGTTTGATCCGCAACGGGTCAAAGTCGGATACCAGCAGGTGGGCGCCGGTATCGGCCAGGAAGGGTGGCAGGAGACGCTCGGGTGACCCCTCCAGGAGTTGCAGAACAATTCCCAGACCGGCAAGTTTCTGTTGCAGTTCAACCAGGCCGGTGAGCATGAAGTGGTAGTGCCGGAGAGTGGCTTCGGGATAGTCGGTGACCAGGCAGAACACCACAACCAGAGGCCTTTGCCGATCAAGGGCCTCCTGCTGGGCAAAGAGAAGGCTCCAGTTGTCGTCTGCCCGCTGTTCGCGGGAAAGCCAGTAGACTACTGGCCCGTCTCCCCCCCGACCAGGGGCGATCAACCGGCTCCGCCGGTCGATATCGGTGTTGCGCTGAAACATCCCCCCTCCCTACCATGTTTTTTGGGCTTTTCCGGGAGGAACGGCGGCAAGCCCCCGGCAAACTTGTCTTGTCACTGCAGATGCTGTACACTTTACCAGCATTTACCGTTTTGTCGCAAGAAGGGGAGTGATATGATGGAAACGAACGAAGAAAAAATACCGATAGGCATTAGTTCCTGCCTGTTGGGGAATCCCGTCCGGTATGACGGAGGGCACAAGCACGACCGCTACATTACCGGAACTCTCGGCCAGTTTTTTGCCTTTGTGCCGGTCTGTCCGGAGGTGGAATGCGGCCTGCCTACCCCCCGTGAAACTCTGCGGCTGGTGGGAGACCCTGATACCCCCAGGCTGGTGACCAGCAGGAGCGGTATCGACCACACCGAGAAAATGGCAGAGTGGGCGAGGCGACGGGTCAGCGAGTTGGGCAGTGAGGGGTTGTGCGGTTTTATCTTCAAGAGCAAATCCCCCTCGTCCGGAATGGAAAGGGTCAAGGTGTACGACGGCAACAATGTCCCCCGGTCGGTTGGCGTGGGGCTCTTTGCCCGGCAATTTATGACGGCCTTCCCGCTCCTCCCGGTGGAAGAGGAAGGACGGCTGCACGACATGGCGTTGCGGGAGAACTTCATCGAGTCGGTCTTTGTCTACCAGCGCTGGCGAAAAGTGCAGGCTGGCGGCACAGCCCATGCCCTGGTCGATTTCCATACCGACCATAAGATGCTGCTTCGGGCCCACAGTGAAAAACACTACCGTGAACTTGGCCGAATCGTTGCTGAGGCCGGTAACCTACCGGCCGAAGACCTCTTTCCCCGGTACCAGGATGGCCTGATGGCAGCAATGAAACTGCAGCCGACGGTGAAGAAGCATGCCAACGTCCTAACCCACCTGATGGGCCATTTCAAAAAGGTCCTCTCCGCGGATGAGAAGCAGGAGTTGCTGTCGATCATCGACCACTTTCGCCAGGGCCTGCTGCCACTCATCGTGCCGGTTACCCTGATTAACCACTACGTTCGCAAATACCAGGAGCCTTATTTGGCCCGGCAACACTATCTCAATCCCCACCCCACCGAGCTGAAGTTGCGCAACCATGCCTGATCCTCTGCCGAAAGTGCTGGTTACCGGTGCTACCGGCTACATAGGCAGGAGGCTGGCAGAGCTCCTCGCTGCCGGCCCCGACTGGTCGGTGCGTTTGCTGGTGCGCAATCGTCTGAAGGTTCAGGCCTCCCTGGCCGGTCAGGTAGAGGTGGTGGAGGGGTCGACCTTTCACCCCGAGGGGCTGGCCGCCGCTCTGGCCGGGGTTGCATGTGCCTTCTATCTGATTCATTCGATGGGTGGCAGTGAGGATTACCGCCGTCTTGACCGGGAGAGTGCGGAAAATTTCCGGCGGGCCTGTATCGATGCCGGGGTCAGACGGATTGTCTATCTCGGCGGTCTCGGGGTCAGGGAAGGCGCCAGCACCCACCTGCTCAGCCGTCTCGAGACCGGTGAGATTCTTGCCGCCGAACCGGAACGGATTGAAACGGTGTGGTTGCGGGCCGGGGTGATTATCGGTTCCGGTAGTGCCAGCTTCGAGATCATCCGCAACCTCACCCAGAAATTGCCGATGATGATAACCCCGCGTTGGGTGCGCAGCCGTACCCAGCCCATTGGTATCGACGATGTTCTCTCCTACCTGGTTGCCTCTATCACCGTCCCCTGTCAGGGCGGCCTGGTGGTGGATATAGGCAGTGAGCAGCTCAATTTTCAGGAGATGATGCAACAGGCGGCCGAAGTGATGGGACTGAAGCGGATTCTGCTGCCGGTACCCCTCCTTTCACCACGACTCTCCTCGTACTGGCTGATTTTTTTTACCCCCGTTCCGTATCGTATCGCCTCAGCCCTGGTTGAAGGATTGAAATGCGAGACAATCCTCCAGAATGACAATGCGGCTCGCCTCTACCCGGAAGTCCAGCCGGTGCCCTTCAAGATGGCGGTGACCAAGGCCATGGCTGAGTTGGAAAATAATCAGGTGCTCAGCCGCTGGTGTGACAGCAGCGGTGGAGAGGCCTGTGATATTAAAGATTTTGACAACCCTGCCGGAGCTGTTCTGCGTGACACCCGGATAGTTCCGTACAGCCGAGGTGAGCTGCAGCAGGATGTTTTCCGGGCCGCCTGCAGTGTCGGCGGCCCCAACGGCTGGTTTCGCTACAACCTGCTCTGGCGGCTCCGTGGTCTGCTCGATAAACTGGTCGGCGGCTACGGTTTGAATCGCGGCCGCCGGCTTGACCGTGACCTGCGGGTCGGTGATGCCCTCGATTTCTGGAAGGTGGTTGACCTCAGAGAAGGGAAGAGACTGCTTCTCTATGCCCAGATGAAGCTGCCGGGTCAGGCCTGGCTCGAGTTCGATGTTCAGCCGGACTGTCTGGTCCAGACCGCCCATTTCCTCCCTCGCGGACTCCTCGGCCGGCTGTACTGGTATGCGATCCTCCCCCTCCACCACTTTGTTTTTTCTGATCTTGCCCGGACAGTGGTGCGCTCAGCCCGGAAGGAGTGAGAGATCCCGGTCACCTTGGCTGGGCGGAAGAACCCAGCGACCTCTGGACAGTGTCTGCGGCTCTTTGGGGAGGGGGCAAGGGAAAACAACAACCGAGGGTATGACATGGATCAGCGGACCCTGGCCTCTCTCTCACTACCGGTGTCAGCCCAGCTTCCGGAAAAGGACTTGGTCCACTTTCTGGCCACCATTACCCCCTTTTGCTTCCTGCCTGAGAAAACCCTGGAAGAGATAGCCGGCCAGTTGACCATGGCCCGGTACCCGAAGGAAACAACCGTCTGCATTCAGGGCCTCTCCGAGATTGAACATCTCAATATCATTCAAAAAGGTTCAGCGGAGCGGTATTTTGAGGAGGGAGGCCAGCAGGTCAGTTCCGTATTGATGAGTGAAGGGGATATCTTCGGCGGTATCTCCATGCTGATCAACAACTCCCTGGCTATTCGTTCCCTTAAGACCCTGGAAGAGACCACTTTTTACCTCTGGCCGAAAGAGTTTTTTCTGCAAACCTGCACAGCGCACGGGTACTTCCTCGAGTTTTTTACCGACACCTTCGGCAAGAGGATGCTGGACCGTTCCTATGCCTCCATTGTTGCCAAGTCGATTCAGCCGGACGACGATTCACACCAGTTTCTCAATCAGCCGGTGGGCGGTGTCAGCCAGGCCGGATTGGTCAGTTGCGACGCAGAGACAACCATTCAGGCGGCGGCTGAGTTGATGAGCCGGAACAAGACGGGCAGTATTCTGGTCAGTGGCAAGACGGGGGGATTTACCGGTATCGTCACAGATAACGATCTGCGCAACAGGGTTATCGCCAAGGGGGTGGCGATATCCCGGCCGGTGGCCGAGATCATGTCCTCTCCCCTGCTGACGATCCCCGCCCATGCGCTGGTAGCGGAAGCGGTGATGGCGATGATTCAGGAGAAGGTGAAACATCTCGGGGTGGTTGATGGCAACGGTGAGGTGGTGGGGATCATTACCAACAAAAACATTCTCACGATGCAGGGGCAGTCCCCGCTCTTTTTGATCAGGGAGATAGGACTGGCCGGCGATATCCCGGCTTTGCAGAGGCAATACCGTCAGTTGCCCGGGGTGATACGCAGTTTGATTTCCAACGGTGCCAAGGCCGCCACACTGACCCGCCTGATCACCACCGTATCCGATGCCATACTCGGTAAGATTATCGCTCTGGCCCTGGCAGAAATGGGGCCACCGCCCTGCCCCTTCGCCTTTATGGTGATGGGCAGTGAGGGGCGTAAGGAGCAGACCCTGTGCACTGACCAGGACAATGCCATAGTCTATCAGGATGGTGCCGGTGCCGAATGCCAGGGCTATTTTCTTCAGTTGGCCGAGACCATCTGCACCTGGCTGGACCAGGTTGGATATGCGTTCTGCAAGGGCGGCATCATGGCAAAAAACCGGCAATGGTGCCAGCCTGTTTCGGTCTGGAAGGAGTACTTTTTTTCCTGGGTACGGGCGGCAGAGCCGGAAGATCTGCTCAGTTCGGCAATTTTCTTTGATTTCCGCTCAGCCTACGGCAAGGGAGAACTGGTTGCCGAACTTCGCGGGTACCTGCAGGAAACCCTGGCCGAATGGCCATTTTTTCTGCAGTACATGGCGATCAACGCCCAGCATTTCAAACCACCTATCGGTTTTTTTCGCAATTTCATTGTTGCCTCGAAAGGGGAACATCGCGATTCCTTCGATATCAAAAAGGTGATGGTGCCGATCATTGATTTTGCCAGGCTCCACGCCTTGAAGCTTGGCCTCGCCGAGACCAATACTTTGGAGAGACTGCATCAGGTGTTTCTCCAGGGTGGGATCAGCCGTGGCCTGTATCAGGAAGCGGAACAGGCGTACAGCTTTTTGCTGCAGCTGCGGCTTGCCCGGCAGATCACGGCAATCATGGTTGAAAAAACAGCTCCGGACAACTATATCAACCCGAAGAAATTGACCCGGATTGAACAGACCATGCTGAAGGAGATCTTTTCCCGTATCGACATTCTGCAAAAGGAGATCGTCTATCAGTTGGACTAGGAGCGACCTCCTCAGCCAACCCACAGATACATGAAGCAGCTGATATAGATAATGACCACCACGAGGACGATCAGCATGCGGGCAAAGGAGAGACCGGAGGCCGATTTCAGGGCGCGGAAGACCACACAGAGAGCGTATACGGCCGCCACCAAGAGGAGGAGGTACATACCGCTTCCGGCCACCTTGACCTGCATCGCCGCCATGATCGGGGCCAGCGGCCAGAGGGCGATCCAGGCGATCCCTAAGGCCAGATAGACTGGGAGAAAAAGGGTTGAGCCGCCGAAACCACGACAAAATACCCAGGCAAAGAGGGCCATGCCGCCGTGGATGAGAAAGGCCACGGAGATTCCCATAAAGAGAACGGTCGTTTTGATCTGCAAGGGCAGTTCCGGCGTTGCCCCGATTTCCGGGGTGAGCAGAAAATCACTGTAGTGGATGGCGCATAAACCGTAGAGTATGCCAAAGACCGCCACATGGAAGGCGGTATACCAGAGTGGCAGTTTTTCCCGGGTGATGATCTCCCGGTAAACTGTTTCTTCACAGCGCAGGACGCGGAGAATGTGCTGGAGGTAGTGCATTCGATGGTTCCCTATAGCTGATGGTACGGTTTGTATACTGTACTTTTCCATTCTACCCTGAAGGCAAACCTGCTGTCTTCCCCTCTTTTCCTCTCCGACGCTCTTGGTGTTTCCGGCCGGTTACTTACCTCCCACCGCATGTCATGGTGGGACCATTGCCCTGCCCGGGGAGACAACAACGGGAGAGAGGAAGAAACTTCCCCTCTCCCGTTGTGTTTTCAGTCAGTTTCGCCGTTACCGGCGTGGCCGGACCCGCTTACGACCAGGGTTGCAACCCCCATATGCTGATACCGACACAGATTATTGCCAGAACGATCGGCCAGGTGATGCTGTTATAGCGATTCTCATCGTAGTTACCCCAGCCGTGAATCCGGTCGATGACCTTTTTGTCTTCAAGGGCCGGAGCATAGGAACTTAGGGCGGGGATGCGGTTGAAGATGATCGACAGGAGGATAAACAGGGTGAAGGAGAGTGGCACGGTGACCATACCACCGGACATCCCCAGGGCGGCGGACAAGCCTTTGCCGACCACGAAGTTGGGCAGGACATAGGGAGAGATGCAAATAAACAGCACCCCGCAGATATTTGCCGAGATGATCAGCGCCAGTTTGTTGGCCTCTTTCCACCAGACCCCAAGCAGAATCCCCGGGGTGGCAGTGGTGGCCAGCAGACCAAAGGCCCAGAGAATACTGGTGACCAAAAATTTAGGCGGGTTGAAGGCGAGCAGCAGGGCGATTACCCCACCTATGCCCAGGGCGGCAAAGCCCCACTTCATC
Organism: Desulfobulbaceae bacterium; assembly: GCA_011390165.1. Classification (GTDB taxonomy): domain Bacteria; phylum Desulfobacterota; class Desulfobulbia; order Desulfobulbales; family Desulfocapsaceae; genus Desulforhopalus_A. Next base: position 17,741 of record JAABSV010000035.1, read on the forward strand.
CGAGTCTTGCCTTCCATTTTCGGGGCGAGGATGCTGAGCAGGTCATTGCCCACCAGGCCGGAAATGGCCATCAGGTTGCCACCGATGGTCGAGAGGCCGGCCGCCAGTGCACCACCCATGACGAAGGCGGCTACCCATACCGGGTTGTAGAAGACGTTGAGAATCAACAAGGTCTGGTCGGCCTTGGCGATTGCCTGGCCGGTGGTGGCGACGAAGAAGTTGCCGGCAAAGCCACTGGTGTAGGTACCGGAGAAGAGCAGGCCGAGGAAAAGGACGAACCATACGACTGCCCAGCGGGCATTTTTGACGCTGGATGAGGTGAAGACCCGCATGGCCAGGTGGGGAAGGGCGACCGGTCCCAGGGTGAAGGCCGGAATGAGGGCAAAGTACCAGCGGAAATCGTATTTCATGTCAAAAAAGGTCGGTAGCACCTGCAGCATTGCCGGCACCATGTCGCCGTAGGCCAGGGGGGGAAACCACCAGCCGGAAGACCCCATGCTCTTCATGATCGCCCCCATCGGGACAATCATCGCGATAGTCATGATCACCATCTGGAAGGCGGCGTTGTAGGAGGCCCCGTACATACCTCCCAGGGTGATGTAGCCGATGGTGGCCACGCCGGAGATAACCAGGGCGAGGTTGTATGGTATGCCGAAGAGCATCTCGAAGGCCTGCCCAAGGCCGATCATCTGGCCGAGAGCGTACATGATCATGATCAGGATCATCCAGCAGACGATGGTCAGGGTAGCACCCTTGCCATATCTGGCCCTGATGAACACGGCTGGCGTATAGGCCTTCATTCGGCGCAGGCTGGTACCGTAGAGCAGGGTGAGCAGTGGGATCGAAATCGCCCACTGAATCCACAGGTAGACGAAGGGAACCTGGAGTTTAGCGATCAGGGCGATAACGCCGAGGAAGGTGGCGAGGCTGGCCCAGGTGGCGGCCATCCCGAGGCCGTTGGTGATCGGGCCGATCTTGAAGCCGGCGGCGTAAAAATCATCTTCGCTGGCGGTCATCCGACTGGACCACCAGCCGATGGTGTAGGAGATGGCAAAGAGGATGGCAACGACGACCACCCCGACCCAGACATTGGAAATGGCGATTTGGTTTTCCATGGTCACACGCTCCCTTTTGATTTGTCCGACATGACCTCTTGCCCCTGCGATTTGGCGAAGGCTTCCATATCGTCGTCAAATTTGTTGCAGACCAGGGCCATCGCGATGCAGACAACCATCAGGCCGAACCATCCCATCAGGATCGGGACAATGTACTCCACCGGGAAGCCCCACATGGTACCTCCTTTCAAGCCTGGAAAAAGGACAAAGATGGAGGCAAAATGGCCAAACAGCATCAGCAGACAGGTAAAAATTATGGTGATCCAGACTTCCCTCTTGTACAGTTGTTCCTTCATAGGTTTATCTCCTTGAATAAAGGGATTAACTTGTCCGGTCCAAGGGATGGGGCTGCGATTGAACCGAGCGACCAAAAGAACCAAGATACTTCTGTATTCCGCACATCAGTTCTGACCTACTTATCGGTATTTATTCACTGTCGAGGGTTTTGCTGGTTTCTCTGCCAGAGTCTCCCGGATCATGTTGACTGGGGGAAGGTCCGCCGATGGCGAACACGGTTCTGAACGAGCGCTCAGTCTCCGTGGTTATAAAGTACCCCGAACTCCTTTGTCAACAACTTTTATCTTGTCAATCAAGGGACTACCACAGGCGCACCGGGATTAGCGAGATGAGCGGCCCCAATCCCAGCCAGCGCTTCTTGGTCCCACCTGGCCGACAAACTTGAGTTACCGGTGAAAATAGCGTACAGTGCGCCCCGTACCCGACAAGAATGATTTTCTACCGGCGGGAGACTGCTGTCCGGTTGCGTGCCGGATGGGGGGAGCACCTTGGCCGGTTACGGGGAGGGGGAGATGCGAGTACAAAGCAGAAAGCAGCTCCAGCTGCGTGGCGCAGTACTTGGTGGGCCACAGCCCCTGGTTTGTCTGCCGCTGATGGCCAGAAACTCGGAGACTCTCCTTGCCCAGGCGGAACAGCTGGTGGTTCTCCGGCCGGATATTATCGAGTGGCGGGCAGACGGCTACGAGCGGGTGAAGGAACTCGACCACTGCCAACGCCTGCTGCTTGAGCTGCGTCAACGGATCGGGCAAATCCCCCTGCTCGTTACCTGCCGGATGGCGGAGGAGGGTGGGCTGGCACCGATATCTGCCGAACACAGGCGGGAACTGTGCCTGGCCGCCATCGCCTCCGGCGCCATTGATCTCCTCGACTGCGAACTGGCCAATCCGCCTGCCTTTCTCGATTCGGTGCGGAGGGCTGCCCGGGCGAAGGGAGTACCGCTGCTGCTCTCCTACCATAATTTTCACCATACCCCGGACGAAGATGCTATCCTGGCCATCCTCCGTCAGGCGGTTGCCGCCGGTGCCGATGTCGTCAAAGTGGCGGTGATGCCAAGGGTGCCGGCTGATGTTCTCACCCTGCTCCGGGCAACCAACCGGGCCCGGGTGGAAGAGGTCCATCTGCCCCTGGTGACCATCTCCATGGGCGCTATGGGACTGGTCAGTCGTCTGGCCGGTGGCCTTTTCGGCTCCGATATGACCTTTGCTATTGGCCTGGAAGCCAGTGCCCCAGGGCAGATTCCCATTGACGATCTCCGTTTGGCGATGGCCCTGCTCTACCAGACTGACAGATCCACTTGAGACTTTTCGCCTTCGGGGTGGCTGACAGCGTACCGCCGACGAGGAACAGGACCAGACCAATGCAGCAAGCCAACATTATCTTAACCGGCTTTATGGCCTCCGGAAAATCCACTGTCGGTGCGCTGCTTGCCAGTCGGCTCGGCTACCGCTTTGTCGATACCGACCACCTGATTGAGCAGCGCAGCGGCATGAGTGTCCAGGAACTGTTCCGGCAGCGGGGTGAACCGGCCTTCCGGGCCATGGAGGCTGAACTGGCAAGGGAACTTGGTTCCGGTAAAGGGATGGTTATCTCCACCGGCGGTGGCCTGATGGTCGACCCGGCCAACGCCAGGGCCCTCGGTGCCAGTGGCCGGGTTTTCTGCCTGGTGGCCACCCCGGCGGAAATTCTCCACCGGGTAACCACCGATACCGCCTCCTGTCGGCCACTTTTGCAGAGCCCAGACCCTCAGGCCCGGATCGAATCACTGCTTGCCGAACGCACGCAGCAGTACAGTCGGTTTCGTCAGCTGGATACCACTGGAAAAACTCCCGAAGAGGTGGTCGAAAGGCTCCTTGAGACCATCTCCTTCCCACCTGAGACCGCCTAAATCCCCACCGGAAAATCTTCCCGCCCCCACAGGCAAGGTGCTGCAATGACTCTCATTGCCGATATATTGCTCGTCGTTTTGCCGGTATTTTTAGTAATTGGGCTTGGATTTTCGTTAAAGAGGACGGGGCTTGTCGACAGCAGTTTTCTTGTTCAGCTGAACAGGTTCATTTACTGGGTGGCTTTGCCGGCGCTCCTCTTCCATGAAATCGGCAGAGCCGACTTCGCCGCCAGTTTCAACCCCAGACTGCTATCAGGCATGGTGTTGGCGACGGTGATCGTCTTCGTTCTCAGTTACGGCTATACCGTGCTGAGAAAGTACCCGGCCGCTGCCCGGGGTGCCTTCAGCCAGGGGGCATTCAGGGGGAATCTTGGCTTTTTCGGCCTGGCAATAACCTATAACGCCTGCGGACCGGATGGTCTGGCCGCTGCCGGAATACTGCTTGGATTTCTCACCCCCCTGTATAATTTTCTCGCTGTCCTCACTCTGCTGATCCCCCAGCACCGGAACAGAAAGAATCTCGGTACCTCGTTCAACATTTCGCAGTATGCCTTCAACCCACTCATTCTTTCCTCTTTTGCCGGCATTATCTGGAGTTACTTCAATTTTCCCATGCCGCAGGTTCTCGATAAGACCCTGGGGATTGTTGCCGGCATGACTCTGCCGCTGGCCTTGATCGCCATTGGCGCCTCATTTTCTTTTTCAAGGCTGCGTGGAGGAATGCAGAAGGTGGTGCTGGCTTCGGTTGTCAAATTGCTTTTCATGCCGCTGATCACCGCCGGGATTCTTTTGTCCCTGGGGGTAGGCGGCAGCGACTTGACCATCGGGCTGATCTTTGCCGGCTGCCCGACCGCCACCGCCGCCTACATCATGGCCCGGCAGTTGCAGTCGGATGCGGAACTTTCGGCAGCAATCATCATGTTTACCAGCCTTGCTTCGGTGGCAACATTCTCCCTGTTGCTCTATGTTCTGAGGGTGTACGGAATATGATGGCGGCCGACAGAAAAGATCAGGTGCACCTGTCAGTAGGCCGAAGTGGAGGGTGGAAAGGCTTTCGCCAGGGTCAGGCCACCTCACAGAGCAAACTCTGGCTCGGTGGCCTGCCTGAACGAACCTTAAGCACTGGCTGAAGGGGTACAGTCCGGTTTCTGCGGTCCTTTGCCGCATACCGCTGAACGATTACGATTTTGCCACAAGTTGTACAAAAACATCCATCCGGAGGTTGCCAAACAGTTGAACCCCAATCTCTATCAATTCGAGAGCGGGCCGGCCACGGCAACCTCCGGGATCCCGGATCTATACCGCCTCAGAAGGCTCTTCCAACAGCCAATCTAACCCCAATTCAACCAGCTTCCCTGGTGTTGGCCTGCCTTGGGTATCCCAACCGGACATGTCGTAATAGAGCTGTATCCAGCCTCTGAATTCGGTCGGATCAAAATGCGCCCCTTTCAGTGGGCCGGAAGGCATTTTTTCGAACCAGCGGCGAATCAAGGTGTCATCATCGGGAGTGAAACCACAGCGGTTATTGAAGACCCTGGCCATGACATTGGCCCGTTCGACCCCCAGGACGATCTCATAGAGGCTGGTTTCCCAGCCGGTTATTGCCTGGATCGTATCGACAAGTTTGGGGAAGGTCATGGCGTGAATCGGCACAGAGCAGAAATTGCACAGCCCAAGCAGGTTGTTGATGCCCCATGCCTTCTGACCAATGTAAAAGAAGCGAACTTTGGCGGCGTCTGTTTTCACCGGCACGACTGGATCAAGGAGCCCCATGGGATAGAGTTTACTAATTCCCTCTCCCTGAAAAGCGACGTCGTGTGGGGTCTCGATATGGTCTGCTCCCGTCGGCGACAGGGCGAAGCCCATTCCCATACCAGTCTTGCCGCGGCCGTCGTGGAAGGCCAATTCCTGGCCTTTAATATGAAATGCGTAGCGTTCAGCGCCGCGGCCGATGCTCTCAGCTGCCTTTTTCACGCCGCGGCTGAGCACTTCACCTATTCCTTTTCGCTCGGCAATGCGACGAATCAACCAAACCATGGCTTGGGCATCACCAAATTTGATCGATTTGCCTTCGGTATCGGCTTCGGTCAAAATACCCTCTTCGAAACACTCCATGGCAAAAGCGATAACCGCTCCGGTGGAGATAACGTCAAGGCCGAGCAGGTTGCAGAGTTGGTTCCCGTAGGCAACAGCCGGCAGGTTATCGATAGCCAGCAGCGCGCCAAGGGCGGCGAGGGCCTCATATTCAGGCCCGCCAAAACGTTTATCAAGGGGATATTGCGGGTCGTCAAGAACAACCTGCCGTTTGCAGGCTACCGTACAGTGCCAGCAGGTACCACGGGAGGCAAAGATGGTATTGTGGTAGTTCTCCGCCGCCAGTTTTTCGGCGCCTTCAAATTGTCCCTCTTTAAAGTTGCGGGTGGTCAAAAAGCCAGCGGCATTGACCCCCTGAACGAGGCCAGGCGTACCAACCTTGGTAAGTCCAACGTTGGGCGGATGGGTTTTGATTCGTTCCCGGTGCCATTTCGAAAGTTCCTTTACCTTTTCCGGGTCGGCCATCTCCATTTTTCCGGTACCCCGTACGGCAATGGCCTTGAGGTTTTTCGAGCCCATCACCGCCCCCATTCCCGTACGCCCGTTGAAATGCTCGAGATCATTCTGCAGGCAGGCAAACGGTATGAGCCGCTCGCCGGCTGGCCCGATACTGACAACCCGCACCTTCTGTTCCCCGGTTTCTTCCCGCAGGCGCTCAAGGGTTTCCCAGTTATCAAGGCCCCACAATCCGGATCCATCCCTGATTTCGACTTTTCCATCATTGATCCAGAGATAGACGGGCGAATCGGCAGTACCGGTGATGATGATGGCGTCGTATCCGGCAAACTTCAGTTCGGGGCCAAAATAGCCTGCCGCCTCCGTTCGCGCAAATCCACCGGTCAATGGGGATTTGGCGCCAACCGCGTAGCGATTAAAACCTGAAAAAGGCGCCCCTGTGACCACACTGCACGCAAAAATGAGAACATTCTCGGGACCGAGCGGATCAACTTGCGGTGAAACTTCTGTGAGCAGAAAACGGCCGATAAATCCGGAGCCGCCGAAATAGGTTCGGTACCATTTTTCATCCGGCTCAAGCACACTGGTCGTCTTTGAACTAAGATTTACCTGCAATATTTTACCGTTATACCCAAATGCCATTGTTTTTCTCCATTTTTCAATAGGGTGATGGTTGAGAGAACAGGTGCAAAGCGCCAGGACCGGCAATCGCACTCAATTACGGTTGACTGGTTCCGCTGAGGAACTGATGATCCTCAAAGTTGACTATTTCTACGTCGTCGGAGGACAAAAGAGTTGAAGTTTTCATGAATCACTTTGAAACAAATTGCTCTCTGGGAGTGGAACACCAAGGAACTGGTGAAAAATAACATAGAAAGAAGTGACCACCACAATACAAATCACTAGTGATTGCAAAATGTTGGATGTTTTAAATCTCTCGCCTTCGGCAAGGTATACATTAAAGGTAAAATAAAAGAGGTAACTCGCCGTCAGAAAGCCGAGGATAGGAATTAAAACTATATAAACCAGGAGGATACTTAGTCCGGTCAAGATATTGTTACGTTCAATGACCGATTCAAAAAATTCAATCCTCTCCGGTTTAATCACCCCTTTGATACACACCACCAGGCTGAGAGCGGCAATAACCCAGAGTACACTATCAACAAATACCGCCCCATAGCGGGACAGGTCTCTGGTAACAAAATAGACCACAGCGGCCAACGTCGCAGTAAAGAGGCTGATCAGCACATCGGCATTTAATCGCATTGAGATTCTCCTCTACCAGATCCGGCTGTCCTATTCTGTCGTCTGTTGCTCCGCCACTGGGCGAAAAATGGCCACAGAATACTCATCAGGCTCAAGCCGATGAGCACCAGACTAATGGGCCGGAACACCATATACGGCAGAATCCCTCCGGCTGCTTTGCCCGTCAACATCGATTTCACCAGGCCTTCTTCAACGAACGGGCCAAGAATAAGGCCCAGTACTATTGGAGCCGGATGAAACTTCAGCTTGTTACTTATAAAACCGACAAGACCAAAGAAAAACATGATCCACACATCAAGCATGTTATTCCGAATGGAATAACTGCCCAGCACGGTCATAAAGATGATTGCCGGGGCGAGAAAGCGTGAGGGAATATTGATGATCCGCGAGAAGAGAAATGAGCCAAAAGAACCGATGAAGGTAACCAGAAAAGCGGCAACCAGCAGTGCCATCATAAACGCATAGGTGACATTGGCATAGGTCGTGAACAGCTCAGCCCCGGGGCGCATGCCGTGGAGCATCAGGGCGCCAAGGATAACCGCAGCTGGAGGTGAGCCTGGAATTCCCAAGGTCAGTAACGGAATCAACGAGCCGGGTGCCATGGCGCTGTTCGCCGCCTCGGATGCTGCCACACCCTTGATCGTCCCTTTGCCGAACTCTTCCGGGTTACTGTCCCATCGGGCTGCTTCGTTATAGCTGACCATGCTGGCAATGTTACCGCCCGCTCCCGGGGCAAAACCAACGATGGTACCGATGGCTGACGAGCGAAGCATCAACACCGGTTTTTTCAGTAAGGAAACAATCACTTCACCGATTACACTGAGTGTTGGCGTAACGAGGTCCTTTGCATAGGTCGCTCGTCGCTTGCCGACGACGTTGGAGAGAATTTCCGGCAGACAGAAAAAACCGATCAAGGCGACGATCAACTCGATACCTGCCTGCAACTGGGGAAAGCCGAAGGTCATGCGGACATCGCCGCCGATCGGTGACATGCCGACCGCGCTGAGCAAAAGGCCGACCGCTCCGGCCAGAAACCCCTTAATCATCGAGCCTGAAGAGAGCGAGGCGATAATGGTCAGCCCGAAGACCCCAAGCCAAAAGTATTCGGGAGGACCAAATTTTAAGGAAAATACAGCCAGGGGAGGTGCTGCGGTGATCAAGACAATGTTGGCGACCAGTGAGCCATAGGCCGAGGCAAATGCGGCGGCGACCAGGCCGTGTTGCGCCATTCCTTTTTGGGCTAAGGGAAATCCGTCAAAGGTCGTGGCAATCGCAGCGGGAGATCCTGGCGTATTGATCAGTATGGCTGGAATTGCATCACCATACATGGCCCCGACATAAATCCCGGCAAGCATGATGAGCCCGGCAGTGGGATTCATCGTAAAGGTCAGAGGAATAAGCAGCGCCAGTCCCATGGTAGCAGTCAGACCGGGCAGGGCACCAAAAAGGATTCCAGTGAACACGCCGACAGTGAGAAATAGAAAATTTGCTGGTATTAAAACTGCTAGCAGTCCTTCAATCACTAAGTCCATAAACTCTCCGGGCCATCGTGGCAATCGAACCCTTCAGCTACAGATTGGAGACTGCCCCAAACCAACCGGTTGAGGCAGTCTCCGTTTGTTCGTACCGTTCATTAGCAGCCCAATCTTGCCCGGTCAGGCAACCGCATAGAGCGAACTCATAGGGCCTCTTTAAGTTCGGCGGGCTGACTGAACGAAGCTGGAGCAGTGACTGAACGTGTACAGATCCCGGTTCTACAGCCGCTAGCTGTATGTCGGTGAACGATTACGTTTGCTCTACCTAGTTCTTTTTGAACTCTTTAACAATCGGCTCCCATTGCTTGACCATGTCGGCAATGTAGGCCTTTGACTCCTCGTATCCCATGGCCAGTGGCTGATACCCTTCCTCGATCATCCGTTTTTGGATCTCAGTATCGGTGGCGATATCAAGAAAGGCCTTTTCAAGGATTTTGACTATCTCAACCGGGGTGCCGGGAGGTAGGCCAACGCCACGGTCAATTGAGGCATAGAGTGGAAAGCCAAGACTCTCAAAAGTTGGCACGTCGGGGGCTCCCACAAAGGGCTTTTTGGTGCCATAGGCGAGAATGCGGATCTTGTCAGCATGCTGCACCAGATCACTGCTGTTCGCCCAAAGTGCCTGGACATGTCCTCCGAGGAACTGGGCCACCGAGTCGGCAGCCCCGGTTGAAGGAATGTAGGTCATTTCGGTGCCGCTCATTTTCCCCAGCTGCAGATGCGCAACATGGTGGCCAGACCAGGTTCCGGACCCACCGATAGTCATTGCACCGGGATTGGCCTGAGCATGGGCAATAAAGGCAGCCAGATCTTTGTATGGGCTATCCTTGAGGACGGCAAGGCCAATCGGAGTAGCCTGGAAGAAGGCAACCGGGACAATGTCTTCAGTTGCAAAACCAGCATTGCCGCGAGCCATCGGTTGAAGAATGATATGAGGGATGTTAATTCCGGTCATGAAATAGCCGTTGGGCTTCTGCTGGACGAGTTCTGCCCAACCAACCGACCCGCCACCACCGGGTTTGTACTGGACAACAATTTTCTGCTTGAGGGCAGCTTCCAGCAAGGGTTGCTGGCGGCGAGCCTCAATATCAGACTGTCCTCCAGGCCCAAAGGGAATTGTGTAGGTTATGGCCTTGTCCGGATACGCAGCAGTCGAGAAGGTTGAGTAGACACAAACGGCAAGTAAGCTGAGTACTACCGAAGCGAAATATTTCATATATTCTCCGTTGTAAAGTGGTACTGCCGATCCTTGAAACACCGAATCGGCAGTGATAACAGGCTCTCAGATTGCCACTTATGCGCTCTCGTACAACTTGGTCATGATGAATTCGCGATGGCCGAGAACTTCCGCAGCGGTCATCCGTCCATTGGCCGTTCTCACCATCATGTCCAGGAGCTTGTCGCCGGCCTGATCCATGTCGATCTCACGGCGCAGCAGGCCGGAGACATCGACATCGAAATGCTCCGACATGGTTCGCAGGGTACGCGGGTTAGAACAGAGTTTGATGACCGGAAGAATCGGGTTGCCGATAATATTGCCTTGCCCGGTCGGGAAGAAGTGGACAACGAAGCCGGAAGCGGCACACAGAGTAACCATCTCGGCTGCGGCAGAAGAGGAGTCTTGAAACCACAGGCCGGGGCCGGTTGGTGTGACCGCTTTATCCAGACAACCAACAATCGGCGCCTTGCGGCCGATCTTTTGGATATTGCCCAGAGCCTTCTCCTCGATGGTGGTCAACCCACCTTCGATGTTTCCTTTGGTCGGCTGAGAGTCGGAGAGGTCATTGGTCTTATGGTCATCAACCACCTTCATGTACTTATCAAAGAAAAACTGGAAATCTTTGCGCACCTGATCGTTAGCGCACCTTTCCAGGACAAGATGCTCGCCGCCGGTCAACTCGGTTGTCTCACCAAAGAGTAAGGTGTTGCCCTTGGCGTAGAGTTTGTCGTAGGCATTACCAACCGTCGGGTTGGTGGCGATCCCGGATGTGGTGTCCGACTCCCCGCATTTGGTGGACACCCACAATTCCTTCACATCACATTCGGTGCGCTGGTATTCGCTGGCCAGTTGCATAAACTCCATGGCCTTGCGAGAAGCCGCACAAATGGTATTTAAATCACCATTTTTTTCGATGGCAAAGCCGGCCACCGGTTTGCCGGTCTGGGCTATACCCTGAACGATCCGATCGGTCCACAGCGGTTCGATACCAATCACGACTACAGCGGCAACGTTGGGATTGCTGCCGGCGCCAATAAGGGTTCGGAAATGCAGGTCAAGATCTTCTCCGAACTGAAGACGTCCGTAAGCGTGAGGAATGGCCAAAGTTCCCTTGACGTTATTAGCAACTGCCTCACAGGCAGCGTTGGACAGATCATCCAAGGGAAGGATGACGACATGGTTGCGAATACCAACCCGACCATTTTCACGACGATATCCAAAAAAAGTATTCTTCATGGGTTACCACCTCTTGGTTTTGACATTGTGTACATGCAGATGCTCGCCCTTTTTGATCGGAGCGACAACCTTGCCAATATCTGTATTATATTTGATAACAGTGTCGCCTGCGGTAAAATCTTTTAGGGCGATTTTGTGACCGATCGGAATATCACTGATAATCTTGATCTTCAGGGTTTGGTCTTCTTTCATAACCCAACCGGTGATTTCCTGATTTGCTTTAAGTCCCTCAACTACCGCGACACCGACGCCATCTGCGGCTTCGTGGACCAAAAAATCGATAGCCATGAATACCTCCTAAAATTTGATGATTGCTGAGAAAAGAGTAAATTTTCCCAGTGTAGCTCTCTCCGTTTGTACAAAAAACTCGACTTCTTAACCATTTTTACTGCTTATCCCATGCATTTCCTCCTCTTGTCTCTATCCATTTGTCGAAATTGTTCACGGGAATGCAACAGCAAAAGCCTGCAGAACCCGGACTGTACCCGTTCAGCCAGTGTTCCAGGTTCGTTCAGGCAGGCCGCCGAGCGGGAATTTGCTCTGTTAGGTGGCCTGACCGGGCGAAAATGGGGTGCTGATGAACGGTTACCAATTATCTTCGCCGGTAAAAGTATGTCGTGTTGGCATTGGGTACTACGCCAATTCTTGGTACTCCGTCATAGGTGGCAACCCACTCGGCAATCACCCGGGACGGGTCGGCCGCCCGCAGGTGACATTTGCTGAGGATACCGGGATCAAGTTCCGAACATACAGCTACATCGAACCGGGTCAGAGTACGGCCAAACAAATACGCCTTGTGGGCGCCCATCCGAAATTCCTGCTGGCGAAAATCGGCAAGGACATCAGCAGGGGAGGTGAATTGAGAGACATAATCAAAATAGACATCGTCACCAACACCCTGGGTTGACGCGGCCAAAAGGAGGATGTTTCCTCCCTCTTTGACGGCCTGCGAGGCAAGGTTGAGCCCCTTCTGAGCCTGATAGAGACAGATATCTTTGGGGTACCCACCGCAACTGGCAACCATGATATCGAATTCTCCCTCAATTGCCACCCCGTACAGGTCGGCACAGATATCTGCCCCCTGCAGCAGCGTTTCCAGAGGACGACCGGCAAGAATTTGAATAATTTCCTTGTTCGGGGCCATGACGCAGCTGATCGCCAGGTCTATGCCAACTATTTCGCCGGCCTCATTAAGATCTTCACGAACCGGATTTCCGGCCAGGACACCTACCCTGGCGTTGTCGTCAAACATCAGTGAGTGGTTATGTTCAATGGTCGGGGCACCGCCGCAACCGATTATGACGCCCTTCGATCCACCGGTAAAGCCGACGAATTGATGGGGATCAATCTGGCCAAGAACAATTTTGTATTCAGCCCTGGCATACTCTGCGTTGACCAGCACGGGAGTATTTCTGCTGGTAAACCCATAGTCGACCATGGGACTCTGCTCGGCATCATGGGCGAGGACCCGACAACCGCGAGCCAAATCGGCCGGCACCAGGCGGGCACAATCGCTTTGCGACAGAGGCGGGTGGAGACCACCTCCGATTACAAGAGTCACAGCTGATGGTTGAAGCCCCGGCAATTGGTCAAAAAGCCAATCGAGGAGAACCGGCAGGAGTTTCTGGGTCGGTAATGGTCGAGTCTCGTCGGGAATGGCTATTGCGACACTGCGGGGGCTGACCTTGCCGGGAGTGGAAAAATCCTCTCTTGCGCGCAAACCGGCCAATGCTTTTTTGAGCGCCTCGGTGGCAGATGGCAGTGGGGCAATATATTTTGGTTCCAGTATCTGCACAGTTACAGATTCGGGGATGTGCACTTTCACCGTCCCTTTTCCGTATTTTAACTCAAGATCCATGCCTCACCTCCAGTTGACCGGCATTCCTGTTCGCCCCGCAAGCAGCCAACCGATTCGATCCGATCGGCAAGAAAAGCAGGTTGTGCGGTAATATTTTATTCCTTCATTGTCTTGGCAGAGCCACACTTGCTCAGACTGCTTTGCCAGCGCAAGCCCACTAATTGCCCATGCCAAGCACTCGTGGCAGCCATGTCGAAATATCCGGAACAAATGTAAAAAGCAAAATGCAGCTCAACAGGGCCGCTAAAAATGGCAGGACCCCGATCGATATCCGTTCAACCGACACCTGCGCCAACCGTGACGAGACAAAAAGATTTACCCCAAGCGGGGGAGTCAGCAGGGCCATCTCATTGGTCACGACAAGAATAATGCCAAAGTGAATCGGATCGATGCCAACCAGATGGAGCATAGGCATTAACACAGGCACCAGAATAATGATCGTCGACAGGGTTTCCATGAACATGCCAAGGACGATCAGTACTCCGATGATCATCAGTAGGACAATATGGGGATTGCTTGATATCTCAAGTACTGCCGCGGCAAGACGTTGTGGCGCTTCCTCAAAGGTGAGGATTTTGCCAAACAGAGTTGAAGTGCCGACAATGATCAGTACCGCCCCGGATAGCAGCGCTCCTTCAAGGAGGGAGCGGTAGATATGTTGTAGGCGAAGCGCCCGATTGACGACTATCCCCACGAAGAGTGCGTAGGCAATGGCAAGGACGGCGGCCTCCACCGGCGTACACAGGCCTGAATAAATTGAACCGAGTATGACCACCGGTGTCATCAACGAGAAAAAACTTTTCCAGCAGGTGTGAAGAAAGTGCTTCAGGTTGAATGGCGGTGTATTTTCATCACCACGATAACCATGCTTTCGGGCAATCAACCAGGCGGTGGTGCTCATGGTAATACCGACGATAAAGCCAGGTATGAACCCGGCGGTAAACATGGCGGTTACCGAGACGTTACCCAAAATTGCATAGATGATCATTGGGTTACTCGGCGGTATGAGCAGGCCAATGGTGCCGCCTGATGAAGAGACAGCACCGGCATACTGCCGACTGTAGCCGCTACGAATCATGGCCGGGATGAGAATGGTACCAACAGCAGCAACAGTACCTGGGCCAGACCCGGAAATGGCTGCAAAAAAAGTACAGGCAACAATTGTAGTTACCCCCAGCCCACCATGCATCCGGCCGACAAGTTGCTTGACCACGTTGATGATCTGGTTGGTGATATTGCCGTACTCCATCAAGGTTCCAGCAATGACAAAACAAGGGATTGCCAGAAGTGGAAAGATGTTCAGACCATCAAAAATTGAATTATGGATAACCGACATTGGCAGATAGCCGCCAAAGGTCAGGGCGACAATTGAAGCAACTGCCAGGCTCATAAAAATTGGCATGCCGAGCAGAAACAAGGTGCCAAGGGAGAGCAGGACCATGGTCATTACCGAGATTTCCATCTTAATCCCTCCCTGCGCCAATCTGTTCTTCAACTATCGAATATGTGGTCCCTTTTCGCCAACGAACAAAATAGCCTTCAACGATCCGCCAGCTCATCAGAATAAATCCACAGGGGATGATCATCTCAACGTATGCCCTGATAATCTGTAAAGTTGGTGACCGTTCAGGAAAATCTAAAGCTCCGCTAATTACTTCCCAGCTAATCCAAGCCACATACAGATTGAAGATTACCCATAGTGAATCGGTGAACATTCGAAAGTAAAATCGATATTTTACAGGTAGGAGCAAAAAATGGGCGCTAATACGAACATGAGCGCCCTGCTTGGCAACCAGGGCTGCCGCAGAAAACACTGTCCACAAAAAAGCAAACCGACTCAGCTCCTCAGTCCAGGCTACGCCAGCCCCGGTAACCCAACGGGTTCCAACCTGCAGCATGAGGCATGCCACCATGACACCAACGCACGTAACACAGAAGATCTCCTCAAAGCGATCGTATAGTCCCCGCACGACATCAACTGGACGAACAGACATGGCAGCACACCTCCCAGATCAGAGTATTATTTCGACATCAGCGACAGTGCCTCATCGATCATCTCTTTGCCACCGACTTGCTCATAAAATTGAGGCCAGATGGAGCGGGCCTTTTCCATCCAGACCGGTTCGTCGGTGAGTTCTACAACCTCCATCCCTTTGTCGACACACTGCTGCTTGGCCACATTGTCCTGTTCAGCAGCCCATTGCCACTCGTACTGTGCAGCTTCCTGGGCAGCTTTTACAACGAGCGCCTTGCTATCGGCATCAAGACTCTTGAACCAGCTGTCACTAACAAGCATTGGCCCAACCCAGAGCAGATAGTGGAGTTCGGTGATATATTTTTGCACTTCCCAGAATTTTTGGTCACGATTGACGGTATGGGGGTTTTCCTGGCCATCGATCACCCCTTGCTGCAAGGCGTTGAAGGTCTCGGTCCAGGCAAGCGGGTGGGGCTCAACGCCCCAGGATCGAAAAGACTCAAGCTGGATGGCAACCGGCGGCGTACGGATTTTTAAACCCTGCATGTCACCAATGGTGGCAATGGGTTTTTTCGAATTGGTCAGATGCCGGTACCCACCGATCAACCAGGAAAGAGGCCGGGCGCCGCTCTGCTGAGCAATGGTATCGGCAATTTTGGCCGAAAATGGCTCATTTTTGAAAAGTTGATAGGCCGCATCAAGCTGGGGAAACATGTAGGGCAGGTAGTAAATATTAGCCTGCGCAGCAAATGGGGTCAGGTTGCCGACTGCCAGAACAGCAAGATGAATTTCCTGGCTGCGTAACTGCCGTACGTTAGCCTGCTCGTCACCCATGGAGCCACCGTAAAAGGTTTGCACGGTGATTTTTCCTGCCGATTCCTGCTCGACAATTTCCTTGAATTTATTGATGGCTGTGGTGTGCAGGCTGCCGTCGGGGTTGGCAGTTGCCGCTCTGATAGTCATTTTCTTGTACTCAGCCGCAGATGCATGGAAAGCGGCAAAAGCAAAGATGAGAACAATGGTCGTGCAGAGAATTTTTTTCATACGGTCTCTCCTGGTAATAAACTATTAACAGACTTTCCTGTACGGTATATCCGCACAGTCGAAAAAGCCGGTTTCCGGCTAACCGCGATCCAATTTTCTTTTCATGTGGTATTCTGCGCAATATGGTAGCATTACTGCTTAGAATTTGCAACCTGCGGCCAATTCCGCATTTGGGTGAAATCAATACAGGGTGAGAACATCCCGTAGAACTCTAAATCGCAGCGCCGGTATTAAAGGTTTGATGTTCGATTTTTGGACGAACGTAGACGATAGTTCCTGGTGTCATTTCAACCTCTTCGTCTCCCATCGCAACTCTTCCCTTCCCCTTGATGGTTATGTATACTTCAACTTCGTCGTTATGAACGTGTTTCGGGCCAAATTGCCCTGCTGCCAAACGAAAGTATCCCAAAGAAAGAGGCGTATGGTCGATATCGTGATGATCGAAAAGAACTCTTGTATACCTTTTAAAAGGTGCAGGTGCTTCTCTTTCAACAGTTTGAGTTTCTCTTCGTACCACGTTCCATCAAATTACATTTTCTCGTGAAATTGCTGTTCAGCTGATAGGACGGTAAAATAACTTATTTTGCAATCACCTTGTAAACGGCATTGCAATCTTCTTTACCGAAACCGGCCTCACTTGCCTCACGGTATCGTTCCAATGTCGCTTCCATGGCCTTGAGGTTGAGGTTCCAGGCACGAGCCATTTCCAGACCCAGACGTACATCCTTGAGCGCTAAATCAAGACCAAAGCGGGGTTTGAAGTCTCCGGCCGCGATCCATGAGCCACGAACATCCATCTGGAAACTGCGGGCACCGGTATCGGCCAACAGCCCCAAAAGGACGTTTTGGTCCAAACCTGCCGCATCGCCAACCCGTATACCTTCCGCCAGAACAGCCAAATTGGTCATGCCGATCATATTGGAAATCAGTTTGACCGCGCAGGCAGCATCAATCGTGCCGACGAAATTGGGTATGCCGATGGTTTTGAACAGATCCTCGTGCTGTTGATACAGAGACTCGTCGCCACCAATGAACATTGGCTCCTCTGCCTTTTCAGCATGCGCAGGTGTTTTTCCGAGAGTACACTGGATATAGCCGATACCGTATTTCGCCGCCTCATCCCGCATTTTATTGGCTGAACCAGGATCAATGGTCGACAATTCAATATGGGTTGTTCCCTTGCCGAGAAGACGATAGAGGCCCTGTTCTCCCAACACCACAGCATGTACATGTTGTGGCAGCGGCAGGCTGGTGAAAATAATCTCGCACCCCGCCAAATCTTTAAGCGATGGGGCCGCCACTCCAGTTGAGCCGGCTGCCAGCGTTCGTTCTACAGCCTCCTTGCTTAAGTCGTAGACCAGAACTTTTTTTCCTGCCCGAATAAGGTTCCGAGCGACTGGTCCTCCCATCAAGCCTACACCGATAAAACCGAATTGCATTGTTTTCTCCTTTTAAGAATTTTGGGTGGGTGTTGTTCTGTTGACAGTTTTTCTTGGCACTGCATTGTTCGATGCAGTTTGCATTGATGTGTTCATCTTTTGTCATGTAATACCGTTTTGCATATTTTGTGCCACTCGCCAACGAACCTTAACATCCTGAAATTAAATTATTAAATGTTTAGCCTGCCTGCCCAGCGGCCCAATGTTTTGCCGGACATTCGGCGCGGTGCCGAATATTGGGCTTGTCTCGCTTGGCAATGAGGAGTAAGATGGCACCCTGATTTGCCAACTCTCACCATCGTGAAAAATATGCGCTGGGACCTGGAAACACGCTATAAGATTCTTCTTGAGATCAATAACGCCATTGCCACGCGCAAGAGCAAGGACGGGTTGTTTCAAGCATTATCGAAAGAACTCTTCCTCTACTTTGCCTATGACCGGATGTGCATCATCCTCTATGATTCGCAAAGCAAATCCATTAACTATTTTGCCGCTGCCGATGGAATCCAGCCTGGTGGGGTGATTGCGCGCGAGTCGAGGCCGCTTGCCGATGGCGCAATTGCCAAAATTGCCATCAATTCAGGGCAACCGGCAATTTTTGATGACCTCACCCGCTATGCCGACCTCAGTTCTGTCGGCGAACTGGTGAAGGCCGGCCTCACCTCGACTATGGTCTTTCCTTTGATTATCCGGGGGCAGACCCTGGGTACCATCCACCTCAGCTATCGCAAATCGCCGCCGCATATTTCCGAACTCACCGAGTTTCTCAAAGCCGTTTCGCAACAGATCGCCATTGCCGTCGACAACATGTTGGCCTATACCGCGCTCAAGCAATCAAACCTGCACTTACAGGAGGAAAAGGACTACCTGCTCCACAAGGACCACGACTATCAGGAAACAGGTTTTTTCTACGATTCTCCGCATATGCGGCAAGTACTGCAAATAATCAGCCAAGTAGCCGATACAGATGAAACAATTTTGATTGTTGGCGAAACTGGAACAGGAAAGGATTTTCTAGCTCGCCTCATTCATGACAAAAGCAAGCGATCGAATAATCTCTTTGTGAAAACCAATTGTCCCGGGCTCACCTCCTCCCTTTTCGAAAGTGAACTGTTTGGCCACGCCAAGGGTGCCTTTACCGGCGCTGATCGCCACCGCAGAGGGCGTTTTGAGCTCGCTAACGAGGGGACGATATTCCTCGATGAGGTCGGTGAATTGCCAATGACATTGCAGGCAAAACTGCTGCAGGTTCTCCAGGAACGACGTTTTGAACGGGTTGGTGAAAGCAGGTCGATTGATGTCGACGTACGCATCATATCTGCCACCAACCAGGATCTTTTGAAGAATGTGCAGGAAGGGAGTTTCCGCCAGGATCTCTTTTATCGGCTCGAAACCGTAACAATCCATGTTCCGCCACTGCGTGAACGGCGGGAGGATATCCCACTCCTCATCCATAATATCAATCTGAGTGAAGCTGAACGAATGCATAAGGTGGCACCTCTCTACGCAGAAGACGCCATAGACCTTCTCAAAAGCTATAACTGGCCGGGAAATGTCAGAGAGCTGAAAAATCTTGTCAAACGCCTGATCATTCTTAGACCAGGGGAGACCATCAAGCGCAAAGAGATCGAACAGACCTTCCCGCTAACCATGTCTACAGCTGGTCCGACAGGCAAACTGGCAACCCTGGAACAGGCCGAGCGCGAACATATTTTGCAGGTCCTGGCGGCAACAAATGGGGTAATAGGTGGGAAAGGGGGCGCTGCCCACTATCTTAACGTCCCTCGCTCAACTCTTCAGTATCGAATTAAAAAACTCGGCATACAGGCGTCTGAATACAGCCCGTGACAGTGGCCAGCGTCGCGTACTCGCCCCGGCACATTGTACCCTGGAATGTGCTATGCAGGAAAAACCGGGATCTGCACCACCCGCATCGTTGCCATTGAGAAGCCTGTCTCTTCATAAACCTGCATGTCTTCATATCGTAGAGCTCTCCGAGCTGACTGGGATTTAGGTGTGTGCAAAATTGCGCCATACGATGGTGTATGTGGCGAAATGCTGGTTATAGTGCCCCACATCGTCTAGGTGACGGCACTCTGATTTTTTCAGACATGACGTATCGGAGGCAGCAGGACCATGCAAATCGACGTGACCCTTTACCCGCCGCTGACCGTCGGGCGGTTTACCCGCCAGGCCGTGGCCATCACCGATCCGGCAACTGTGGCCGGTTTGCTGGCCAAGGTGGGTATACCTCAAGAGCAGGTGGCTTCAGTCTATCTCAACGGACAAAGCTGCACCTTTGCCCAGCCTTTGGCCGACGGTGACCGGCTCACCGTCCTTCCCTACATTGGGGGTGGTTGACAATCTTTACCGCCCCGTACCACCACGGTGCAACGGGGCCTGGAGCGATCCATGAAACACTACGACCTTTTTCTGAACGGCAGCTGGCGGAGCAGTGATGGGCAACTGGAGGTGGTAGACCCGTCGACCGGCGAAGCATTTGCCTCTGTGGCAACTGTTGATCGAAGTGCTGTTCGTCAGGCCCTTACTGATGCCCGGGCTGCCATGGCCGGCTGGAGTGCGCTGACCGCCAAGCAGCGGGGGGACTATCTCCGGGCGGTGGCCAATGAACTGGCCAGCCGCGGAGACCAACTGGCCGAACTGATTACCAGGGAGAATGGCAAGCCGCTTGCCCAGGCAAAGGGCGAGGTTGCCATGGCCATCGACCACCTTCTCTGGTTTGCCGAGGAAGGCCGGCGGGCTTATGGCCGGGTGGTACCGCCCCAGGTCACTGACAAAAGACATATCATCATCCGCCAGCCTATCGGTGTGGTCGGGGCGATCGCCCCGTGGAACTTTCCCCTGGTCCTGGCTCTGCGCAAAGTTGCCCCGGCCCTGGCCGCCGGCTGTCCGGTGCTTCTGAAGCCGGCCAGCGCCACACCCCTTTCGGCGATCATTCTGGCTGAATGTGTAGCAGCGGCCGGCCTGCCCCAGGGGGTATTTCAGGTTGTGGTTGGCAAGGCATCTGAGATAGCCGATGAAATGTTGGAAAACCCGATCTGTCGCAAGGTGAGCTTTACCGGCTCCACCGATGTCGGCCGTTCACTTATCGCCGGCGCGGCCAAAACCTGTACCGAACTCTCTTTGGAACTGGGGGGCAACGCCCCTCTGATCGTCTTTGAGGATGCCGATTTTTCCCAGGCAATCGAAGGGGTCATGGTCACCAAATTCCGCAATAACGGCCAATCGTGCATTGCCTCCAATCGAATCTACGTGCACCGCCCCGTATTCGATCGATTCAGCGAAGCGCTGGTGGCCAGGGTTCAGGCGTTGAAGGTAGGCGGCGGGCTGGAAGAGGGTGTCGATATTGGTCCATTGATCGATGAACAGGCGATGCGCTCGGCCCTCTTTTTCATTGATGATGCGGTTGCCAGCGGAGCCACAATACTCACCGGCGGCAAAAGGTTCGGCACGTCGGGAAATTTTATCGAACCGACGATTCTGAACAACGTGCCGGAAACAGCCCGCTGCTACCGAGAAGAGATCTTTGCCCCGGTCGTTGTCCTCTATCCATTTGACCATGAAGCCGAGGTGCTGGCCAGGGCCAATGACAGCGAGTATGGTCTGGCCGCTTACGTTTTCACCACCGATCTGAACCGTTCCCTGCGGGTAGCTGAGGCCCTTGAGGCGGGGACAGTCGGCATCAACGACCCGGTTCCCTCCACCAGCAATTGTCCTTTCGGCGGCTACAAGCAGAGCGGCTGGGGACGAGAACTGGGCAGCGAGGGTATTGATGCCTTCCTTAAGACCAAACATATCTCCATTGCCCTTCTTCCCGAAGGCAGGGAGAAGGTGGCTATTCCGAAAACGAACAGCGTGGCCTGAAAGAGCAATCCTGCCAGCCGGCCACCGTTTTGGGTATTTTCATGCATTGCGGTGACGGGGCCGGTGCGCCTGTGTCGGCTTGGGTGGGGAAGGCTGACAACCACAACTATGCTGGCCC
Organism: Desulfobulbaceae bacterium; assembly: GCA_011390165.1. Taxonomy (GTDB): domain Bacteria; phylum Desulfobacterota; class Desulfobulbia; order Desulfobulbales; family Desulfocapsaceae; genus Desulforhopalus_A. The sequence continues at coordinate 39,163 of JAABSV010000035.1, forward strand.
ACGATCAGTCGGCAATGTTCTGCCGGCGGCGCTAAAAAAGCGAAAAAAGGAAATAGAGACAGGGGAGAACCAGCAGCAGGCCACCGGTGGTGAGGAGCCAGCAGGCGTTGGCCAGATCGAGATCCAGATCGTACAGGGAAGCGGCGACCAGGGCGTTGAAGGCGACCGGCATTGAGGCGGCAAGCAGGACAATTTTCAGCGGCAGGCCGTTTTCGATTTCGCCCAGGCCAAGCAGCCAGGCCGCCGCCCCGGCGCAGATCGGGAGCACGATGAACTTGAGTAGAGAGAGCACCAGCCCCTCTTTCAGGTACTTACCGATACTGGAAAAACGCAATCCAAGACCAATTGAAACCAGCAGCAGGAATATCCCCACCGGCACAAAGTAGTTGTTTAGGGTCTGGTAAAATTGGGGACGGGGAATACCGATCAGGTTGAGGGTAAGCCCGGTGCTGAAGGAGACGATGGCGACCAGAAAAAAAGGATCCCGGAACAGTTCGAGAATCCTGCTGCTGATCTCGAAACCCTCATTTTCCGAACGCAGGGCCCGGGCGACCGGGAAACCGACCCCGTAGTAGAGCAGCTCCTCGAACATTCGGTAGAGGACCAGCAGGGCAAATCCCTGTTCACCAAAAAAGATAAAACTGGTCAGGCTGCCAAGCGAGCCGATGTTGGTGAAACAGCCGCAGCAGAAAAGTACGCTTCTCTGGGGCCCGCGGTGGCCGAGAAGGCGAGCGGCAAGCAGTCCGAAGAGGCCGCCCAGCAGGATGACTCCTGCCCCGAGAAAAGGCAGGGTGGCAACCCGCAGATCGTTAAAGGGAATGATCCACAGTGCCCCGACAAAGGAGATCGGCATAATGCCGAGCATGCTGAGGCGCTGCAATGATTTTCTCAGTTTTGGCAGAAGAAGGTGGTGCCGGAGCGGGTAGTGCCGAGCCAGCCACCTCTGTACCAGGTAGCCATTGACCAGACCGATGATGATCAGCGCCAGGGTCAGTGTAATTTTCTCCATCGTCCCCGCTCCATTCAGTACCATCTGCTGGTGCTGCGCATTGTTCTGCAGCGTCGGTGCATTGTCAACAGCCTGCCCATGATCGAGATTCCAACCACATACCTTCTTTTTTTAGCCACTGAGTGAGGTGCAGGGTCCGCAGACCGTAGTCTTCCTCGCCGATCCGAACCATATATTCTCACCTCACTGTTCTCGCCAGCTATGGTCGGCGAGATAACGAAACGTGATTCTCCCCTTTGCGGCTGGTTGCCAGTCAATCGGTATCTACCGGAATGGTGTGAGCGCAACGGGAGCGGCCCCGGGCCGTCCTTGGCCTCAACAAATCTCCGCTCGGCTGTGTTCGGCCGGTCCCCCCTGGGTCACTCCTGGTTTTCGATAAACCCCTGCATTGCCTTACTGAGCTGCAGTCCCTGCGCCAACTCGTCGAGCCATTGTCGTTCTTCCGGGGAATCGACGGTAACGGTGTTCACCGCCAGCAGATACATGGCCCTGGCAGTGGCCGGATCACTGATGCCGGCGGTGAGTTCGGCAACACGCCGTGGTTGGTGCAACTCGTCAAGAAAAAAGTCTCTTTCTTCTCGGCTGAGGTCACTGCGGTTGAGTTGGCTGATGATTCTCGTCTCCTCCTCCTGGTCAAGGGTGCCATCGGCGTGGGCGGCGGCAATCATCACCTGGATCATCCGGATGGCCATGGCAACGGGTTCCAGGGATGGGGCCTGCAGCGGCGGTGGCGCCCCGCTTCCCCGGGACGGCGGCGGTGGCGGTGGTGGCGGGGCGGCAGCTTGTCCCGGCAGAGGTGGTGGTGCGGATCGGGTCTGCAAGGGCGGCGGCCCGGTGGGTACGGCGCCGCTCTGCTTGTGCTTGAGAATTTCCAGAGCGCCGACCCCGAGGCCGATGGCCGTCATCAGTGCCCCACCGGAGGTGAGGCCGCTGAGGAGAGAGCTTTTCTTCCGCCCCTTTCGTTTGCCACCGCCGACAAACTCCTGCAGAACCATGCCGAGCATCTTTTCCGGGTTGAACATAACTCCCTCCTGATTGGTGGATCTCTGCCCACTGGGGCAGTTTTCGGACTCCCGCGCCTATTTCACTGACGATGCCATTCCTGTCCCCATCAACTAGCCAAACCCGTATAGGCAAAGTGGCAACAAAAATCGGCAGTGACTGGGTGAACGGCTACGCGCCGGTGTTTCCAACTGGATGGCTGGTTTTTTCAGACAACTATAGCAATTTTGCGCTCTGTGCCCACCCCAAAAATTGCCGCTTTGCGGGGTCTCCGAGGGGCTCCGGTTCGTTCTTGCGTCCTTACCATTCGAGAGAGTGAGCCGGAATCATGTGGGGAGGCCGAGGATTCGGATGGCATTAGTCGTCGTGGCCCGGGCGAGATGCTCCACTGGTGTTTGCCGCAGTTCAGCAAGGCTGGCGAGAATCCCAGGGAGGTATTCCGGCAGGTTTTCCTCCCCCCGGTGTGCCGCCGGGGGGATATCCGGGGAATCGGTCTCCAGGACCAGTGAGGCGGTCGGCATTGCTGCAGCAACGGCTCTCACTCGATGGGCCCGCGAATAGGTAATGGTACCGCAGATACCCAGGGCGAAGCCGAGGCCGACAAACTGCTCGGCCTGCTGCCGGCTGCCATTATAGGCGTGAACAATACCGCCATGCCGGAAACGGAGGCGGCGCAGGGTGGCCAGAACCTGATCATGAGCCTTGCGCACATGGAGCAGTACCGGCAGCTGGGCGGTGGCGGCAAGGCGCAGTTGCTGCTCAAAAAGCTGCTGTTGCCCCTGCCGGTCGGCATCGGGAAAAAAGTAGTCGAGACCGATTTCGCCGATTGCCACCACCCTTTCCCGCTGGATGGCTGCGGCCAGTTCGGCCAGATCCCCCGGCCGGTGTTCCGCCAGGTAGAGGGGGTGGAGGCCGGGGGCGGGGTAGAGACCTGGTTCAGCCCGACAGAGGGTAAAGAGCGCATCCCAGCCGGGCCGGTCCACTCCGGGCAGAACCATACGGGTGACACCAACGGCACGGGCTCTCGCCAGGAGTGTCGCCCGTCTTGCAGCGAAGATGCCAATGTCCAGGTGGCAATGGCTGTCGATCAATTCCATCAGTGCATCCTCACCGCCAGGCGGAAACCGAAAAGAAGAGGCAGGCCGATCATGGGTCGACGGCAAGTCGGCTGCCCGGGTAAATCCTTATTGCATCCAGTCGGAGGGCAGGCTACCATGCCGGTCGGTAGGCACTGCCCGGCGACGATTTCCCCCTGTCCGGGGCGGCGTCGATCTCCCGCCCGTCCCTCCCGACCAACCTCCAGGTTGTTGGGAGGAAGGCAGGGGAAGACCAGTTTCGTGGGCACCAACTGAAATGCCCGGGGGAGCCCCTGCGGGGCTAAACCTTGAGAAAACATACCGGAAATGCCAGCCATGTCGCAAACCTTTATTGATGGTAATGAGGCGATAGCCAGGGCGGCGATGCTGGCCGGTTGCCGTTTTTTTGCCGGCTACCCGATCACCCCGGCCACCTCCATCTCCCAGCATATGCTCGAACTGCTCCCCCGGGCGGGAGGGGTTTGCCTGCAGGGGGAAGACGAAATTGCCTCCATCGGCTTCTGTCTTGGGGCGTCGATGGCCGGGGTGAAGGCGATGACCGCCACCTCCGGGCCGGGGATCAGCCTCTACAGCGAACAACTCTCTTTTGCCATCGGCGGCGAGATTCCCCTGGTGGTGGTCGATGTCCAGCGGCTTGGCCCTTCCACTGGTTCTGCCACCAAGGGGGCCGACGGAGATATCCAGTTTCTACGCTGGGGAAACAGCGGCGGGTTGCCGGTGATTGTCCTGGCCCCGGTCGATGCTGCCGACTGCTACCGGCTCACCGTGCACGCCTTCAACCTGGCGGAAAAATTTCGCTGTCCTGTTTTCATCGCTTCCAACAAGGAGATTGGCCTGACCCGGGAAAGTGTCGATCTGGAGGCCGTTGCCTTGCCGGCCATTGTCGGCCGGGTTAACTGTCCGGCCGAACACTCCGGCCACCCTTTTGAACCGCTCTCCGGGCAGCTGGTCCCCCCCTTTCTCCCCATTGGGGGGGAAAGGCTTGCCCGGCAAACCTCCTCCACCCATGGTGAGGACGGCTACATCACCACCGACACCGCCGCCATTGCCCGTTGTATCGACCGCTTGAATGGAAAACTTGCCGACATCACCGAGGAAATTGAGCCAGTCGAGGCAGACTGCCGGCCGGAGGATCGGCTTCTCCTGGTGGTCTATGGGGTGACTGCCCGGGCAGCAGCCACTGCCCTTACCCGGCTGCGGGAAGAGGGACGACCAGTAGCGCTGGTGGTGGTAAAGCTGCTCTATCCGGTGCCGGAAACGGTGCTTCGTCACCATTTTGGCCGCTGTGAACGGATTCTGGTGGTGGAGATGAATACCGGACAGTATGTCCGAGAGATCGAGCGGCTGGCCGGAACCGTGCCGGTGCACTGGTTTGGCCGAATGGATGGCGAGTTGCTCGACCCCGAGGCCATTGCCGCAGAGGCGACTGCTCTGCTGGACGGCTCGGAAGAGAAAGCAGCAGTCGATCGGGAGGAGCCATGACCAGCCTTCTGAACAGCCAGCGTCCGCCTCTCTACTGTCCGGGTTGTTCTCATGAACGGGTGGTCCATGCCCTGGACGGCGCCCTCCAGCAGCTCGGTCTGGCCGGGGAGGATGTGGCGATCGTCAGCGATATCGGCTGCTCCGGCTTGTTTGATACCTTTTTCCACACCCATGCCCTGCATGGTCTGCATGGACGGGTGCTGACCTACGCCACCGGGCTGAAGCTGGCCCGGCCAGAGTTGACAGTGATCGCGGTGATGGGCGATGGTGG
>JAABSV010000036.1 GCA_011390165.1 Desulfobulbaceae bacterium
GGCACGGATCGGCCTCCGGCCCACCCTTGAGCTGCACGGCATCAGTGGCGGCTTCAGCGGCACCGGTGCCAAGACGGTGATCCCGGCCAAGGCAACGGCCAAGGTCAGCCTGCGCCTGCCGGCCGGTCTCGCCCCGGAGGTGGTCTTCCCCTGGCTGGAGACGGCAGTTCAGGCCAATCTCCCCGCCGGCCACCGGGCCCGGGTCACCATGCTCCACGGCGGCCTCGGCCTCCATGCCGACCAGGACAACCCCTTCCTGCAGGCGGCAGCCGACTCGCTGCGCGCCGTCTACGGCACCGCTCCCCTCTTCCTCCGCGAAGGGGGCTCAATTCCCGTCGCCGCCCTCTTTGCCGGCGAACTGAAGACGCCGGTGGTCCTGATGGGCTTCGCCCTGCCCGATGACGCCATCCACGCCCCCAACGAGCGCTTCAGCCTTGGCCAGTTCCGTCGGGGGATGCAGACCGTTGCCCGCTTTCTGGGAAAGGTGGGTGGGTGAGGCCTTCCCAGATCTTCTTGACCCGCCAGCTGAAGGCGAGAAGATATTGGTGGTGACGAAACCCTCCTCTCCTTCAGCCGGGTATCAACCCACTGGTAGACGAGATGGCGCAGCGGTCCGAAGAGATGGCGGACTTACTGGATGGGTAGCTCGCATACCCGTAAAGCGCACGCACGTGTGGGTAAAATCCACTTGCGCAGGCGCACACACGTGTGTACGATATACGCATACCCTTCAGCAAGGAGGGCAATCACACTCCTGAAGACCGGTTGACGGCAACCTTTTGAGAGATCGGAAAAAAACGAAAAACAGAAGAGTCAGGATGTTAGGCTACTATGCCGTGTTGCCCCCTGCCGCAGAAGGCGGATGGGTGGTGCGGCTCCCAGACCTACCGGCAGCGGCGTCGCAAGGGGAAACCGTTGAACAGGCGCATAGAGAGGTGAAGATATGCAGGCAATAGAATTTAAGACAAAAATTAAAAAAGGAATGATAATAATTCCTGAAAAGTACAGAAAAATCTTGAAGGAAAATGTGAAAGTGATCGTGCTTACGGAAGAAAATGAGACAAGGCCATCCGACATCATAGACAACCTGATGGATTCTCCTGTAAAAATAGCAAATTTTAAGCCCATCAATAGAGACGATATATATGACCGCACATGAAACCGATGGGAAACTCTGTTTTGTTGATTCCAATATCTGGCTCTATGCTTTCATTGAATCCCAGGGGCCTGATAAATCCGTTGCCGCCCGGTCGGTTATTGAAACTAATGATGTGGTCATCAGTACGCAGGTTATTAACGAAGTTTGCATTAATCTTATCAAAAAAGCCATGTTCCCAGAAGATAAAATTCGGGAACTGATTGATGGATTTTATCATACATACAGGGTAATTGAATTCGACAATGAAATATTGCGTAAAGCATCTGAAATACGATCACAACATACATTTTCATTCTGGGATAGCCTGATACTGTCAAGCGCGCTGTATTCCGAAGCCGGGATAGTATATTCCGAAGATATGCATGACGGATTTACCATTGAAAAGACAAAAATAGTGAATCCGTTTAAATGAAAAGTAAGGGGGAGGGCAACCCACTCTTGAAGACCGGTTGACGTCGACCCTTTGAAAATCGGAAAAACACGAAAAACAGGAGCATCAGGATGTCAAACTACTATGCCGTGTTGACCCCTGTCGCAGAAGGCGGATGGCTGGTGCAGTTCCCGGACGTGCCGGCGGCGGCGGCGCAAGGAAAAACCGTTGAGGAGGCGTTGGCCATGGCGGTCGACGCGCTCTCCGGTATCCTCGCCGTCGGTCGCAAAGGACGCGACTATCACGCCCCTCGCACCTATGCCGAAATAGCCAAGGAAAGAACAGCAGAAGAACTGGTTATGCCGGTTTCCCCCAATGAGGCGATTATGGAGGAGTACCGGCCGAAAAAACGCATTAACGTAATGGCCGATGCCGAGCTGCTGGAGCGCATCGACGCCCAGGCCGCAGCGGAAAAGACCGACCGGTCATCCTGGCTTATGCGGGCGGCAAGGAAGGCTATTGAAGACAAGCCGCACATGTCGGCAAGGTAAGGCTGATTTCCGGCAAGGCCACCCGGCCGGTAAACCAGCCGGCATCGCCTGCCAGGCAACGGGCAAACATCGTCCGCACCCAGACCATGCAGGGGTCGTAGGTGACGGGGTCGACGTAGTCGCGGAAGTAGACACACTTCTTGTAGGTCCAGACCAGGACCAGGTCGGTGCAGAGGCGCCGGCGCCGCTCCGGGTTCTCCTCGGCGGCATACTCCTCCACCCAGCGGCCGGAGAAGCGGCAGTTGCCTTCGCAGTGCCGCTGCAGCATCGGCCGCACCTCGGCACTGACAGGGGCGGCGGCTATCCAGGCGGCGGCGGTGGCGGTACAGGGGGGCTGGGCGGTGGCTGGCGGATCAACTAGGCTACGATCAACAGGACTTGGAGTGGGTGTATCCGCTACGCTGAGATCAGGGGGGGCGGCGGCAGACGAACCGGCCCCCTCCTGCTCGGCCAGGCCGGCGGCAGCGGCGAGCTGGCCGCTGCCCGGGAGGCCGTCACCATAGGTGCCGGAGTTGCCGGGCAGCAAGAAAAAAAAGAGGAACCCAAACAGCAGAAACCTGGGCAGTCCCGGCGGCCGCCGGGGCCCGGCGGTCACCTAAAGCCCCCCGTCCCCGTCCCAGCCGCCGCCCAGGGCAAGATAGACCCGGCTGAGAGCCAGACGGCGGTCGAGGAGGCTGGTCACCTGGTCGGTTTCAGCGGCAAAGAGCTGGCGCTGGGCATCGAGAACCTCGATGAAACTGATCACCCCGGCTCGATAGCGGTCCTCAGCGAGACGCAGGGACTCCCGGGCCGAGGCGACCCGGTGGCCCTGCAGAGTGAGGGCCACCCCCGACTCCTGGTAATCGGTGAGGGCGGTGGCGGTTTCGGCCAGGGCGGCGAGCACCGTCTGCCGGTAGCTGAGCAGGGCCTGGTCGAGCCTGGCCAGGGCCCCCTTTTCGTTGAAGACGTAGCGTTTGCCGGCAAAAAGGGGCTGCAGGGCGTTTACCCCCAGGGAGGCGATGGTGGCGCCGCCACCGGTGAGCACCTCAAAGGCCTGGTCACTCACCTTGCCGAAGAGGCCGGTGAGGGAGAGGGAGGGGAAATACATCGCCTTGGCCACGCCGAGGCGGGCGTTGGCGGCAATCAGCCGCTGTTCGGCGGCGAGGATGTCGGGGCGCGCCTCGAGCAGACGGCTGGGCAGGCCGGCGGGAATGGCGGCGGGCAGGGCCAGCTGTGCCGCCTCGGGGAGGGGAATGGCCCCGGGGAGCCGGCCAAGCAGGAGGGAGAGGCCGTTTTCCGTGGCGGCAATCTGCCGGCGCAGGGTGGGCAGATTCACTTCTGTCACCGCCAGAGCCACCTCCTGCTGGCGCAGTTCGGCATCGGTGGCGATGCCGGCCCCGGCCAACCGCCTGATCAGCTGCAGGGCATCGCGCTGGTTGGCGGCGGTCTCCTCGGCCACCCGGTAGGCGGTGCGGTAGGCGACCAGCTGGTAGTAGCGGCCGGCGACATCGGCGATCAGCGACAGCACCACCCCCCGGCGGCCGGCCTCGCTGGCCAGCAGCTCCGCCCGGCTCGCCTCGTCGGCCCGGCGCAGGCGGCCCCAGAGATCGAGTTCCCAGCTGACACTGGCCCCGGCGGAGAAGTTGGAGGCCAGCTCCTTGCCGGCCGGCCTGGGCACCGGGGCGGTGCTGTAGGTAAGACCGAGATTGGGATAGAGATCGGCACGAACCACCCCGGCCGCCGCCGCCGCTTCCCGCATGCGGGCCTCGGCGAGCAGCAGGTCGGGGGCGGCGGCCAGCGCCTCCTCGATCAGGGCCTGGAGAGTGGGGTCCGGATAGAGGCTGCGCCAGGACTCCTCGGCCAGTGACGCCGCCGCCGGCATAGTGCCGGCCGTCGGTGCCCGGAAGCGGTCCGGCAGCTCCAGCTCGGGCCGACTGTAGTCCGGTCCCATGGCACAGCCGCCGGCAATCAGGGTCAGCAGGAGGACTCCGGCAATGGCCCCGCCCTTCAGCCTCTTCGGCCAGTTCTGCCCGCTCATCCCACCACCTCCCGGGCAGCAGCCTTGCCGCCGCCACCCAATTTGGCCACCAGCCGCTCGATGGCGACATAGAGGACCGGTACCATGAAAATGGCGATAAAGGTCGCCGTGAACATCCCGGAAAAGACGGTGATCCCCATCGCCTTCTGGGCAGCGGCGCCGGCCCCGGACTTGATGATCAGCGGCACCACGCCAAGGAGAAAGGCCAGCGAGGTCATGATGATCGGCCGCAGCCGCAGCTTGCCGGCCACCAGGGCCGCCTCCTCGATGCTCTCCCCCTCCTCCCGCTTCATCTTGGCGAACTCGACAATGAGAATGGCGTTTTTCGCCGCCAGTCCGATCAGCAGGATCAGGCCGATCTGGGCGTAGATGCTGTTGGTCTGCGAACTCAGCCAGAGCCCGGACATCGCCCCGAATACACCCACCGGTACGGCCAGGAGCACCGCGAAGGGAACCGCCCAGCTCTCGTAGAGGGCGGCGAGGAAGAGGAAGACGAAGATCAGGGCCAGGGTGAAGACCACCGGCGCCTGCCCGGCCGACTCCTTCTCCTGGCGGCTGACCCCCGACCACTCATAACCATAGCCGGCGGGTAGGACCTTGGCCGCCACCTCCTCCATGGCCCGCATGGCTTCCCCGGAGCTGTAGCCGGGGGCAGCCCCCCCGCCCAGTTCGGCGGTGCGGAAGAGGTTGTAGCGCTCGATGCTGTTGGGCGAGGTGATCGACTCCGGGGTGACCAGGGTGGAAAGGGGGATCATCTGCCCCCCTTCACTGCGTACATGGAACATCGCCACCCCGCTGATGTCGCTGCGGTATTCCGGCTCCGCCTGCATGGTCACCTTGTAGGTGCGGCCGAAGCGGGAAAAGTCGTTGATGTTGACACCCCCCAGGAAGGTCTGCAGGGCCATGGTCACATCGCTCACCGGCACTCCCAGTTTCTTGGTCTTTTCCCGGTCGATGTGGAGCTGGTAGGCGGGGGTGCCGGGGTTGAACTTGGAATAGACCATGCCGATCTCCGGCCTCTTTTTGGCCTCGGCGACCAGCGTACCGGCCACTTTGGCCAGTTCCATCGGGGTGCCGCCACTCCGGTCCTGGAGCTTGAAGGAGAAGCCGCCGGTGGCACCCAGCCCGGGTATCGGTGGCGGGTTGAAGGCCATCACCACTCCCCCGGGGAGTTTCGCCGCCCCGGCCATCACCGCCGCCATGGTGCTCTTCAGGCTCAGTTCCCGGCTCTGCCGCTCCTCCCAGGGTTTGAGGACGACGACAAAGAGGGCGGCATCCGACTGGATGGAGCCGTTCAATATCGAGAAGCCGTTGATCACCAGATTGCGGGCCACCGCCGGCTGGGCGGCTAGCAGTTCCTGGAGCTGCTCCGACATGGCCATGGTCCGGTTGAGTGAGGCGGCATCAGGCATGATGATGCTGCCGACGAAAAACCCCTGGTCCTCAGGCGGCACGAAACTGCCGGGGACCTTCTGCATGAGCCCGCCGGCCCCGGCGATGAGCAGCACGAGGAGAAAGAGGACGACGAACAGCCGCCTGATGGCCAGTTGGACCCCCCGGCCGTAGCGGTTGGTGAGGGCCTCGAACCAGCGGTTGAAGGCGGCAAAGAACCTGCCGAAACCACGACTTTTCGCCGCCGCGTCGCTGGGCCGGAGAAGAAGGGCGCAGAGGGCCGGGGTGAGGGAGAGGGCGACAAAGGCGGAGAGCATGGTGGAGACGGCCACGGTGATGGCAAACTGCTTGTACATCACCCCGGCAATACCGCCGAGGAAGGCCACCGGCACGAAGACCGCCGCCAGAATCAGGGCGATGGCGACCACCGGTCCGGAAACCTCGGCCATGGCCTTGCGGGTCGCATCCCGGGGCGACAGCCCCCGGGCCATGTGGTGCTCCACCGCCTCCACCACCACGATGGCGTCATCGACGACGATGCCGATGGCGAGGATCATGGCGAACATGGTCAGGGTGTTGATGGTGAAGCCGAAGAAGACAAAGACGGCAAAGGTGCCCACCAGCGACACCGGCACCGCCAGCATCGGGATCAGCGTCGCCCGCCAACTCTGCAGGAAGAGGAAGACCACCACCAGCACCAGCACCAGCGCCTCAAAGAAGGTGTGGACCACCGACTCCAGGGAGGCCTTGACGAACACCGTGCTGTCATAGGCGATCTCGTAGTCGAGATCGGGGGGGAAGGAGGGCTGCAGGGCGGCCATCTTCTCCCGCACCAGCCTGGCGGTCTCCAGGGCACTGCCGTCCGGGGTGAGCTTGATGGCAAAACTGGCCGCCGGCTTGCCGTTGTAGCGGCTGACAAAGTTGTAGTCCTTGGCCCCCAGCTCCACCCGGGCCACGTCCCTGACCCGGATGAACGAACCGTCCGGCAGGGCCCGGACGATGATGTTGCCGAACTCCTCCGGCTCGGTCAACCGCCCGCGAACCTGCACACTGTACTGAAACTGCTGATTTTCCGGGGCTGGCAGCTGCCCCACCATGCCGGCCGGGGCCTGGGTGTTCTGCTCCTGCACCGCCCGGTAGATGTCGGTGGGGGTAAGGCCGAGATTGGCCATCCGGTCCGGGTGGAGCCACACCCGCATGCCGAACTCCGCCCCGAACATCTGCACATCCCCCACCCCTTTAAGCCGCTTGATGGTATCGACCAGGTTTATCGCCGTGTAGTTGGCCAGAAACAGCTCATCAAAGGTCTGCCCCGGCGAGAAGATGGCGATGTACATCAGGATGTCCGGGGTGGTCTTGCGGGTGGTCACCCCGGCGGCGAGGACATCGGCGGGCAGCAGGGCGTTGGCCTGGGAGATCCGGTTCTGCACCTGCACCGAGGCGATATCGGCGTCGACCCCCAGCTCGAAGGTGACGCTGAGGGAGTAGCTGCCGCTGCCGGAGGAGGTGGAACTCATGTAGCTCATCCCCTCGATCCCGTTCACCTGGGCCTCGATGGGCTGGGCCACCCCCTCCTCCACCACCCCGGCGTTGGCCCCCGGGTAAAAGGCACTGGCCTGGATGGTCGGCAGGGTGATCTGGGGAAACTGGGCGATGGGCAGGCTCAGCGCGGCGATGCCGCCGGCCAGAAGGAGGAGCAGGGAGGTGACAATGGCGAAGACCGGGCGGTCAATGAAAAATCTGGCCATGACGTCCCCCCCTATTTGCCGCTCTGGCCGCTGCCGGGCAGCGGCACCGGGAGCACCGTGGTGCCGGGTCTGGCCTTCTGGATGCCATCAACCACGATCCGCTCGCCGGGCCGCAGCCCCTCCTCAACCAGCCAGGAGTCACCCAGCCGGACGCCGAGGCGGACCGGGCGCATCTCCGCCTTGTTCGCCTCGCCGACCACGGTGACAAAATAACGGCCAAGGGTCTCGGTGACCACCTTCTGCGGGACGAGGATTGCCTCGTCAAGGGTGCTGTAGTAGATGCGGATCCGGCTGTTCATCCCCGGCTTGAGCAGGTCGAGGGGGTTGGCGAAGAGGGCCCGAAGGGTGAGGGTGCCGGTGGTCGGGTTGACCACCGGATCGATATAGTCGATCCGCCCGGCCTCCTCGTAGACGCTGCCGTCGGCGAGAAGAAGCTCAACCGGCAGACTCCCCTTCCTGACCCGGGACGGAGCGGTCCCCTTCTCCTTCTCCTTTTCTCTCTCTTTCTCGCGCATGCGCACGTAATTGAGGTAGTCGGTCTCGGCGATGCTGAAATAGACGGCCACCGGATCGAGGGTGGAGACGGTGGCCAGGGAGGTCTGGCCGGCGGCGATCAGGGTGCCGACCTCCACCTTCTGCAGGCCCACCTTACCGCTGAGGGGCGACTTCACCCTGGTGTAGCCCAGGTCGAGCCGGGCCCGATCCGCCGCCGCCTGGTAGCCGGCCACCACCGCCTCCTCCTGGGTGGCCTGGGCCACCGCCTGATCAAAGACCTGCCTGGGGATGGCGTTATCCGGCAAAAGTGGCCGGTAGCGCTCCACATCCTGCCGGGTTTTGGCCAGCGAGGCCCTGGCCTGGGCGACTCTCGCCTCGGCATTGGCCAGGTCGATCTGGTAGGGGCCGGGGTCGATGACAAAGAGGAGGTCACCTTCGGCGACCTTCTGGCCGGGGGTGAAGGCGATCTCCAGGAGATTGCCGCCCACTCTCGCCCGCAGGTCCACCTCCCGGTAGGCCTTGATCTCCCCGACGATGTCAAAGGAGAGACGGGTCGGTCTGGTAACAATCTCCATCACCGTCACCTCCGGCCCGACCGGGGCGGCCGGGGCGGCGGCCACCGCCGGACCGATACCGACAAGAAAACCGAGACAACTGGCCAGCAGCAGGGAGAACGGCAGCTTCGTGTGCATGGGTGGGCTCCTTGATCAGCTCATAGCGAGTGGTTGGCCAGTGGTTGGCAAGTGATTGGGTAAACCTTGGCTAGCGTCTGCCAGGTGGTTGGCGGGCCCTTGCCCTGTGGCCGGCCACGCCGCCGACCTGCCGGCCTGCTCGACGGGGCAGGCTGCCGGCGACAGGAAACCATCTTATGCGCAGAAAATCAACACCGGTGCTCGGCTGGAACAGCAAACGCCCGGACCGGTCCAACCTAAAACGACCAGGCCAGGCCAACCCCGGCAAGCAGTGACTCGGTCTCGAAGAAATCGATATTGCCGACCCCCAGCCGGTAGCCGACGATGGCCCGCAGGGCCAGCTGGTCGACGGCACAGAGGCGGGGGTAACTGACCACCAGGTTGGCCCCGTAGCCATGCTCGCGACGCTCGTCGGCAAAGAGCGGGTGGTCGCCGTCGTACCGGCTGTAGCTGTAGGAGAGGGTTGGCAGGAGTACCGCTGCCGAGAGAAGATACCTGCCGGTCAACTCCCCCCTTACCCGCCAGGAGCTGTTGGCCTCCCCCTGATAGTCGCCACGGCTGACATGAAGGCGCGGGGTGATGGCCAGTCGTGGTCCGCTGGCGATCCGGTAGCCGAGGCTGAGGCTGTACACCTTCCCCTGCCGGTCCAGTTCGGGATAGAGCCGGCCGATACCGTCCCGGTCGACCTCGTCGGCAGCCCAGGCCAGGGTGAGGGAAAAGGGGCTGTCGAACAGCTCCTTCAGAGCTACGGCCCCTCCCCACAGCCAACGGTCGGTCTCCCGCCGCGGCGCCCCCAGCAGATAGGGGTTTTCCCACACCTCGGCAAAAGGGACGGCAAAAAGAGCCAGATCAACCGTTGCCAGGCCGGGCCTGGGCAGCACCACCCCGCTCACCAGGGCGTAACGGCCGGCCTCCTCGATGGGTGGGCGGGAATTGAGATACCAGCGGATCGGCTCACTGCCGCCGGTGCTGTAGGCCACCTCAGGCAGGACCATCGGCAGGACCGAAGACTCGGTGCCGGCAGCCTCGTCGAGACTGTCCAGGGTGGCACTGGAGCCTTTCGGGTTGAGATTGTTGGCCGACTCGATCACCATCACCCCGAGGGTCAGCTCCCCGCTCAGTGTCGCCTCGGCCGGCGCTGCCGACACGGGAGCCGGAACGGGGGCGGCAGCTGGGGCGGCAGCGGGGAAGAAGAGGAGCAGGGCCGAAAAGAGCAGAGTACGGGCGGGAAGGGCCAGGGGCCGGAGGTGCATGGTCACTCCAAAGATGGTGTAGATCAACCAGATCAACCAGATCAACCTAATGGACCAGAACGATCTGGATGTCACAAACGTTGGTGTTGGTCGGGCCGGTCAGCAGAAGCGAGTCGATGCCGGCAAAAAAATGGTAGGAGTCGTTGTCGGCCAGGGCGGCGGCGATATCCTGCCCGGCCGCCGCCGCCCGGGAGAGGGCCAGCGAGTCGGCAAAGGCCCCGGCGGCGTCGGTGGGACCGTCGTTGCCGTCGGTGGAGGCGGCAAGGAAGGCGATCCGCCCCTGCCACTCGGTCTCCCACTGGTCCATCTCCTGGAGAAAGGCCAGGGCCATCTCCTGATTCCTCCCCCCCTTGCCGTTCCCGCGCAGGGTCACCACCGTTTCGCCACCCACCAGCAGACAGGCCGGTCTGCCCACCAGCATGTCGCTCTCGGCCACATCCCGGGCGATGTCGGCGAGCACCCTGGCAACATGGCGCGCCTCACCCTCAATCCGTGCCGACAGGGGGCGGACCTGGTAGCCGAGTTCTCCGGCCCGCCGGGCCGCCGCGAGCAGCGCCTGGCGGTTGGTGCCGATGAGGATGTTGTCACTGCGGGTAAGGATCGGGTCACCCGGCTTGACCGTCTCCGGCAGTTTGCCGGCCACCCCGAGTTCCAGGGCCTGGCGGACCGAGCGGGGCAGCTCGTCGTAGAGGCGGTAGCGGTTGACGATGGCCAGGGCATCGGCATAGGTGGTCGGGTCGGCGGCGGTCATCCCGGAGGCGATGCTGCCGAGATCGTCCCCAACCACGTCGGAGAGGATGAAATTGAGGCTGCGGGCCGGGGCCAGCAACTGGAGAAAGCGCCCCCCCTTGATCCCGGAGATATGCTTGCGCAGGCAGTTGATCTCGCGGATTCCCGCCCCCGAGCGGAGCAGGGCGTTGGTGGTGGCCTGCTTGTCGGCCAGGGATATCTCCACCAGGCCGTTGGTGGTAAGGCTGTCCAGCGGGTTGGGCAAGAGGGCCGAGCCGCCCCCGGAGATGCAGGTGAGCACCAGGGTGTGGCCATCCGCCTGCCGGGCCAGTTCGGCCAGCCGTCGGGCCGCCACCTGGCCCCGCTCATCGGGGACCGGGTGGGCGGCGGAGACGATCTCCACCCGTTTAAGGGGCTCTTCGTGCCCCTCCTTGACGCAGATCAGGCCGCCATCGATACGCTCACCGAGAATCTCTTCGAAGGCCCGGGCCATCGGCGCCGATGCCTTGCCGGCGCCGAGCAGGAGAATCCGCTGGTAGTCGCCCAGGTCGACGGCCAGAGAGAGCCCCTCGGTCTCCACCTCCAGACGGTCGCCATGTCGGCGAACGTGCCGGCCAATCATCCGATAGGGATCCACCCGGTCAAGGCCGGCACGAAAGATCGATTCAAGATGGGCGCGGAAGGGGTTCGGCATGGGCACTCCTCGGCGAGGGTGAGTCAGGTGGAAAGGGGGGCGGCCGCCACCGGCAATTTCCTATCAGTATCGTTTCCGAACCAATCCCGCAACAGATTTCCGGCCGCCGTCAGTGGCTCCGGCCGCCATCGTCGACGCCGGCCTGGTCGAAGGAGGCCATCTCGGCCAGCATCCGACAAGCCAGGTCGGCCAGGTTCATGGTGATTGCCGCCCCGGTTCCCTCGCCCAGGCGGAGGTCGAGATCGACCACCGGTTCCAAGCCGAGAATCTGCAGGGCGGCCTCCTGGCCACGCTCCACCGAACGGTGGCCGGCAATCAGCGAGTCGACCAGGGCCGGGGCGAAGAGGAAGGCAAGGAGCCCGGCGGCGGTGGAGATGATGCCGTCGAGGACCACCGGACAACCGCTGGCAGCAGCGGCCAGGGTGGCGCCACAGATCCCGGCCAGCTCGTAGCCGCCCAGGCTGCAGAGCAGGGCCAGGGGGTCGTCGGCAGGGGGGCGGTGCAGGGAGAGGGCCCGCTCGATCACCGCCACCTTGCGGCGGAGACCGGCGTCGTCGACCCCGGTGCCCCGGCCGACCAGCTCCGCCACCGGCCGACCGCTGACGGCGGCGATGATCGCCGTGGCGCTGGTGGTGTTGCCGATCCCCATTTCCCCCATGCCCACCAGCTGACAGCGGCCGCCGGCCTGGGCATCGAGAAAGGCGCGGGCGCCGTTTTCCATGGCGGTGAGCGCCTGGGCGCGGCTCATCGCCGCCTCCAGGGCAAAATTGGCGGTCCCCCGGGCCACCTTCAGCCGGCGAAGCAGGGGGTGGTCGGCAAAATCGCCGTTCACGCCGATATCGACCACCGCCAGTTCGATCCCGTAGTGGCGACAGAAAAGGTTGATCGCCGCCCCACCGGCCAAAAAGTTCTCTACCATCTGCACGGTGACCCGGGCCGGAAAGGCGGAGACCCCCTCCTCAACCACCCCGTGGTCACCGGCAAAGACAAAGAGCCGCCGGCAGTCGACCCGCGGTTCCAGACTGCCGGTGACCACCGCCAGGCGTACGGCCAGCTTCTCCAGCCGGCCCAGGGCGCCGAGGGGCTTGGTCTTGTTGTCCACCTTGGCCTGGGCCCGCCCCCGCATTTCCGCGTCCGGCCGGCGGATCCCGGCAACCAGGGATGCAAGAAAGGGGCTCAGGCCGAGCGCCGCCGCCTGCTCGCCGGGCGCCTCCTCCCCGGGCGCTTCCTCCCCGGGCGCCACCTCCCCGGGTGCCTGCTTCCGGGGCATAGATGCCGGTTCAGGCTTGGCGGCGGGCAGTGGGACGTCCCCCCGGGCAGGGCGGAAATCGACGATGTACTTCAGGTTCTCGCCGCTCAGTACTCGCGGCAGGCGGTCGGCCACCTCGGCCAGGGTCACCACCTCCTCAACCAGGGCGGGAAGCAGCCCCTGCTGACGGTGGCAGAAGGCCAGGGCCTCGGCCATATCCTCGCGGCGCGGCCCGTAACTGCCGGTCACCGCCAGTTCGTAGTAGTGGACCAGGTTGAGGATGTTGCTGTCGATCTGCTGGTTCTTTTCCAGGCCGCTGAAAAAGGCCAGCCGCCCTCCCCGCTCGAGCCTGCCGATGGCCCCGGCCAGGGCCGCGGGGTTGGCAGAGCAGTTGATCGCCAAGTCAAAGTCGGCGGCCGTGCTCTCCTGACAGAGGGTGAAACCGGCCTGCTCGGCGAGTGGCTGAAGGCGGGTAACTTTCGCCGCCTGCAACTCGAGGACACTCACCTGGCAGCCCCGCTCCACCAGGATAAGGGCGGCAAGCATCCCCATCACCCCGCCACCAACGACCAGCGCCTGCTGGCCCGCCACCGGCCCCAGCCGGGAAAAGGCATTGGCCACACAGGCCACCGGCTCGGCAAAGGTGGCCAGCTGCGGGTCGAGTCCGGCCGGCAGCGGCGTCAGGGCCCGCCGGGGGACCAGCAGTTCACCGGCCAAGCCGCCGTCACGGTGGAAGCCGATGATCCGCATGGCCGGACAGCGGTGCTCCCGGCCAGCGAGACAATGGCGGCAACGGCCACACCCCTCACCCGGCCAGACCGCATAGAGCCGGCCGCTCTCTTGGTCGAGACCAACTATCTCGTGGCCGAGGACCCGGGGCAGGAGGAGATCGCGGTGGCCGTGCCGCCACATCTTCGCATCGCTGCGGCAGATGGCACAGCAGAGTACAGTCAGTACCAGTTCACCCTCCCTCGGCGCCAAAGGGGCCGAGGGGAGCAGGGCAAGGTGTTCACGGGATTGCAGGAGCAATCGGTTCATTTTCTTCTCCATCGGTAAAGGGGTGTTCTTCGATACGCAACCGCACCAGACCGGCAGAGATTCCATCCCGGCGCAGCCGCGCCAGGGCCTCCCTGGCCTCGGCCTGCCGTTCCACAGGGAAGACGGTGGCCCGGTGGACGGCGACACATTCAACAGGGCCACCGGCAAAACGGTAGTAGCCGGCCGGCCCTTTGATCACCAGCAGCTCAACCATCATCCCCCTCCCCGGTCGCGGCGGCGGCAAGCTCGGCCAGCCGAGTCAGACGGTCCAGATGGGCCAGCCCTCTTTCCGGTTGCCGGTTCTGGCAGGCCACCCAGTGGTGCAGGGTGGCCTGGGCGGCGCCGCTGTGCAGAAGCTCCGCCGCCCGGGCCACTCCGGTGGCAATGGTGTCGGTACGGCCGGCAAGGAAAAAAAGAAGGCCGGCGTTCAGGCTCACCGCATCCAGCCGTGCCGCCTCACCACGACCGGTCAGCAGCCGGTAGAAGCGCCGCGCCGCCAGTTCCGGGTCGCCATCGGCGGCCAAGGGGGCGGCGGGGTGGCAGCTGAGGCCGCAATCCTCGGGTTCGAGGGTGAAGGTGGTAATCCGCCCGGCGCGGAGTTCGGCACAGCTGGTCGGGCCGCAGACCGAGGCCTCGTCCATCCCCAGCTCGCTGCCGGCAATGCCGCCGAAGACCACCAGGGCCCGCCGGTAGCCGATTGCCGCCATCGTCTCGGCCACCGGCAGGACCAGGTCGGGATGGTAGACGCCGCGCAGGGCGCTCTTCGGCATCGCCGGGTGGGCCAGGGAGGCAACGATGTTCAGGGGGGAACCGAAAGAGATTCCGGAGAGGATCCGGCCGAGCGCCCCGGGGTGGACACTGGGGCTCATGCCGTTGAAAAGGCCGATACCGCAGCGGCGGATACTGGCCGCCACCAGGTGGATGTCGCAGTCGACATCCACCCCGAGGCGCTCGGCCAGATCAACGGTGCCCAAGGGCGAGGAGATCGCCCGGGAGCCATGCCGGGCCAGATGGAGGCCGCCGGCGGCGGCCACCAGGGCGGCGGCGGTGCTGATGTTGAAGGTCTTGAAGCTGTCGTTGCCGGTGCCGCAGTTGTCGTACAGGTCCAGATCGGCTAGATTGGCCTGAGCGGCCTGATCGGCCTGATCGAGCCGGCAGGTGTCCAGTTCATACACCGCCCGCCAGCCGCCGGCCAGCTCGGCGGCGGTCTCCCCCTTGCTGCTCAGGGCGGCCAAGAAGGCCCCCTGGTGCAGGGAGGTCACCCGGTTGTCAAGAACCAGGCTGAAGGCGCGGTACGACTCGTCGTCACTGAGGTGTTCACCGGCGATGAGCCGGCCGATCATTTTGCCGATCTCGCGGTCTGTTGCAGGGAGCATATCCGTTCTCCAAAACAGCCGGGCAGCGGGCCCGCCCTCCGGGGAAGGTCGAGCAGCGGCGCAGCTGTGGCCACTGGTGTACGGAATACGGAAAAGAGAGGGGGGAAATACCTATACAGGAACCCGGACAGCTCTCCGTACCCGCGTTATGGCAGGCGATAGACCACGTGGCAGAACCAGTGGTACACCTGTGCCAATTCCGGATACAGAGAACCCCAGTGGTGACTCTGTGGGGAAACGGGGAGACCCGTCCACCCATGTTGCAGGCAGGCTTTCTGACTGGCGAATTTTCCTGCCCCACGACCGCCTTCCCGGGGAATCCCCAGTGACGAACCCCCTTTCCTTCTGGGGGTACGGGAGGAAAGACTGGAACCGCTCAACACCTCGGTTCGGCCACTGCTCCCGGTCGCCGCAGCCTTCGCTCACAGCAAGGACTGGCTTGTGACGGAATTGCACCGTCTTTCCTTTTACCAACGACGTGCACCTGCAGACCCCCATATACCCGAAGTGACCGAGGCTGGCAATGGCTAACCTTCGATATGGTTGCCGTGTAGTCCGGGCGGGCGTGGTTTGCGCTGGTTTTTCGCGGGCATGGCCCGCTCCTACAAGCCAAGGCCTTCCCGACACCTGGAGGAGCGGGCCATGCCCGCGAAAAGGCCCTGAAAGCTGCAGGGGCACAGCAACCGACACCTGGAGGAGCGGGCCATGCCCGCGAAAAGACCCTGAAAGCTGAAGGGGCACAGCAACCGACACCTGGAGGAGCAGGCCATGCCCGCGAAAAGGCCCTGAAAGCTGAAAGGGCACAGCAACCGACACCTGGAGGAGCGGGCCATGCCCGCGAAAAGACCCTGAATGCTGAAAGGGCACAGCAACCGACACCTGGAGGAGCGGGCCATGCCCGCGACGACCGCTGCCAACGCAATTTTACTTTCACTTTGTCAACGTTTTGCTGGTTATCCTCTTTTCCTGGTGGCAGGATTTTTTCAGATCATTTATGAAGTGGGGAGAGTTTGCTCTGTGGGGGGGCGACCGGTTGTTGACCGATAGGTATTCGATTGGTATTCGATTGTTATCCGATTACCGGCCACCTGTCGGCCATTTATCGACCACCAGCCGGCCACCTGCCGACCACCAGCCGGCCGCCCCCGGGCCACCCAGCCGCAGCGGCCATACACCTCAACAGCCAGCCAAACCATGAACGCGACACTCTACCGACAGCCGCAGTTCCGGGTAGCCGGCGACCGGGCCATCCTGATGGAACTGGGTGACGGCATCAGCCCGGAGATCCATGCCCGCATCCGGGCGATGCTCATTGCCCTGGAAGCGGCCGAACTGCCCGGGGTGGTGGAATGTCTCCCCAGCTACCGAACCCTCGCCCTCCTCTACGACCCGCTCCACACCAGCTTCAACCGTCTCCGGCAGGAACTCTCCGACCTCCATGACCGGCTGGCGGCGGTGACCGTTCCCGAACCCCGGGTGGTCACCCTGCCGGTCTGCTACGGTGGCGACCTCGGGCCGGACCTGGAGTTCGTTGCCGCCCACCACCGGCTCACCCCGGCGGAGGTGGTGGCGCTGCACACCTCCCCCGACTATCTGGTCTACATGATCGGCTTCACCCCCGGCTTCCCCTATCTCGGCGGGCTGCCGGAAGCACTCCATACCCCGCGACTGACCCGCCCGCGCAAGCGGGTGCCGGCCGGCTCGGTGGGGATCGCCAACGGCCAGACCGGGATCTACCCCATCGACAGCCCCGGTGGCTGGCAACTGATCGGGCAGACCCCGGCCCGCCTCTTCGACCCCGGGCGGCCGTCACCCTTTCTGCTCAACGCCGGCGACATTCTCCGTTTCGCCGCCATCGAGCGGGAGGAGTTCACCGCCCTCACCACCACTACCCCCACCTGAGGAGCAGCACCATGCCAGTCAGCATTGATATCAACTGTGATCTGGGCGAGAGTTTCGGAATCTACACCCTTGGCATGGACGAAGAGGTGATGCCCCATATCAGCTCGGCCAACATCGCCTGCGGCTGGCACGCCGGCGACCCGATGGTGATGGAGCGGACCGTCCAGGCGGCTATCCGCCACCGGGTGCGCTGCGGCGCCCACCCCGGCTACCCAGACCTGCTTGGCTTCGGCCGGCGGACGATGCAGGTCGATCCGGCGGAGCTGCACTGCTACCTGATCTACCAGATCGGCGCCCTGGCCGCCTTCTGCCAGGCCAACCAGACCAGCCTCCACCATGTCAAGCCGCACGGCAGTCTCTACCATGCGGCGGTGGCCGATGAGGGGAGCGCCCGGGCGGTGGCCAGGGCGATAACCCGGGTCGACCGCAAGCTGCTCTTTGTCACCTTCGCCGGCGAAAAGGGGGAGATGATGGCCCGGATCGGCCGGGAATACGGACTGACCGTGGTCCGCGAGGCCTTCCCCGAACGGGCCTACACCGCCGAGGGGGTGCTGGCGCCACGCGCCATGCCCGGATCGGTGATCACCGACCCGGATGAGGTGATCCGCCGGGGGGTGCGGATCGCCGCCGAGGGCTGTGTCGAGGCCATTACCGGCGAGGTGATCCCCCTGGCCGCCCAGACCCTCTGCGTCCACGGCGACAACCCCCAGGCGGTGGCCATGGTGCGGCAGCTCCGGGCCGCCCTGATCGAACGAAACATAGCCGTTGCCCCGATAGCCGCCTAGACGGCCACCGGAATGGCAACAGACCACGACCGCAAGGTGTTGTCCATGCACGCATGCCAGCAGAGAAGCTATCGGCAGTTTGTCGTCCAGCGCCCCGGATTCTTCAGCTCCGTCCAGGACCGCGGCCGATTCGGCTACCAGCGCTTCGGCGTCCCGGTGGCCGGGGCCCTCGACCCCCTGGCCGCCGCCCTCGCCAACCTGCTGGTGGGCAACGAGGCCGATGCGGCGCTGCTCGAGTGTACCCTCCTTGGTCCCTCCCTCCGTGTCCTCGAGGAGGCAATGGTGGCGGTCACGGGCGCGGCTATGCCCCTCAGCCTCAACGGCCGGTCGATCCCCAACTGGACCGCCTGGCGGGTACGGCCCGGCGACGAGCTCACCATCGGCTCTGCCGCCGCCGGCTGCCGGGCCTATCTGGCGGTGAGCGGCGGCCTGGCCGCGCCGCCGGTGATGGGCAGCACCGCCTGCTACGGCGGCGCCGGCATCGGTGGCCACCTTGGCAACGGCCAGCCCCTGGCCAGCGGCCATTCCCTCTGCCGCTGGCCGGGAATATTCGTCACCCCCGGGCGGACGGTGCCGCCGGCTCACCGCCCCGACTACCCCACCGAAATTCTCCTCCGGGCAATCCCCGGCCCCCAGGACGATTTTTTCGAACAGGGGATGACCACCTTCTTCTCCTCCCCCTTCACCGTCAGCCCGGAGGCCAGCCGCATGGGCTACCGCCTGGAAGGACCGCAGGTCAGCCAGAAGCCGGGGGTGCCGGCCAGCATCATCTCCGAGCCCAGTTTTCCTGGTGGGGTACAGATCCCCCCCAACGGCCAACCAATTGTATTGCTGGTGGAACAGACGGTGGGCGGCTACAGCAAGATCGCCTCGGTCATCTCCTCCGACCTTGGCCGGCTGGCCCAGGCGGTTCCCGGCAACCGCATCCGCTTCGCCCGGGTGAGCCTGGACGAGGCCTGCCGGCTGCTTGCCGAGCAGAAGGAAAGGCTCGCCGCCGTCGCCGCCGATCTGGACCTTCAGAGTGCGGCTGCGGCCGAAACCGTCACCGACCCCTGCACCGCCCGCTTCGCCGAGCTCTACCCCAACTGCCTCCCCTGATTTTTTCTCTCTTCCTAATCTTGTGCCAGGGGGAGTAATGCATACTGTGACCAGGTACCACATCTGTCCAGTACCGCCGCCACGGCCCCGTCAACCGGCACTTTGGCCATTCAGACAGAAGCGAGTAGCGTTTCGCCACCTCTCCGCAATGGGAAGGGTAGCCTGACTACAAGCCAACTGCCCCTTGGATTCAGCATGGGAGAGAGCATGGACCAGCCCACCACCCACAACCCCTTCCGACCTGACGACCGCATCACCATTCCGGCCCTCCTCTTCGGCATCCTCTTTTCCCTCTTCTGCTTACTCCCTCCCGGCGTAAGCCTGGCGGCGGCGCCAGCTTCCCCGCTCACCCCGCTCTCTCTCCAGGAAGCGGAAGAACTGGCCACCACCCGTGACCTCCCCGGCCAGATCCGTACCGCCCAGGCCCAGCGCTTTCTGGAGGAGGGGAAAAGTGCCGGCCAGTTTGCCGACCCGCAGCTCACCCTCGGCTACGAAAACCTGCCGGAGATGGAGGAGTACCGCTTTGGCCTTCGCCAGGAGATCCCCCGGCCAAAGAGTCTCGCCCTGCGCCAGGCCCAGCTCGACCAGTTGCGCGGCAGCGAACTGAATCGAGCACGGCTGGCCGGTCGGGCGGTGCTGCGGGAGACCCGCCACCTCTGGTTCGAGTTGTGGCTGCAGGGCCGGACGGTGGCCATCATCGACCACCATGTCGCCCTTCTCACCGAGCTGGCCGCCGCTGAAAAGGACCGCTACGCCACCGGTGGCCTCTCGCAGCAGGAACTGCTCCTCCTGCAACTGGAGGAACAGATGGCCCGTGACCGGTTGCTCGCCGCCCGCGAGCGCGAAGAGGTGGCCCGGGCCGACCTGGCCCGGCTGGTGGGCGACGAGCCGGCCGGCCGCCCCCTGCCGGTGGTGCCAGACCTGCAGCCCTTGACCCCTCTATCACCACCACCGCCACCGCCATCGCTTGCCGAACTGCGCCGGGAACTGGCCGACCACCCGGCCCTCCTGGCCGCCGACAGCGCTGCCGTCGCCGCCGAGCGTGGCGCCGATCTGGCCGGTCTCCTTGTTCCGACCAGCATGGTCGACCTCCTCTATATCCGTACCAGCAACGAGGAAAACCGCTATGGCCTGATGTTCAGCCTCCCCCTGCCCCTCTGGCCGGAGGCAAGACAGGAACGGCGGGCCGCTGCCGGCCGCCAGCAGGCCCGGGCGGCGCATCTGGAGCGGGAGGATCTCCACCGCCGCCTGGCAAGCGATCTGGCCGGTGCCTACCGCCGTTTCGAGCTCTTCTCCCAGCGGCTCGATCTCTACCAAAGCGATATCCTGCCCCGGAGCAGCCTGGCCCGAGAGGCCACCCTCACCGCTTACCGTCAGGGGCGTGATGAGTTCCGCACCCTGCTCCGCGCTGCCGTCTTCGAGCTGGAAAATGAGCTGAACGCCCTGAAACTGACCGCCCAGCTGGGGCAGACCCGGGCGGTGCTGCTCTACTATCTGGAGGAGGGCAAATGATGCGCGCTCTGCTGCTTGTCGCCACCTTCCTGGCCGGGGCCGCCCTCAGCTGGTTTGTTGCCGGTCACTTCGGTAACTTCTTTGCCGACCATCCCGCCGATGAAATGGTCAGCGGTGAGGAGGAACGAAAGGTTCTCTACTACCGCCACCCGCACAGCCCCCGGATCACCTCCGACAAGCCGATGCAGGACGAGATGGGCATGGACTATATCCCCATCTACGCCGACGACGGCGCCGACGAAGAGGGGCTGCGCATCGCCCCCGAGGTGGTACAGAACCTTGGAGTACGCACCGCCACCGCCAGGTTGGCGACGGTGACCCCGAAGGTAACGGCCTACGCCCTGGTCGAGTACAACGAAACGGGCCTCAGCCATGTCCACGTCCGGGCGGCCGGGTGGGTGGAACGGCTGGTGGTCCGCTCGCTGGGAGAGCGGGTCAAGCGGGGGGATCTCCTCTTCGAGTGGTATTCGCCGGAGCTGGTGAGCGCCCAGGAAGAGTACCTGCGGGCCCGCCGGAGCGGCCAGGCCGGGATGGCGCAGGCCGGCCGCGAACGTCTGCTGGCCCTCGGCATCGCCGCCACGGCGGTGGCAAAACTGGATAGTTCCGGCAAACCCTTGCAGCGTCTGCCGGTGCACGCCCCGGCCGACGGGGTGGTGACCGCCATGGCGGTGCGGGACGGCATGTATATTACCCCGTCCCTTGATCTCCTCACCCTGGCCGACCTCTCCTCGGTCTGGGTCTATGTCGACCTCTTCGAGCATCAGGCCCCCCTGGTCGCCCTGGGCAGCATGGCCACCCTTAACCTGGCCGGCCTGCCTGAAGAGACCCTCCGCGGCGAGGTGAACTACCTCGCCCCCGCCCTCACCGGCCCGAGCCGCACACTGCGGGCCCGGCTCACCATGGCCAACCCGGGCGAGCGGCTCCACCCCGGCATGTATGGCCAGGCGGAGATTTTCGCCCCGGAGGAGGCCAATATCCTGCTGATCCCCAAAGAGGCGGTGATCCGGGACGGTTCCGGCGCACGGGTGGTGCTGGCCCGGGAGGAGGGGCGCTTTACGGTTGTCGAGGTGGTGGCGGGCCGTGAATTTGCCGACGACCAGGAGATCACCTCCGGTCTTAGCGATGGGGACCTGGTGGTTGTCTCGGCCCAGTTCCTCCTCGACTCGGAGAGCAGCCTGCGGGCCTCCTTCAACCGCCTGGAACCGGTGGCCGAAGAGGCGACTGCGGCGCTGGACGGTAGCGAAGAAACGCCGGTGCTGGCGGTCTGGAGCCCAGGCATCTACCATGGCCCCGGCCGCAAGGAGGGAACCATTTCCGTCTCCCACGACCCCATCGCCGCCTTCGGCTGGCCGGCCATGAAAATGGACCTCCCCTTAGGCCCGGGGCTCACCCTGCCCGATCTGGCCCCGGAGAGTGCCATCCGTTTTCAGCTGGAGCGCCTCGATGAAATCACCTACCGCATTCTGGCCGTAGAGGCTGCCCCCGGAGGCGGCCGGCAATGATTGCGGCAATTATCCGCTGGTCGATCGCCAACCGGGTGCTGGTGCTGATCGCCGCCGCCATCCTCACCGCCTGGGGCTGGTACGCCCTGCAGCGCACCCCCCTGGACGCCATCCCCGACCTCTCCGATGTCCAGGTGATCATCAAGACCAGCTTCCCCGGCCAGGCCCCGCAGGTGGTGGAGCAACAGGTCACCTACCCCCTCTCCACCGCACTCCTTGCCGTTCCGCAAGCGGTGGCGGTGCGGGGCTATTCGATGTTCGGCGACTCCTTCATCTACATCATCTTCGCGGAGGGGACCGACCTCTACTGGGCCCGCGCCCGGGTTCTCGAGTACCTCAGCCAGGTCTCGGCCAGCCTGCCGGAAGGGGCCGTCCCGGCCCTCGGCCCGGATGCCACCGGCGTCGGCTGGGTCTACCAGTATGCGCTGGTCGACCGCAGCGGCCGGCATGACCTCGGCCAGCTCCGCGCCCTGCAGGATTGGTTCCTCAAATTCGAGCTGCAGGCGGTGGCCGGGGTGGCGGAGGTAGCCACCGTGGGGGGCATGGTCCGCCAGTACCAGATCGTCGTCTCACCGGAAAAACTCCGTGCCTACGGACTCAGTCCGGCGACCATTGCCCGGGCGGTGGCGGCAGGCAACCTGGAGAGCGGTGGTTCCTCCATTGAGATGGCCGAAGCGGAGTACATGATCCGGGCCAAAGGCTACCTGGAGAGTGCCGATCAGCTGCGCCAGATCCCCCTGGGGCTGAGCAGTGAAGGGGTGCCTCTCCTCCTCGGCGAGGTGGCCGAGGTGAGCATCGGCCCCCGGATGCGCCGGGGCATCGCGGAACTGGACGGCGAGGGGGAGGTGGTCGGCGGCATCGTGGTGATGCGCTCGGGAGAAAACGCCCTGGCGGTGATCAACCGGGTCAAGGCAAGACTGGCCGAACTCCGCCTCAGCCTGCCGCCGGGGGTGGAACTGGTTGAGACCTACGACCGTTCCGGAGTGATCGAGCGGGCAGTCACCAACCTGAAGGAGACGGTGGTCAAGGAGTTGCTGGTGGTGGTGGCGGTCTGCGCCCTCTTCCTCCTCCACATCCGCTCCTCGCTGGTGATTGCCATCTGTCTGCCACTGGGGGTACTGGTCTCCTTCATCATCATGGAACGGCAGGGGATCAATGCCAATATCATGTCGCTGGGGGGCATCGCCCTGGCCATCGGGGCGATGGTTGACGCCAGTATCGTCATGGTCGAGAATGTCCACAAGCATCTCGAACGACGCCAGCTCACCGCCGAAAACCGCTGGCAGATCATCAGCGAGGCCTCGGTTGAGGTGGGGCCGCCACTCTTTTTCGCCCTGTTGATCATCACCGTCAGCTTCCTGCCGGTCTTCACCCTCGAGGCCCAGGAGGGCCGGCTGTTCGCACCGTTGGCCTTCACCAAGACCTATGCCATGGCCGCCGCCGCCGGCCTGGCGGTCACCCTGGTGCCGGTGCTGATGGGCTATTTCATCCGCGGCAGAATCATCGCCGAGCACAAAAACCCCCTCAACCGGCTGCTGATCGGCCTCTACCGCCCCCTCGTCCACCTTACCCTGCGTTTCCCGGCAGCCATCATCCTGCTCGCCCTGCTCGCCACCGCCAGCCTCTGGTACCCGGTAAGCAAACTGGGGTCGGAGTTCATGCCGGAACTGGACGAAGGGGACCTGCTCTACATGCCCACCACCCTGCCGGGGATCTCCCCCGGCAAGGTGGCCGAACTGCTCCAGCAGACCGACCGGCTGATCCTCTCCGTCCCGGAAGTAGCCCGGGTCTTCGGCAAGGCCGGGCGGGCGGAGACCGCCACCGACCCGGCCCCCTTGAGCATGCTGGAGACCACCATCCAGCTCCGTCCCCGGGAGGAGTGGCGGCCGGGTATGACCACTGCCGGCATCATCGAAGAGCTTGACCAACTGGTCAAACTGCCCGGGGTGACCAACGCCTGGGTGATGCCGATCCGCACCCGCATCGACATGCTCGCCACCGGCATCCGTACCCCGGTGGGGATCAAGGTATCGGGGCCCGACCTGGCGGTGATCGACCGCATCGGCCAGGAACTGGAGGAAGCGGTGCGCCATCTGCCCGGCACCTCTTCGGTCTACTCGGAACGGCTCACCGGCGGACGGTACCTGGAGATCGACATCGACCGACAGGCCGCCGCCCGCTATGGCCTGAATATCGCCGATATCCAGGCGGTGGTCCGCGGTGCGGTGGGCGGGATGGATATCGGGGCGACGGTGCAGGGGCTGGAACGCTACCCGATCAACCTCCGCTACCCCCGCCACCTCCGTGACTCACCGGAACAGCTCCGCCGTCTGCCCCTGGTCAGCCCGAATGGCCAGTGGCTGGCCCTGGAGCAGGTGGCCAGGGTGGAGATCGTCGACGGGCCGCCGATGATCCGCAGCGAAAATGCCCGCCTGAGCGGCTGGACCTATATCGATATCCAGGGACGCGACCTCGGCGGCTATGTCAGCGAGGCGCAGGCGACGGTACAGCGCCATGTCAGCCTGCCGGCCGGCTACTCGCTCAGCTGGTCCGGACAGTACGAATATATGGAGCGGGCCAAGGACCGCCTGCAGCTGGTGGTCCCCCTCACCCTGGCCGTCATCCTGGTCCTTCTCTACCTCAGCTTCGGGCGGATCGGCGAAACCCTGCTGATCATGCTCACCCTCCCCCTGTCGCTGGTCGGTGGCTTCTGGTATCTGTACTGGCTCGGCTACAACCTGTCGGTAGCCACCGGGGTCGGTTTCATCGCCCTGGCCGGGGTAGCCGCCGAGACCGGCATCATCATGCTGGTCTATCTCGACCAGGCCTTCCACCGCCGACAGGAAGAGGCCCTGGCCGCCGGCCGCCAAACCACCGTCGAGGATCTCCGTCAGGCCCTGATCGAGGGGGCCCTGCTGCGGGTCCGACCAAAAATCATGACCGTCGGTACGGTCATCATCAGCCTGCTGCCGATCATGTTCAGCGTCGGCACCGGTGCCGAGGTTATGCGCCGGATCGCCGCACCCATGCTGGGGGGGATGGTGAGTGCCACCATCCTGACCCTGGTGATCATCCCGGCGATCTATTTCGTCTGGAAAAAAAGAACCCTTTAAGGAGAACCAGCCATGAACAGAACCCCTTCCCCCATCACCCTCAGTCTGCTTGCCGCAGCCCTGCTGCTTCTCACCCCCCCTACCCTGTCGGCCTCCAGCCACGGCCATGCCGGGCATGGAACGATGGCTGATCAAATGGGACATGGCGGACATGTCGGGCAAACCGGACAAGCCGGGCAAGTTGGACAAGCCGAACAAATAGGACAAATGGGACAAATGGGACATGGGGCCGCCGCCGGCCAGGAGATGGCGGCCAAGGTGGTCTCGACCCCGGCCGAGATTGTCGCGGTCGCCGCTGACCGCAAAAGCCTGGAGATCGACCACCCGCCAATCCCCGCCCTCGGCTGGCCGGCCATGGCGATGAGCATGCCGTTGGCCGACCCGGCCCTGGCTGAAGGGCTTGCCGCCGGTGACCGGGTCACCCTGGAGATCAGCCGCAAGTCGGCCACCGAATACGTGATCAGCGGCCTGACGAAAAAATGAACGGGCCGCTATTTTGCCAAGCGGGAAAATCCGCCTGGCCAGAGCCGTGCCCATGGTGGTACACTTCCCCTGTACGGCCGGGTAATGCTTTCCCGGCCGTGCTCAGGGTGAACTCGGGCACCACTTCATCGCCGAAGGTCTGTCGCAAAGATGTACGTCGTACATGGTACGTCGCAGAAGGTTCGTCGCTGAAGGTTCGTAGTTGAAGGTTCGTAGTTGAAGGTTCATCGCATAAGGTTCATCGCAATAAGTATATCGCCATCAGTACATCGCAAAAAAGTACCCCAGGGGAGTGACAATGTCAGTGATCAAGTGGCGGGATTCCTACAACACCGGAGTGGCCCAGTTTGACCAGGAACACCACAAACTGGTCGCCCTCATTGATGTGATGTACGGGGTAGTCCGGGACAAGAAGGGCAAAGAGGTGGTGGAAAAGGCCTGTGCCGACCTCGTTGCCTACACCCTGAGCCATTTCCGCCATGAAGAGGAGGCGATGGCCGCCGCCGACTACCCCGAACTGGCCAGTCACCAGGAGGAACACCGTCGCTTGAAAGAGCAGGCACAACGCTTTCAACAACAGATCAGCAGCAGTTTCCCCGACGGCACCACCGAGTTATACCACTTTCTGCGCAACTGGCTGGTCGACCACATCCAGAACAGCGACAAAAAATACGGCCCCTATCTCGGCAATCCCCAACTCCAATAAGATCGATCTGACAGGTGTCTGCGGCTGCATTACCTGAGGCTTGTAGGGGGTGGAAAAGGGTTCCCGGTTGTGGTAGAAGAACCAGGTAAGGGAGAAAAAGAGGAAATAAACCTCCCCGGCCCCGACGGCCGGGAGATCCTGGCTCAAAGTTCACACCTCACTGGATGGCCCATGAACCAGGACCATTTCTCCATTCCGTTTCACTGGATAGTTATGCAGCCTCTTTCCCAGACTTTCCTGCTCTTCCTCCTTCCATTTCTGGTGGCGACGCCCCTGGCCGCCGCCGATCTGCCGGTGATGCGCATCTCGGTGGAGAACACCGAACGGCATCTCCACAGCCAGGCGGTCGGCCGCTACGCCGCCATCCTCCAGGAAAGGCTGCGGGGGCAGATCGATGTCCAGTTTTACCCCAACGCCCAGCTCTTCCGCGACAAGGATGTGGTGCAGGCCCTCGCCCAGGGGAAGATCGAGATGGCCGTGCCGGGGAGCTGGCACCTGGCCGCCCACGAAGCCAATGTCGGCATCTTTCTGCTGCCCGCCTTCTACGGCTGTCCGGCGGAAACCAACTACGCCGTCCTGGACGGAGAGATCGGCCGGGCCCTTGACGCCCGCATCGCCGAAAAGCTGCCGGTAACCGTCCTCGGCCGTTGGATCGACCTGGGCCACGCCCACCTCTTCAGCTTGGGCAGGACAATCAGCCGCCACGAGGATATCGCCGGGTTGAAGATCCGGGTGGCTGGGGGCCTTGGCAACGAACTGCGCATCCGGGCCCTGGGCGGTGTGCCGGTCAGCATTGCCTGGCCGGATCTCAGCGAACAAATGGGCCAACAACAGATTGATGCCATCCTCACCAGCTACGAAACCGTACACAGTGCCGGCCTGGAACGCCGGGGGATCACCTCAGTCTTTGAGGACAAGGAATATTTCCCGCAATATATTCCCCTGGTACGGAGCTCCTTCTGGGAAAAACTGCCACCGCCGACACAGGCCATTCTCCGGCAGAGCTGGGAAGAACAGGTGGACCAGGCCAGAATCGAGGCGGCGGCGGCCCAGCAGGCGGCCAGGACAGCCCTGATCGACGCCGGCCTCAAGGTTGTCGTCCCCGATCCCGAGACCCTGACAAGCTGGCGGGAAAGGCTGCGGGGCGAACAGGAAAACTTTATTCAAGCAATGGATATCGATCCGGCCCTCACCA
Organism: Desulfobulbaceae bacterium; assembly: GCA_011390165.1. GTDB lineage: Bacteria > Desulfobacterota > Desulfobulbia > Desulfobulbales > Desulfocapsaceae > Desulforhopalus_A. The sequence goes on from JAABSV010000036.1 coordinate 27,060, forward strand.
CCGGTCTCACCGCCAGGACAGCGAACACATGCCAAGACAATTGAGCGACAAAGGGGCCAACCACAGCGGCTGGGCCTCGGCGGTGGTTGTCATCCTCACCCTCCTGGTCGTGCTGGCCATGGTCGGCCTGACCCTCACCGCCCTGCTCCGCGAAAGGAAACACTCCCTGCAGGGGGCGGTACACCGGGCCAGCGCCCAGGCGCAGCTCCTCGGCGAACATGCCGCCGGCCTGCTCTACAACGTCGATCTCACCCTGCTGGCGACCAAACACCTGTTGGAAGTGGCCACTGAAGTGTCCTCGGATGCGGCTGCGGAAACGACCTCATTTCCGCCGGAAGTGGCCGATTTTATCCGGGCCCAGCAGATATTCCTACCTCAGGTGTCCGGTTTTGCCTATTTTTCCGCCACCGGGGAGCTGCTCCACAGCAGCAGCGATATCTGGGCCGACTCCCCGCCACCCTCGCTGGCCGCCCACCGCGATAGCTGGCTTGAGCTCTTTGTCGGCACCATTGCAGACAAAGAGGGTGAGGTGGAGATCTTCATCAGCCGGCGAATCGAGAGAGCCGACCGCAGCTTTGCCGGTGTTCTGGCGGTAGCCGTAACGCCGGCATTCTTTTCCAGACGCTACGAGAACTATCTGGGCAACGAGGTGACCGCCACCCTCCTCTTTGACCGGAGCGGAACAGTACTGGCCGGCTGGTCGGCAGACGGGGCCACTGCCGGGAAAAATGCCGGACTCACCCTCGACGACCTGCCCACCTTTGCCGACCTGGCCGAGGCCCTGCCCCTTGCCGGCGGACTGCAGTCACGGGATGAGGCGGAACAGTTCCTGGCCACCTTCCAGCTGGCCGATTTCCCCTTCCATATCGCCGTCGCCAGCAGCAAGAAGCTGGTTCTGGCCGGCTGGTACGCCGAGAGCAGAAAGAATCTGGCGGTACTGGCGATAAGTGCCCTGCTGGCCGGCGTGGCCACCCTCATCGCCGGTGCCCACCGCAGGAAACGACGAGCGGCGGAAGCGGCACTGCACCGACACAAGCTGCGGCTGGAACAGACCGTGGTCCAGCGGACCCGCGATATCTCCCGGATCAACCGACAACTGGTGGAGAAAAACGAGGCGCTGGGCCAGGCGCTGGCGGAAATCAAAACCCTCAGCGCCTTTCTGCCCATCTGTTCCTACTGTAAGAAGATCCGAGACGACAACGGTTCCTGGAACCAGATGGAGCAGTACATCGGCTCGCAGACCGGCACCGAGTTCAGCCACGGCATCTGCCCTGACTGCGCCAAAGTACATTTTCCGGATATCGAATTATGATGGGGAATCATGTCCACCTGCACCCCCTGCTCCTCTTCGCCGTGGTCTGGCTATCTTTTTTCCCCGCCCCTGTCGCTGCGGTAGATGGGGCACCCGTCAGCAGAGCACCGATCCGCTCCGCCGCCGAAATCGACTACCCCCCCTTCTCCCTGGTCGACAAGAACGGCATCGCCGATGGCTTTGCGGTGGAGCTCCTCCGGGCGGCACTGGCCGCCATCGACCGCAAGGTCGATTTCCGTACCGGCCCCTGGTCGGAGGTGCGCACCCTTTTGGAAAAGGGCGAAATCGAGGCCCTTCCCCTGGTTGGCCGAACCCCGGAACGGGAAGAGCTGTTCGACTTCACCTTCCCCTACATGTCTCTGCACGGGGCGATCGTGGTGCGCAGCGGCGAGGAACGGATCAACACCATCGCCGACCTGAAGGGAAAAAGGGCGGCGGTGATGCTGGGCGACAACGCCGAAGAGTTTCTCCGCCGCCAGGAGCGCGGCATCGACATCATCACCACGCCAACCTTTAAAGATGCCCTGCAGCTGCTCTCCCAGGGAAACTGCGATGCGGTCATTGTCCAGCACCTGGTGGCGTTGCGACTGCTTGGCGAGTCGCCCTCGGCCAATCTTTCGATTGTCAGAACGCCCATCGAGGGCTTCCGACAGGATTTTTGCTTTGCCGTCCGCGAGGGTGACCGGGAGACGCTCGCCCTCCTCAACGAAGGGCTGGCCCTGGTGATGGCCGACGGCACCTACCGGCGGCTGCACTCTAAATGGTTTGCGGCCATGCAGCTCCCCGCTGACCGGCCGGTGATCATCGGTGGCGACCACAACTACCCCCCCTTCGAATTCCTCGACGACAACGGCCGACCGACCGGCTTCACGGTGGAGTTGACCCGGGCCATCGCCCGCGAGATGAACATGCCGGTCCAGATCCACCTGGGCCCATGGATCAAGGTCGCCAATGGCCTGCGCCGCGGCGAGATCGACGCCATCCAGGGGATCTTCTACTCGCGGGAACGGGACCGGGTATTTGACTTTTCCCCCTTCCATCTGGTGGCGCAGTTTGCCAGTGTCACCCGTCGGGCGGATGGCCACCAGCCGGAATCCCTTGCCGACCTGCGGCCGATGAGACTGGTGGCGCAGCGGGGGGACATCATCCTCGACCTCCTGGCCGAGCACGATCTTGACGAGGGGCTGCTGCTGGTGGAGACCCAGGAGGAAGTGCTCCAGGCGGTCGCCACCGGCCAGGCCGACTGCGCCCTTTTGCCGCGGGCCAACAGCCTCTATCTCATCAAGGAAAAGGGCTGGAGCAGTCTGGTCACCGGCCGGCACACCTTTTTCAACGGCGAATACGCCTACGCCGTCCCCAACGGGAGCGCCGCCCTGCTTGCCCAGTTCAGCGAAGGGCTGCGAATCCTGCAGGAGAACGGCGAATACCGGCGCATCCAGGAAAAATGGCTCGGCCTCTACGAGCAGCCCGACTCCGACCTCGGCCGCATCCTGCGGGCCATCGCCTTGGTCGCCCTGCCCCTCCTCGCCCTGCTGGCCATCTTTGCCCTCTGGTCCTGGTCGCTGCGCCGACAGGTGGCCCGCAAGACCACCGAACTGCTAAAGAGTGAAGAATACCAGCGGGCAATGATCAGCTGCTCGCCGATCGCCCTGTACAGTATCGACTCGGAGCGGCGGGTGCAGACCTGGAACAGCTCCGCCGAGCGGATTTTCGGCTGGACGGCGGCGGAAATCACCGGCAAGACCCTGCCCCAACTCCCCGCCGACCAGGATGCCGAGTTCAAAAAGCTGCTCTCCCAGGTTCTCGCCGGCAGATCCTTCTTTGCCCTCGATGTGGTCAGACAGCGCCGGGACGGCTCCCTTTTTGCCGGCAGCCTTTCTCTGGCCCCGATCCGCGAGCCCGACGGGACTATCGTCGGCATCATGGGGGCAATGGAGGATATCAGCGAACGGAAAAAGGCGCAGCTCTCCATCGAACACCTCAACCGGGTGCTGCGAACCATTCGTGATGTGAACCAGTTGATTGTCCGGGAGCGGGACAGAAAGGCCCTGATCCGGGAAGGCTGCCGCCTCCTGGTGAGCAACCGGGGGTATCTCTCGGCAATGATCATCCTGGTCGATGCCAGGCGGCAGCCGGTGGCCTGGGCCATGGAGGGACTGGCCGCCCAGTCGGAAAAACTGACCGCCATGCTCGGCCGGGGAGAATTTCCCCCCTGCTGTCGCTTCACTGACTGGGTGGATGGAATGCTGCTGGTCGACGAGCGGCCAACGATTTGTGGCGATTGTCCCATAGCCCCCGCCTGCACCGGTAGCCAGTCGATGGTCGCCCCCCTCGCCCATGGCAAGGTCACCTGGGGCTATCTCATCGCCGCCGCAGAGCCCCATTTGCCCATCGACGAGGCAGAACGCAACCTCTTTACGGAGTTGGCCGGCGATTTTGCCTATGCCCTCAGTGTCATTGAAATTGAGGCCGTACACCGACAGAGCGAGGAGGCCCTGCGGCAGAGCGAATCCCGCTTCCGCCTCTTCGCCGAACTGGCCCCGGTGGGGATCGTCATTTCCGACCAGGAAGAGCGGACCCTCTTTGCCAGTGCCAAGTTCAGCGAACTTTTCGGCTATACCATTGCCGACATCCCTTCGGTGAACGAATGGTGGCAGCTGGCCTACCCGGACGAGTCGTTCCGGGAGGAGGTTCGCCGCCAGTGGCGGCAGGTGGTCGACGAGGCAAGAAAGGGCAGTCGGGAAAGCCACCCCATGGAATTTCCGGTGACCTGCAAGGACGGCAGCGTCCGGCCGGTGGAGTTCCGCATGGCCACCACCGGCAACCTCACCGTCGTGGTCCTCGCCGATGTCAGCGAGCGGAAACAGGCCGAGGAAGAACGGCAACGACTCAACTCCCAACTCACCCAGGCGCAAAAGATGGAGTCGGTGGGGCGCCTGGCCGGCGGGGTGGCCCACGACTACAACAACATGCTGAGCGTCATCATCGGCTATACCGAGTTGGCCCTGGGAAGAACCGGGCCCGACGAGACGCTGGCCAGAGAACTCGGCGAAATACTGACTGCCGCCCAGCGGGCACGGGACATCACCCGGCAGTTGCTCGCCTTTGCCCGCAAACAGACCATCGCCCCCAAGGTGCTCAACCTCAACGATACCGTCGAGGGCATGCTCCGGATGCTTCGCCGGCTGATCGGTGAGGATATCGACCTCTCCTGGCGGCCGGGGGCCGCCCTCTGGGCCATCAATATCGACCCTTCCCAACTGGACCAGTTGCTCGCCAACCTCTGCGTCAATGCCCGTGACGCCATTACCGACGTCGGCAAACTGACCATCGAGACCAAAAACATCCAGGTTGGCCAAGAGTATTGCACCGGCCATTTCGACTGTGCCCCGGGTGAGTATGTGCTGCTGGCGGTGAGCGATACCGGCAGCGGCATGGACCGGGTTACCCTCGACAATCTCTTTGAACCCTTCTTCACCACCAAGGATCTCGGCAAGGGAACCGGTCTTGGCCTGGCCACGGTCTACGGCATCGTCAAACAGAACAACGGCTTCATCAACGTCTACAGCGAACCGGGGAAGGGTTCCGCCTTCAATATCTACCTGCCCCGCCACTCCGGAGGGAGGCATCAGGCCGAACTCGAAATCGAAGGCGTTACCGCAACGCCACAGGGAACCGGGGAGACGGTGCTGGTGGCCGAGGACGAGGCAGCCATTCTCCGGATAACCGGCAAGATGCTCGCCAACCTCGGCTACACCGTCCTCAAGGCGATCACTCCCAACGAGGCCCTGGCCCTAGGCCGGGAACATGGCGAGAAAATCGACCTGTTGATCACCGATGTGGTCATGCCGGAGATGAACGGCAGCGACCTCGCCGCCGCCCTCCTCCCTCTCTGCCCAACCATGAAGGTGCTCTATATGTCCGGCTATACGGCCGATGTCATTGCCCACCGTGGCGTCCTCGACGCCGATGTCAATTTTATCCAGAAGCCCTTTTCCAGCCACGATCTGGGCTGCATGGTGGCCGAAACACTGCTGGGCGACAGAGCGCAACCTGGTACGGCCGCTACCGTTACCGACCCGGCTTGACCTTTGATTTTTCGTACAAAATTGTTGACCGTTAACTACTGCCTGCAGTAGGCTGGGGAATGTTTTACCTTGGAAGGGCAACGCCCGCCCTCCCCGTAAACGCTTCCGGCATGGCATGAAAACCAATCCGCCATGGAGATTTGGAATAGTGACCGAAGCCGAAGATCATCGGTTATCAGTTGTCGGGACAGGTACCTTAGCCGGGAAACGCCTGACCGATGTCTTTAACCGCCATGCCCAGCCCGACATCGACGCAATGGGACGGAAGAAAAACGGCCGGGAGGATTACGAAAAGAAATTCTACGTCATTCTGGATGAGCTTGCGGAAATTGACAAGAAGCTGGGGGTGCGCGATGCGTAAGGCCTTTGCCATGCGCTCCGAGTTCGTCACCGAGGTCCAGAACATTATCGAGACCGCCCGGGCCCAGGCGATCCGCAGTGTCGATTTCCAGAGAGTGCTGATGTATTGGGAGATCGGGCGCAGCATTCAGGAAGAGGAGCAGCAGGGCCAAGAACGGGCCGATTACGGATCTTTCCTGATCCACAATCTCTCGCACCGACTCATGCCGGAATATGGCAGCGGTTTTTCCGTACGCCTGCTGGAGTTGAGCCGCCAGTTTTACCGGGTGTATCCGAATGCGAATACACTGTGTTCGCAATTGAACTGGAGCCAGTACCGCCTGCTGATTGCCCTGGAAGATAGCGATCAACGCGTCTTTTATGAGCATGAAGCCGTAAAGAATGGCTGGAGCAAGCGCTTGCTTGAACGACAGATTCATGCCGCGCTCTACGAGCGTCTGCTGCTCTCCAACAGCAAGGAGGATGTGCTGGCAGTGGCCCGCAGCGAACGGTTGCCCGAAGCACCACGGGAAATCATCAAGGATCCGATGGTGCTCGAATTTCTGGGGCTTGAACGCCGTCCCGGTTATTACGAAAAAGATCTGGAAGCGGCCATCATCGTCCATCTCCATGAGTTTCTTCTGGAACTGGGCAACGGGTTTTCCTTTGTGGCCCGCCAGAAACGGATTCTCTTGGAGGATGACGAGTTTTTTGTCGATCTGGTTTTCTACAACCGCCTGCTGCGCTGTTTCGTACTGTTTGAAATCAAGACCCGCAAGTTGACCCATCAGGATATCGGGCAGTTGCAGATGTATGTGAATTACTTTGATCGTGTCGAAAAACTGCCGGAAGAGAACGCAACTATCGGGGTGCTGATGTGCGCCGCCAAGAATGATCTGGTCGTAAAGTTTTCCCTGCCGGAGGAGAATACAACCATTATGGCGAGCCAGTACCAGTTGTATCTTCCCAGTGAATCGCAGTTGCTCAGCGCATTGAAACAAGAATTGCGGGAATTCTCGGGATCGGCGCCGACCGGTATGGGAGTCAGCGATGGTGAGTAATACCATCTGCGAACTGATTCCCAACCCATAGTATCGCCCGAAACCTTCAAGCGATTCCAAAGCCAGACCCTGTCGGCGATATGGACCGAGGCGCGCCGCCACTTGAAAGTTGGCAGCATCATTGCCTGTAATGACGTGCTGGAAACCGCCCGAACCGGTGTACTCCACCCGTCCGACAGCACCGAACCGGCCAGCCGCCTCTAACTGCGGCTGTTCAAGAATCGCATGGAGATGGCTCGCGACGAACTGCTCTAGATCCTGGGCAGTTACCGTTCGCCCTGGCGGAGCCGCTCAGAGACCGCATCGACCATCCGCTGGTTGAGGGTCTGGACCACCTTGGTCCACTCGATGCTCGAGGCGACGCCATGCTCCTTGTCGAGGAGAGGCTCGGCTGCGGTGCCGAACAGCTGATAGTGGGTGTCAAGAGAGGTGGTCCCGGCACCAAAGCCCACCAGCATCCGGGCGGCCTTGCTGCCCGGGTTGTAGTCGACGATCCGCAGGGTAAGCAGGAAGGTGCCGGGAACGGCAACGAACTGGTCGCGACTGCTGATCTGGCGGCCATTGTACCCGGCACTTTTCAGCATGCGCAGGAGATCCCGCTCCATCCATCGGCCAATCTGGCCATACTGGTCGGCCCGTCGGCTTTCGAAGTCCGGACCGATACCGCGGTCGGCCAGCACAAGGATGGTATACTGCCCCCCTCCACCCATTTGCGGCGCTTTCACCTTCGGGCCGGCGCAACCTACGACCAACCCGGCAAAGAGCAGCAGCAAAACCGTCATTATTCTCTTCATAGTCTCCTCCACAGGTAAAATGGATCTGTCATGGTCATGTGCATTTTTGTAATCGTTCACCGGTCTACCGCTAAAGGCAGCAGATCTGGGACTGTACCCCTTCAGCCAGCCCACCAGGTTTGTTCAGGCAGGCCGCCGAGCTGAATACCATTTTTCAAGGTGGCATCAAGGTGGCCTGACCGGGCAAAGATGGGGCGCTGGTGATGGAAAAGAATCCCTCCTCAAGGGGCGGCGAGGTCACCCTCCTGCCGGTCGAGAATTTCACTACAGATCTCGGCAAAGGCGGCGAGCCGGTCGCCCAATCCGGCAGCGGCCAGCGCCCCCTCGTTGAACTGCTCCCCCCGGCCAACCAGTTCCTCGGGGCGGCAGCGGTAGTAGAGGATATCGGCCAGATGGACGGCCAGGGTGGGGCTGAACCGGTCAGAGGGGTAGAGTTCCGGCAGATGGTGGAAGGCCACCGCCTCCAGCACCGGGGTGGCAAAGCCCCAGAGGCCGAGGAGATAGGCCCCCACCTCACCATGCCTGGCAGAAAAGTGGGCCATTTCCGCCGTACTGAGCGAACACCCCTTCTGGCCGGCCTCGGCAACCACCTGCCGGTACTGTTGCGGAAAGTGGGCGACCAGTATCAGTCGACCGATGTCGTGGAGGAGGCCGGCCAGGAAGGCCACCCCGGCCTCCTCGCGGCTCTCGCCGCTCTGAAGGGCAATCGCCCGGGCGACCATGCCGACAGAGAGGCTGTGCCGCCAGAGCCGGCCGATGTCGAGGATATCTTCCGGCACCTCGGCCTTGCTGAAGATTTCACAACCGAGAACCAGCGCCTTGACGGTATCCAGGCCAAGCAGCCGTACTGCCCGGCCGGGGCTCTCCACCTTGCTGTAGAGCCCGAAGAAGGCGGAGTTGACCAATTGCAGCACCTTGGCACTCATGGCGATGTCCTGTTCGATGATCTTCCCCACCGCGTTGATGTCCGGGTCGGTTCTGGCCATCTCCCGCTCCAGTCTGGCAAAGATGGCCGGCAGGGCGGGCAGTTTGTCGATCCGCGAGAGGAGGTCCTTCACCCCGCCATCGGCGAGCAGGTCCTGCAGGGCGGTTACCCGCAGGAGAATCCCTTTCAGCCTTTCCGGCTCACAGGGTTTGGCCAGAAACTGGTGGACCACCCCGACAGTGCGGAGAATGGACTCCTCCTCGGCATGGCCGGTGAGCATGATCCGGATGGTATGCGGGTGGAGTCGGCGGACAGTCTCAAACAGTTCGGCGCCATCCATTCCCGGCATGCGCATATCGGAGACCACCACTTCGAAGCGCTCTTCGGCCATCCTGGCCAGGGCGTCGGGGCCGCTGCCCCTCTTTTTTTCCTCGCCCACCTTGCCAGCCATGGCCGGCTCTTCGGCCCTGGCGGTAACCGGCCGCACCCGGACCAGGATGGGCTGCCGAACCCCTCCCTGTCGGGCAAAATTGCTCAGCCCTTGGAGCAGCGACCAGCTGACCACCTGCCCCTTGCGGGCGATCAGCGCCCCTTTGGCGCCGAGAATATCCTGCTCCACCAGCATCCCCACCGACATGTCGCAGACATAGAGGGAGAGGATTCTCTCCCGGTTGTCGACAGTGTGCAGACGGGAAAGGATGCCGACGATGATCTGGTCGTAGGCCTCACCGTCGGCGGTGAAATGGGCGAGAATATCCTTTTTCTTCACATCCCGGTGGACCATGGCGTCGTATTCGACGGCAATCCGCAGCACCTGGGCGGCGCGGCTGATATCCTCGTCGATATCGGGGTTGTCGTGCAACTGTCGATAGTCGGAGAACTGGTGGGCAATAATCGCCGCCACCGTCTCCAGGCGGGGAATCTTCTCGAGCAGACCGGCCCCGACCAGGGGGTGGTTGCGGTACATCTCCATTTCCGCTTCGGTAAGGGGCTGACCTGCGTAATACTTGTTGAGTATTTCGCCGGGGACGGTGATACAGCCGATTCCGGCCAGCAGGGCTGCCACCTCGTACTGCCAGGGCCCCGGCAACTTCAGTTCGGCGGCCAGGTCGGAAACCAACCTCTTCAAGCGCAGGCCGCTGCTGAAGGCCACCGGATTGGCCAGGCTGAGCACCTCGGAAAGGACCTGGATGGCCCCCTTCAGGGTCTTGTCGAGGATATCCCGTTCGGCGGTAACCAGCCGGTACTGGCGTACCGCCAGGGCCAGGGCGGGGATCAGCGCAAATGGTTCGGGCAGGGCTTGCTCAAAAAAAGGAAGATCTGGCCCTTGTTCACCGCCTCGCTGGCCGTCTTCTGGTCGGCAGCGCCGGTGAGCATCATCCGGATGGTATCGGGGTAGAGATTCTTCACCGCCGCCAGCAACTGGATACCGTCCATCCCCGGCATCCGCATATCGGCGACAATCACCGCAAAGAGTCCCTCCGCCTTCAGTATCGCCAGAGCCTCGGCGGCGCCGGCGGCGGTGGCGACGGTAAACCGTTTGCGCAGGTCGCGGCGAAACCCCTTAAGGATATTCACCTCATCATCAACAAAGAGGATCGACTCGCTCATCAGCATCCCTCCCTGGCTACCGGGTCAGTGCAACCGGCATCGGCACCCTTCAATTGCCCTGGTCATCCTGGTTGACGAAATTACCGTGGTACTTCTTCAGGCAGGCCTCACAGATACCGTGGCTGAACTGGGCCTCGGAGTGTTGCGAGATATACTCCTCCAACTGGGTCCAATAGCCTTCATCGCTGCGAATCCCCTTGCAGTACATGCAGATCGGCACGATCCCCCGCAGGGTCTTGATTTCTACCAAAGCCTTTTCCAGGGCGATGGTCTTCTCGTCGAGCAGTTGGATATAGCGGCTGTTGGCCAGGGCAATTGCCGCCAGGTCGCCAAAGATGGTGGCGATCTCGGCATCCTCATCGGTAAAGTCGCCGTCCTTGTTGGCGAGACCGATAATGCCGACGGTCCTGCCCTCCAGATTAAGGGGGGCAAACATTACGTTGTACAGGGGAACATGGCCGGCCGGGAGAAAGTCCAGCCACTCGCTGCGCATGAAGTCATTGTCGTAGACCGTCCGGTGGGAGTGGTAGGCCAGTTCGCGCAGGCCGCGGATCGGCATGGGCAGGCTGGGGTCCACCGTACAAGGGAGGCCGCCCGCCTCGAGGAAGAGCACCTCGTTTTCGTGGCCGTCGGTGGTGAGCAGGGCGACATAGCCGGACTGGGCCCCGGTCATCTGGCAACAGGAATCAAAAATCGCCCGGGCCGACTCCGGGAAGCTCTTTTTTCCCAGAATCGACCGCGCCCCATTAACGACGGCGTCCAACTTTCTTTCCACTGTTGATCGGCTCATCATCGTCCTCCTGCCCGACTTCGCATGCGGCTTCGGACTTGTTTTTCTACTCGTTTTCGTACCTGTTCGTGCCTGTCCATTTTTTATGACTGCCTTCCTCTTCCCGCCAGCCCACCCTCTTTACCGCCGAGCGCAGGCTATGCCCCTCCTCGGTGAGGAGGGTCTCGACCAGATAGCGGTTGATCTTCGGCCGTCTTCTCCCTCTTCCAAAAGGGTGATGTGCCACATTTTCGGATAGCTTACCCGCATCCATTGTGCAATTCAAAGAAAAATTATCACCTGACCGGACAGTGGCGTCAGCTTGCCCAAGGGCGCGGAAAAATGGGCTGCTGGTAAACGGGTACCGACAATTCATCCTTGACTGACAGGTGGTATCGGTCGTACCATGGAGGGCATCTTTACCAGCCAGCCGCAGCCGGCCAGCGGGGTGCCGATGGTGGACCCGTCGCCCCCCACCGCCGGCCCCCACCACCAGCTCAAACTGCAGCCCCGAAAGGAGAGGCCCGAGTGGACCATACCCCAAACAAAGGCAGAGGCTCGACCGGCGGCAGACGCATCCTGCTCATCGATGACGAGCAGCCGGTCTGCCGCCTCATGGGCCGTTTCCTGGAAAAGAGCGGCTACACCACCTTCACCATCCGTCTACCCCTGACCACAGGCTCATGATTTTCACCCCATCCCCGGCCGCTGACAGCCCTGGCCTTGCCTGGGTCGACCGGCCTCCCCTTCTCCCGTCCTCAACAACCGACCGGGACAACCTGCAATGGAATCCATTATGACCAGCTCAAGCAAACCATTCTTTGCCGCCCGGGCCGCCCTTGTCGCCCTTGCCACCAGCCTGCTCCTCACCGCCTGTCAGGAGGCGGAAAGCCAGGCTCCCACCGCCCCTCCCCCCCGACCAGTGGCGGTAGAGGCGATCGTCGTCGCCCCGCAGCCCGTCCAGCTCGACCTGGAACTACCCGGGCGAACCGCCGCCTACCGGGTGGCCGAGGTGCGGCCGCAGGTGAGCGGCATCGTCCAGAAGCGGGTATTCGACGAGGGAAGCGAAGTGCAGGCCGGTCAGTTGCTCTACCAGATCGACCCGGCCACCTACCAGGCCACCCTGGCCAGTGCCGAGGCGGCCCTGGCCAAGAGTGAGGCGATGGAGTACTCGGCCCGTCTCCGTGCCGACCGCTACCAGAACCTGGCCAAGACCAGGGCGGTGAGTGATCAGGAACAGATCGATATCGAAGCGCAGTGGAAGCAGAGCCTGGCCGAGGTGGCCATCAGCCGGGCGGCCCTGCAGCATGCCCGGATCAATCTTGACTACACCCGGGTCACCGCCCCCATCTCCGGCCGGATCGGCAAAACGCAGGTCTCGGAAGGGGCCCTGGTCACCGCCCAGCAGGCCACCGCCCTGGCCACCATCCAGCAGCTCGACCCCCTCTATGTCGACGTCAGCCAGTCGGCCAACGAGCTCCTCCAGTTGAAACGGCAATTAGCGGTGGGGGCGGCGGCAGGGGGCAGCGACAGCCGGCAGCTGCAGACCGAGGTCCGGCTGCTCCTCGACGATAACAGCCTCTACAGCGAAACCGGCCTCCTCGAGTTCTCCGAGGCCACGGTCGACCAGTCCACCGGCACGGTCACCATCCGGGCGGTGATCGCCAACCCCCGTCTGGAACTGCTGCCGGGCATGTTCGTCCGCGCCCGCCTCCTGTCCTCCAGGGAGCAGGAGGCGATTCTCGTCCCCCAGGCCAGCATCCTCCGCAACAATCGTGGCCAGGCCATGGTGATGCTGGTTGGGCCCGAGTCAAAGGTGGAGGCGCGGGTGGTGGAGACCGGTCGGAACATTGGCGACAAGGTGGTGGTGCAGGAGGGGCTGGTCGCCGGTGAGCAGCTGATCGTCGCCGGCCTGCAGAAGATCAGGCCGGGGGCGGTGGTCGAGGTGAGTGGCGGCGGGAAACCGCCGGCGGCGGCTGGCCCACCAACGGCAGGCCCACCAGCGGCAGCGGCAGGTTCGCCGGCGGCGGCAGACCAGAAGACGGCACCAACAAGCAAAAAGGTGGAGTAAGCCATGGCCAGATTCTTTATCGACCGGCCGATCTTTGCCTGGGTCATCGCCATCGTCATCATGCTGGCCGGAACCATCGCGGTGGTCAACCTGCCGGTCTCCCAGTATCCGGAAATCGCCCCTCCCTCGGTGCGGATCACCACCAAGTACCCCGGCGCCTCCGCTGAAACCCTCGAAAACAGTGTCACCCAGATCATCGAGCAGAGCATGACCGGGCTGGACAACTTCCTGGCGATGAAATCGGAGAGCTCCTCCGCCGGGACGGTGACCGTCACCATCACCTTCAACCCCGGCACCGATGCCGACATCGCCCAGGTGCAGGTGCAGAACAAGCTGCAGCAGGCCCTCTCCCTCCTGCCCCAGACGGTGCAGCAGGAGGGGGTGCAGGTGAACAAGTCCAACTCCACCTTTTTGATGATCGTCGGCCTGATCTCCACCAACGGCGACATGACCAACTTCGACCTCGGAGACTATCTGGTCACCACCCTCCGCGACCCCTTGAGCCGCACCCCGGGAGTGGGCAGCATCCAGATTTTCGGCAGCCAGTACGCCATGCGGATCTGGCTCGACCCGAACCAGCTGAACAGCTTCCAGCTCACCCCGGCCGATGTGACGGCGGCGATCAGGGCCCAGAACCACCAGGTGGCGGTGGGCAGCCTCGGCGGCACCCCGGCGGTGGCCGGGCAGCAGGTGAGCGCGACGATGATGGCGCGGACGATGATGACCACACCGGAAGAGTTTGCCAAGATCCTCCTGCGGGTGAAACCGGACGGCTCGCAGATCCGCCTGAAGGATGTCGCCCGCATCGAGATCGGCGCCGAAAGCTACGCCGCCGTCGGCACCTTCAACAACCAGCCGGCGGCCGGCATGGCGATCATGCTGGCCACCGACGCCAATGCCCTGGCCACCTCGGCGGCGGTGAAGGCGAAGATCGCCGAACTGCAGCCCTACTTCCCCCCCGGCCTGGAGGTGGTCTACCCCTACGACACCACCACCTTCATCAAGATCTCCATCGAAGAGGTGGCCAAGACCCTCGTCGAGGCGATCATCCTCGTCTTTCTGGTGATGTACCTCTTCCTGCAAAACTTCCGCGCCACCCTCATCCCCACCATCGCCGTGCCGGTGGTCCTCCTCGGCACCTTCGGGGTGATGGCGGTGTTCGGCTACTCCATCAACACCATGACCATGTTCGGACTGGTGCTGGCCATCGGCCTGCTGGTCGACGACGCCATCGTGGTGGTGGAGAACGTCGAACGGATCATGAGCGAAGAGGGGCTCAACCCCCTCGAGGCCACCCGCAAGTCCATGGACCAGATCACCGGTGCCCTCATCGGTATCGCCCTGGTGCTCTCGGCGGTCTTTATTCCCATGGCCTTCTTCGGCGGCTCCACCGGTGCCATCTACCGCCAGTTCTCCCTGACCATCGTCTCGGCGATGGTCCTCTCGGTGCTGGTCGCTCTGATCCTCACCCCGGCCCTCTGCGCCACGCTCCTGAAACCTCAGGCCAAGGGCGGCCATGCCGCCAGGCGTGGGGTCTTCGGCCTCTTCAACCGCTTCTTCGCGGTGAGCGCCAATGGCTACCGCGGCAACGTCGCCTATATCCTCAAACGGGGCGGCCGCTTCAGCCTGGTCTACCTGCTCCTCATCGGCGGCATGGTCTACTTTTTCACCAAGCTGCCCACTTCCTTCATCCCCGAGGAGGATCAGGGGGTCTTTCTCACCATGGTCCAGCTGCCGGCCGGGGCCACCATGGAACGGACCCAGGAGGTCCTCAACCGGGTCCGCGACCACTACCTGCAGCAGGAGAGCGACAACGTCCTCTCGGCCTTTGCCGTCGCCGGCTTCAGCTTCGCCGGCATGAGCCAGAACAACGGCATGGTCTTCGCCCAGCTCCGCCACTGGGACGAGCGGACAAAGCCCGGCCAGTCGGTGAACGCCATCATCGGCCGGGCGATGCGAAGCTTCTCGCAGATCAAGGAGGCGATGGTCTTTGCCTTCAACATCCCGGCCATCCCCGCCCTCGGCTCCTCCACCGGCTTCAACCTCTTTCTCCAGGACCGGGGTAACCTCGGCCATGAGGCGCTGCTCGCCGCCCGCAACCAGTTGCTCGGCATGGCCAGGCAGAGCCCCGACCTCACCAGGGTACGGCCGAACGGCATGGAGGATACGCCGCAGTACAACGTCGATATCGACTACGAGAAGGCGATGGCCCAGGGGGTGTCGATCAACGACCTCAACAGTACCCTGGGGACGGCCTGGGGGTCGAGCTATATCAACGATTTCCTCCATAAGGGGCGGGTGAAGCGGGTTTATCTGCAGGCCGACGCACCGTACCGGATGCAGCCGGAGGATCTTCGTCTCTGGTACGTCCGCAACAACCAGGGCGAGATGGTCCCCTTTGCCACCTTCACCAAAGGAAACTGGAGTTTCGGCTCCCCGCGGCTGGAGCGCTACAACGGCCACCCGGCGGTGGAGATCGTCGGTGAGGCGGCAGCGGGCAGGTCGAGCGGCTACGCCATGGGGCTGATCGGCGACATGGTGGCCAAACTGCCGGTGGGCTTCGGCTTCGAGTGGACCGGCGCCTCCTATCAGGAGATGCAGGCCGGCAACCAGGCACCGATGCTCTATGCCCTCTCCCTGCTGGTGGTCTTCCTCTCTTTAGCCGCCCTCTACGAGAGCTGGACGGTGCCCTTCTCGGTGATGCTGGCGGTCCCCATCGGGGTACTTGGCGCCCTCCTCGCCGCCTACACCCGGGGGATGGAAAACGATGTCTACTTTCAGGTGGGGCTGCTCACCACCATCGGCCTGTCGGCAAAGAACGCCATCCTCATCGTCGAGTTCGCCAAACGGCGCTACGACCTCGGCAAGGATCTCATCGAGGCCACCCTCAAGGCGAGCCACCAGCGGCTGCGGCCGATCCTGATGACCTCCATGGCCTTCATGCTGGGCGTCCTGCCGCTGGCGATCAGCACCGGCGCCGGGGTAAACAGCCGGCACGCCATCGGCACCGGGGTGCTCGGGGGGATGCTGTCGGCCACCATCCTGGCCATCTTCTTCATCCCCCTCTTCTTTGTCCTGGTGATCCGCCTGTTCAGCCGCCGCCGGGCGGTGGCTGAGCCTGATGCGACGGAGTAGTAGAGGCGAGCGTTGTTTCGCCTTTTTTCGCCTTTTTTCGAGGGCATGGCCCGCTCCTACCACAAA
>JAABSV010000037.1 GCA_011390165.1 Desulfobulbaceae bacterium
GAGGTAACCGTCCTCGTCGAGGTTCCCCATGTCGCCGGTATCGTACCAGCCGTTGCGGATATGGAGGGAGGTCTGCTCGAAGTCGTTGAAGTACCCCTTCATGACGCTGTCGCCCTTAACGAGGATACGGCCATCCTCGCCCGGCCGGCACTCTTCGCCGGTCTGGTAGTTCTCGATCCGGACCTGCAAAGCGGGGATCGGCTTGCCGACGCTGCCCGGCCGGTTGGCGCCGGGGACGTTGGTGGAGATTACCGGGCTGCACTCGGTGGCGCCGTAACCCTCGTAGACGGTGATGTTGTGCTTGCTCCGGAACCCCTCACGCAGGGCGTCCGGGCATTTGTCGGCACCGGTCAGGGCGATGCGCAGCGAGGCGAATTCGCCCGGCTCCGACTTGCGCAGGTAGCCCCAGAAAAAGGCCGGGGTGCCGACCAGGAAGGTCGCCTTGTGTTCATGGACGATGCTGCAGACCTTGCGGAAGTCGAGGGGGTTGGCGTAGGTGAGCATGGTCATGCCGTGGTACACCGGCAGCCAGAGATTGACGGTGAGCCCAAAGACATGGAAGTAGGGCAGGGCGCACATGAAGATGTCATCGCTGCGAAAATTGAAGGTCTCGGTGACCGAGGCGATGTTGGCAAGGAGGTTCCTGTGGGTCAACTGGACCGCCTTCGGGTCCTTTTCGCTGCCGCTGGTAAAGAGGATCACCGCCGTGTCGTCGGCTTCACCACGGTGGACCAGGAGCTTGAGCAGGGGGGCGGGCAGGGCGGCGGTCACCGCTGCCAGGAGCTTTTGCAGCGGGGTGATCCCGGCCATGATCTCCTCGATATAGAGCATGCCGTCGACAAAGGGACAGTCGATCTTCTCGAGCAGGGCCCGGGAGGTGATGATGGTGCGGAAATCGCACTTCTGCTGGGCGTATCTGGCATTCTGCTCGGCACCGGTGGCGTAGTTGATCATGATCGGTGTCCGACCGCTGAGCAGCACCGCCACCTTGGTGAGGATACAGCCGGCCGAGGTGGGCAGCATGATGCCGATAAAGCCCGGGTCGAGTCTTTTGAAAACCCGCCGCAGCAGCAGGGTGGCGATCAGGCTGCGGTTGTAAGTCAGCTCCCGGTTGGTGGTAAAATCGTTGATTGCCATCTTTTTGCCGAACTTTTTGGCGATGTCGATGAACTGGTGGTGCAGCAGCATCTGAGACCTCCGTGGCAGGGTGGTTGGTTCCGGCCGGTGGACCCTCCTCAGCAGCGGTGAAGAGGGTGGCTAGCCATTTCCACTACCATTTTTTCCGGCGCTTGGCAACGGCAACGGGCCGCTCGCCTGGTTTCACGGGGTGGGTGGTGTCTCGTTCGGGGTGATCTCGGCCTGGTCGGTGACTGTTCGTGGCAATTCCTTTTTCACCTGCACACCAAGGTCGCGCAGCTGTTCGGCCTGGGCGATCAGATTCCCCCGTCCCCGGGTCAGGCGGAGGAGGGCGGCCTCATAGCTGCTCTGGCAGGAGGCCAGTTGCCGGCCAAGTTTGTCCAGATCCTCGACGAAGGCGCGGAAGCGGTCGTACATCAGCCCGGCCCGGCGGGCGATTTCCAGGGAGTTGCGGCTCTGTTGCTCGAACCGCCAGATATTTTCAATGCTGCGCAGGGTGGCGAGCAGGGCGGTGGGGGTGACGACGACGACATTGCCGGTGATCGCTTCGTCGAGAAGCCGTGGCTCATGCTCGAAGGCGGCGTGGAAGGCGGCCTCGATGGGCATGAACATGAGGACGAAATCAAGGGAGTTGACTCCGGCAACGGCAGGATAGTTCTTGTCGGCCAGGGTGGTGATATGGTCACGAACCGCCTTGACATGCGCAACCAGATGGTCGGCCCGCTCCGCCTCGTCGTGGCAGTTGACATACCGCTGCCAGCTGGCCAGCGAGACCTTCGAGTCGACAATGATTTCCCGGCCGGTGGGGAGATGGATGATCACATCAGGTTTCAGCAGGCGGTTATCCGGGTCGCGGAAGCCGCCCTGACAGTGGTATTCGTGGCCCCGGCGCAGGCCGGAACGTTCCAGTACCCGCTCGAGGACCATCTCCCCCCAGTTCCCCTGGACCTTGTTGTCCCCCTGCAGGGCCCGGGTGAGGTTGATTGCCTCCTGGTTGATCTGCTGGTTGAGTTCGCGCAGGTGGAATATCTCGGTCTGCAGGGAGATCCGTTCGTGGCTGTCGTGGCGGTGGGTATTCTCGATCTCCTCTTTCAGGGCGAGCAGCTGCTGTTGGAAGGGGTTGAGAATGGCGGACAGCCTTTCCCGGTTTAACTCGCTGAAGCGCACCGCCTTCTCATCGAAAATCTGCCTGGCCAGCTGGCCGAACTGCAGGCGCAGCTCCTCTCGCGCCTCGCCAAGCTGGCGGAGTCTGGCGGCGGCATGGCGGCGCTCACTCTTCCAGAGGGTGAGGAGTTTTGCCGCCCGCAGTTCCTGGCGGCGGCAGCGCTCACTGGTGAGTGCCAGGCGGTGGGTACATTCGGCCAGTTGGCGGTTGCTCTCCCGCAGCCGCCGGGCGGCATCAAGGCGGAGAACGATAAAGAGAAGGAGCGCGGTCAGCAGACCGGCGAAAAGGAGCATGAGGAGCAGCGGTGACACCGGCGGCAACGGGATCGCGGCAAGGGCTGGGAAGGTTACCCCCGGGGGGGGAAGAGTGCCGTTCACTGGCGGAGTCGCCGCCTGGAATGGCCGGCGCCGAAATGGTCAGATCGGCCAGGGAGCATCCTTGCCGCCCAGTACATGGAGATGGAGATGGAAGACCACCTGGCCGGCCTTGGCTCCGTTGTTCATCACCAGCCGAAAAGCGTCGCCGACCTTCTGCTCGGCGGCCACCCGGGCGGCAACCCGGACCATTTTTCCGGCCAGGGCCTCGTCGGCCTGGGCTATCGCTGCCGGTCCGGACAGGTGTTTTTTCGGGACCACCAGAAAGTGCACCGGCGCCTGGGGGGCAATATCTCTGAAGACCACAAGTTCATCGTCCTCAAACAAGGTGTCGGCCGGGATCTCCCCGGCGACAATGCGGCAGAATATGCAGTCGTCCATCTTCTGTTCCTGGTACGGTGGAGGTGCTCCCCCCGGCCTGGCCGAAGGGAGGTTAGCGGCGGTAGCTGAAGGAGAGGCTGCCCTCTTCTTCATCGACGCGGACCGTTCCGCCTCTCGTCAGCTGCCCGAAGAGAATCTCTTCGGTGAGCGGGTCGCCAATCTCCTGCATGATCAATCGCCGGAGCGGTCGGGCCCCGTAGTCCGGGTCGTACCCCTTCCTGGCCAGGTAGCTGCGGGCGGCCGGGCTGAGGGTGATCCGTACCCGTTTCTCGGCCAGTTGGTTCTCCAGTTCGCCGATCAGTTTGTCCACCACCCGTTCGGTTGCCGGCCCGTCCAGGGACTGGAAGGAGACGATGGCATCAAGGCGGTTGCGGAATTCCGGGGCGAACAGCCTGTTCAGTGCGGTCTGGTCCTTCCCCTTTCTGCTGCTCACAAAGCCGATTTCCCGCATCTCTCTGGCCCCGGCGTTGGTGGTCATGATGATGATGACGTTGCGGAAGTCGGCCTTGCGGCCGGAGTTGTCGGTAAGGGTGGAGTGGTCCATCACCTGGAGGAGGATGGAGAAGATGTCCGGGTGGGCCTTTTCGATCTCGTCGAGGAGGAGCACCGAATAGGGGTGCTTGCGGATCGCCTCGGTGAGCAGGCCGCCCTGGTCGAAGCCGACATAGCCGGGGGGCGAGCCGATCAGCCGGGCCACGGCATGCTTCTCCATGTACTCGCTCATGTCAAAGCGCTCGAAGTGGACCCGGGTAATGGCCGCCAGTTGCCGGGCCACCTCGGTCTTGCCCACCCCGGTGGGGCCGGCGAAGATGAAGCTGCCGGTGGGGGCCTCGGGGTTGCCGAGCCCGGCCCGGGAGCGTTTCACCGCCCGGGCGAGAACCTCGATTGCCTCGTCCTGGCCGAAGACCACCTCCTTGAGTCGTTCACCCATCCCCTGGAGTTCCTGCGCCTCGGAGCTGGAGTGTTTCGGGGGGGGGATCCGGGCAATCCGTGCGACCACCTTCTCGACATCGCCGATCTTCACCATCGAACCCTGGCGTCCCTCGAGACGGAACAGCGAGCCGACCTCGTCCATCACATCGATCGCCTTGTCGGGGAGGAACCGTTCGTTAATGTAGCGGTCGGCCAGTTCCGCCATGGCCAGCACCGAACTGCGTGAATAGCGGATGTTGTGGTGCTCTTCATATTTGCTCTGCAGCCCCTGCAGGATCAGCTGGGTGTCGGCCACCGACGGCTCCTCGATATCAATCTTCTGGAAGCGGCGGGAGAGGGCGCGGTCCTTTTCGATCTGGTTCTTGTACTCCTCGTAGGTGGTCGAGCCGATGCACCGGAGGAGACCGGCCTGCAGGGCCGGCTTGAGGAGGTTGGAGGCGTCCATGGAGCCGCCGCTGGTTGCCCCGGCGCCGACAATGGTATGCATCTCGTCGATGAAGAGGATGGCGTTCTCCTTGCTCTCGATCGCCGCCACCACGCTTTTCAAACGCTTCTCAAAGTCGCCTCGGTATTTGGTGCCGGCAACGAGTGTGCCCATGTCGAGGAGATGGATCTCAACATCCTGGAGCAGATCGGGGACCAGCCCCTGCTTGCCGCTCTCTCGGGCCACCTTGTCCTGGTGAATACGCAGGGCCAGCCCTTCGGCCATTGCCGTCTTCCCCACCCCCGGCTCGCCGACCAGCAGGGGGTTGTTTTTTTTGCGCCGGCAAAGTACCTGCATCATCCGGCTCAGTTCCAGGTTCCTGCCGATCAGTGGGTCGAGGAGCCCTTTCGCCGCCGAATCGGCCAGGTTGACGGTGAACTCCTCGAGGGCCTTGTTCTCCTTGCCGGCCCCTTTCTGGGTACCCGGCCCCTCCGGCGGACTGCTGAAGGGTTCCTTCTGCAGTCCCTCGGCCGGGAGTTCGTGGGAGATGAAGTTGATCACCGCCATCTTGCCGATCCCCACCGAGGTGAGGAAGTAGACGGCATGCGACTCCTCCTCGGCCAGTATCGAAACCAGCACGTCACCACTGTCCACCTGCTGTTTGCCGCAACTCTGGACGTGGGCCACAGCCCTTTGCAGAACGCGGTTGAAGGCGATGGTCTGAGCCGGTTCGGTCGGTCCGCTGGCCGGCAGCTTTGGAATCTCCCGGATGAAGAACTGCTCCAGCCTCTCCTTTAAAACCTGGGTAGAACCGCCGCATTCGTTGATGATGTAGCTGGTCAGATCGTCGTGCAGCAGGCCGTAGAGCATATGTTCGACGGTGACGTATTCATGCTTGTGGTTCTTCGCCTCACGAATCGCCAGGATCAGAGCCCTTTCCAGTGTTTTGCTGAGCATAATTTTCCGCATTCAGTTGCGTGAAAGGGTTCCTTTCACCGGTTACAGGATTTCCATCGAGCAGCGCAGGGGAAACTGGTTTTTCTGGGCCAGCTGGTGGACCAGGATTATCTTGGTCTCGCTGATCTCCCGAGTGTAAACGCCTGCTATGCCAACGCCCTGGTTGTGGACATTAAGCATGATTTGGGTAGCGTCAGCCGGGGACCTGTGAAAAACGGTCTCCAGGATGGAGATGACAAATTCCATCGACGTGTAGTCGTCGTTATGGAGCAGGACCTTGTACAGCCGCGGTTCCCTGGTGTCGATCTCTTCGGCGCTGAGGACCGATCCCTGTCGTTGTCTTTTGTTGTCAGCCATCTGTTTGTCGTCTTGATGTTTTCTCTTTGAACTGGCCGTCACACTGTCGGCAGCCTGAACCCGGCGTGCTCATCCCCTTTGCCCGCCCTGCAGGCGGAGAAAGAGCTCCTCAAGGACCAGGCGTGGCGGCAGGGGGGCTCCCTTCAACTGGAATTCCGCCGCCAGCAGCATCGCCAGCCATTCCTTCAGGGCGGCGCAGGAGAGTTCCGTCGCCCGGGTGAAGTTCATGTACAAGGCATAAGGGTGGCCGTCAAGCATCCCCTGCCAGCGTGCGTCGCTTTTCAAGGCCGGCAGGTAGCTCTGTTGAAACTCTCTGGCGCTCATTCCCCGCCGCCAGAGCGGTTCCGGCTGCAACTGGATCGAGCGGTAGATCAGCTGGCGGCGAAAAAAATTGCGCATGGTGGCAAGGATCGCCAGGGCATGCACCCCCTGGTCGAGAAGTCGGCCGAGGAGCAGCAGACATCTGGCCAGTTGCTGCCGGCTGAAGGCATCGGTGAGTTCATAGAGAGCCCCCTCCCGGTTGTTGGCCACCATCGCCTCAAGGTCGGCAACGGTGATGGTCGGCCGGTCGGCGCAGAAGAGGGCCAGTTTTTCCGTCTCCACCACCACCGCCACCGGGTGAAAGCCGATCCGCTCGAAAAAGATCTCCACTGCCCTGGGGTCGATCTTTTTCTGGAAATCGGCCAGGGTCTTTTCCATCAGCTCACGAAGCAAGCCCTTTTGCTCACTCTGTACCGCCGCCGTGGCGCCGCTGGCCACCGAGCAGTCGACCACGGTCTGGTTTTTCTTTAAGAAAGAGAAGAGTTTCGTCCTTTTGTCAACTGTTTCGGCGGTGAGCAGGAGGAGGGCGCCGGCGGGCAGGCCGGCCTCAATCGCCTTGATGTAGCGCTCGCCGAGGTCACCGCCGCCACCATCGCCACTGTCGACAGCCGGCGGGGCTTCGGCGAGCAGGCGATCGGCCCAGCTGAGATCGCCGTCCGGCCTGGTGAAGGCGAAGAGGTGCTGCCACTCGTCGCCGCTGAGGGCAGCCAGAGAGGTTTCCGCCAGCGCTACCCCGGCAGTCCGGGCCATCGCCCGCAGGGCCCGGCGGCTGGCGACCGCCCGGCCGGCGGCAAAGGCCTGGGTCGCCCGCTGCCAGAGGTCCTTGGCCACCGCTTTGCTGACCAGTATCCGGCTGTCGCTGACCCGGTAAATCTGTCGACCGGGGAGCAGGGAGAAACTCTGCAGCCGGGCGAGGGTCCGACCGGGCTCCTCATTGTCGCCGTCGATACTGTGCACCGCCCCCGGCTGGTCGGCGAGTAGCCGGGCCTGCAGCTGGTCGGCAGCCTCCCGGCAGAGATACCGTTCGCCGAAAAAGAGGTAGGCCTCCCCGGGGGGCAGGGGAGATCCGTCGGCCAGCAGATTGAGAAGTTCGGAACGTTTGATCAGGGCCATGCCATGGGGTTCCTCTGCCGGCGGGATGGGGAGGCCGGCGGTTAGCGAAAGGTGGCGTTTAGTTCCTGCAGGGCGGCGTTACCGGGACAGAGATCGGCATCAACCAGGCTGTTCAGGGGGCGCTGGCAGCTGTTGATTATGTCGTGGGTGTCGCGGCTGGCCGGGTTGACGTAGAGCAGGCCGGTGAGCAGCCGACCCCGTTCCTTTTCCGCCTCCAGGCGGGTGACCGCCTGCAGGCGGTTGGTGACGTCGCGGCCGGGCTCCCCCTTGTGGAGCAGGATCATGCTGCCGTCGTGCATGGTGATCTCCTGGCTGCTCCCCTCCTGGTAGTGGGTGAGGATCTCCTGCTGCAGGGGGACGAAGTCGAAGGTGTTGGTCGCCTCACTGTGCTCGCGGACGTAGTGGTAGCTCTTGGTCGAGGTGTTGGTGTTGTTGAAGGTGACGCAGGGGGAGATCACGTCGATAAAGGCCAGGCCGTTATGGGCGAAGGCCCCCTTGAAAAGTGGCACCAGCTGCGCCTTGTCGCCGGAAAAGCCGCGGGCGACATAGCTGGCCCCCAGTTCGATGGCCAGTTCGCAGAGGTCGATGGAGTTGTACAGGTTGGGCGCCCCCCGTTTGCCGATGGAACCGAGGTCGGCGGTGGCCGAGTCCTGACCCTTGGTCAGGCCGTAGCAGCCATTGTTCATGCAGATGTAGTTGAGGTTGAGGTTACGGCGCAGGGCATGGCCGAACTGGCCCATGCCGATGGAGGCGGTGTCGCCGTCACCGGAGATGCCGATGTAGAGCAGATCGCGGTTGGCCATGTTGGCACCGGTGGCAACGGAGGGCATCCGGCCGTGTACCGAATTGAAGCCGTGCGATTTGCCAAGAAAGTAGGCCGGGGTCTTCGACGAGCAGCCGATGCCGGAGATCTTCGCCACCCGGTGCGGCGGGACTGACAGCTCGAAACAGGCCTGAATGATTGCGGCGGTGGTGGAGTCGTGGCCGCAGCCGGCGCAGAGGGTGGACATCGCCCCCTCGTAGTCGCGGCGGCTGTAGCCGCCGGCGTTGCTGGTCAGTTTCGGATGGCGGAATTCCGGTTTCCTGTCACTCATACCTGTTCTCCCTGCGTATCGCCGGCAGCGGCCGTGGAGGGTTCGAGAAGGGCCTGGATCCGTTCGCTGATAAAGTCGGCGGTGATCGGCAGGCCATCAAAATGGAGGATCGATTGCAGCCTGTCGGCGGTGACGCCGGTCTCGGCCAGCAGCAGGGTACGCAACTGGGCGTCGCGGTTCTGCTCGATGACGATGATCTGCCGGTGTCGGTTGATGAACTCGATCACCTGGTCGGAGAAGGGGAAGGCCTTGAGGCGGAGGCTGTTCACCCGCACCCCTGCAGCCGCCAGACGGCTGATCGACTCCCGGGCGGCATGGCTGGTGGTGCCGAAGAAGAGCAGCCCGAGGCGGCAGTCGTCGTCCGGGGTATCGATTTCCGGTGGCGGCACCAGGGTGCGGGCGGTCTGCCATTTCCGTTGCAGCCGTTCCATCCCGGCCTGGTAGATGGGGCTCTCTTCGGTGTAACCGGAGTACTCGTTATGGGAGGTCCCGCGGGTGAAGTAGACACCCTTTTCCGGGTGGCTGCCGGGGAGGGTCCGGTAGCAGATGCCATCACCGTCGACATCGAGATAGCGGCCCCATTTCCCCGGCAGGCGGTCGAGATCGTCGGCGTGCAGCACCTTGCCCCGGTCGTAGCGGCGGCTGTCCTCCCAATGCAGCGGCGGGCTGAGGTGCTCGTTCATCCCCAGGTCGAGATCACTCATCACGATCACCGGGGTCTGCAGCCGCTCGGCGAGGTCAAAGGCGTCGGCGGTAAGGTCGAAGCACTCCTTTGGGTCACTGGGGAAGAGAAGGAGATGCTTGCTGTCGCCGTGCGAGGCGTAAGCGCAGGCGAGAAGGTCTGCCTGTTGGGTGCGGGTGGGCATGCCGGTGCTTGGCCCGACCCGCTGGACATCGATCACCACCGCCGGGATTTCGGCGAAGTAGGCGAGGCCGAAGAACTCGCTCATCAGGGATATCCCCGGGCCGGAGGTGGCGGTGAAGGCCCGTGCCCCGTTCCAGGAGGCGCCGATGACGATGCCAAGTGCCGCCAGCTCGTCCTCGGCCTGGAGGATCGCCACCTTCCGTGTCCCCTCCTCCTCTCTGCGGAAGCGGCCGGCATAGCGTTCAAAGGCCTCGATCACCGAGGTCGACGGGGTGATCGGGTACCAGCCGGCAACGGTGGCGCCGGCGTAGAGGGCGCCGAGGGCGGTGGCGCTGTTGCCGTCAATGAGAATCCGCTCGTCCCGCGGCTGCCGGCGAATGGAGAGGAGGCAGCGTCCGGGGTGGTGCTCGCGGGCGAAGTTGTAGCCCAGTTCCAGGGCGAGAATGTTGGGCTCGGCCAGCTTCGGTTTTTTGGTGAACTGGCTGGTAATCGCCTCGGTGAGGATGGTGAAGTCAAGGTCGAGGAGACTGGCCAGGGCACCGACGTAGATGATGTTCTTCAGCAGCTGGCGCAGTTTCGGGTTGCTGAAGGCCTCGTTGCAGAGGGTGGTAAGGGGGATCCCGAGCAGGGTGATGTCGTCGCGGTCGAACTCATCCGGCAGAGCCCGGGTGGAGTCGTAGAGAAAGTAGCCGCCGGGAAGGACTTCCCGGTAGTCGCGGAGGAGAGTCTGGCCGTTGACCGCCACCGCCAGGTCGACCCCGGCGCGGCGGCCGAGGTGGCCATCACCGCTCACCCGCACCTCGTACCAGGTGGGCAGCCCCTGGATATTGGAGGGGAAGATGTTTTTCGGGCTGACTGCCACCCCGGCCCGGTAGATTGCCCGGGCGAAGAGGTTGTTGGCACTGGCCGAGCCGGAACCGTTGACGTTGGCGAAGCGGACCACAAAGTCGTTGACACGCTCGATTCTGTTCATGTGTATGCTCACTTTCTCCCGGCCAGAGGGATGTTGTAGGTGAATTTGAACATCCCCCAGGAAGCGGTGGGGCAGCGCTCGGCACAGAGACCGCAGTGCAGACAGAGATTCTCGTCCTTCACCATAACCCGGCCGGTGGCCAGTGGCACTGAGACGTAGAGTGCCTGGTCAAGGTTGTCGGCGGGGGCGAGAAGGCGCTGGCGGAGGTCGTCCTCGTCGCCGTTGTCGGTGAAATTGATACAGGACTCCGGGCAGATGTCGACGCAGGAGTCGCACTCGATGCAGGTGCTGTGGTCAAAGACGGTCTGGACGTCACAGTTGAGGCAGCGCATCGCCTCGTGGTGGGCGGTGGGACGGTCAAAACCCAGCTCCACCTCGATCAGACGGTCCTTAAGGGATTTTACCCGGTCGACGGTGGGGACCAGGTGGCGTTTGTCGGCGGAGACGCCGCTGTCATAGAGCCACTCCTGCATGTCCAGCTTCTGGCTGACCAGGTTCACCCCCGGTGCCGGCCGCTGGTGGAGGTCGCGGCCCTGGCAGAAGAGGTCGATGGAGATCGCCGCCTGGTGGCCATGGGCCACCGCGGTGATCACGTTTTTTGGGCCAAAAGCGGCATCGCCGCCGAAAAAGAGGCGGGGCAGCGACGATTGAAGGGTCACCGGGTCCAGTTCCGGCAGGCCATGCCGGTTCATCCTGATCCCCAGTTCGGCACCGATGAAGGGGAAGGCATTCTGTTGGCCCACCGCCAGGATCACCTGGTCACAGGGGAAGAAAACCGGTTCCACCGGGGCCGGCTCGAGCCGGCGCACTCCCTGGTCGTCGTAGCTGGCCACCATCGGCTGGAAGCGCATCCCCACCAGTCGGCCGTTCTCGACCACGAAGGCCAGCGGGTTGTGGTTGTCGATGATCGGGATACCCTCCGCTTCGGCATCTTCTATCTCCCAGGGTGAGGCCTTCATCTCGGCACGGGGGCTGCGCACCAGGACGGTGACCTCTTCCGCCCCAAGTCTTTTGGCGGTCCGGCAGCAGTCCATGGCGGTGTTGCCGCCGCCCAGGACCAGCAACCGCGGCGGGGCGGAGACGATGTGGCGGTAGAGCACTCCGGCCAGCCAGTCGATGCCGATGAAGATTGCCCCATCCCCCTCCTGCCGCCCGGGCAGATCGGGGAGGTCACGGCCACGGGGGGCACCGGTGCCGACGAAGATCGCATCGTAGTCCTGGGCGAGAATGGTACCGAGGTCGTCGATGTAGTGGTTGAAGTGGCAGCTTACCCCAAGGCCGAGAATGCGGTCGACTTCTTCGTTGAGCACCCGTTCCGGCAGGCGGAAGGAGGGTACCTGGGTGCGGACAAAGCCGCCGGCCCTGGCCTGGTCGTCATAGAGATCGACACTGTAGCCCAGCGGCAGGAGATCGCGGGCGACGGTCAGAGAGGCCGG
Organism: Desulfobulbaceae bacterium; assembly: GCA_011390165.1. Lineage (GTDB taxonomy): Bacteria > Desulfobacterota > Desulfobulbia > Desulfobulbales > Desulfocapsaceae > Desulforhopalus_A. Next base: position 11,531 of record JAABSV010000037.1, read on the forward strand.
GCCGCCCCCGATCAGGGCGATCCGCCGACCGTTTTTTTGGGCGGGGATCTCCGGCAGAAAGGCACTGTCATCAAGGCGGTGGTCGCTGCAGGCCCTCTTCAGCCGACAGATTGCCACCGGGGTCTCTTCCACCCTGGTCCGCCGGCAGGCCGGTTCACAGGGCCGGTCGCAGATTCGCCCGAGAATGCCGGGGAAGACGTTGGAGAGCCAGTTGATCCGAAAGGCCTCGTCGTAGTGGCCGAGGCTGATCTGGCGGATGTACTCCGGTACCGGCGTATGGGCCGGGCAGGCGTACTGGCAATCAATAACTTTATGGAAGTATTCCGGGTCGTTGATGTCTGTTGGTTGCAAGCGGGACTCCTTGGCTGGGCGGGATGGGGGGACCGGCACAGGGGGCCGGGATCCGGGGGCTGATAACTGTTCTGAGAGTAGCGAATTACCGCCAGGATTGAAAGGAAATTTTTCGCCCTGAACTGGGGACGAGGCCCTTTCCACTGCCTTGGCTGGCGGAGGCGGTAGCCCCCTTTGCGAAGATTGCCGCCCTGTCCTGACAAATGCAAAAAATGGGTGGAAAAACCGTAGGAAAGCTGGTAATTATTGTCGGGTTGATGAGATGGTATGCCTGGCACTTTGCTCGTAAGCGTGCACCAGCACCCCATTTTCACCCAGTCAGGCCCCAAAGAGAGCAAACTCTTTCTCGGCGACCTGCCTGAACGAACCAGGAGCTCTGACTGAACGGCTACCCTCCTGGATTTGCGTTTTTTTGCTGCATACCGGTGAACGATTAGCTTTGCTCTGGCGTCCAGACGGGCCGGATGTGCTCTTGGCAGCACCGGCAAGCACTGGGATGTACCGGGATATATTTGGATGCAGGGGGAAAAGGGATGAAAAAGACGGAAATAGACTACTGGATCGCCAGCATGCTGGCCTCCCACCCCAACGTCTCCGACCTCAACGTCACCGTCGGCAAGACGCTGCAGGTGGAGTCGGCCGGCCTGCTGGTGCCGGTTAAGGTGGAACCGCCGGTGGAGGAACTGACCCCCTTCCAAACCGAGACCTTCGCCCTCAACCTGATCGGCAAGAACCGTCGGCTGTTGAAAGATCTGGTGGAGACCGGCTCCTGCGACCTCTCCTACTCCCTGTCCGATCAGGCCCGGTTCAGGGTGAACATCTTCACCCAGAAGGGCTACTTCACCACCGTCCTGCGGAAACTGGAGACGCAGATACCTAGTATCGAGGGAATGCAGTTTCCCGAATCCTTCAATGTGATGGCCTCGGAACTGAACGGGTTGGTCCTCTTCACCGGCGCCACCGGTACCGGCAAGACCACCTCGCTGGCCGCCCTGCTGAACAAGATAAACCACGAGCGTTCGGTGCATGTGGTCACCCTCGAGGATCCCATCGAATATGTCCATCGCCAGAACAAGGCAACCTTCAACCAGCGGGAGCTCGGCAACGATTTCAGCACCTTTGCCAGCGGCATGCGGGCCGCCCTGCGGCAGGCACCGAAGGTCATCCTGGTCGGTGAGATGCGTGACCGGGAAACCATGGAGATCGGCCTGACCGCCGCCGAGACCGGCCACCTGGTCCTCTCCACCCTCCATACCATCGACGCCGGGCAGACCATCAACCGTATCCTCGGCATGTTCGAGCGGGAGGAGCAGCCCCAGATCCGCAACCGGCTGGTGGACACTGTCCGCTGGATCGTCTCCCAGCGCCTTCTCCCTCGCATCGGCGGGGGGCGGGTGGCGGCCATGGAGATCCTCCGGACCAGTCTGCGGGTCAAGGATCTGATCATCAACGGCGAGACCGAGGACAAGACCTTCTACCATGTCATCCGCGAGGGATCGTCGTTGCAGATGCGCACCTTCGACCAGCACATCCTTGAGCTCTTCAGCCGTGGCCTGATTACCGAGCAGAGTGCCATGACCTACTGTTCGCAGCGGGCGGAGATGAACCGTGGCCTCGACCGCCTGAAGGCGGCCAGAGGGGAATCGACCACCAGCCTGACCGAACTGAGCATGGAAGAGGATGAAGAAGAAGGGTTTGGCTACCGGGGGAGATGAGTATGATTGTCCACTGCCCGAATTGCGGCAAGCAGCTTAAATTAAGTGATAAGATCAGCGAGAGCATCCAGGGCCTGGAAGCGGGGCGGAAGCTCAAACTGAAATGTGTCCACTGCGCGGTCCCCTTCGCCCTTGATGCCGGAACTGTGAACGAGGTGGCCCAGACAGGCTCCACTCGGAGCGGAGTGCGTCCGCCCGCGGCACCGAACCTCTCCTGGTTGCGCGAGGGGGTCTTCGAGGAACAGGAGGTGGTCGAGGATGTCCCCCGAGCCCTGGTGCTCTTTCCCGATACCCCCCAGCGTCAGGTAGTGGTCGAGGCGGTGGAGGCCTTCGGTTATCTGGTCGATCAACTCACCGACCCGCGGGAAGCCATCGACAGGATGCCCTTCGTCAACTACGCCGGAGTCTTTCTCCACAGCGGCTTCGAACCTGGAGGGCTCGGCGGTGGGCGCTTTCACCGCTTCATGCGGGATATGGCCATGTCCCGGCGGCGGACTATCTTTTACGTCCTGGTGGGCGGGGAATTTGAGACCCTCTACGACCTGCAGGCCCTCGCCTGTTCGGCGAACCTGGTGGTCAATGACCGGGAGATACCCTATATCGGGACCATCCTTCGCAAGGCCATTCCGGAATATGACAAGCTGTTCGGGCCGCTGCTTGAGGAGTTGCAGGTTGCCGGGAAATAGCCTTTCCACCGGCTGTTTCCCGGTTCTTAACCAGCTCAGCAATGCCCTTCAGCCGGCAGGCCTTCCAGGCCGCCGCCCAGGCTGCCACCTCCGGCCGCCACTCCAGGCTGCCGTCTCTCTGGCCGTCATCCCTGGCGGGAAAAAGTTGACGTGGGCCGCGCCTGCCGTTTATGTCCCCGGCCCCGGGCAATCGTCTTCTCAGAACAGTGCATTTAAAGGCCCGGCAACGGATCAGCGAAGGATCTCTGCCCAGGGCCTACAAAAGATCTCCAAAGGATCGACAACTTGAGGCAAGGATGAAAAAATTTATTCTGTCTGCGGGCAGAAAGATCAAGAGTATCGCCCAGGCCGGGCGAAACCGCTACGGCAGGTTTGTCAGGAAGGGGGCTGTTCCGGAGACGGAACCTGCCACCGTCGAGCCGTCGCCGACCGAGGAGCCGGCAGTAGAGAGTCGCGAGGAGAAGAAGGCGGCGGCAAAACGGCCTCGCCGCCCCCGTTCGGCCGGTAAAAAAGCGCCACAACCGCTCTGGAATATTGAGGAGTTTGTCGTGCCGCCGGTGGAGGGAAAGAGTCGCTTTCATGACTTTGGCATCCCCTTGCCGGTGATGCAGGCCATTGCCGAGCAGGGTTTCCACTACTGTACCCCCATTCAGGAGAAGGCGCTGAGCGATGTCCTGGCCGGCAACGATCTGGTGGGCAAGGCCAACACTGGTACCGGCAAGACGGCGGTCTTTCTGATCGCCATCATTTCCCGGCTGCTCGCCGAGAACCGGCCGGCGAAAAAGGCCGGGCGTGGCAACATCCGGGCCCTGGTACTCGCCCCGACCCGGGAACTGGTGGTGCAGATCACCAAGGACGGGGTGGGCCTCAGTGCCTACTGCGACATCACTGTGCAGGCGGTGTACGGCGGGGTTGACTACCAGAAGCAGCTCCAGCGGCTGCAGGAGCAGCCCTGCGATCTGGTGGTGGCGACCCCCGGCCGGCTCATCGATTTTCTCGGCAAAGGGGTGGCCGACCTGAGTGAATGCCGGATTCTGGTGCTCGACGAGGCCGACCGGATGCTCGACATGGGCTTTATTCCCGATGTGCGGCGGATTGTCGGCCGACTGCCGGCTCGAAACGAGCGGCAGACGATGCTCTTTTCCGCCACCGTCCCCGACGATGTCCAGCGGCTGGCCGCCCAGTGGTGTGTCGAACCGAAGGTGGTGGAGGCGGAGCCGGAGACCGTCGCCGTCGACACCGTCGAGCAGATTGTCTACCTGGCCACCGCCGAGGAAAAGTATACCATCCTCTACAACCTTCTTCAGGCGCATGTCGACGACCGTATCCTGGTCTTTGCCAACATGAAGAACGAGGCCCGACGGCTGGCGGAAAGGTTGGAGCGACACGGGGTGGATTGTCTGCTTCTCTCCGGCGATGTCGCCCAGGACAAGCGCTCCAAGCGACTGGAGAGCTTCCGGGAGGGGCGGGTGAAGGTGCTGGTCGCCACCGATGTTGCCGGGCGGGGGATCCATATCGAGGGGATCACCTTCGTGGTCAACTACACCCTCCCCTACGAGCCGGAGGATTATGTCCACCGGATTGGGCGCACCGGCCGGGCTGGGGCCAGTGGCAAGGCGGTCAGCTTTGCCTGCGAGGAGGGCTCCTTCTACCTGCCGGCAATCGAGGAGTTTATCGGTACCAAGCTGGAGTGCCGGCAGCCGGATGAGCAACTGCTCCAGCCGCCGCCGGCCGAACGCCGGCGGGAAAAGCGCGCCGATACCGGCCCGACCGACGGAAGCAGCCGAAATGGACGCAGTTCCGGGCGTTCCCGCAGTCGCCCTCGCAGCGGCAGCGGCAAGGGCCCGGGACGTCGCTGAGACAGCAGGGGAAAAAACTGGCCGGAAAGAAGAAGAGCTTGTCCTTTCGATGAAAAGTTGCTATACGGTACTGTTCAAGTGCCGGTGTTCGCCCCGCTGCAAGGGGTGCGCCGGTGGCGCCGTCCACCTTCCTTTTCTCCCTCCCCCTGGCGAGGCGAGGCAAGGAGATAACCTTAACCGCTTGGCCTTCGGTCCACAGGAAGAGTAAAATCCATGACAGAACAATTCAATCAACCAACCCGGGAAACGAGTGAAGAGCTGAGCTTTGCCGAGCTCTTCGAGATGGAAGAGAACAACAGGGTAGTCGCCGTCGGCGATGTGGCCATGGGCACCATCATCGGCAGTGTCGACGATTACCTTCTTGTCGATGTCGGCGACAAGGCGGAGAGTTATATCGCCAAGTCGGAGTTCCGCCTGGACGATGGGGAAGAGATCAATATCGGCGACACCTTCGAGGTGTTTGTCGAGCGCCGCAAAGAAGAGGGTGGGCTCCTTCTCTCCCGGGAAAAAGCGATTGCGATCAAGGTCTGGGAACGGATCGCCGAGATTCAGGAAGCCGACGGCACCATCCCGGGCCGCATTGAAAATCGGGTGAAAGGCGGAATGTCGGTGGATATCGGCGTGCCGGCCTTCCTGCCCTATTCGCAGATCGATCTCCGCCCGGTCAAGGACCTGGATGCGCTGATCGGCCAGTCGATGGATTTCAAGATTCTGAAGTTCAACAAAAAACGCAACAACGTGGTGATCTCCCGCCGGGCCATCCTCGAAGAGGAGCGAAACAAGCTCCGCGAAGAGATGCGCTCGAAGCTCGAAGAGGGACAGATCATCCGGGGCGCGATCACCAATATCACCGATTACGGTCTCTTCATCGATATGGGCGGAATGGACGGCCTCTGCCATATCACCGATCTCTCCTGGGGGCGTGTCTCCCACCCGGCCAAGCTTTACAAGGTCGGTGAGGAACTCGAGGTGAAGGTACTCAAGTACGACCGCGAGAACGACCGGGTCTCCCTGGGTGTCAAGCAGCTGCGTGACGACCCCTGGACAACGGTGGTGGAGCGCTATCCGGTGAAGACCACCACCAAGGGACGGGTGGTTTCCATCACCGACTACGGGGTCTTTGTCGAACTGGAAGAGGGGGTCGAGGGACTGATCCACGTCTCCGAGATGACCTGGTCGAAAAAACCGCGGCATCCCTCCAAGATGGTTTCTGTTGGCGACACCGTCGAGGTGATGGTGCTCAACATCGAGACCGAGACCAAGCGTATCTCCCTCGGTATGAAGCAGCTCCAGCCCAACCCCTGGGATCTGGTCACCGACAACTATCCGGTCGGTTCGGTCATTGAAGGTAAAATCAAGAACATTACCGATTTCGGGGTGTTTATCGGTATCGAAGAGGGCATCGACGGGCTGATTCACGTCTCCGACCTCTCCTGGACCGAGCGGATCAAGCACCCCTCGGAGAAGTTTGCCAAGGGCGAGACCATCCAGGCGGTGGTGCTGAAGATCGACAAGGAGAACGAGCGCTTCTCCCTCGGCATCAAACAGCTGGTTCCCGATCCGTGGCAGGCGGCCTACAACAACTATCCCTCCGGCACAGTGGTGGAAGGGGAGATCACCAACGTCACTGACTTCGGGGTCTTCGTCAAGCTGGAAGAGGGGATCGAGGGGCTGGTGCACGTCTCCGAGCTGAGCAAGGACAAGGTCAAGACCCCGGTCGGCATGTACCAGGTTGGCGATGTGCTCAAAGCGATCGTGATCAACGTCTCCGCCAAGGACCGGAAGATCGGTCTGTCGGTGAAGACTCTCGAGGGTGACGACGAGGAGGCGGCAGTAGAGAAGTTCAAGAAGGCGGAAAAGGTGGCCTCCGAGAACTCTCCTTCAACCTTCGGTGACCTCCTGAAAGCGGCAGCTGAAGGGAACGACTCCGCCGACAACCAGTAAAGGCAAGCGCTGCCCGGGGTTGTCGGCCCTCAAGCAGAAAGGTTGTCCTGTCGGAGTTCCGGCAGGACAACCTTTTTTTATACGCGTGGGCCTTTCCAGCGGTACTGGCAGGCCCCTTTCCCCCTTACCAACTGTGTATGGCAATGCTGAAAAAAGATCTGGTGGACAAGGTCAGCCATGACCTCGATTTGCAGAAGCAGGACGTTGGCCTGGCCGTGGATATTCTGTTGAACAGCATGGCGGAGGCGCTGGTGGCGGAACGGCGGATCGAGCTGCGCGGCTTTGGCTCCTTCGCAGTGCGGAGCCGCAAGCCCCGCTCGACCAAAAACCCGCGAACCGGCAAGATTATGGATATTCCCGACCGCAAAACCCTCCATTTCACCATGAGCAAGTCCCTCAAGGACGCCCTGATCAGCGAAAAGGAGTGACGTCTCCTTTGCCCTGGCGAAGGATTTCCGGCTGGTCGCCGGTCAAGTCGATGACCGAGGAAGGGTCGGGAAAGATCGGGCCGGAGTCGATCACCAGATCGACCCGGTTGCCGAAATATTCTTCGATCTCGTAGGGCTCGGCAAAACTGGCCTGCCGGTCTTCCAGCTGCAGGCTGGTGCTGACGATGGGGGCGGCGAGGGTCTCCACCAGCAGACGGCTCACCGGGTGGGCGGAGACCCTGATGCCGACGGTCTTCTGGCGGGTGGCCATCACCTTCGGCACCAGTTTGGTGCCCGGCAGAACGAAGGTGTAGGGGCCGGGCAGATTCTTCTTCATCAGCCGGTAGGCGGTGTTGGAGACGTGGGCGTACCGGCTGATATCGGTGAGGTCGGCACACATGAAGGAAAACGGTTTCTGTGGTGGCCGGCGCTTCAGGGCGATGAGCTGTTTGATCGCCTTCTGGTGGAACAGCTCACAGCCGATTCCGTAGCCGGTATCGGTGGGATAGCAGATAACCGCCCCGTTTCTCAGCATGTTGACCACCCGCTCGACCAGGCGGAGCTGAGGGTTTATCGGGTTGATTGCCAGCAGCATGGGGTGCTCCTCTTCTCTTCCGTTACAACTCTATTTTCCCGGTGCCGGTGGCCCGGCGACAATCCCTGTCAAGGAGGGAACATGTTACCAGATCAGATAGAAACCGCACTGACATTCGACGACCTGCTGCTCGTGCCGGCCGCCTCCGAGGTTCTTCCCGGCGAGGTCAGCCTGGCCACCCGCCTCACCGACACCATCCAGCTGCAAACGCCCCTGATCAGCTCGGCCATGGACACGGTCACCGAGCACCGTACCGCCATCGCCATGGCCCGCGAGGGGGGGATCGGCATCATCCACAAGAACATGACCATCGACCAGCAGGTCATTGAGGTGGAACGGGTGAAGAAGTCGGAGTCGGGGATGATCATCGACCCGATCACCGTCACTGAAGAGCAATCGGTGGGTGACGTGCAGGAGATCATGAGCACCTACAAGATATCCGGCCTGCCGGTGCTGAAGGGGGGCAAGCTGGTGGGGATCGTCACCAACCGTGACCTGCGCTTCGTCTCCGACGACGGGCTGCGCGTGGCCGATGTGATGACCGCCAAGAATCTGGTCACCGCCCCGGTGGGTATCACCTTGGAACACTCCAAGGCCCTCCTCCACGAACACCGGATCGAAAAATTGCTGGTGGTCGATGAAGAGGGTGCCCTGAAGGGGTTGATCACCATCAAGGATTTGGAAAAGATCAAAAAATACCCCATGGCGGCGAAAGACGGCTTTGGCCGGCTGCTGGTCGGGGCCGCCCTGGGGGTGGGCCCGATGATCGAGTCGAACGCCGAACGGCTGTTGCGGGCCGGCGTGGATGTGGTGGTGATCGACTCCGCCCACGGCCATTCCAAAGGGGTGATCAATGCGGTGGCCCGGGTCAAGGCGGCCTTTCCAGATCTGCCGGTGATTGCCGGCAACGTCGCCACCGGTGAGGGCACCAGGGCGCTGATCGAGGCCGGGGCCAATGCGGTCAAGGTGGGGATTGGTCCCGGTTCTATCTGTACCACCCGGGTGGTCGCCGGGGTCGGGGTGCCGCAAATGACCGCCCTGAAAAACTGCGTGGCGGTGGCCAATGGCTACAACATCCCGGTGATTTCCGACGGCGGGATCAAACATTCCGGCGACCTGGCCAAGGCCATCGGCGCCGGGGCGAGCGCCATCATGATCGGCAGCCTCTTCGCCGGCACCGACGAGACCCCCGGTGACACCTTCCTCTACCAGGGGCGGACCTACAAGGGGTACCGCGGCATGGGGTCCCTGGGGGCGATGAGCTGCAGCGATGGCAGTGCCGAACGCTACTTCCAGGACGGGACGGTTGCCCCCTCGAAACTGGTCCCCGAAGGGATTGAGGGCAAGGTACCCTACCGCGGCCCCCTGGCGACGGTGCTCTACCAGTTGCTGGGCGGTCTCCGTTCCGGAATGGGCTATGTCGGCGCGGCAACCATTGCCGAACTGCAAAAGAAGGCCGGCTTTGTCCGGATTTCCGCCGCCGGGTTGCGCGAGTCCCATGTCCACGATGTGATCATCACCAAGGAGGCGCCCAATTACCGCACCGCCTGATTTTTTTGTACGCCATTGCCTGCCACACCCGTGCCCGGCGGTAGGCCTCCCTGCCGCCGCCTTCAGTCAGCCCGAGTTGGAGCTCTAGCCCATGGATATCCATCAGGAAAAAATTGTTGTCCTCGATTTTGGTTCGCAGACCACCCAGCTCATCGCCCGGCGGATTCGCGAACAGAAGGTGTACAGCGAGATCCATCCCTTCTCCATTGCCATCGACCAGCTGCGCGCCCTGCGCCCCAGTGGCATCATTCTCTCCGGAGGCCCCTGCTCGGTCTATGACCCGGATGCCCCCTTTTGTGATCCGGCCATTTTTACCCTAGGAGTGCCGGTATTGGGGATCTGTTACGGCGCCCAGTTGATGCTCCAGCAGTTCGGCGGCCGGGTGGAAAAGGCCGCCAAACGAGAGTTCGGCAAGGCGGCACTGCGGCTGGTGGAGGGGGGCGGGCTCTTTGCCGGTCTGGCTGCCGACCCGGCCGGACACCAGGTGTGGATGAGCCACGGCGACCGGGTCGAGCTGGTTCCGGAGGAGTTTTTGGTCACCGCCGAGAGCGACAACAGCCCCCATGCCGCCCTCCGCCATAGCCGGTTGCCACTGGTGGCGGTACAGTTCCACCCGGAGGTGGCGCACACCCTGATCGGCACCGAGGTGCTGAGCAACTTCATCTTCGCCATCTGCGGCTGCCGGGCGGAGTGGACCATGCACTCCTTCATCGAACACAATGTCGCCGAGATCCGTGCCCGGGTCGGCAGCGACCGAGTGATCTGTGCCCTCTCCGGCGGGGTGGACAGCTCGGTGGTGGCGGCCATCATCCATCGGGCCATCGGCCGCCAGCTCACCTGCATCCACGTCGACAACGGCCTGATGCGCAGCGGCGAGAGCCAGTCGATTCTCCGTTTTTTCAAGGAACAGGCGACCTTGCAGGTGGTCGATGTCGATGCCGGCGACTTCTTTCTCGGTGAACTGGCTGGGGTTCTTGACCCGGAGGTGAAGCGCAAGCGGATCGGGCTCGGCTTCATCAAGATCTTCGAGGAGGAGGCGAAAAAGATCGGTGGGGTGAAGTATCTCGCCCAGGGGACCCTCTATCCCGATGTGATCGAGTCGGTCAGCTTTCGCGGCGAGGCGCCGATCAAATCGCACCACAACGTCGGTGGTCTGCCGGAGGTGATGCAGCTGCAGCTGATCGAGCCGCTGCGCGAACTGTTCAAGGACGAGGTGCGCCAGCTGGGGCTGGAACTGGGCCTGCCGGAGGAGGCGATCCACCGCCAGCCCTTCCCCGGGCCGGGGCTGGGTATCCGGATACTGGGCGAGGTGACCGCCGAGCGCCTGCGGATTTTGCGCCAGGCCGATGTGATCGTTCTCGAAGAGATGCGTCGCAGTGGCTGGTACCGCCGGGTGTGGCAGTCCTTTGCGGTGCTGTTGCCGATCCAGACGGTGGGGGTGATGGGGGATGGCCGCACCTACGAGCATGTCATCGCCATCCGCTCGGTGGACTCCCGTGACGCCATGACCGCCGACTGGAGCCGCCTCCCCGGCGATCTGCTGGCGACCATCTCCAGCCGCATCATCAACGAGGTGCGCGGGGTGAACCGGGTGGTCTACGATATCTCCTCGAAACCACCGGCCACTATTGAGTGGGAGTAAATGTTCTGAGGTTAAATATTAATTTATATATTAAAATCGTATGATTACGGCTGGTCGGCTTTCCCTTCGGCTGCTGCTCTTCGGCCTGATCGACCGGCCGGCGAGGCCGGCAGACAGGCCATCCCTGGCCTGACTGCCGGTTGCCGACATCCCTGTCGGCAACCCTGCGGGCCCGGTTCGCCAGTCGGCCGGGCCTTCGCGATGCAGCCGAAGGGAAAACCGACCAGCCTGCCATCGTGCTGGATATGTGTTTGTGCCGACATCCCTATTGGCGGCCTTGCCGGCCTTGTTGGCCTGCCTGTCAGGCCTAAGGCGATGCAGCCGAAGGCAAAACCGACCAGCCTGCCATCGTGCTGGATGTGTGTTTGTGCCAGCATCCCTGTCGGCGGCCTTGCGGGCCTTGTTGGCCTGCCTGTCAGGCCTAAGGCGATGCAGCCGAAGGCAAAACCGACCAGCCTGCCATCGTGCTAAATATGTACTTTGTTGCCGAGTACGAGTGAACGATTGGGAGAAGAGAAAAATGCTCAAGACCGGAATCTACGTTGATGCGGAAAACATCCGCATGTGTGGTGGCTATGGCATGCGCTATGATGTGCTTGTCGAGCTGGCCATGGCCGGCAACTCCACCCTGCTGCGGGCCAACTCCTACCTGGCCGAGGACCGCGAACGGATCAAGGAGGATCCCGACTACCGGCAGAAACTGCACCGGTACCATGAGGTGATCCGCCAATGCGGCTTCAAGGTGATCAAAAAGATTGTCCAGCACTTCGTCGACGACGAGGGGATCCTCACCACCAAGGCCAACGCCGACATGGATCTGGCCATCGATGCCCTGCTCCAGGCCCGCAATCTCGACCGGGTGATTCTGCTCACCGGTGACGGCGACTTTGTCCGCCTGGTCCTCGCCCTGCAGAATATGGGTTGCCGGGTGGAGGTGATCGGCTTCAACCACGTCAGCAACGAGTTGCGGGAGACTGCCGACAGCTTTCTCTCCGGCTTTCTCATCCCCGGTCTCCTGCCCATGGGGACCCAGGGCGGGGACAACCGCTTTCGCGGTATCCCGATCAACTACAACCCCGATCGCGGTTTCGGCTTCATGCGCTACTACACCCTCAGCCGGGCCGGGCTGGTGCCGCACTCGGTCTTCTTCCACTGCTCAAAGGCGGTGGAAGTGCACGACAGTCTGTTTCAGGATGCCGGCAACGTTTTTGAGTTCACCCTGGTGAAAAACCCGGAAAACGAGAGCCGAAGCGAGGCTTGGGATATCCGGGCCCTGGCCGGCGTGTAGGGGCGACCCTTGCGGTCGCCCTGGATTGGGCACCCGCAAGGGGTGCCCCTACGTTGGACACCTGCAAGGGGTGCCCCTACGTTGGGCACCCGGTAGAGGAGAAAAAACATGGAAGCGCTCCCGACAACGGCGACCCTTACCACCTTGGAAAAATACCTCGATCAGTTCACCCTGCTGCTGCTCAGCTACGGTTGGAAGATCCTTCTGGCCCTGCTCATTCTCCTGGTCGGCCGCTGGCTGATCGGCCGGGTCGTCGCCATGCTGGTCCGGGTACTCAACGCCCGCAAGGTGGAACAGACCCTGGTCGGCTTCCTGGAGGGTATTGTCTACTATGCCCTCCTCCTCACGGTGGTGATCGCAGCGGCCGGTCAGCTGGGCATCCAGACCACATCGTTCCTGGCGGTGCTCGGTGCCGCCTCGCTGGCGGTGGGACTGGCACTGAAGGATTCCCTGGCCAACTTCTCCTCCGGGATGATGCTCATCCTCTTCCGCCCCTTCAAGGTGAACGACTGGGTGACCATCGGCGGCGAGACCGGCCGGGTGGAGCAGATTTCGGTGTTCAGCACCATACTGATCACCGGTGACAACCAGAAGAAGATCATCCCCAACGGGGCCATCGCCAACGCCACCATCACCAACATCACTGCCATGCCGACCCGGCGGGTGGAGATTACCGTCGGGATCGGCTACGAGGACGACCTCCTCCGGGCCAAGGGGTGTCTTGCCGCAATCCTTGCCGCTGAACCGCGGATCCATCATGAGCCGGAGTCGCAGATCGCGGTGTCGGCGCTGGCCGAATCGTCGGTGAATCTGGTGGTTCGCTGCTGGGTGGCGGCCGGTGATTTCTGGCCGGTCACCTACCATCTGCTCGAGCGGATCAAACTTGACTTTGACCGGGAGGGGATCACCATCCCCTACCCGCAGCGGACCCTCCACATGCTGCCGGCAGAGCCCCGGGGGGCGGCGGAGCAGGCTGTTGTCGTGAGCGATGGATCAGCTCCGGCCTGAGGCGCTGCGGGCGGCGGCCGCCTTCAGCGAAGGGGCGGTACGGCTCCGCCCTTTGGGTGACGGCCGGATCAACGACACCTTTCTGGTCGAGGGGCCGGCCGCCCCCTTTGTCCTGCAGCGGCTTTCAGCGTTGGTCTTTCCCGACCCGGAACTGGTGGTGGCCAATTTTGCCCGGATAAGCGGTCACCTCCGCCGGCGCAGCCGGCAGGAGGGGCTGCCTCTGCAAGTGGCCGAGCCGGTTCCCGGTCGCAACGGTGCGCTGAGCCACCGTGATGAGGCCGGCGGCTGCTGGCGGGCGCAGAGCTATCTGCCGCACCAGCCTGGCTTTCGGCTGACCAGCCGGGATGAGGCCCGGGGGCTGGGGGAGACCCTCGCCACCTTCCACCACCTGCTCAGTGACCTGGATAAGCCATCCGGAAACAACTTGTCCGGCTCGTCCGAGGCCTCCAGCCCCCCCAGCCCGTCCAGCCCTCCCATTCAGTTGGAAGCGGCAGTGCTCCCCGACCCTCTTCCCGGCTTCCACCATCTTCCCGGCTATCTGGAGACCTATGAGCGGGCCCTGGCCGAATGGCGGGGGGAAAGGGGCGGGGTGGCCGGCGAGTGCCTGGCGGCCATTGCCCGTCACCGGCCGGCGGCCGGCGAGTTGGAACGGGCCCGGCTGGCTGGCCGGCTTCGGGCCCAGCCGGTGCACGGCGACCCGAAGGTGGACAATTTCCTCTTCAACAGTGCCGGCCGGCCGCAGGGCTTGATCGATCTGGACACCGTCAGGATCGGTTTTGTCGTGCACGATCTGGCTGACTCGTTGCGTTCAGTGGGCAACCGGGCCGGTGAGGGGGGGGGTGCGGCTGCGGTCAGTCTCGACCTTGCCCTGGTCGAGGCGGTGGTCGACGGCTACCGCCATGGTCCGGGGGGGGTGCTGCCGGCTGATTTTACCGATCTGCTCTTTGCCGGACTGGTGCAGATCTCTTATGAACTGGGTCTGCGCTTTTTCACCGACTATCTGCAGGGGAACCGCTATTTCAGGGTGCAGGGTGCGGAGGACAACCTCCACCGGGCCCGTACCCAGTTGCGGCTCACCGAGGCGATCATCGGCCAGGAGCGGGCCATCCGCCGCCTGGCCGGTTGAGCGGCCGGGGGTTCAGCCGCGGCCAAGTTTACGGAGGACGTAGGGCAGGATGCCACCGTGGCGGTAGTACTCCACGTCGATATCGGTGTCCAGGCGGGCGATGACCGTAAAGCTGAGCCGCCGGCCATCCCCCTTTGTCGCCGTCACCGTCAGCCTCGCCTGGGGGGTGATCCCGGCGATGCCGCTGATCGCAAAGAGCTCACTGCCGTCCAGGCCGAGGCTGGCGGGGCTCTCCCCCTCTTGGAAGACCAGGGGCAGGACGCCCATCCCCACCAGGTTGCTGCGGTGGATGCGTTCGAAGGAGCGGGCGATCACCGCCCGAACCCCGAGCAGTTTCGAGCCTTTCGCCGCCCAGTCCCGGGAGGAGCCGGCACCGTACTCCAGGCCGGCCATGACGATGAGCGGCGTGCCGGTGGCCCGGTAGGCCTCGGCCGCCTCGTGCACGAAACACTGCCGCCCCTCCGGGAAAACCTTGGTATAACTGCCCTCTATGCCCTCAACCAGGCTGTTGCGCAGCCGGATATTGCCGAAACTGCCGCGCAGCATCACCTCGTGGTTGCCTCGTCTGGCCCCGTATGAGTTGAAATCGGCCGCCGCCACCCCTTGGCCGAGGAGGTACCGGCCAGCCGGGTAGTCGGCCGGAATGGCCCCCGCCGGCGAGATATGGTCGGTGGTGACCATGTCCCCGAGAACTACCAGGGCCCTGGCCCCGTCGATATCGCTAGGAGGCGTCGGTTCCAACTGGAAGCCGTCAAAATAGGGGGGATGCTTGATATAGGTGGAGTCGGGGGCCCAGGCATAGGTGAGGCTCTGCACCCTGGGGAGGGCCTGCCAGTTCTCATCACCGGTAAAGATCCGCCCGTACTCGAGGGTAAAGAACTCCTCTTTGACATGACGGTCAACCAGGTTGGCGATCGCTTCGTCGCTCGGCCAGATATCGGCCAGAAAGACCGGCTGGCCGTTGGGGTCCAGCCCGAGGGGGTCGCCGGCAAAGTCGATATCGATCCGGCCGGCGAGGGCGAAGGCGACCACCAGCATCGGTGAGGCGAGATAGTTGGCCTTCACCCGCTGGTGGATCCGGGCTTCGAAATTGCGGTTGCCGGAGAGCACTGCGGCAACGTTCAGGCCGGCCTCGACGATGGCCTTCTCCACCTCCGGTGCCAGCGGGCCGCTGTTGCCGATACAGGTGGTGCAGCCATAGCCGGCGAGATGGAAACCAAGTGCCTCCAGATAGGGCATCAGGCCGGCGTCGGTCAGGTACTGGATCACCACCTTCGAGCCGGGGGCGAGGCTGGTGCGGACGGTGCCCGGCACCTGCAAGCCCCTCTCCACCGCCCCCTTGGCCAGCAGGGCGGCACCGAGGAGCACCGCCGGGTTGGAGGTGTTGGTGCAGGAGGTGATGGCGGCGATCACCACGCTGCCATGGTTGAGGGAGACCGGCCGGCCGTTGAGCGCGAACTGGCTGGGCCCCGACTGGGCGGCCTGGGCGGAGGTCCCGGCCAGGTGCTGGCGCAGCCTCTGCAGCGGTATACGGTCATGCGGTCGGGAAGGCCCGGCGACGCAGGGGACCACCGAGGCCAAGTCGATATCGACCACGGCAGTGTACTCGGGTGTTTCCGCATCGCCGTAGAAGAGGGCGTTGGCCCTGGTATAGGCCTCCACCAGGGCTGCCTGGTCGGCGCGGCCGGTCTGGCGGAGATAGTCGATGGTCCGTTCGTCCACCGGAAAGAAGCCGAGGGTGGCGCCGTACTCCGGGGTCATGTTGGCGATGGTCGCCCGTTCCGGCACGCTCAGCGCCTGCATCCCCGGGCCAAAGTACTCGACAAACTTTTCCACCACCCCGTGGCGGCGGAGGGTCTCGGTGACGGTGAGCACCAGATCGGTGGCGGTCACCCCTGCCGCCAGCCGGCCGCTCAGCCGCACGCCGATCACCTCGGGGATGGACATGAAGTAGGGCTGGCCGAGCATCACCGCCTCCGCCTCGATGCCGCCGACCCCCCAGCCCATCACCCCGATGGCGTCGATCATGGTGGTGTGCGAATCGAGCCCGACCAGGGTGTCGGGGTAGGCGAGCTGTCGTCCCCCCTGTTCGTCGACGATGACCACCCTGCCGAGATACTCGAGGTTCACCTGGTGGCAGATGCCGGACCGGGGGGGGACCACCTTGAAGCCGTGAAAGCTCTCCTGCGCCCACTTCAAAAAGGTGTAGCGCTCGCCGTTGCGGGCATATTCGCGGGCGACGTTGTGGCCGACCGCCGCCACCGTGCCGTAG
The DNA here is from genome assembly GCA_011390165.1 of Desulfobulbaceae bacterium. Lineage (GTDB taxonomy): Bacteria > Desulfobacterota > Desulfobulbia > Desulfobulbales > Desulfocapsaceae > Desulforhopalus_A. Next base: position 27,996 of record JAABSV010000037.1, read on the forward strand.
TGGTCCACCTGGACCGAGTGGTCGATCACCAGTTCTGTGGGCACCAGTGGGTTGACCCGGCCGGGGTCACCGCCGAGGGCGGCCATGGCGTCCCGCATTGCCGCCAGATCGACCACCGCCGGTACCCCGGTGAAGTCCTGCATCAGCACCCGGGCGGGGTGGTAGGGGATCTCCACCGGGGTTGGGTAACTTTTCTGCCAGTTGGCGATGTGGCGCAGGTCGGCCTCCCGCACCACCTTCCCGTCCAGGCGGCGGAGCAGGTTCTCCACCAGAATCCGAATGGAGAAGGGAAGCCGGGCGATGCCGCCGGCCACCCCCTCTTCTTCCAGGCGGTCGAGGGCATAATAGGTATAGGTTGTGCCGGCAACGGTGATTTCGCGGGTGAAGGTGTTGGCGTCCATGGCTTCCTCTATGGGCTTTATCGGGATCTGCGCCAGTAGTTTTCCCCAAAATCAGCGGCAATGTCGCAGCAGAGCAGGCCGGGGGGAGTGGTGGCGACAGGGAAAGAGGTGCTCCTCTCCCCGCATCATTACCGTTTTGTCGCTCTTCATGCAAGAAAGAGGTGAGGCAAAGAAAAAACTTGCAGCTTGCGATGCGAAAAGGTACCCCTGACGCGGGGAGTATGTTGTCTGGTCCATTGTGCGGGCTGGGGGCGTGGATTTTCCGCATCGGGCGGCGAGCCTCAAATGAGAAGAGCTGTGGGGAGCACATTGATGCGCGTTATCACCGCTTGCCGAGCACTGTCGCTTCTCTTTTTCCTCCTCCTGCCGGCCGTTGCGGTCGTTGCCGCTGTGACGGCAACCGAGCCGGTGCCGCTCCGTTTCAGCATCAACACCGCCGATCAGCCCCCCTATTCGACACTGGACGACAGTGGCTATTATGACCGGCTGGTGACCACCCTGCTGGCCAGGAACGGGGTGGCGGTGCAGATCAACCATCTGCCTTCGGCCCGCTCTCTCGCCAACGCCGACCTGGGACTGGATGACGGCGAGTATAGCCGTATTGCCGGGATGAGCGGGCAGTACCCGAACCTGCGGATGGTCGGGGAGAGTCTCAGCGAGTACCATTTCGTCGCCTTTGCCCGTAACAGGACGCTGAAGCTGGATGGCTGGGGTGATTTACGCCACTACCATGTCGGCTACATCCGGGGCTGGAAGATCTACCAAAGCCGGGTAGGGGTCGCCAGGTCGGTGCTTCTCGCCAACAGCGAGGAAGAACTCTTCGAGCTTCTGCAGCGCAACCGGGTCGATCTCATCCTCTATGAAGGGGTTCGGGGGGTGGCCTATTTGCGCCGGATGGCGGTGGTGGATATCCATCAACTGGAACCATCCCTGGCGGTCCGGCCGATGTATCTCTATCTCCATGCCCGGCATAAGGCGCTCATCCCCCAACTGGAACGGACCTTGCGAGCGATGAAGGCCGATGGTACATACCAGGCGATTTTCTCCACGGCACCGAAAAGCCAATGAGAGCCTTCATCAGCCTTAAATACCGGCTGGCCCTTCTCTCCCTGCTGCTGGCCACGGCGATCACTGCATTTCTCTCCATTGTCGAGATCGAACGTGCCAACGCCGACCGGCGGCAGCACCTGGCCCGGGAACTGGCCAGGTTCGAGAAACTGGAAATCCCCTTCCTCACCCTCAAGATGTGGCAGCTTGATTACCCATCGCTGGTACCGGTGCTGGATAACTATCTCCACAACAGCCTCTTCTCCGGTCTGCATCTGGTGGATGAGCGTGGCCGCACCCTCTTTCGCGGGGGCCGTGAGGCCGGCCCGGAGACCGACTCGACCCTTTTCCCCCTGGTGAAGAGACACGACGAGCGGGAGTTTCAGGTTGGCCAGGTCGAACTGTTCAGCGAGATTCCCGGTCGCCTGACAACCCTTCGCGCCAACCTGCCCATGGTTCTCCTGTTCAACGGCCTGCTTGTCGGCACCCTCTTCTTCTGCCTCTATATCTTCTTCTCCCGCACCCTGCTGCGGCGGCTGCATGGCCTGAGTGAGTGGTGCCGGGAGGTGGATGTCAGCCACCCCGGGGCAATGCCGGCTATGCTCCTTCGCGGTGGCAGTGATGATGAAATATCCCTGTTGAGCCGCTCCTTCAACACCATGGTCGAACGGGTCGGCGAGGAACTGCGACGTCGCCGACAGATGGAGGAAGAGCTGCGGCGGAGCGAATACAGCTACCGGATCATGTTCGAGAACAACCCCCTGGGGGTGATCCGCATCGACAGCAATGGCCACATCCAGGAGTGCAACGACAAGTTTCTCGAGATGATGGGGGCCGGCCGGGAAAAGGTGACCGGTTTCCATGCTGCCAGCAACAGCAACCCGGAGATGCGGCGGGCGATCCGCACAGCCCTGCAGGGGGAGGTGTCGGTCTACGAAAACACCTACACCTCAGTCACCGGCGGCAAAAACACCTACCTGCGTGGTGTGTTCAATCCGGTCAGTCTCGGAGTGGCGCCCACCGAGGTGATCGCTTCTTTCGAGGATATCAGCCAGTGGCGGCATGCTCAGCTGGAGAAGGCAATCCTCCAGGAACAGCTCCAACAGGCCCAGAAAATGGAGTCGGTCGGCCGCCTTGCCGGCGGGGTGGCGCATGATTTCAACAATATGCTGACGGTCATCCTTGGCTATACCGAGATCGGTCTGCGCTGTGTGGCTGAATCCTCGCCAATCCATTCCCAGCTGGTGGAAATTAAAAAGGCTGCCGAACACTCCGCCGAATTGACCAGGCAGCTTCTGGCCTTTGCCCGCAAGCAGGTGATCAACCCTCTGGAGGTCGATCTCAATGAGACCGTAGCTGGGATGCTGGGGATGCTTGGCCGGCTGCTGGGTGAGGAAGTCCGTCTGGAGTGGCGGCCAGGCGCCGAGCTCTGGCCGGTGCGAATAGACCCGACCCAGGTTAACCAGATTCTGGTCAACCTCAGTGTCAACGCCCGGGACGCGGTGGGCGGCGCCGGAACCATCGTGGTCAGCAGCGAAAACCGGCGACTCACCGCCGACGACTGCCGGCAGATTGCCGACTGCCGCCCGGGCGAGTATGTGCTGCTCTCGGTGAGCGACTATGGTGAGGGGATTGATCCGGCCCATCTGTCGCGAATTTTTGAACCGTTCTTCACCACCAAGCCTTTCGGCAAGGGAACCGGCCTCGGCCTGGCCACCGTCTACGGCAGTGTAAAACAAAATCAGGGCTTTATCGAGGTGGTCAGTCGGCTGGGGGAGGGGACCTCCTTTCGGTGCTACTTTCCCCGCCATGGTGAGGATACATCACCGTCGCCACCCCCCGGTGCCTGACTCTGCAGGTCATCAGCTGGCCTTGTCTCTTGCTCAGTTGCCGGCGGAGACAGCCGGCAGGACGTAGAGGAGGACGGCAAAGAAGTGGAGGCAGCTGCCGGCAAGAACAAAGAGATGCCAGATGGCGTGGTGGTAGGGGAGGCTGCGCCAGAGATAGAAGAGGATACCTGAGGTGTAGGCGATCCCCCCGGCCAGCATCAGCTGCAGGCCGCCGCCCTCTACCGCCGCCAGCAGAGGCTTGATGGCGGCCACCGCCGCCCAGCCCATCACCACGTAGAGGGTGATCAGGGCCGCCCGGAAACGGCGCAGCCGGGTCGCCTCAACGAAAATCCCCAAGAGGGCCAGCCCCCAGACCACCGCAAAGAGGCTCCATCCCCAGGGACCGCGGAGGCTGACCAGGGTGAAAGGGGTGTAGGTCCCGGCAATGAGCAGCAGGATCGCCGAGTGGTCGAGAATCCGCAGCCGGGCCTTGATCTCCGGTTGCCGGACGGCGTGGTAGAGGGTCGAAGCGGCGTAGAGCAGAATCAGGGTCACCCCGAAGATCAAACAGCTCAGCAGTTGCCAGCCATCGCCGCTGCGCTGGGCAAAAAGGGTCAGCACCACCAGGCCGCTGATGGCCAGCAGGGTTCCGAAGCCGTGGGTGAGGCTGTTGGCCAGTTCCTCGGACCGTGAGGTATCTGCCGAATTGCCGGGACGGTAACTCATGGAGGAATTGTAACGGAGAAAGTGGCTGTTGAACAAAACTGTCCCCCCAAAATAGCCCACCTGCCTGCGCCTGTCCATTGCCATTTTCGCTTTGTTGCCTCACCAGCCGTCGACGGCGGGCCTGGTACCTGATTGGCCGTTACCCTTCATCTTGTCTGCACCTGGTTGCAGATGAGGCGCCACGGTTCGTAGCCGCGCCGGCCGCAGCGACCGGCCAGCCGTCCCCGGTATTGATTCGATTTCATCGGACTGGGGGGGGAGGAGGCTCAGAATCGTTACAGGATACGATGGCGCACGGCCGTAAGAGAAGAGCACAGGAAAAAAAGGTGGACAAAGAGGAAGCAGCAATGAACTATTGGCTGATGAAATCTGAACTGAACTCGTTCAGCATCGATGATCTGCAACGCATGCCGGAGCAGACCGACCACTGGGATGGGGTTCGCAATTACCAGGCCCGAAATATGCTGCGCGACCAGATGAAGGTGGGGGATCTGGCGTTTTTCTATCACTCCAGCTGTGAGGTGCCGGGTATTGTCGGCCTGATGCGAGTGGTGCAGGAAGGGTATCCCGACAGTACCGCCTTCGACCCGCATTCCGCATATTACGATCCGAAAAGCGATGCCAACAAACCGCGTTGGTATATGGTCGACGTTCAGTACATCCGCCATACGAAGCGGCTCATTCCCCTGGCAGAATTAAAAAAGCACCCAGCTCTGGCCAGGATGCCCCTGCTGCAAAAGGGCAACCGGCTGTCGATCCTGCCGGTGAGTAGCGAGCAATGGCAATACCTTCTCGGCCTGGAGAACGCTTGAACGGTGAATCGTACCCGCAAAGCCGACAATACTTTCAACAACGGGTACCACAAGTTGCCGCAGCCTCCGGCAGAAAACCATTTTCTCCTTGCAAAGAGTGCAGCATCACCTGAGGAACTGTATTTATTTAGATGTATTCAGTAACGATACGTAAAGGATGACGCCCCGTCGTTGGGGCCAGAGAGGGTGGGATATCTTGTCCACAATAAGAGATGAGCTACCACCGTCTATACACTAACCATACGGATACTGCGAAGATTGTCATGGATGAAAAATTGATCGCGGCGCGGGTTCACGCCTCTTACCACCTGGATGACCAGAACTGCGTCACCACCACCCTGAAGATCCTGGCCGAGAAGTGCAATCTCCCTCTTGCCGGGCAGGTGCTGGACGCGGCGGTCGGCATGCACGGGGCCGGTGGATACCGGGCCCAGTGTGGCCTGGTTGAGGGGACATTGATGTTTCTCGGTATTCTCGGCCGGGAAAAAGGCCTTGGCGATAAGGAAATCATCGAACTCTGTTACCGGTATGCCGAGGGTTTTGAAGGCAAGTTCTCTTCGCTGCTTTGCCGGGAACTGCGGCCGGAAGGCTTTGCCCCGGATCAACCGCCTCACCTCTGTGAAGGGCTGAGCTGCAGGACGGTGGCGTTCAGTGCGGCCTTTATCGATGAGCACATGACGGGAAAAGACGGGTGATGGCGGAGATATGCAGATCAGAAGAATGGCTTGTTGTCCATTGAACAGGTTGTTTGTGGCGAGGATTGAAGGCGGGTTAAATGTCTGGAGAATGAGATGATGACACTTGATGAAAAATTTAGAGCGCTTGAGACGGAAAATGCTCCGGGCCAAGAGGTTCGACAAGAGATAGGCGATCTCAATGCCATTATGCGCGGTGCTAAATTAGGCGGGATTCCGGTTGACTTCTCCCACGGTGATGTGGATGCATTTCCGCCGACACCTGGATCATTTGCAGCTTGCCAGGATGGCTTTGTGAGAGGTGGGCAGCAAGCCTACACCGAGTATCGCGGGTCGGCTCAGATCCGCGAGGGACTGGCCAATCGCCTTGGCACCTTTACAGGGCGGCCAATTTCCGCAGTGAGCGAATTGATACTGACACCTGGGACTCAAGGCGCGCTGTTTTTGGCTCTCGGTGCGACAGTCACTTCAGGGACGAAAGTTGCAGTGGTTGAACCCGATTATTTTGCCAACCGTAAACTTGTCAAGTTCTTCGGCGGCGAAATTGTCCCCATTCCTCTCTACTACCATGGAGCGCCGTCAGAAAATGGTCCAGATCTCAATCGAATTGAAGACGCATTTACAAGCGGCACGAAGGTCTTTGTCTTTTCGACACCGAACAATCCCACCGGCCTGGTCTATTCACCGGGAGCAATATCCACAATTTCAGCACTCGCGGCAGCACACGGTGTAACATTAATAGTCGATCAACTGTACTCTCGGCTGCTCTACAGCGGTGAGGCGTATACGCATCTGCGCGCCTGTGCTGCACAGCCGGAAAACCTCATCACCATCATGGGCCCATCGAAGACCGAGTCGCTCAGCGGGTTCCGTCTTGGAACTGCCTTCGGTACATCCACGTTGATTGATCGAATGGAAAGCCTTCAAGCGATTGTTTCTCTGCGGGCAGCAGGATACAATCAGGCGGTGCTTGCTACGTGGTTTATGGAGCCTTCAGGTTGGATGGAAAAACGTATTCGTGAACATGAAGCGATACGAGATGAACTACTGAACCTTTTCAAGGCCGCTGATTTCCAGACAGCAACACCGCAAGCCGGGAGCTATCTTTTCCCGCAACTGCCGCCTCTTGATGTTGCAGCACATACTTTTGTACGGCTGCTTCGCCATCAGGCAGGCGTGACGGTAACGTCTGGGGCAGAATTTGCGCCGGGGTCGCATGACAGCATCCGGCTGAACTTTTCCCAAGACCACTCTGCGGCAGTCGCGGCTGTAGAGCGGATCATAAAGATGGTGGAGCTCTACCGTAAATGATCAAAAATATTGAACAACCAATCCCGCAAGGGACGTATCTGCCTGCCGTTCGCCACGCTGACCTGATTTATACTTCCGGTATGACGCCCCGAAAAGCCGGGATACTCGTATATTCTGGTAAGATCAGAGCCGGTGACCCCTTGGAATCCCATCGGGATGCTGTCCGTCTGGCAACCTTGAATGCTTTGGCTGCTGCACAGGCTTGTTTGCAAGAAGGCGAGAAACTCTCGGTAATCCTTCAAATGACCATCTTTATCAATGCGGAACCGGAGTTTACGGCACACTCCAAAATTGCCGATTATGCCTCCGCGGCCTTGATTGAAAAGCTGGGGCCTGGAAGCATCGGCAGTCGCGCGGCAGTAGGTGTTGCCTCACTGCCTGCCAATGCACCTGTGGAGGTAATCTTTATTGGCAAGGTTGTTTCGTGAGTGAGGCAGAGGGCCTTGTTTGATATGTAAGATTCGATCCGGGAAGTGCATGCCAGATCAGGCCAACAATCGACAAAGGTGTGCGACGATGCGAAAGATTACCATGCAGGAAGTGGAACGTCACAGTACAGCTGAAGACTGTTGGGTCGTGCTGAACGGGAAGGTGTATGACCTGTCATCTTTTCATCCGGAACACCCGGGGGGATCGAAAATAATCACGACAAACGCCGGAAAGGATCTGTCCAACCTATTCAACTCCATACATCCGAAGGACATTGTCCGGCGACTCCTTGCCCCCGAGGCCTGCGTCGGTGTCGTCGATGAGAGCACGATAGACCCTGCCAGGCATGTGCTTGCCGGCCCGAAGAAACCTTCTCCCAGAGCCCGGCAACTGACTTCGGCTTCGGAAGCAGGCAAAGAAGGCCAGGCCAGGCAATGGCAAAAGCCACCGATTGATACCATGCTGAATACCTTTGATTTTGAGAGCGTCGCCGCCCGCACCATGAGCGAGGAAGGCTGGGGGTACTACTCGTCAGGTGCTGACGATGAGATTACCCTTCGCGAAAACCATACCGCTTTCCAGCGCATCTGGTTCAAACCCCGCGTACTGGTAAATGTGAAGGACATCGATATGACGACTTCCATACTCGGTGCGGCATCCTCTTTCCCCCTCTATTTCTCGGCCACGGCACTTGCCGGCCTGGCCCAGGAAGAGGGTGAATTAGCTGTTTCGCGCGCTGCGGCCAAAAGCGGCGTACTGTACATGCTGCCCACCCTGTCCTCACATACGTTGGATGATATGCTGGCGGTGCGGCAGCCGGGACAGGTGCAATTCGCACAACTGTACGTCAATGCGAACAGGGAGCGGACCAGGGAGTATGTCGAAAGATTGGCCATCGGTGGCGTCAGAGCCCTGTTCGTAACCGTTGACGCGCCGCAATTGGGGCATCGTGAAAAAGATATGCGTAATAAATGTACCAACACGGCGGACGTACAGAAGGACGATCAGGTTAACCGCGGCGATGGTGTCGCCAGAGCGATCAGTGAATTCATTGACCCAAGCCTGAACTGGGACGATATCCCATGGCTGCAGAGCGTGACGACCCTGCCGATTATTCTGAAAGGTGTCGCCTGTGGCCACGACACCGTGATGGCATACAAAACGGGATGTGCGGGCGTTGTTCTGTCAAATCATGGTGGCCGGCAATTGGACACGGCCAGATCCGGAATCGAAATACTGCCCGAAGCGGTTGCGGCGTTGAACGGCCATGATCCCGACTGGCGGCGATGTTTTCAACTGTACGTGGATGGTGGCATCCGCCGCGGCAGCGACATATTCAAGGCCCTGGCACTCGGGGCGACAGCTGTTGGTGTTGGCCGCCCGGTACTCTACAGTCTGGCATCGTACGGCCAGCGTGGAATCGAAAGAATGTGTTCTCTCCTCAAGGACGAACTGGCCATGGTGATGCGACTGATGGGCACACCGACTATTGCCGACATTACCGCAAACCACGTCCTGTTCAGTAACTTAACGACCCACCTGCCCGCGCAGGCCCATGATCATCTCCAACTTGGCACCTATGAACCTCTCAGGCCAGCCGCAAAGATCGCCATTACCCCGCCCACCCCTTCCGGTTGAGAGATGGTTTTCAGTGCTCGGTTCCAAACCGATATCCACAACTCCACTCTCTGCAAAGCCATGATTACCGGGCCTGACTGCCAAGATCGGCCAACCCTTTACGGGTAAAGCCGGCTCCGTCGATACAATCCAGATATTCACTCAAACGTTGCGAACCGTAACTGGCCCTGAGACAGGAGCGGCCGATATAGGTCAGCTCTTGTAAAAGTTCGTTTGGCTCATACCCCCCGGCGCATCTCTTTTCGAAGTACCTGGAGGAGTGCAAAGCCAACTGAATATTGTAACAATCGATAATTTCATTATAGGCCACCTTGAAAAATGGTATTTCCGCCCAACCTCTGCGTTGAACGAAACAATTTGTCCTCGGAATATCAACTATATGCCTGCGGCAAATTGTTTTCTTTCGCCTTGATTTTGAACGGAAATTCGAATTTTTCAAGGCAGCCTATATAATGACAAGGGATATGGCTGTTAAAATGAGCAGAATATCAACTGCGAGACGAAAAGCACTGATATCGATTTTCGTAAAAAGTCTGCCACCCAAATACATTCCAATCACTGTTGCTGGGAGCCATAATAGGGAAGTCATTATTGTATCGCCACTCAGCATGTTAGCGGTCGCGTATACGAACCCGGTCAGCAAATGTAAATAGAGGAGATAGAATGCGATGAAGCCCTTTATGAGTCTCGGATCTTTCTCCCGCGCCAGAATATAGATAATTGCTGGTGGTGCACCGGTTGTATAAGCTCCCTGGAAATACCCGCTGATACCTCCGGCGAACAATGCCAGTGCCTTTGACTTTTGCAAGTCCCCCGAAAGTTTTTGATGCAAAGGAAGCCGACTAATAAAAACCGAAAGAAGTATAAATATGGATAAGCAATACTTCATGAAAGTTTCGGGAACTCGATCAAGAGCGAGTACTCCAAATGGAACCATAAGAGACGCCCCAATGAGGATTAGCCACAACTCCCTTAAACGAATTAGGGCTCGGTACTTCCATACATTATATATGGCAACAAGAAGAGTATGGGCAAATTGCAGGGCTACGGCGACTGGTACTGGATACAAAAGAGACAATAAGGAAACAGCAGTCAGACTGTAACCAAAGCCAGTTAACCCGAAGACAAATCCGGCAAGTCCCAGAAATAGCCCGGTTAGGATACTCATGTTCGCCGTAAGTTGTCTTCAGGAAAAGGTACATTGAATACATCCAAAAAGATCAGATAAAAGCCTGAGTAGACAATCAGCGCCATAGTCAAAAGAAAAGAAGTTTGAAGTTTCAACAGATTTTTCGTAGATAACAAACAATGATGTTATCCAAAGGATGGACGTGGGCCGAGTGAAAAATAATTCAATTAAGACTTCCAGGGAAACTGCCGACAGCAGACAAGCATAGTACTGCCGGCATGAGCAGGTGCAGGTAAAATCAAGGTTTGGACATAAAAGCGGGTTCTAAAGAAACAGAGAGGAACATGATATTTCTGTTTACAGAAACAAACCCTCAGGGAACGGCACATTAAAGACTTGTTGAAAAATGAGGTAAAAAGCAATGCATATAGCCAGGGCCATCACCACAATCATCGGTGCCTGGCGGCGCATTTTTTCTTTGGGAACCAGCAGCAAGGCAACTAGAACAAAGACAACAAAAGTTGTGGTAAAGTATCCGATCACGGGCATCAGCAGTACATTTCCGAACGCCAGGGTAATGACGCCGATCACATGAATCTTCCTCATTTCAGGTACGCCCTCCGGTCTGGCTACCCGGCCGGCAAGCCACAGTCGAATACCATTGACCAGAAGCCCCAGAGCGAAAACAACCAGCAACACAGCGCAGACCCTTGGCAATATGGCAGTCTGCAGGTCTAATCCTTGCAGTTTTACCAGGGTGATCACGGCCACCAGCAGGCCCAGGGCGGCAATCCAGAGATTAGAAACCCATTCGGACTGCGCTCCGGCCGGTGGTGCTTTCCTGGGAGCCGGTATGGGCCGTGCTGTAGCGGTTAAATCCTTACCCTGGCTGAGTAGTTTTTTCTTTTCACGATGGGACATAAAAAATGGCCAGCCGGCGGAAACGACAGTCAAAAAAATCAGGACCAGAGAAATGGGACGGGTAAAAAACAATTCGAAAAGGCTACCGGTGGCGCGTGAAAGCATCATTGATTCAACCAGGCCCTGTTCAATAATCGGACCGAGGATTACCCCGAGGGCGATAGGGGCCGGCGAAATGGCCACTTTTGTCCCAGCATAGGCCAGCAGGCCAAGCAACAGCATGATAAAAACATCCAAGATACTGTTGCGACCGGCAAAGCTGCCGACCACCGACAGACTGAGGACCACTGGCATCAACAGATGCAATGGCAGGTTCAGCGCCCTGGCATAATAACGGGAGCCGAAAAAACCAAGCACAAACATGGTGATATTGGCGAGGAATAACGAAATAATGAAGGTATAGGTAATAGTGGCCCCATATCCGGTGAAAAGCTCGGGACCTGGCCGCAGCCCCTGCAGCAGCAAGGCTCCGAACAACACCGCTGCCTGGGGAGCCCCTGGAATGCCAAGAGTCAGCAGGGGGATGAGGGAGCCTTCAACCTCAGCGTTATTGGCTGTTTCCGAAGCAATAACCCCGTCTATGGCCCCGTGACCGAATTCCTCTTTATTGCTGGCGGCCCGCATCGCCTCCTGATAGCTCAATAGACCGGCAACATTGCCTCCGGCACCGGGTATTATGCCAACAATCACCCCAATTATTGATGAACGCAGCAGGTTTCCCCAGCGGCGAAAGACCCGCAGCATGGTTTTATAGGATCTGCCTCTGCTCGGGGTGAAAGAAGCAAGGCTGCCACCGCTGCCGGCTGATTCGGCCATGGCCATGATCTGGGGGATGCAGAAAAGGCCTATAAGGGCGACAATAATTTCCACTCCCCCCAAAAGATCGGAGACGCCGAAAGTCAACCGGGAGACACCGGTGCTCGGTGACAGGCCGATGGTGCTCAACAAGACGCCGAACAGACCGCCCACCACGCCTTTTGCCAGTGATTTTGCCGATAAACCGGCGATGATGGTCAATCCCATTATTCCCAGCCAGAAAAATTCCGGCGGACCGAACTTGAGGCTCAAGGCGGCCAGCAGCGGCGAAAACAGAAGCAATATCAAAGTGCCCACCATCCCTCCGATACCGGAACTGGTGGCTGCGGCGGCCAGAGCCTCTTCCGCCTGGCCTTTCTGGGCCATGGGATAGCCGTCCAGGGTAGTAGCGATAGAAGCTGGTGCCCCAGGCGTGTTAATCAATATCGCGGCGATTGATCCGCCGTACATGGAGCCAACATAGACACCGCCCAGCATGATCAGCGCCCCTTCAGGCGATAAGCCGTACGTAAAGGGCACCAGTAAGGCAATGGCCATTGTGCCGGTCAACCCGGGCAGGGCGCCGACCAGTATGCCGCCGGCTACCCCGGCAACCATCAGCAGCAGGTTGACAGGTTCTGTTATGTTGCCCATAACAGGTCCTAACCATTCCATCCACACACCTTTTGTTCAAAATGCTGTTTCAGTGAATCCTGCAGTGGAGACACGGATCCCAACTGTTGCCGTGAGGGAGCCACACCGGCTCCCTCACGCTTCAAACCAGAATCGCCACCCAGCGCGAACCTGCCACGCTAGGTGGTCTGCAGCCGGCCTATTTCAGAAGCCCGGCCTGTTTCAGTACTTTGGTATACTGATCCTTCCTGGCTTGGATAAATTTTGCATACTCTTCCGGCCCGATGTCGAGGAGTTGGAAGCCGAGTTTTTGCATACCTTCAATAAAATCCGGATTCTTGGCGGCCAGAGCCAATGCCTTGGCAAGTTTGTCAATGCGGTCCTGCGGGGTGCCGGCCGGCACAGTCACACCGCGGTCTATACCTGATTCCATGTCATAGCCCTTTTCCTTTAGGGTCGGCACATCCGGAAAATCGGCAAGGCGCTCGTCCGTGGCTACTGCAAGAACCCGGATTTTTTCCCGATTGTTGGCAAAAATGAAGGTGCCGCCGTAAAGTGCATCAACGTGCCCTCCCAGCAGGCCGGCGGTCTGCGGTGCGGCACCGTTGAAGCTCACATAGCTGGCGTCTATATCTGCCAACTGGGTGAACTGCAGAAATCCGAGATGATTGCCGGTGAATTTGCCGGTGCCGCCAATGGAGAGTTTTTTCGGGTTCTCCCTGGAATAGGTGACCAGGTCCTCAAGGGTCTTGAACCGATCGTCATTAGCCCGGACAGCCACGCCGCCCGGTGAGGAGGCGTAGAGATAAACCGGCGCCAAATCGGAAGTTTTGTACTGAACTCCTTCTGTCATGATGGGCTGCATGACTATATGCGGCAGGTTGGTTACGGCCATCATATAGCCGTCCGGCTTCTCCTGGGCCAGCATGGTCCAGCCCACTGCGCCGCCTCCACCCGGACGGTGCTGGGGGACAATATCCACGCCCAGATACTCCTCAAGCCCCGGCTTTAAAAACAAGACCGCGACATCAGACTGCCCGCCCGGATTGAAAGGAATAAGAAACTTGATGGGTTTGTTGGGATATTCTTCGGCGGCTGCCCAGAAAGCTCCGCTGACTGTTAGGCATGCGGCTAAAGCGCTCACGGAAACTAACTTCCTCATAATACTGATCATAATAGACTCCTCGGTAATGTTATCGTTGTCTTTCGGGTCACCCAGAAAGAACCGACTTCGACCGTAATCGAAGCAAAAAAGAGAAATTTCATCAATGGCATCTTCCAAACACATTGATTAGCTGAGGCTCTTGGCGACCAGGCTCATTCCGATCGCCGCGATTAGAGCGAAGAGAAAACGCTCGAAAAGCTTTTGCGACAAGCGGTTGCGCAGTCGGCAGCCGAGGGCCAGGCCAAAGCCAACAGGGACCGCCCCGAGAACCGTTGAGGCAATGATCTGTTCAATGCCAAGATGTCCGTTGCTTGCCAGAGTACCGTACAGCGGCAAGAAACCTGCAAGAAAAAATATAGCGATAACAGGGACAAACATGTTCTTGCCCATATTTAATGCCACCAGATATATAATCAGAAGCGGTCCGTGTATACCTGTTACGCCGCCTACCAGACCTGCTATCAGGCCGGTTGTGATGCCAACTGGCCGTTCATTCCGGACCGAAACCGGCAAACGAATGGAAAAGATGTGCAATATGACGAAACACAGCACCATAATGCCAAGTCCCCGGGAGAGGAGTCGCTGATCGGCTGTTGCCAGAAACTGCGCGCCGATCAGCGTGCCCGCGATCAGAGCTGTCAACTGGGGCCAGAACCTGTGCAGGATTTTCGAGAAATAACCACCCTGCACCGCCTGCCAGCCATTTGCCAGGAGGGCGGGCATGACCATCAAGGAAACGGCCACTACCGGCTCGGTGATACTCGCGATCAGCGGCACCGCTACCAGCGGCAGGCCAATCCCCAGTACCCCCTTGACTGTTGCCGCCACCAAAAAGGACCCACCGATGGCCAGCAGCTGCCATGTTTCCAGATCGATCAGCAAAACTTTTCCATCGTATGCCTCACTATTGCCCGGCTCATTTCATACAGCGGGGGCCGATAAGTATGCCATAAGTATGCCATATGTATGCCATATGCCTGGACCGATGCCTGGTTTGATCGATACCTTGGTATAGACTTTGAATCCTGAAACTTGTCCATACCCAGTCAACATTGTCGTAAAGGCATCATCTGTCAATGCCTCCTCCTTCAACATTTGAACGTATGAGCACGAAAGAGCTCGTTCAACGGGCTAACCTTCAAGTTCGAAATGACGATCAAATTGCGCTATCCAGAAATAGGCCCGACCAAAGCGTAAAGGTGGAGATTCAACTTAAGGCCACCTTGGAAAATGGTATTTCCGCCCAACCTCTGCGTTGAACGAAACAATTTGTCCTCGGAATATCAGCTATATGCCTGCGGCAAATTGTTTTCTTTCGCCTTGATTTTGAACGGAAATTCGAATTTTTCAAGGCAGCCTTAAAGCCACTTTGAAAAATGCTATGTTTCGGCCAATCTCTGCGTTGAACGAAAACATTTGCCCTCGGAATATCAACTATATGCCTGCGGCAAATTGTTTTACTACGCCTTGTTTTGAACGAGAATTCGAATTTTTCAAGGCAGTCTTGACATAGTCGCCAAATGGAGAGCCAAGGCGACGCTGGGAATCCCCAGCTTTTTATGCCAAGGCAATCGGTGGAGGATGCAATCGGCTAGTTGGAGGGGTTACCCGCCAAGGGTAGCAAAATATTTTTTCACGAAACCAGAGGGGCGGTAGCTCATCTTCGCCTGCCGCAGTCCC
>JAABSV010000038.1 GCA_011390165.1 Desulfobulbaceae bacterium
AAGGCAAAAAAAATGACCACAAAAAGATACTCAGGCTGCCTTGAAAATTCGAATTTCCGTTCAAAATAAAGTCGAAAGAAAACAATTTGCCGCAGGCATGTAGTTGATATTCCATGGACAAATTGTTTTCGTTCAACGCAGAGATCGGGCGGAAATACCATTTTTCAAGGTGGCCTTCAGTCATACAAGCAGTTGCATAGAGAGCCGGAACCGCCTGATGGAGGCAAATCAGCACAGCTTGTAGCTGTCGAGAAGTTTGTCCACCGCCAGCACAGCCGGAGAATCGTCAGGCAGGTCGAGGAGGGAACGACGGGCCATATCGAATTCGAGCAGGGCGGGGTCGTCGGGGATCACTCCGGCAATGGGGATACCGATCTCAGCTGCCTCGGCCAGAAAGGTCTCGCCAAGTTCTGCCGGGCCTCTGGTGACGATGAGGGCAAGCTCCTTGACATCCAGCTTCAGGCCGACAAGCATGTCGTTGATCCGGCGGACCGCCCGCAACCCACGCAGGGAGTAGTCGGTGACCAGAAAGAGCAGGTCCACCCGGCCGCTGGTCCGACGGCTGAGGTGCTCCATGCCGGCCTCGTTATCAACCACCATGCAGCGGTAGTGTCTGCTCAGTTTGTCGGTAAAATTGTTCAGTATGTTGTTGACCATGCAGTAGCAGCCCTGACCTTCCTGGCGGCCCATCACCAGCAGATCGTAGTTGGCGGTTTCGATCAGGGCCTGCTCAACCAGGGTTTCCAGGTAGTTCACCTTGTCCATCCCGGAGGGAATTCCCTGGGGGTCTTTCATATAGGTTTCCCGGATATCGCCGATGGTGGTATCAACCGGTAAGCCGAGTGTTTCTCCGAGATTGCTGTTCGGGTCGGCATCCACCGCCAACACCGGGGCAATCTTACGACCACTCATGGAGCGGATGACCAGGGCCGCCACCGTAGTCTTCCCTACCCCCCCTTTGCCGGCAAAGGCAATCACTGTACTCATAGCAGACTCCTGACAGGTGTTACTCTTCACCGGGCTGGCCGGATAAAGAAACGTATCTGTTTGCGGGCACACCACCACCTCGGGCGGCCCGGTTTCGTGTGCAATCGAACAATAACCACCATTTTGGGGAAAAAAAGGCAAAACCGCCGCCGCTACCTGGCATGACAGGTTGTCGAGGCCAGGCAGCGGCGGCAAGGGGGAGGTGGAGGTCAGGCGGATGCAGCTGTTTCTCTGGCCTTTTTGATCTTATTGGTCTTATCGGTTTTATCGGCCATTTTAGCCTTTCGGGCAGGTTTTTGTACCGGAACAATGAGTCGCTGGCGCAGTGCCTCGAGGTCGTCGGCGTTGATGGTGCTGTTTTGAGCGATACCCAGGCTTTCCGTATCAATGCCGAGGCAAAGGCCAAGCAACTGCGGGTAGAGGAGAACCGGCAGGAACGCGTTAGCGGCGTGATCGGGTGAGGCCGGTAGTTTTTGTTGAGCGGTATCGAGTTGCAGATAGCAATAGGCGCAGATCGGTGTGATATAGTGGGCGCCGGCGGCCCGGGCCATGGAGATTTTTTCGCTGAGCAGCGTGTTGGCCAGCGGGTCATTGATACCGGCCAAAGCGGCACCACAGCACTCCAGCCGCCCACCCCAGTCGAGGCTGGTCGCCCCGGTCAGCTGCACCAGTTCGTCGCCGATTTTCGGGACAAAGGCATCATCGAAGCCGGTCAGTCGACGGGGCCGGAGAAGGTGGCAACCGTAGAGAAGAGCGATCTGTAGATCGTCGTAGACCATGGTCAATGCCTTGCGGATCTGTTCCGCCCCCACCTCCTCGTAGAGAAGACTGAGGTAGTGGCGGATAGTCGCTTTGCCGGAATAGTGAAGCCCCTCTCCGGCGAGAACGGTATTGCAGGCGCGAAGTTGCTCCGGCCGCTCGGCCATCACCTGGGCCGCCTTGCGGAGACTGGCAAAACAGCAGTTGCAGACCGCCACAATATCACGCCCGCTTCGTTCGGCGATGGCCAGATTGCGGACGGAAGGGAGGAGGTAGGCCTGCTCGTCGATATTTCGGGCCGGGTAGCCACAGCAGTTGAAATCGGCTTCTTCAACCAGTTCGATGGCAAATTTCCGGAAGACCGCAGTGAGGGCAGTGGCGTACTGGGGGATGCGGATCGGTATGTTGCAGCCGAGAAAGAGTGCGTAGTTCATGTTTGAGCTCCAGCCTCAATAAGGGCACTATTCTTCAGGGTGTAGAAGATATCGCAGAGTTCGACCTGGTTGGGACAGTTTTCCTGGCAGAGATAGCAGGTGGAGCAACTCCACAGCATCTTCGCCCCCATGGCCAGTTCGGTCTTGCCAATGCCCAGGCTGAAGATAATCTGGTGTGGAAGCATGCCGAGTGCCTCCACAGGGTGCTCGTAACTCCTTACCACTGGGCAGATATTGCTGCACCGTGCACAGCTGTAACAGCCGAGATAAGAATGGTTGGCGATGCCGGTGCTTTCGGCTCCGTCCAGCTGGATCGGGCCAGAGAGGTCGGCGAGTCTTTGAAAACGTTGGCGAAACAACTCTGTCACCTTCTTCAGGGCCTGCAGGTGATCGCCGATCCGGACCTGGGCCAGGGCCAGAGGGAAGGAAAAATGGCTGAGCAGAGCGCTTTCCGGTGGTCCGTCGGCAAGCAGCTGGTAGCGGGAGTTGACAAAAATTTCCCGCAGGTTGATGCCGGAGGGGCATATGGTGGTGCAACGGTCACAACTGGTGCAAACGTAGAGACCTTGCTGCATCCTCTTCCAAACTGCGGGATCCTTCTCTTTACCGGCGGCAAATTTCTGCAGATACTGAACCTTCTCCGAAGGGAGAATGAACTCATTCTGGAAGCTGGCAAAGAACATTGACGATGAGCAGGCAACGCTGCAGGCACCGCAGTGGGTACAGGCCGACAGACCGATCATCTGCCGGTTGAGGAGGTTCGCCGGTTCCAGAGAGGGGTTTTCACCGCCGGCTCCCCTGATCAGGAGGTTAAGGGGGGCGGCAATAACGTGGAACATCTTGGCAAAGGGAAGCCAGGCGAGAAAGGCGAAACAGAGGAGGATATGCAGATACCAGAAAAAATTCACCGCTCCGGAGTCGCCAAGTATGGCTCTGGCCGGAGTGGCCACGCCGGCCAGGGCCATACTGGCAAAGGCATAGCGGTTGGAGACGTGGCACTCAGTGCAAGTTCCCTCGTTCACCTCCTGGCCACGGGTTACCTGATCGGCGGCTGGCAGCTGGGGAAAATTGGCTGAGCTGAGGCCGTTCTCGGCAACCCAGAAGGCCTCAAGGGCCAGTTCATCCTCGTCGTTGGCAAAGGCGGCATATTCTTCCACCATCTCCTGGTAGACGGAGTAGGAGCGAATTCTGCTTCCTTCAAGCACCATTCCGGAGAGGATGATGGCGGCAAGAAAGGCGAGAGCCGCCCAGTCGCTGGAATTGCTGCGCAATCGCCTCGTGCGCAGGCGAATTCGTCGAACGACGGCCAGGCCGATACCGGCCAGGACCAAAACCCCGAAGAGGTTGCGCAAAAAGAGGTAGGGGTTGAGGGTTGACTGGTAGTCAGGGAAAAGGGACTCGGTGATCTGTCCGTCCAGGGCGTGGAAGAGCAGAAGGCAGAGGAAACCGACGACAATGAGGGTGTGTGCCAGCCAGCGGGAGATGCCCTGGTCGAGAATCCGTTTCTGCAGGAGGGCATCAACGAGCAGGCTGCGCAGTGCCCGTAGCAGTCTACTGCTGAAAAGTGTTGCCGGGATGGTACGAAGGGCGGCAAGCAAGCGGCGGCCGACAGTGAGCGAACTGTCCACCGGAGGGAGCCCCTGGCCAAACCAGGCGGCCAGGCGGTAGAACAGACCAACAGCAAAGACGATCAGGGACAGGGTCAGCGGAAGAGTCAGATCCATGTTGAATGCCCTCAATCCTGAAAAAAAACTGGTGAAGGTGACGGTGCCCGTCACCACTATTGTCACCGGCTGGAACTCAGCGGTCGGGGAAGAATGGTTCCGCCGGTGATTTCTCTGACAAGATGTGGATTGGCCAAAAAATATACCGGTTTTTTCCCGGGGCGTCGAGCAGTCTTTGCCCAGGCATCAGATATATTGATCCTCTCTATCTGCTGCTCGCCGCTGTTCCGGTCGGCAAAGTTGTTCAGCCGATGGCCATGAAATGGTATTCGTTGCCGGCCGGCTCTTCCGGCAGTTCCAGGAGAATCGTGGTACCCTGGGGACCGGTCTCCTTGATGGAGATCCGGCCGTGGTTCTCTTCCATGATTCCATAGGCCATGCTCAGGCCGAGGCCGGTACCCTTGCCGACCTCCTTGGTAGTGAAAAAGGGATCAAACACCTTCGACAGATTCTCCTGGGGGATGCCGCCACCGGTGTCTGTCACCTCGATATAGGCCCTGCCGGCACCCCGGTCGCGGTAGGTCTTCAGGGTCAGGGTACCGCTCCCCTCCATGGCATCGAAGGCGTTGATAATCAGGTTGATCAGGACCTGACAGAGCTGGTTCTTGTCGGCATTGATCATGATCTGGCAGTCGTCGAGTTCCTTGACGATTTTGACGTTCATAAACAGCTTCTGGTCGCGGATCAATCGGAGGCTTTCGCCAACCAGATTGTTGAGGAAGAAGACATCCTTGGATGGGCGGGTCTGCCGGCTGTAGGCGAGCAGGTTCTTGACGATCTCCTTGCAGCGTTCGGCATCTTCAAGGATGTAGTTGAGATTGCTGGCCAGGGGGTGGTCACTGGCCAGCTTCTCCTTCATCAGGTTGCCGTAGAGCAGGATGCTGGTGAGCGGGTTGTTGATCTCATGGGCGACACCGGCCGAGAGGCGACCGAGGGAGGCCAGTTTTTCCGACTGGAACAGCTGGCTTTCTGCCTCTTCCAGCTTTTTCTGTACCAATTGTTTTTCTCGCAGATCGTTGAAGATGGCTGCTGTCGCTGCTTCCTTCCCCCCCTCGTAGATGATTGCCGCGGTCATCTCCACCGGAATCTCTTCGCCGGTCTTGGTGATGATGTTGACCTGGGTGCTGGGCAGTTTGCCTTTTTCACCGATGTTTTCGTCGCGCAGTTTGCGCATGATCTCGCGGGCCACTCCCGGGGGGTAAAAATCTTCGATGTTGATCAGATTGGCATCGTGTACCGTGTAGCCGAACAGCTCCTCGGCCGCCTTGTTCATCAGGATGATCTCCCCCTTACGGTCGGCAGCAAGAATACCGCTCACCGAACTCTGTACCACCTTGTCGATCAACTGTCTTACGTCGCTGTATTTCTTTTCGAGGTTTTTGACTTTGGTGATGTCACGCAGGCTTTCAATGACATATTTTACCTCGCCGCGATCGCCAAAGATCGGCGAGAAAACCCTTTCCTCCCAAACCTCTTCGCCATCGTGGTCAAGAACCTTGTGGACCACCGATTGGGTGTTGCCGTGGCGGAGCACCCGGTGCAAGGGGCACTCAGGGCCACGACAGGAGGGTTTTTGCATCGACCGGGCGTGGGGGAATATCTCTTCGCAGGTCCGGCCGATGATTTCTCCTGCCCAGGTCTGGTTCCGTTCGTAGAACTTGGCGTTGGCAGCGAGGATGGTTCGGTCCGGTTTGAGAATGAGGGTAGGAAAGGAGAGGGCGTCGAAAACCCGTAGCCGCCAGTCGGCATCCTTATCCTGATAGAGGTTGCAGTCGCTCATTGGCGGAGCTCCGAAAATCGGTGGTTCAGACGGCGGTGGGGATGAGAAAGGTCCGGCGCAGCAGTTCTATTCCGGCTTCAGCCAGCTGGTCGGACAGCACCAGGTACATGCTGGTACCGGCACAGGCGGAGAGCAGTATTGGTATTTCCCCTTCGGCCAAAGCGGAGAAGGCAACATCGGCGATGCCATAGCGGTCTTGGAAGTGGGGGCCATGCAGGAAGAGCACGGCCACCGGTGTCCTGACCAATAAGCCTGTTCTGGCCTCATCGCCCGCTATGCCGGAGCTGTTGAGGACCGATTCCAGGGTCGAGACAAGGGTGGGCTGGCTTATCTGGTCGAAGAGGAGTTGCAGTTGAAAGCGGTCGTCACCGCTGTACTGGCCAGTCACCAGATCGAATCGGTGGCAGTCGATGGGGAGGGTGGCAAGGCACCGCCCCAATTCGCCACAGGCCTGGCCGGCCAGATCAAGGGTGGCCAGGGAGAGGCCCCGGCGCAGGGTTATTCCGTATACTTTGACCCGCTCTTCCCGGTAGACGGCAATGGTCTCGACGTATCCCCCGCCCGGGTTTGCACCACTCATCCCGACAACTGTTCGACCCGCAGCGTCTGGCGAAAGGGGGCATGGTTGCCGGGGAGGCGGAGGAACATCTGCAGGTCGGCGGCAATCTCGTCGAGCAGGATGAAAGTGGTGTTGATGGCAATGGCTGAAATGGAGGTACTCAGCGAATGGATCGGGTTGCTCAGCAGGGCAAAACGGTTGAGCAGCAGGCCAATCAGCGCCAGGCTGTTGTTGTGGGGAAAGATGGTGATGGTCCCCACCCCGGTGGTGATTTCCAGCCGCGTCCGGTCAATAGCGGGCAGGCCGAGGAGCCGCTGCAGATCGGCAAAGTCCTGACGGCGGACACAAAGAGAGGTACGGTCCCCATCGCCGGGGCCGCCGTAGCAGAGAAAGGGCAGGTTGAGGGCAGCGTCAGCTATGGAGCGGAGCAGTCGGACGGTTGCCGAGCCGCTGATCTGCAGATGAACCAGCTCTTCGCTGAACTTGATGCCGCCGATGGAAATCTTCTGCCCTGAATCCATGCCGCCTCAACTGTGGCTGCAACCCCCTTTGCCAAAGCAAAGGGGGTTGCAAGGGTGATCAAAGATTGTCCCTGACGATCTCCATAAGTTTGTCGAGATCGATGGGTTTGGGGACAAAGTCGTCGGCGAGGGTGGTCTTTCCCCCCATATGGGTGTAGTTGGTCGATTTGATCGCCTCGGTCACCGCAGTCAGGAGGACGATGACGATATCCTTGTACTCCTCGGAAGTCTTCAACTCGTCGCACAGGGTGTAGCCATCCTTGCGCGGCATCATCACATCGAGGATGATCAGGGCGGGGCGTTCTTCCTTGATCCGGTCCATGGCTTCCAGGCCATCGTAGGCCTTGGCCACCCGGAAATTCTCGCTGGCCAGCTTCATGGCGACCATCTCCACGAGATCGGTATCGTCATCCACCACAAGAATCAGTTTGTTTTCGCTCATATCGGCTCTTCCTCCAGCTGCTGTAGTGGTTGTAAATAGTGGCGTAATCAGGAGTTCCCATCAGTTCTTTTTTTATACCTGAGGTCGCGGGAGAAGTCCTGCCTTTTCGCAAATTTCCTTGACTATTTCTTCCCATTCGATTGCCATGATATGAAAGCCGGCGACCCCTTCTACCTGTTTCAAGCGTTCAATGGTCTCGACACAGATGGCAACACCCTCTTCGGCCTGTTTTTCCTTGGGTACCGAGGCCATCCGGTCGACAATCGCCTGGGGCACGTCCATCCCCGGTACCTTCTTGGCCATGTATCTGGCGGCACCAAGGGACTTACAGGGGGTGACCCCGGCGAGGATGTAACACTTCTTGTGCAGACCTTTGGCTCGTACCCCATCCATCCACCGTTCGAATTTTTCGACGTTGAAGATGCACTGGGTCTGGATGAAGTCGGCCCCGGCGGCAATCTTCTTGGCCAGTCGCATTACCCGCAGTTCGAAGGGGTCGGCAAAGGGGTTGGCGGCGGCGCCGATGAACATCTTCGGTGCCCCTTTCAGTTCAGCCCCTCCCTGGAAGATGCCTTTGTCACGCATGTCGCGAACCATCTGGATCATCTGGATTGAATCGATGTCGTGGACGTTCATCGCCATCGGGTGGTCGCCGAATTTGGTGTGGTCGCCGGAAAGGCAGAGCATGGTATCGATGCCCAGGGCATAGGCACCGATGATGTCGGCCTGGATTGCCAGGCGGTTCCGGTCGCGGCTGGTTACCTGGAAGAGTGGGTTCAACCCTTCCTGCTTGATGATCGTTGAAGCGGCAAGACTCGACATGCGGACCATCGCCGTCTGGTTGTCGGTAACGTTAATGGCGTCGACCACCCCTTTGAGATACTTTGCCTTCTCTCGGACCTTGTCAGGCAGGGCGCCCCTGGGGGGACCACATTCCGAGGTAACCGCCAGATGTCCTGCCGCTAATATCTTTTCCAGTCTGCTTTCAGTTTTCATTCTGCCAGATCCTCTCTGATAATCTTTCTCGGGCCGCTGCCGCCAGCCGGTCGCCAGTCTTTTGCCGGCATAATGTCCAGATACCGTTCCGTCTGCCCCAGGGCCTTCAGCCGGTCCCAGATCAGTTGCCAGACACAGTCCACATCGTCGCTGATTTCGCAGTGGCCGCCGGTGGAGCCGCCACAGGGGCCGTTCATCAACTGTTTGGCGCAACGGGCGATGGGACAGATACCACCGGTGACACCAAGCAGGCAGTTCCCGCAGCCCTGACAACGCTCCGCCCAGACCCCCTGTCGTTCCGAGGCGCCCATGAACTTGGTGTTGACCGCCGGGAATACCGGTTTGTCACGAAACCGTCCGGCCAGTTGCTGCACCCCGCAACCACAGGCCATGGACATGATGGCCTCAGCCCCGTCCAGCATCGGGACCAGTTCCTCGACGTATTCCGGGTCGCACTGCCGTTCCAGGGTGTGCTGGCGGATCTCGATGTTGCTGCCGCTCTTCAACAGGGCCATCTGCAGGCCCGAGGCGAGGAGGCCGACCTCCTTACGGCCACCGGCGGCGCAGACGGTGACGCATTCGTTGCAGCCGAGCAGGAGGATCCGTTTGTAGGGTCGGATGAATTCGATTAACTCTTCCAGAGGTTTTCGTTCAGCTGTGATCATCGTGGTTTACTCTCCTTGGTGGGCAGGCAACAGCGCCGCAGTGGTTAGAGGGCGGTTGCCGTGCGGATCGGGCTGGGGCCCAGGGCACGGATTTTCTCGGTAATTTCAGTGGCGGTCTGGGCGAAACGCTGTCCCATGCCGGCAGAGATCATCACCATCTCCAGCCGTTCGCTCTCGATACCGATCTCTTCAAGATAGTTCTTGACGTAGGCGATTCGCCGGGCGGCACGTTCGTTACCATTTTTGAAATGGCAATCACCTTCCAGGCAGCCAGCTACATAGACCCCATCCGCCCCCTTTTCGAAGGCCTTGATGATGTGCAGGGCATCCACCTTGCCGGAACAGGGGACACGGATGATCTTGACGTTTGCCGGATAGGGCAGGCGCTGGCTGCCGGCCATGTCTGCGGCGGTATAGGCGCAGTAGTGGCAGCAGAAGGCGACAATGACCGGTTCAAATTTTTCCATTATACTGGTATCCTTTCAAAGAGTTGTTCGACTTTGGCAAGAATTCTGTCGTCTTCAAACTGCATCAGCTGGATTGCCTTGGCCGGACATTCGGCAACGCACATGCCGCAGCCGTGGCATTTGGCCGGATCAATCTCCGAGTAGCCGTCGGCGTTGATGAAGGGGACGCCGAAGGGGCAGGCCCGGACACAGATGAGACAGGCGGCGCAGAGTTTGCCTTCAACCCTGGCGGTGGCGGCCCCGAGGTTGATGGCATCCCGGGCAAGCATGGTCTGGGCCCGCGAGGCGACCGCGTTGGCCTGGCTGATGCTCTCCTTGATCAGTTTTGGAGAATGGGCGGTGCCGGCAACGAAGAATCCAGGTACCGGCAGGTCCACCGGTCGCAGTTTGACGTGGTCCTCGAGGAAAAACCCGTCCGCCGTCCGGGGCAGTTTGAAGATCATCGCCAACTCCTCGCTGGAGTCGGCATCGCTGACCATGCCGGTACTGAGGCAGAGGGCGTCGGCGACAACGGTCAGTTCTCGACTGAGGATCGGGTCGTAGAAACTGACCTCCACCTGGTCACCGGCGGTGGTGGCAACCGGTGGCCGATCAAGGCTGTAGCGGCTGAAGATCACACCCTTTTCCCGGGCCCGCTGATAGTACTCCTCGTGGAAGCCGAAGGTCCGCATGTCCCGATAGAGGATGAATATCCGCGCCTCCGGGTTGATTTCGAGAATCGCCAGGGCGTTCTTGATTGCCGCCTGGCAGCAGATCCGCGAGCAGTTGGGATTTTCCGGAACCCGGCTGCCGACACACTGAATCATCACGACGTTGTCCCACTGCCGCACCGTCTCCGGCTGGTCAGTGAGAAATTGCTGGGTTTCAATCTGGGTACGAACTGCCGGCGACTGATCAAGGAGATAGGTGGCCGGCCGGTTCGCCATCGCCCCGGTGGCAAGAATGGTGATACCGTGTTCCAATTGGCGGTAAAACATCTGTGGTCCGCTCTGCATGCCGGTCTTGAACATTCCCGGCATGCCGCTGTGATCAACCACCAGGGCCCGGGTGAACACCTGAATTTTCGGGTGCTTTTCCACCCGTTCGATCAGTTTGCCGACAAAGTCCCGGATATCACCGCCCTCGATGGTTTTTACCAGTTTCCTGGCCATTCCACCCAGTTGCGGGCTCTTTTCGAGGAGATAGAGCTGGAATCCCTGGTCGGCCAGTTGCAGGGCCGCGGTCATTCCGCTGACCCCGCCGCCCACCACCAGGATGTTCTTGTTAATGGGCAGGCTCTGGTCGCTGAGCGGCTGTGCCTTGACCACCGCCGCCACGGCCATGTGTAGGAGATCCCGGGTCTTGCTCAGCGCTTCGGCTGGTTTGCCGGAATGTACCCAGGTGGACTGATCGCGGATATTGGCAATTTCCAGCAGGTACTTGTTGATCCCGGCCCGGGCCAGCAGTTCCTGAAATTTCCCCTGGTGGGTGCGCGGCGAACAGCCGCCGATGACCACCCGGTTCAGGCCCTCATCGACAATGGTCTGGCGGATATTGTCCATGGAGAGACGGCTGCAGCCATGCCCCTCCGCCTTGGCGACCACCACGTGGGGGAGGCGGGCGGCATCTTCGACCAGGCTGGCGACATCGATTACCCCGCCAATATTGTCGCCGCAGTCGCAGATGAAGACCCCGACCCGGGGCTCTTCACCGCTCACATCCCGCTCTCTGGGCAGTACTGCCTCCTCATCGTCGGGGATTTTCCTGGCAGCGGGGAGGTCGGCACCGGCCATACAGGCGGCGGCACTGCCCTGAACCATGGTTTCCGGGATGTCTTTTGGGGCTTCAAAGGTGCCGGCAACATAGATTCCCGGTACCGAGGTCACCACTGGGTTGAAGATATCGGTCACCGGGAAGAAATCGGCATTCATCTCGATACCGGTTTCCGCCGCCAGCCGGCGGCTTGCCGCCGAAGTCTTGAAGCCGGTAGCGAGAACCACCATGTCAAACTCTTCGGTGATCTGGGTGGTGCTGTCATCGACAGTGTAGGTGATGGACAAGCCGTCCGCCCCCTCGGGCTGGACAATGGAGTGGGGTCGACTGCGCAGGAAGCGGACGCCGCAGTCGTTTTTTGCCCGGTTGAGGTAGAGTTCGTAATCCTTGCCGAAGGTCCGCATGTCCATATAGAAAATGGTGGTCTCGATGTCCTCCTGGAAACGTTCCTTGGTGACCATCGCTTCCTTCAGGGCAAACATGCAGCAGGCGTGGGAACAGTAGGCACCAGCCCCCTTCTGCAGTCCGCGGGAGCCGATACACTGGATCCAGGCCACCTTCTTTGGCTGCTGACCGGTTGAGGGGCGGAGCAGTCGGCCGGCGGTTGGGCCGGACGCGGAGAGAATCCGCTCGTATTCCAGGCTGGTTACCACGTCGGGAAAGGAGCTGTAACCGAGATAGTCGAGATGGCTCGGGTCAAAAAGTTCTGCCCCCGGGGAAAGGACGATGGCGGCACAGCCGACTTCCCGGGTGGTGGTGATGTCATCCGGGTTGATTGCCCCGGCCGGACAGACCGCCACCAAGGCTTGTACATCCGTGCAGCTGGCCAGATCGATGGAGAAGGCCTGGGGGGTGGCCTGTGGGTAGCGCATGCAGGTCGGGGCGCGATGGTCCAGGCCGGCATTGAATTGGACACATTCCGGGAATGCCTGCAGACATTCGCCGCAGGCGGTGCATTTCTCCAGATTGATATAGCGTGGGGCGGTCTGCAGGCTGACGGTGAAATTTCCCTTGCTCCCCTTGACCGCTACCACCTCTGTCATGGTCATCAGTTCGATATGCTGCTGGCGACTGCCCTCGGAGAGGTGAGGGGAGAGGGTGCAGAGATCGCAGTTGTTGGTCGGAAAGGTTCGGTCGAGCTGGGTCATCAGGCCGCCGATGGTGTGGGCCCGGTCAACCAGAATGACATCCTTTTCCGCCTCGGCCAGGTCAAGGGCCGTCCGGATCCCGCCAAGACCGCCACCGACAACCAGTACCTTGTTCTTTTGGCTTTGCAAGCGAGTTGAGTTCTGCATTGTTACCTTTCTTTTTCACAGGTTAAGCAGGATGGTGACACACTTGAACCGGTTCCTTCGCCATCCTGGTGCGGACTACACCGTTTTCGGTGGTTCCTCTTGAACAGCTCTCTTCGCCGGGATCAGCCGGCTCAGAGCTGTGCCATGTCGAGGATTGTCGGCAGTTTATGCTCCCAGCCAAGGGTCTGGATGACAACCCCCTGGCAGCTGTCACGCAGGGTCTGCACGGTTTCACCGGCGATTTTCAACCCCTCCTGTTCCCGGTCGGAGGATTTACGGATGCGGCGGATCAGGTCGTCGCCGATCCGGGCGCCGGGGTCGGAGTTGGCGATATACTGGGCAATGGCCAGGGATTTCAGGAGAAAGACGGTGGCGAGTACCGGTACGCCGAGACTTTGGGCGGCCTTCAGGAAGGAGGCGGAGAGTTGTGGGTCAAAGATCGGCGGGGTGACGATGTAGGTGGCACCGGCTGCCACTCTGGCCCGGGCACTGTCAAGGGCGGTGGCCATCTCCTCGTCGTTGCTGAACGGGCTGATCGCCGTGCCGATGGAAAAATCGGGGGCCCCGTCGAGATCAAAGCCACTGATATCCTTGCCTTCCTGCAGTTTCTTCAACGCCTCGATCAGGCCGATCTCATCAAGGTCGTCGACGACCTGCGCGTCACTGTGGTCACCATCAGCCATTTCGGTACTGTTGGCAACGATGATATTTTGTACTCCGAGGACATGGGCGGCCAGGGCATCGCCCTGCAGGGCCATACGGTTGCGGTCGCGGCAGTACATGTGGATGATGGTCTCCACCCCCTGCTGTTGGAGGAGGACTGCGCCGGCAAGGGCACTCATCCGCATGATGCCGTTGTCCATGTCTGGGACAACCACGGCGTCCACTCGTCCCTTCAACCGTCGCGCATCGTTGACCAGCCTGGAGATATTGACCCCTTTCGGGGTGTGCATTTCGGCCAGAACAGCGAACTCTTTTGCCGCTAATCGTTTTTGAAAACTCATGGGTTTCTTTTCCCTCCAAGTCAGAACATGAGCAAAACCTGCTCAGAACATGTTCGGAACATGTTCGGAACATGCCGGTTTCAAATGGGCCCCGGCCACCGCTTTCCTACAGGGCGGTTTCGGGGTGAAAAACATCGACATCTTTCAGGTCGTCACCAAGGTAGGCCCGTTCGTTGGGCCCGAGAATGCCGAGGGAAAGACAGATCAGCGTCCAGATATGGACGGTGCCATAGCTTCCGCCGAAGTGGTGGGCGACGTCATGGACCTGGGCATGGCAGTTGTGACAGCCGGTGATACAGTAATCGGCACCGGTGGCAATGATCTGGTCGAACTTGACCTTGCCGTAGGTCCGGCGTGCCTCGGTATAACCGGACTGGAGGAAGCCACCACCGCCGCCGCAACAAAAGTTGTTCGACTTGTTGGGGGTCATTTCGATCACATTCTCTTCGCCGACCACCGAACTGATCACAAAGCGGAGATCATCGGCGATCACATCGCCAAAGCTCTTCCTGACAATCTGACAGGGATCCTGAACGGTAAACTTGATCTTGCGTTCCCGGTTCCACTCCGAACTCACCTTCAGACGGCCTTCACGGATCCATTTGGCGTAATAGGTGTAGATGGAGGCAACCTCAAACTTATGCTCGATATTGAATTTTTTCAGTCCGGCCCGGACTGAGAAGGTGATGTGGCCTCATTCCGTGTTGAGAAAGACCTTGCAGCCGAGTTCATCGGCCTGTTTTGCCGAGACGCGGGTGACCCGCTCCCAGCATTCGTTGTCGGCGAGGAAGAGGCAGTAGTTTTCAGCCGCCCAGCCCTTGCTGCCATAGGTCCAGTCGACGCCGGCAAGATGGAGGATCTTCCACAGCGGCACCATCTCGTCCGGTTCAGTTACCGGTTCGCGGGAATTCTGGTTGAGAAAGAAAAAGGCTCCTGGCTTGTCGACGGGGGCCTCCATCTCGGCGAATTCGGGCTGGGAATCGCGATACTCTTCCAGTACATCCTGGACGACAAAGACAAAATCATCCGGCGCGGTGCCCATGGCACTGTTGGAGTCGTTGCGCAGAGCCATATCACACGATTTGACGATCCCCGAGGGGCGGGTCTCCCGAGGCCACTCCGCCCGGGCATTGTAGACCAGTTGCGGGATATCAATTTTCATCGGGCAGACATAGACGCAGCGCTGGCACATTGTGCACATCCACACCCACGGCGATTTGACGGCTTCCTCATCGAGCCCCATGGCGACCATGCGCAGGAACTTGCGGGGGTCCATATCCTCAAGACCGGTCGCCGGGCAGCCCGAGGCGCAGGCACCGCAGGTGAGACAAAGCTGCAGATTACCACCATCAGGGATGATCCCCTTGGCCTTGTCGAGAAAGGAGCTCTGTTTCTTTCCTTTGATTTTGACGGTACTTTCTGACATTGGTCTGGTTCCTTTTTCCTGTCCAGTTACGAATAGTTGTCGGTGGTTACCAGTAGGTTTGAATGGTTCTGGTTTCTTGGCCTGTTTGAAAACGGGGGTGGATGGTTCCCAGCGGCCGGTGCAGGGTACGAAGGCCCTACCCCTCGCTGGCCGGTGTTACGCATCGAACTGGCGGGCAATCTCCTCCTTGTTGGTATTAATATCCCTGTCTGGGCGGGTCTGTTCGGCAAGAGTTGTTCAATTGGCCCGGGATTGGGTGCAGATTGGGATGCCGGGTTGGAAAGCTGTCAAGCTGGCAAAATAGCAAATTGGCAAAATAACGAACTGGCAATTTGGCCAACTGACGATGAAACTGATACGGGGATGCTGCCGGTGCGGCACATGCCATGAGGGGGGGCAGGTAGGAAGGCAGCCCATGGCGGGGCCGGATGGCAGGTGTGGACGCATCCCGACCTGCTGTATTGTAGCAGCCACGAATGTACAAGTCGCTATATTAAAAGTCAATCTCCGAAGCTGTCGGCAACCCTCCTGGCAAAGGACCTGAATCGCCTTCGGGCCACGCTGTACCTTCTCCCGGCATGCTCGGGAATCTATTGTTTTTAACTGGTTAAGGGGGCGGAACTGCAGGCGGAAAGGGTTAAGGGAGGGGAAAAACATGCCTATCAGTAATACTGTCGTTTGCTCCGACAATTATTGATACTCGGGCGACGGCCTGGTTCGGGAGGTGCTGCTACCGACGTCCACCACAAGGGCTGCTCTGTTGCCTGGGGTCGCCATGGAGAATGGCTGGAGAAAATCGATGCGATGCGGTATTCTTCTCAGCTACTGACTGTCGCGCTTTGCGGTTGTTCCCCATCGGGCCGCGGGCAAGCGGATACCCCGATAAACCTTCGCCTAGAGCTGCCTATGCAACCGTTTTCCTTTCGTGGGTCCAATAGATATGTCCTGGATCCGGAACTGGCCAAAATTGTCAATATCTCCATAAGCCTGGAGATGCCGCTGTTGCTCAAGGGTGAGCCCGGTACCGGCAAAACAATGCTTGCCCACGCCATTGCCGACTCCTTGCAGATGCCTCTTTTGGTACTGAACGTCAAATCGAGCATGAAACTGGTGGAGGCCCTCTACCAGTACGACACCCTGACCCGCCTCAATGACAGCCGCTTTGCTGATTCCGGTCGCGATGTCGGCAATATACGGGACTATATCCGGATGGGCAGAATCGGTCAGGCCTTTACCGCCTCAACCCGCACGGTGCTCTTAATCGATGAGATCGACAAGGCGGAAAGCGAATTCCAGGATGACATGCTTGATGTCCTGGACCAGATGCAGTTTGACATCATTGAGACCGATGAAACCATTCGCGCTGTGCACCGACCGGTGATCGTCATCACCTCCAATGCCAAGAAGGATCTTTCCGACCCCTTTCTCGGTCGCTGCAATTTCCACCATATCGCCTTCCCCGAAGCGAAGATGATGGCCGAGATCGTCGCCCTCCACTATCCCGATCTCGACAGCCGCCTTGCCACTCAGGCCATCGACACCTTCTATCAGCTTCGTGAAGTCGAGGGGATCGAAAAAAAACCGGCCACCCGCGAGCTGCTCAACTGGCTCCGGGCCCTGGCCATGGATGCCGATTTTGGCGATGGCGCACGGTTAGGTCGGGAACTGCCCTATCTCGGCGTGCTTTGTAAAAAGAGTGGCGACCAGCAGCGTGCTGCCGCCGGTCTGCGCAAAAAGGGATTTTTTTGATTCCGCCCCGGGGGCTGGTCGATGTTCAGTGAACTCTTCTATCAGCTCCGGCAGGCGGGGGTGGCGGTCAGTCCCACTGCCTTTCTCACCCTGCAGCGGGCCGCCGACCGCGGGTTGATCAACTCCCTTGCCGACCTCTATGTTGCCGCACGGGCGATTCTGGTGAAAAGCGAGAACTCTTTCGACCTCTATGACCAGGTGTTCGGCATGGTGTATGGTGGTGCCGAGTTGCCGGGTGGCGACCAGCAGGGTGTTGATCTGCTCGCCGAGAGCATGCTCGCCGAATGGCTGCGTGAACCACGGCAACTGGCGACAATGCTGGGAGTTGACGAGAAGGCCTTGCACGCCTTATCGCCCGAGGCGTTGCTGGCCTATTTTACCGAGCGGCTGCGGGAGCAGACCGGTCGTCATGACGGTGGTGGCAAGTGGATCGGCACCGCCGGCCACTCGCCGGTTGGCCATTCCGGCGTCCACCCTGGCGGTATGCGGGTCGCTGGTCGTTCGCAGGGAAAATCGGCAATGCAGCTGGCCGGCGAGCGGCGGTACCGTGACTACGCCGCCGACCGTGTGCTTGGTGCTGCCACCCTGGCGGCGGCCCTGCAGCGTCTCCGCCTGCTTGTTCCCCGGGGGAGGAGAGACCGGTTGGATGTCGATGGCTCGGTGGCCGCAACGGTGAAAAACTGCGGCGAGATCGAACTGCACTTCACCAGAAGGGTGGTTGATCGGCTGCAGGTGATTCTCGCCTACGATAATGGCGGCTGGTCGATGGAGCCGCACGTTGCCATGGTTCAAAGCCTTTTTGCCTCGGCTAACCGGCTGTTCCGCGAGGTGAGGAACTACTACTTCCACAACACCGTCTATGACCTGCTCTGGGAGGATCCCGGCCGCTGCCGAAGGCCGGTGCCGGTGGCGCATCTAGCCACCTTCGACCGGGAGAGCTGTCTGATCCTGGTGGGGGATGCCAGTATGGCCCCATACGAACTGCTGGCCGCCGACGGTTCGTTGTATGCCTTTGAGCGGAGTGGCCGCCCCTCAATCGAGCAGCTCCGCTCTCTGGTCGACACCTTCCCCCGGACGATCTGGCTCAACCCCGTGCCGGAAGGGTTGTGGCCTAGGACGAGGACTATTCAGCTCATTGCCGCCATTGTCCCCATGTTTCCTCTCAGTGTGGATGGTCTGGAGCGGGGGGTGGCGGCCCTGATGCGTCGTTGACTTGGTGCCGGGGACAAAGAGATGTGCACAGGAGAAGGCACGCCTCGGCAGGAAAATAAAAAATTGGGTGACAAAACCGGCCCGGCGGGTATGTTGCGCCGCCTGACCCGTGCCACCCCACGACCTTTCACCCCAGATCTGAGGGAGTACCCATGTCGCCATTCCAACCGCAGTGCCGTCCTCTGCTCATCGGCAGTCTTCCACTGACCGACCACCAGGCTGCCACCGAGCTGATCTTCTCTTCCACCCCGGAACTGCCCCTTTGGCCGCAGTTGCCCCGCCATCAGCGAGAGGGGATGGTGCGGCAGTACGCCGCCGGTATGCCGGGCCTGGTGGAGCGGGAGGGGAAGATCTTTGTTGATACCGCCGCTGCGACCTTTGCCGACGAACTGCTTGCCTTCTACGAAGAGTACCTGGAGGTGAGTGGCGATTCCGGCCGCCTGGACGGTTCCCGTTTTGTGCTCAGCCCGGAGGACGCCCCCGGCCTCTATGCCCTCTTCGCTGCGGCCAGGGGGCGTAAGGAGTCGATCCTCGCCCTCAAGGGGCAGAGTACCGGGCCGGTCACCTTTACCACCAGTCTGGTCGATGAGGCGGGCCGGGCAATCTTTTATCACGATGAACTGCGTGATGCGGCGGTCAAACTGCTGGCCCTGAAGGCCCGCTGGCAGGCTAGGGAGATGGCGGCAATCCGACCCCGGCCGATTATTTTCTTTGATGAGCCGGCCCTTGCCGGAGTCGGTTCATCGGCCTTTATCACCATCACCGGCGAGTCGATCATCGCCTGTCTTGAAGAGGTCTATGCCGGGGTCAGGGCAGAAGGCGGTTTGACCGGCGTCCATGTCTGCGCCAACACTGAGTGGCCGGTTCTTTTTGCCTCCGGGGTGGATATCGTCAACTTTGATGCCTACGGCTATTTCGACAAACTGCTTCTCTTTCCGGAGCAGCTGCGGCAATTTTTTGCCGGTGGCGGCATCCTCGCCAGTGGCATAGTGCCGACCGCCCCGGAGTCCATCGATCTGGAAGGTGTCGATTCCCTGGTTACCCTGTGGCTTGACCAATACCGCCGGTTGCAGGAGATCGGCATTGCCGGCGAGTGTATCTTTGCCCAGACTCTGATCACCCCCAGTTGTGGCACCGGAGCCCTCTCTCCGGCTCAGGCCGATCGGGTGCTGGAACTGACCAGGGAGGTTTCGGCAAAGATCAGGACTCTTCTCGGCTGAAGCAACCGGCAGGAGTATCTTCTGCCGTCCCGGCCGTCACCGACAGGAGGAACTGACTGACCAGCCGGCGCTTTGCCGGCGGCGAGAGCTGTTTGATCCGGTACTCGCGGCAGGCGGCGGCGGATCGATCCGCCACCGCCTCGCTGTAGACCAGGGTAACCGGCTGCCTTGCCCTGGTATAGCGGGCGCCCCCTTTAACCGAGTTATGTTCGCGAAGCCGGCGCTTCAGGTCGGTGGTGATCCCGGTATAGTACGAGCCATCCCGGCAGCGGAGGATATAGACATGCCAGGCAGGCTTCGGCAAAAACCGTTTTTCGGGCGTGTCGCTGGCTTGCTGCATCTCTTCACCGCCAGGGAGTTGTTGCAAAGGGGGGCGGAAAATGGTATTGCCGAGCTTGGTATTGCCTGTGGGGCCGGGAGCGCATGCCACGATTCTCTCAGCAGGCCTCTTTCACCTCTGCCGAATATGCCAGATGAACAATCCGAGTGGTAGCGAAACTTTTGCAAAACAGGCCTTGACTGACCACCTGCGGGAGCTTCGTTCCTGCTTGATTGTCTCCTTTGTCTCTGTTTTTATAGGGTTCTGTATCTCCTACACGGTCATTCGTCCGATTGGCAGCTGGTTTTTCCGGCCGCTCACCGAAGTGCTCCCGGTCGGCACCACCCTGATCTTCACCTCTTACCAGGAAGGGTTTTTTTTTATCTGAAGCTCGCCCTGGTCTGCGGTATTCTCCTTGCCAGCCCGGTCATCTTTTCCCAAATCTGGCGTTTTGTCGCACCAGGCCTCTACAGCCATGAAAAACGGGTGCTGATCCCGTTCTCGCTCCTCTCCTCGTTCTGTTTTGTCGGGGGTGCCGCCTTTGGCTACCTGGTGGTCTTTCCTCCCGCCTTCAAGTTTCTGGTGGGGTACAACAACGAGTTCCTCACCTCGCTGCCGGCGGTGGGTGAGTACTTTTCCCTCGCCACCCGTCTTCTTCTGGCCTTTGGGGTGATTTTCGAGATGCCCCTGTTCATGGTCTTCCTCGCCCGGATGGGAATGGTCAGTGTCACCTTTCTGCGTCGTCACCGCAAGTACGCCATTCTCATTAATTTCATCATTGCCGCTATCCTCACCCCCACCCCGGATGTGGTCAACCAGTTAATGATGGCGGTGCCGCTGGTGGTCCTCTACGAAATAAGCGTTGCGGCGGTGTGGGTGTTCGGCGGACCGGGGGAGCGTGGCGCCGACCTGAGCCCCGGCTCTGCAGAACCTGCCGACAGCCCTGACAAGCAAACCTGACTGGCATTCTTCACTGGCCTGGGGTATAACTTGGGCTGTGACTATGTCAACAGTCCCGTAGCGGCAGAATCGGTTTTCGGGACACCCAATGAGAGAAGATGTGGAGGTGGATAATGGCTGCTCGTGGAGAATTTGACCGACTGATTGAAATTGGCCGACCGCCAAATATTGTCAAACGATTTCCCCATTCCCGTGCCCTGATCGTCAGCGGCAAGGTGGTTGACCAGGCCCTGGTGGCCAAGGGAGGGGCGATGACCATTGCCGCCAATGGCCGCAACACCCTGGTGATCCGCGGTGCCCTGCAGGCGGCCGAGCGGGCCGAGGCCACGCTGTTGATTGAAATCGCCCGTTCGGAATGCAACTATTGTCCGGTCAATTTTTATAATATCGCCCTGCACGTCGATGCGATCTGCAACGAACTGGGGATAACCATTCCGGTGGCGATCCACGCTGACCATTATGGAATCAAGAGTGAGGCTGACCTGCCCTATGCCAGGATGGAGATTCCCTCGATGTTTGAGGCGGGTATAACCTCCATCGCCGTTGATGCCTCGCATATGCCCGACGATCGCAACCTGCTGGCCAATATCGAGTTGAACGGCTGTATTCCCGCCTGGGCTGGTCTGGAAACGGAAGTGGGTGAGATCAAGGGGGATCAGGGCCTCTCCAATGTTGCTGATGCCTCCTTTCTGATCAAGGGGCTCAATGCTCATGGTATCTTCCCCGACTGGATCGCCCTCAACAACGGCTCATCACACGGCTTGGAGGCCAGTGGCCAGGGAATCCAGGTGGAGTTGACCGCCGCCATCCATAAGGCCATCGCCCCCTATGGGGTCTCCGGGGCCCAGCATGGCACTTCCGGCAACAATTCGGATAAATTACGGGCAATAGCCGCCCAGACCAAAACAACCAAGGCCAATGTCGCCACCGCCCTGCAGATGGTCTCCTGGGGGGTAGAGGTGAACGATTACGGCAACGCCATTCTCGACAGTGATGGAAATTTCATCAAAGTTGCCGACCGGGGGGTTTCTGCCGAGTGCTGGGAGAAAATGACCGCCTATGCGGCCGGCAAGGGGTGGCGGGGTGGGAACTTCAAGAATCTCAATCTCCCCATGGACAACCTGCTCCTCGCCCAGCCGCGGGAGATCCGCGAGCGGATGAGCAAGGGGGTGGAGGAGTTTGTCTACGGCATGCTCACCCGGGTCTTCAACGCCGAGGGGAGTGCCGCCCATGCCCGGGAACTGCTGCTTCGGGCCGGCAGTCACGATCTCGGGGCAAAGGGCCGACCACTTGAGGACGTGGCGGAGTGGACGGCGGCAAAGATCCGGGAACGGGCCAGTACCCTGGATGTCGACAAGGGGCCGGAAGGTGATTTTGATGACTGATTCCGGTTCCTTTCCCATCAACAGGGTGCTGATAACCGGTGGCGCCGGTTTTATCGGCGCCCACCTCGCCCAGCGGCTGATCGCCGATGGGATAGAGGTGGTTGCCCTGGACAATCTCAACGACTATTACGACCCGCAGTTGAAGCGGGATCGGATGGCAGCCCTGACCCAGGGACCCTTGTTTACCCACGTCAACCTCGATCTGGCTGACCGGGAGGGGGTTGCTGCCCTCTTCCGGGCGCAGCGCTTCGAGGTGGTGGTCAATCTGGCGGCGCAGGCAGGAGTACGCTACTCCCTGGTCAACCCGCACGCCTACGTCGACACCAATCTGGTTGGCTTTGTCAACATTCTCGAGGGGTGCCGCCATTCTGGAGTCGGCCACCTGGTCTATGCCTCCTCCAGTTCAGTGTACGGGGCGAACACCAGAATGCCCTTTTCGGTCCACGATAACGTCGACCACCCCGTCTCCCTCTATGCCGCTTCGAAGAAGGCCAATGAACTGATGGCCCATACCTACAGCCACCTGTTCGGCCTGCCCACCACCGGGCTCCGATTTTTTACCGTCTATGGGCCCTGGGGACGTCCCGATATGGCGCTCTTTCTCTTTACCCGGGCAATCCTTGCCAACCAGCCCATAGAGGTGTTCAACAACGGTGATATGGAGAGGGATTTTACCTATATCGACGATATCGTCGAAGGGGTGTACCGGGTGATCCACCGGGTACCGGGCGGCGATCCGTCCTGGAATGGCGACCACCCTGACCCCGCTTCTTCTGCTGCCCCCTACCGTCTGTACAATATCGGCAACAACAACAAGGAGAAGTTGCTCCGCTACATCGAGGTGCTTGAGAAGTGCCTGGGCCGAAAAGCGGAGATGAATATGCTGCCTATGCAGCCGGGAGATGTTCGGGCCACCTATGCCGATGTCGATGATCTCGTCCGGGATTTTGACTACCGTCCAGGCACGACGCTCGAAGTCGGTATAGCCGCCTTTGTTGACTGGTACCGGAAATACTTCCGTCTGTAGGCAGTCGTCAGCAAACAACCCACTGCTCTTCTGCCACCGGTTTCCGAACCGGTGGTATTTTTTTTGCCGACAGGGCCGGCAGCACTCAACGAGCAACCAGCCGTTCGGCTGCCTGGACAATGGCCGGAGTGTCAAGCTGGCTGTTCTGCCAGAGAATCTTCTGCGGCCCATGTTCCATGAAGCTGTCCGGGTGGCCGAGCAGGCAGGTCTGTATGCTGTAGAGGCCACGACCGCTGAACAGTTCCAGGATGGCACTGCCAAAGCCACCGGCCCGCACATTGTCTTCTATGGTAACCACCCGGCCAGTCTCTGCCGCCCAGTGGCAGATCAGTTCGGCATCAAGAGGCTTGATGAATCGCGGGTTGATCACCGCCGCCTCGATACCTCGTCGGGCCAGATCTTCGGCGGCTGCCATCGCCGGTTGAACCCGGTTGCCCACCGGCAGCAGGAGGATATCCCGGCCGGGGCGGAGCAGAACCCCCCGGCCGATTTCCAGTTTTTCCAGGCTGTCCAGGCTCTCGGCGAGTGCCACGCCAAGGCCGGCGCCGCGCGGATAGCGCAGAGCCACCGGGCCGTTGTGGTAGATGGCGGTGAAAAGCATCTGTTGCAGGTCCGCCTCATCTGCCGGCGCCATCAGCACCAGGTTAGGGATATAGCGGAGAAAAGAGAGGTCAAAAACCCCGTGGTGGGTTGGGCCATCGTCACCAACCACGCCAGCCCGGTCTATGGCCAGGGTGACCGGCAGGTTGGGTATGCAGATGTCATGGATTATCTGGTCGAGGGCCCGCTGGAAGAACGTCGAATAGATCGCCACCACCGGGCGGAGGCCCTCGCAGGCAAGACCGGCACTGAAGGTTACCGCATGTTGTTCGGCTATGCCGACGTCAAAGAAACGGTCGGGGAAGGCCTCGGCGAACCTTTTCAGGCCGGTTCCGGAAACCATCGCCGCCGAGATGGCCACAATCTTCTCGTCACGGTGGGCCAGGTCGGCGATGGTGTCGCCAAAGACCTTGGTGTAACTGACCAGCCCCTTGCTGGGGTGCGGCTGGCCGCTGATCAGGTCAAAGGGGCCGATACCATGAAAGATATCCGGATTTTTCTCCGCCGGCGGATAACCCTTGCCCTTGCGGGTGAGGACGTGGATCAGCATCGGACCAAGGCTGTTGTCGCGGACAGTCTCCAGGGTTTCCAGCAGATCTTCCAGGTTGTGGCCATCCAAGGGGCCGACATAGTTGAATTTGAAAGCTTCGAACAGCATTCCGGGGGTGAAGAAACTTTTGAAACTCTCTTCACTTTTTCTCAGAATATTGAGGATATTTTCCCCGACATCAGAGTCCTGCAGCTTCTCGACCAGGTGGGCCTTGACCCGGCTCATTGTTTTTCCGCTCAGTTTCCGGCTGAGAAAGCTGGAGAGGGCACCAACATTGGGAGAGATCGACATCTCGTTGTCGTTGAGAATTACGATCAGGTTCTTGTCGAGGTGACCGGCCTGATTGAGGGCCTCGAAGGCCAGGCCGGCAGTCATCGAACCATCTCCGATCACCGCTATTGCCCGGTGCTGGTCGCCACGGAGCGCTTTGCCCAGGGTCATGCCAAGGGCTGCCGATATGGAGGTGGAACTGTGTCCGGTTTCAAAGGCGTCGTAGGGAGACTCGTTCATTTTCGGGAAGCCGCTCATACCTTTGTACTGTCTGAGGGTGGCAAACTGTTCCCGTCGGCCGGTGAGAATCTTGTGGGCGTAGGCCTGATGACCGACATCCCAGATCAGTTTGTCATGGGGGGTGTCAAAGACGTAGTGGAGGGCGAGGGTCAATTCTACCACCCCGAGGCTTGGCGCCAGGTGGCCACCGGTGCGGGCAACGGTCTCGACGATCACTTCGCGGATATCCTGGGCCAGTTCGTAGAGTTGGGGTACGGTCAGCTGGCGCATGTCGGCAGGTGAATGAACCCTCTCCAGCAGGGTTGCCGGCTCGGTGGGTGAATTTGGCTGTGGTCTAGTCATTTGCGTTTCAATAGGGCAGACGTTGAGGGTACCCCCCAGATGGTAAGCATCAATGGTGTTCTGGCAGTGGGAAAAGAGATCCTTCAGAGATCTTTGTCAGAAGATGCTCTGTTATCGGTACGGCAGGATTACCCGGGCCGTGACCGGGCAGGGGACAGAATTCAATGGCTTCGAGTGAAAACGTATTCGGCAAGGGCGCGGAGCGGTTCCGCCCTTTGGTCGAAACCGGCCAGGGCGGTGATCGCCTCGTCCACAGCCTGACGGGCCAGGCGTCTGGTTTGCTCAACCCCGAAGAAGGCTGGATACGTGGCTTTGCCCCGCTGGCTGTCGGATCCTGCCGCCTTGCCAAGGGCCTCGGTGGTTGAGGTGGCGTTGAGCAGGTCGTCGACAATCTGAAAGGCCAGACCAAGCTTTTCCCCATAGGCGAGCAGCTGGCCGGTCTGTTCTGTTGACGCCCCGGCGCCGATGGCCCCGACATGCAGAGAAGCAGTGATCAGGGCTCCGGTTTTGCTGCGGTGGATGGTTTCCAGTACGGAAAAGGGAAAGGTACTGTTCTCTGTGGCGATATCCAGGGCCTGCCCGCCAACCATGCCCTGAGAGCCGGCTGCCCTGGCGATACTGTGGATGATGGCCAGCCGCCGTCCATCGCTGAGCTGGTACCCCCCGGTGCTGACAGATGGGCGGCTGAGCAACTCGAAGGCCCAGGTCAGCAGACCATCACCGGCAAGTATCGCCCCGGCTTCGCCAAAGAGGATATGGTTGGTGGGTTTACCACGCCGGAGATCGTCGTTGTCCATCGCCGGCAGATCGTCGTGGATCAGCGAGTAGGTATGGATGCACTCGAGGGCACAGGCCACCGGCAGGAGCGTGTCGTGGCAGCGGCATGAATCGGCCACCGCTTCGCCGGCGGCCAGGCAGAGAATCGGGCGAAGGCGTTTGCCGCCGACCAGTAGGCTGTAGCGCATCGCCTCGAAATGGTGGTGGAACGGTCCCTCGGCCGGGGGGAGGGCAGCCGCCAGTGCCGTTTCAACAAGTTGGCGGCGTTCGTTAAGATAGCTCTCGATTTCCACTTTCCTGTCCATCGAAGGGGACTGCCTCGAGGTTGCCGTCTTTTTCCAGCAGAATCTCTACCCTGGCTCGTGCCTCGGCCAGTTGTTCGCTGCAGAAGCCGGCCAGTTTGATTCCTTCGTCAAATTTTTTCAGGCTGTTTTCCAGGCTCAGGCTGCCATCCTGTAACTCTTCGGTGATCTGCTCCAGGCGGGCAAGAGCGGTCTCAAAATTTTTTTTCGCCATTTTTTCTCCTCTGCCAGCCGAGACGCCGGGATGGCTACCGGCCATACCGGCCCTAACCGTGTTCACCGGAAACCCATGTCCGCCAGAAGCCCATGTGCACCCGGCCAGGCCACCCCACGGAGCCAACTCTAGCCGCCGGCCTGCCGGAACAAACCTGGAAAACTGGATGAATGGTTACAGATCCGGGTTGTGCAGGCTTTAGCCGCAGAGCGGTGAACGATTGTCTGCCAGCCGGCCGCCGTCCGGAACAGGCCCTGTCGCCTGGATAGTCAGGGCAAGAACCTTGCCTTGTGGGAAATTTCCGGCTAGTACTAGGCGTCTGGGAGGCCAGTCGATTGACCACCAAGAGAGCATATCCAGATGAAAAATGCATCACTATTCGACCAGCCCAACCAGTGATCGGCGTGACGATGCCGGAAAAGGGCGGGGCGGCAGAGAACAATGATTGCAAGGGAGAAGAATGCGCGAGGCTCTGGAAGGATTCAGCCGCTGGCTGGAGACGGAAAAAGGATACTCACCCCATACGGTGAGCGGTTACCGCCACGATCTGCTGGAATTACTCACCTCTTTGCCTGCACCATTGCCGCCGGCAGAGATCACCTCCGGCCATATCCGTCGCTATGTGGTCACTCTGCACGGGCACAACAGTGCGGCAACTGTTTCCCGCAAGCTCTCAGCTTTACGTACTTTTTTTCGTTATCTGCGCCGAATCGGGCAAATCAGTGCCGACCCGCTGATGGGTATCGTCGGACCGCAGGTGGGACGTTCGATACCGGTATATCTCACTGTCGACGAAACCTTTGCCCTCCTGGAAGCACCTGGCAGCCAGGATCGCCATATGCTCCGTGACCGGGCGATGCTGGAGGTGCTCTATTCGACCGGCATTCGGGTGTCGGAGATGGTGGCAGTGGATCTTACCGATCTTGATTTGAGTGAGCAAGTGCTTAGGGTACGCGGCAAAGGTGAGAAGGAGCGGCTGGTACCGGTGGGAGGCCCGGCCCTGGATGCCGTGGAAAACTGGCAGGGACCTCGCCGTCGTCTGTTAACCGACCGGGCAGGCCGGGGCAGGCCTTGTGAGATGCAGGCCCTGTTTCTTAACGGACAGGGGGGGAGGATCACCAGTCGCAGTGTTGAACGCCTGGTCAGAATGTACGGAGAAAGGATTGGTCTCAGCCAGATTGTCACCCCCCATTCTCTGCGCCACTCCTATGCTACCCATCTCCTTGAGATGGGTGCAGACCTTCGTTCTGTGCAGGAGCTTCTCGGTCATGCCACGCTTTCGACCACCCAGCGCTACACCCACCTCACCCTCGACCATCTCGCCGATGTTTATGACCGGGCCCACCCATTAAACGCCAGGAAGGAGGATGCAGAAGGCGACCAGGCTGCATTTGTCCCCCAGCACAAAAAATGATGGCAGCAAACCATGAAAATTCGTGCAACAACAATACTTGCCGTGCGGCATCGGGGCCAAGTGGCCATTGCCGGTGACGGCCAGGTTTCTTTCGGCAACACCGTGATGAAACACCAGGCCCGGAAAATCCGTCGGCTGTTCAATGATCAGGTAATTACTGGTTTTGCCGGGGCGACGGCCGACGCCTTCACCCTCTACGACAAACTGGAGCAGAAACTGGAACAGTACAAGGGTAATCTGCTCAGGTCGGCTGTGGAATTGGCCAAAGAGTGGCGAACCGATAAATATCTCCGCCGGCTGGAGGCAATGCTGATCGCGGTGGACGCCAACCACTCCCTGCTCCTCTCCGGCAGTGGTGATGTCATCGAGGCGGACAAGGGTGTGCTGGCCATTGGTTCAGGGGGGCCCTATGCCCAGGCGGCAGCCCTGGCCCTCATTGCCCACAGCGACCTCGATGCCGAGGCGATCTGTCGGGAAGCACTGGCAATTGCTGCTGATATCTGTGTCTTTACCAATACCTCCATTATCGTGGAAACCATCTGATGGCTGCTCTCTCCAATACCCCTAAAGAAACACTCGCTGAACTGGATAAATTCATTGTCGGCCAGGCAGATGCCAAGCGGTCGGTGGCCATTGCCTTGCGCAACCGCTGGCGACGCCGACAGGTGGAGCCGCCACTTCGTGACGAGATCGCCCCGAAAAACATCATCATGATTGGCCCCACCGGGGTCGGTAAGACCGAGATCGCCCGCCGTCTGGCCACCCTTGCTCAGTCTCCCTTCATCAAGGTGGAGGCATCCAAATACACCGAGGTGGGCTATGTCGGCCGTGATGTCGAGTCGATGGTTCGTGACCTGATGGAACTGGCGGTGAATATGGTCCGGGAGGAGGAAAAAAGCCGTCTTGAAGGGGTGGCAGCGGCCAATGCCGAAGATCGGATACTCGATCTGCTCTTACCTCAAGGATCAGCTTCCCATGGCAACAGTGGACCGGAGGGGGGGGGCTCGTTCACTTTTAGTGGCACCGATTTGCCGGCCCGTCTTAAACCTGCGGGAGATATTTCCACCCGGGAAAAATTCCGCCAGATGCTTCGCGACGGCAAGCTTGACGAGCGTGAACTTGAAGTGTCGCTCAGCGATACGAAGTCGATGCCGATGGTCGAGATCATGACCACTTCCGGGATGGAGGAGATGCAGAGTAGTTTGCAGGATGCCTTCAGCAAGCTCTTTCCCCGCAAGAAGAAAAAGACCCGCATGAAGGTTCCGGAAGCCCTTGAGGCGACCAGAAAGGAGGAGATGGAGCGGCTGGTGGATATGGACCGGGTGGTGAAGGAGGCTCTGC
The DNA here is from genome assembly GCA_011390165.1 of Desulfobulbaceae bacterium. Lineage (GTDB taxonomy): Bacteria > Desulfobacterota > Desulfobulbia > Desulfobulbales > Desulfocapsaceae > Desulforhopalus_A. The sequence goes on from JAABSV010000038.1 coordinate 28,734, forward strand.
GTCGCAGCGAAGAGTCGGGGATCATCTTTCTTGACGAAATCGATAAGATTGCCTCCCGCCATGGTGGTGGTGGCCATGGCCCGGATGTTTCCCGGGAGGGGGTGCAGCGCGACCTTCTGCCCATTGTCGAGGGGGCGACGGTGAGCACCAAGTACGGCATGATCAAGACCGACCATATCCTTTTTATCGCCAGTGGCGCCTTCCATCTCAGCAAACCCTCCGACCTGATCCCGGAACTGCAGGGGCGTTTTCCCATCCGGGTTCATCTTCACCCATTGGGGCAGAAGGAGTTCGTGCGGATTCTTACCGAACCGGAAAATGCCTTGATCAAGCAGTATGTGGCACTGATGGCCACTGAAGGGGTGGAACTGGAGTTCACTGACGAGGCGATCGAGGAGATCGCCGCCATTGCCGTCGAGGTGAACGAGAAGACCGAGGAGATCGGTGCCCGCCGACTGTACACGATCATGGAACGGGTGCTCGATACCCTCTCCTTTGACGCTTCCGAGCGGCAGGCGGAACATTTTGTCGTCACTGCCGACTATGTCCGCGAACAGTTGTCAGCAATAGTCAAGGATCACGATCTCAGCCGCTATATTCTCTGAGAGAAAGGGTGGCAGGAAGAGGAGGAGAACCGGTGTTGCGAAAATTCTTTCAAAACAGAGGAGACGCTGCCGGGAGAAGGGCTGACGTGGGGCAGGTGCGAGGGATTGACCCGTCAATGAACTACTGTCCCGGCTGTGCCGACGAATTCCGGCCTCGGGTGGATTACTGCCCGCTCTGCCGGCTTCCCTTGCGGGGAGGGGAGGAGGTGCTGGCCGAGGCAAAGGCGCGGGAAACGCAACTGGCGGCACGGAGTATGGTCCTTATCCCCGGTGAGGAACTGGTACTCCTCCGCCAGGCACCAATTCTCGAGTTAAAGGGGCTGCGACAGCTGTTGGCCAGAGAAGGGATCCCGGCTCTCCTGAGCAGTGACGAGGCCGGTTGCGGTCGAGGTTGTGGCGGAGCAGGTGTCCAACTGCTGATTCGTGAAGCCGACATTTCCCGGGCTACCAGAATCCTGGCACGGGAATTTCTCGCCGATGAAGAGAATGAGGCTACCGCTACGGTATTGGTTGACCAGAGTGTGGAAACCCTCTGTCCGGCCTGCCAATGCCGTTTTCCCACCAGTGTCGGAGCCTGTCCGGAGTGCGGCCTCTGTTTCGGCTGAGAGGGATACCCGCGGTTGAGCACCGAGAGCGGACAGACCTCAGCCCGGAGAGGTTCCAATGCCTTTGCCGTTGCCGTTTTCCCACCGTTTCTTTCGTACCTCGCTCTGAATCGTTTTTTTGGCAAAAGTCACAGCCCGGTAGTTGAGGACCTCCTCGAGGCTGTCGGTAAACTGACGGCAGGGGCGGATGGTCAGGTCTTTGAGAATTTCCACATCCACCTCTCCCCGGCCGGGAAAGTGCAGGGTAAGAAGGACCGGGCAGGAGCCGTGGTAGCTGTAGAACACCTTTTTCATTTTCTCCAGTTGCTGCCTGGAGAGGCGTCCGGTCTCCAGTTTTACCCGTGCCGCACTGGTGTATTTTTCCCGCGCATCACTCAGGCTGTCGACACTGTCGGCAATAATCTTCGGACCCCTTTCGTCTTTCTGTACCGTGCCGAGAACCACCACCGGTTCGGTGGTGCCGAGAATCTCCTCACAGCGGCTGTAGACCTCCGGAAAGACCACCACCTCAACCGACTCGAAGAGGTCCTCGACGGTGAGAAAAGCCATTGGTTCACCCCGCCGGGAGCGGTGCTTCTTGCAGTTTCGAATAAGTCCACCGATCCGCACCGGTTGTTCCTCGCCCCACTCCGCCAATCCCTCGATGGGACAGTCGACCACCGTGTTTAACTCCTGGAGGATGTCGTCCAGGGGATGGCCGGTGATATAGAAGCCAACTGTCTCCTTCTCCAGGGCAAGTTTCTTCCGCTCCTCCCATTCCGGAATGTCGGGCATGGCGATTTCAGAAGTCTCCTTTTCTCCCGGAGCCACCGGAGTAAGAGAAAAGAGAGACAATTGGCCACTCTGCAGATCACGCTGGACCGCCTTTGCCTGCTCCATTATTATGTCGAGAACGGCGAAATACTGGGAACGGCGGTAGCCGAGAGAGTCAAAGGAGCCGGATTTGATCAGGCTTTCGATTACCCGGCTGTTCACTCGGCGGGAATCGACCCGGTTGCAGAAATTGCTCAGCGAGGTGTAGCGGCCGTTTTTTTCCCGCTCCTCAATGATCGAGTCAAGGGCCGCCTCACCGACATTTTTCACCGCCGCCAGGCCAAAACGGATCCGGTCACTGATCACCGTGAAATCCTTGATGCTCTCATTGATATCCGGCGGGAGAACCTCGATGGCGTGTTCCCGGCATTCGTTGATGTAGAGGACCACCTTGTCGGTGTTATTCATGTCGCAGGAGAGCAGGGCGGCCATGAACTGCGGCATGTAGTGCGCCTTGAGATAGGCGGTTTGGTAGGCGACCAGGGCATAGGCGGCGGAATGGGACTTGTTGAAACCATAGCCGGCAAATTTAGCCATGAGATCGAAGATGTGTCTGGCCTTGTCGGCGGGGTGGCCGTTTTTTTCCGCCCCGGCCTGGAATTTTTCCCGTTCCTGGGCCATCTCTTCCTCGTTCTTCTTGCCCATGGCCCGGCGGAGGATATCGGCATCGCCCAGAGAGTAGCTGGCGAGGATGTTGGCAATCTTCATCACCTGTTCTTGGTAGACGATTACCCCGTAGGTCTCTTCCAGCACATCCTTGATTTCCGGAAGGGGGTAGTTGGGGAGTCGCCGACGGTGCTTGGTCTCGACGAAATCGTCTACCATCCCGGAGTCCAAAGGACCGGGACGGTAGAGGGCCACCAGGGCGATCAGGTCACTGAACTGTTCCGGGGCCAATTTGACCAGGAGTTCCCGCATGCCGGCACTCTCCAGTTGGAACACCCCTTGCGAATCTCCATGGCAGAGCAGGTCGTAGGTCTTCACATCGTCCATGGGGATGGTATCGATGTCCAGGTCGATGCCGATATCCTTTTTGATGTGCTTGATTGTCTTGTCGATCACCGTAAGGGTCTTCAGGCCGAGAAAATCAAATTTGATCAGGCCGGTCATTTCGGTGTGCTTCATGTCGTATTGGGTCAGGGTCTCCTCGTTGCTTCCCCGGCAGGTGGGCAGGTAGCGGGTCATTGGCCCGGGAGAGACCACCACCCCGGCGGCGTGGGTGGAGGTGTGCCTGGCCAGCCCCTCGAGTGTTTTCGAGACACTGAGCAGCTCAGCAATGCGAGGATCGGCATCGGCTGCCTCTTGCAGCTTCGGCTCCTCCTGTATGGCTTTTTTGATCGTCATTTTCAACTGTTCAGGCACCAGCTTGGCTACTTTGTCAACCTCCCCAAAAGGAATGTCCAGCGCCCGGCCGACGTCGCGGATCACTCCCCGGGCCTTCATTGAACCGTAGGTAACAATCTGGGCCACATGCTCGGCACCACCATATTTCTGGCGGACATAGTCGATCACCTCCCCCCGTCGCTCCTGACAGAAGTCGATGTCGAAGTCGGGCATCGACTTCCTCTCGATGTTGAGAAAACGCTCAAAGATCAGACCATAGGGGATCGGGTCGATATTGGTGATCCGCATGGCGTAGGCGGCAAGACTCCCGGCCCCCGAGCCACGACCGGGCCCGACCGGGATAGAACGGTCCTTTGCCCAGTTGATGAAGTCGGCGACGATGAGAAAATAGGCGGGGAAGCCCATCTTGGTGATCACTCCGATCTCGGTTTCGAGGCGGGCAGCGTAGAGTTCTTCTTTGTCGGGGTTGAAGGTGCCGGCCCGGCGCATCTCGCTGAAGCGGATCTTCAGGCCATCCCGGCATGCCCTGGTGAACATCGTGTCGAGGGTTTCTCCCTCGGGCACTGGAAAGTTTGGGAAGTAGTAGTCACCAAAGTTGATGTCGAGATTACAGCGGTCAACGATTTCGCGGGTGGTGGCAATCGCTTCCGGACACCAGGCGAAACTCTCTGTCATCACCTCCGCTGATTTGAAGTACAGTTGATCAGTTTTGAAACGGAACCTTTTCGGGTCGTTGATTGTTTTGCCTGTCTGGATGCAGAGCAGCAGTTCGTGGGCATGTGCCTCCTCCGGGTTGAGGTAGTGGCAGTCGTTAGTGGCAACCACCTTGATCCCCAGTTCACCACCAAGTCGGAGCAACCCCCTGTTGACCTTCTGCTGCTCGGCAAGGCCATTTTCCTGAATCTCGAAATAGAGCCGGTCGCCAAAAATATCCTGCATTTCCAATGCTTTTAATCGCGCTCCGCTGAGGTCGTCGCGGCCAATCCGAAAAGGGACTTCGCCGTGCAGGCAGGCGGTCATGGCGATAATGCCGGCGTTGTACTGCCGCAACACCTCCATATCGATCCGCGGTTTGTAATAAAATCCCTCAAACTGGGCGATACTTGCCAACTGCATCAGGTTTTGGTAGCCGGTGTGGTCCATGGCGAGCAGGACGATGTGGTAGGCGATCTGTCCATCCACCGCCTTTTTCAGACGCATGTCCTGCGGGGCAACGTAGAGTTCGCAGCCGACGATGGGTTTTATCCCGGCCTTTTTGGCCTTGGCATAAAATTCCAGGGCGCCGTACATTGCTCCGTGGTCGGTGATGGCGACACTGTCCATCCCGTACTCCTTACACTTGTCAAGGAGATCGGGTATCCTGATGGCGCCGTCAAGGAGGCTGTACTGGGTGTGGACGTGAAGGTGGGTGAATCCTCTGCTCATGGTTTGCTCTCTCTGCTCGCGTAATGGCGTTTACCGCCGGGAAGGCCCCGACAGCCAGGCGACAGCATAGTGGTTTTTCGGCCACCATGCAACCGCGATGGCGGTATTCTCTCGGCAATTCAGGGTCAACCCCGGCAGGGCTTTGCCCCCACTGCCAGTCCGGCAGTGAATTGTGTTTGCAATTCTGATAAGATTTACCCTATAGTGAACAGGCCGGCAGGGAAGGGGGTTCTCTGCCGGGTGGCAACCGTGATGAAGGGGCGACACGCAGATGGAGCACCAGCCGGCTGCCGGCATTTCCCTGCAGGGAAATATCGGTGATATAGAACTCAACACCATTTTTCAATTTTTTGATTATGCAGCCCTTTCCGGGGAACTCCGGGTGGAGGGGCGCAACAACAGCGCCCTTTTCTTCTTCCAACGGGGGATGCTCGTCTTTGGTACCCTGCAGACCAACCGAAAAAGATTGGGGTTGCTTCTCCTTGAGTCGGGACTGGTAAGCAGGGAGAAGCTGATTGATGCCCTGCGCTTCCACGCCCTGGAGGGGCGCCGGACCCGGCTTGGCGATATCCTGGTGCAGCGGGGGCATCTCACTGCCGCCGATCTAGGCGAAGTTCTCAAGGCCCAGGCCAAGGAGGCTTTTTTTGAGACCCTGGCCTGGAAGCAGGGGATGTTCTTCTTTTCCGTCGACCGTAGTCCGGGAAAGGAAGAGGTCCTCTTCAATGAACGGATCGACCATCTCCTTCTTGAAGGGATTGTCCGGATGGACGATGCCGCCTCCGACTCCGGGGAGAGTTAAGCCTATTCCCCGGCCTCTGTTTCTTTTTCCGCAGCCAACCGTCGTTCCCGCTCAATGTTGAACCGCTCGCGAATCTTGGCATAGGGGACCAGGGTGGTCTCCCGTTCCGATGGGGTGAGGAAGGATTCCAGCTTGGTCTTCAAGACCACGGGATTCATTTCCGAGTTGATGGCGATTACCCCCTCCATGATGATCTTCTGAAGGAGCAGTTCATGGTTGGTCCGCTCCCGGATGGTGGCGGCAAAAGGGAGAAAAAAGAAGTTAGAGAAGATCAACCCATAAAGGGTCGAGGTAAGGGCAATGGGGATCGCTCTGAGAATCACCGAGGTGTCGCCGATGCCACCAAGCATGGTGATCAGTCCGACCACCGAACCGATGATTCCAAAGGCAGGAAAGTAGTCGGCAATGGCGCGCAGGGCCCGTTCCGTATCCTCCCGACGTAAACGAAAAAAGTACATTTCGGTACTGAGAATGTCGCGGATTTGGTCGATTTTATAGCCGTCCACCAGGCACCCCAGGGCCCGGCGGAGAAAGAGCACGGTGGTTTCGTTCTCCTGGTGCTGGAGAGTGAGAATTCCGTCCATCCGCGAGCGGATGGAGAGATCAATAAGGATCTCGATGATCTCTGTCTCCTTTTTGATCGGCCGCCGGTAGGCAGTGACAAGAACCTTGAAGACGTTGCGCAGCTGCTCGAAGCGGAAGCTGATCAGGGTGGCCGAGACGGTACCGCCAAGGACAATCAGGAGGCCGGAGATATTGAGGTAGAGGCTCAGATTGCCGTGGATGACAAAACCGACCAGAAAGAGGGCGCTGCTGAGGAGCAGGCCGTTCAGGGTTTTATTTTTCAGGTTCATAGGCGGGGGTCAGTTGAGATTGTCCGTCGTTGCCGGTACGGGATTGGGCAGTCGTTTGGAGATGATGATTTCCACCCTTCGGTTGCGGGCCCGGTTATCAGCTGTGGTGTTGGGGAAAAGTGGACGGTAGGAGGAGTAGCCGCTGACCACGAATTGCATCGGGTCCATACCGGTCTCATCAATCAGAAAACGGGTGACGGTACTCGCCCTGGTCACCGACAGTTCCCAGTTGCTGTCAAAGCGGTTGGAGCGCATCGGGACATTGTCAGTGTGGCCGACAACGTTAATCATGTACGGTGTCTGGCGGATCACTGCCGCAACCTGCCGCAGTGATTGTCGGGCGTCCTGGGAAAGGTGGTTTTCGCCAAGGGCGAAGAGGAGATCACTGGTCAGGATGATCCGCATGGTTTTGTCGGGGACGATGTCGATGGCGGCAAACTTCTCCAGATTGCCGCTCTCCAGGGCATCGCGGCCAAGAGCGAACATTTCGACAAAATCTTCACCAGCGACCGGGGTCGGCGGTGTCGACAGGAGGGGGCGTGGTTCAAGGATATCACCTTCGGGGGGTGGCAGCAGGTCGGCCTGCAGTTGAGGAGGCCGCTCATCGGACTCCTTGACGACGATGGCTACCTGGACACTTTCCCGTGGAGTGCCGGCACTCCCCTCTTTTTCCTCCCCTCCGGAGGGGGTGTTGTCGGGGACGGCTGTCGAAGTCTCTGCATCCTGGTCTTTGGCCGAAGGAATGGGGAGAGGCGCCACCTTTGGTATCTTGCCACCGGAGATCAGTGGCAGGCCCGGGGAGATCGGGGCAAAGGGAAAGGCGGCGCCACTGCTGTCCAGAGTCTGCAGGGCCTCACTGGTATCACCGCCAATGATCTCCGGTGTCGGTTCGCCGAGAAATTCCTGCTGCGCTGTCTGGTAGACGAACATCGATAGAAAGAGGATAAACATGGTCATCATCAGGTCTGACCAGGCAATGGACCAGTGCGATGGCCGGGGCATCGGTGAGGCAAAGGTAGGTTCTTCGGCTGGGGTTGCTGTACTACCGGGAAAGCGCCGCTCGAGTTTCAGGGCCTGGTCAGGATAGCGGTTCCCCGGTATTCTTGCGGTAAACCGGGACAACTCTTCCGGCCAGGATGGGGGGGGAGAGGAGGGTTGTTCCGTCATGGCTGCGGCCGGTACCTGGTGCACAGTTGGGAAGAGTGGCTGGCAGGCATCAGAAAACCGGCTTGAAGTCGAAGAAGTGCCTGGTTTCCAGTTTCCGCCGGGTACGTGTCTCACCCCTGGCTACAAAGGAGGTGGTGATGGCGCCGTTAGCGGTGAAACGAACACCTTCCAGAAATTCCCCGTCGGTAATGCCAGTGGCGGCGATGGCGACCTCCTTGCTCCTGATCAGGTCCTGGGCGCGGAATATTTTCTCGAAATCATTGATCCCGTGGCGGCTGGCCTCCCGCTTGTCACGATCATTTTCGTAAAAGATCTTCCCTTCAATATACCCACCCAGGCAGCTGATGGCGGCGGCGACCATCACCGCTTCGGGGGCGTAGCCATAGCCAATATAGATATCCGCTTTCTCTCCGGTGATGGCGGCCAGACAGCCGGAGACTTCACCCTCGTCGATCAGCTTGATCCTGGCCCCGCAGCTGCGAACTTCGTGGATCAGCTGTTTATGGCGGGTCTGGTTGAGGATGCAGACCGTCACATTCTCGGTGTATTTTCCCAGTGCCCTGGCCACCCGTTTGACGTTGATGATCGGCGGCTGATTGATGTCTATCACCTCACCCACCTCCGGCCCGACAACCATCTTGTACATATTGAGATTCGGAACCGACTGGATGGAACCGGGCCCGGCAATGACGGCAAAGGAGGTTGAATTGTTTTTGCCGTCGGCGGCAGAGCGGTAGGCTTCCAGGGCGATGGCCATGATGTCGGACTTCTCCGTTCCTCTGCCGATCACGGCCGGTAACTGAAAGGCCTCAGGGCGGAGAAGGAAGCGGTCGTTGATCAGTGTTCCGGCGATATTCAAGCGGTTCAAGGTCTTGGTAATCGCCTTCCTCGTCTGGTTCAATATGTCGATATGGTCACCGAGCCCCTGCAGACGGGCGGCAGTCAAGGCGGCTATCTCGGTGGCACGGACGATTTCCATCCCATAGTTGATATCCATGGCGCTTCTCTAGTCGAGGGTTGTGACCGGTGGCAGGGCCAGACCATTCTGTTCAGCACATTCCATCAGGTGGTGGATGATCCGGTCCCGCTCCTTTCTCAGGGTTTGGCCGGCTATTGTATCCTTGATCTTCATCGGCTGCGGGAACTCATCAATCAACTCGATGTCGAGGGGGGCGGACTCAAGCTTCCTCGCCGCCTCCTTGATCTCGTCGGGGGTGGGGAGAATGATCCCATAGAGCTGGTGTGGGGTGTGGACCAGGGAATGGCCGCGGTTGTAGTAGGCTGCGGCAAAACCACCGTCAACGTTGATCGCCACCCCGTCGTCACTGGCCATTTGCACACCTTTACGGTAGTTTACCGGCGTATGGCCGAAGATGACCCGTTTGACGCCAAATTCGTCCTGCATTTTTTTCTTAAATGTTGCGCTCTGCATGTTTTCCCGCCAGTAGAGGCTCCGTTCGGCGTGGGTCTCCTTATCCTTGAGGAAATACCGTTCAAAGGTTTTCATTGCGTGTTTCCCGAAAAAGGGCGACTTCGGCCCACACCAGAGATAGAAGAAGAGGGCCTGATCATCGGCCTGCTGTGGCTTTCCCTGGAGATACCTGCTTCCCACCCGGTCGATTGTTTCCTGGATGAAGGCCAGCAGGTGCTTCCCCTTTCGGCCGAGAAACTCCTCAAACTCGCCGTCGGCAGTAGATGGGACAAGAGCGTGAATATTCAAAAAATTGTTTTGGATATGGTAGGTTTTGCCCTTCTCGAAGAGAAAGCGGAGCAGTCGGCGCAGTCGGCTGTTGGTGGTAAATTGTCGACAGAGATCGGCGATGATCTCCTCCTCTTCCGGTGAGAGACTGGTGGGGTTGTGGTGGTCTATGGTCGGGAAGTGCTGGTCGTTGAGGGGGGCGGTTTCGCCACTGGCGAGCATTCGGGCAAGTTTGTCCAGCCAGAGACGTGACTCCATCTCGTATTGCGGAAAACTTCGGATGGTTTGTTCCTCGCACTTGAATTGGATCACCGCCAAAGCCTTTTCCATCGAGCGGCCCTTGCTGGTCTGTGCCTTGAAGTTGCCGGTAACCTGTTCGACCGGGTAGGTACGTTCGGCAAATTCGGCCAGGCGATCGCTATCGAAGCGAAGACGGTCAAGAAATTTGAAATGGTCGTAGCGGCAGGTGATACGCAGGGCCTCCGCTACCAGAGAACGGTTACCCGAGGCCGCCCCCATCCAGAGGATGTCATGATTTCCGTAGACATAGTCGACCATCTCCCGGTAGAAGTGGGAGGAGAGAATCCGGAGGATCTTGTCCGGTTGCGGGCCACGGTCGAAGACATCCCCCAGGACCTGAATACGGTCGAGCAGGACCTGGCGGATGGCATGGGAAAGGTGGGCAATAAGCCGGTCGGATATCACCTTCTCTTCGAAGATTGGATCGGGCACCGGTAGGCCGGAGAGGAGCCGGTTGATAACGTCGCGGAATTCGGGCCTGAAAATTTCACTGCCGTGGGAGCGGATATTGGTCAGTTTGTACTTGAGCACCGCCACCAGGCAGAGGATGACATCCTGCATGTCCATCTGGATAATATCGTCAGGCAGGAAGTGGCCTTTGCGGATTATTTTGGTCAGATACTGAATCTTTTCTGAACTGAAGGTGCTTGGCAAGGCCTCCCGGCAGGTTTGGTAAAGCATACCGAAGCGGCCGCGGAGGATGGATTTGAATCGGTCTCCCTCGCCGTGCAGGTCGCTGATCCATAGGGTTGTGGGGATGTTTGACTGCAGTTCCATTTCAATTTCCAGCAACTTGCTGGCGAGAGTATCAATCTCGCTTACCCGTATCTTTGCCACCTGTGGTTGCGGATCATTGTTCGTAGCCATGGCCTCACCTGGGAAAAGCTTCTCGAGGTGTCAGGAATGCGGGCAACACCTCTGTCTGGCACGGAAAAATTCATTGTACCCTGCCAATATAGCAAACTCTGCGGCATTACACCAGTTCGAAGACCGTAAAGGGGGAGGCAGACGCCAGAAGCCAGAGGACAGATGATAGATGATAGAAAACAGAAACCAGACACGAGCAGATTTTGTTCTGATTCCGGAAGTCGTAAGCGCGTAGATTAGTCCGTAATCTAAGCAGCAAACAGCGTACGGCTGCCGGGATGTGGTTACAAAGCTGGCGGTTGGTAACCGGACAGGTAGAGCGGGGCAGGTGGGTAGAACCGGCCCCGCGCCCACCTGGATTCCGGTCAGATGATGTAGGGGCGACCGGCGCTCGCCCCAGGTGGGCAACGCAGGTGACGACACCGGTTTTGCCGGGACAACCGCAATCTGGGCGATACCGATCCATGGGCGACCGGCCGGTCGCCCCTACGGTTACCCTGTAGGTC
>JAABSV010000039.1 GCA_011390165.1 Desulfobulbaceae bacterium
CGGCCGGCGGCCTCACCGGTGCAGTGGCAGAGGACCAGGGAGCCCACCGCCAGTTCCTGCAGCCGGGCGACGGTCCAGGCCAGCCGTTCCGGGCCGGCGTTGAGGAGATGCAGGCCGCCGATAATGGCGTGGACCCGTTCTTCACCGCTCACCTCGCGGATCCATTCAAGGGTGTTGATGATCCCGGCATGGCAGCAGCCGACCGCCACCACCAGCCCGTGGCTGGTTTTCACCCAGATGGCCATGTCGTCTTCGATACTGTCGGCATGGCCGCCGGCCGGGTCGAGGAAAAAGGGGCCGCCGGGGGTCTCAATGGGGTGGCGACGGGGGATCTCGCCGGTGATGCCGACCCGTTCACTCAACCAGAGCGGCTGGCGGACCAGTTGCAGCCGCTCTTTCGGCAGGCTGTTCAGGGCAGTCAGGTTGGCACTGGTAACCCGGATCGAGGTGGAGCCCTCGGCGGTCACCTTGTAGCGGGGCAGGAAGGCGGCGGGGTGGGTGTAGACGCGCAGTCGACTGGAGGCGGCGAGCAGTTCGGCAATGCCGCCGCTGTGGTCGTAGTGGCCGTGGCTGAGCACCAGGCTGTCCAGGTCGGCCGGCCGGCAGTCGAGGCGGCTGGCGTTCTCGAGCAGCACCTTCTGGCCGGCATCAAGGAGAATCTTCTGGCCATCGGCCTCAAGCCAGATCGAGTAACCGTGTTCTGCCAGCAGGGTGGCGGGGGCCTGGTTGTCCACCAGGATCTGCAGGAACAGTTCAGATGGTTGCATTGGCGTTTTTCTCCATAAAGCGTCCTTTGGCGCGGCAGACCCGTTGGTTGTTCACCCGGATTTCCGCCCGCAGGTGGTAGAGGGGGGGCAGAGAGCGGTCGATCCAGGCCCGGATGGAAAGGGTGCTGTCGCAGGCCACCGGTTGGAAGAAGCGGACATTCAGTTCGCCGGTCACCGCGGCGATCTGCCGGTGGAGAAGGCATTGGGCCATGGCGGTATCGAGGAGGGCGGAGAGCACCCCGCCGTGCATGATGCCGGTATAGCCCTGCAGGCTTTCGTCACTCCGGAACTCCGCCATCACCCCGCCATCGGCCAGCGGGGCAAAGCGCAGGCCGAAGGAGAGAGGGTTGTCCCGACCGCACATCAGGCAGTAACGGTGGCTGAGAAGCTGTTCCGGGGCGGCCGGTTTTTCCGGCGAGAGGGAGGGCATTGCGGCACCAGTGGTTGCAAGAGGTGGAGTGAGCTTAAAGAGAGCGGATCCTTGACAAAGCCGGCTGGGGAGGTAAAAGAAAAGCATATGCACAAATACCAATGGGCATTGTAGCCCATTTGCCCCCATTCCGGCAACAACAGATCGAATTGAAATCGGCAGCAGATTCGGCGAGGCGGCAAGCGCCTCACTGAGAGCCGAGGAGAAAGGCCCATGGCAAAAAAAGTGGTGCTCCTGGGTGGCGGCCACGCCCACCTGCAAACCCTGGCGGCGATCGGTAGCTTTCAGGCCAGGGGCTGCGAGGTAACCGTGGTCCAGCCTTCCCCCTGGCACTACTACAGCGGCATGGGGCCGGGGATGCTGGGCGGGAGCTATCGGCCGGAGGAGATCCGTTTTGCCACCCGTCGGCAGGTGGAGGCGCTGGGGGGACGGTTTGTCCTTGCCCGGGCGGAGCGGATCGACCCCGAGGCGAAGAGAGTCCATCTCGCCGGCAGTGAGGAGGTATTGCCCTACGATCTCCTCTCCTGCAATGTCGGCTCTTCGGTACGCTGGTCGACGACGGGTGGTGAGAGCGAGAACCTCTATGCCGCCAAGCCCATCGAGGGGTTGCTGGCGGTGCGGGACCGGGTTCTGGCTTTGGCCGCTGCCGGACCCTGCCGTCTGGCGGTGGTTGGCGGCGGTCCGGCGGCCCTGGAAATCGCCGGCAACCTGCACCAGCTGACCGGCCGGGCCGGCCTCCACCGGCCGAAGATTGTCCTCTATGCCGGTCGTCAGATCCTGGTCGGCCGGTCGCCGCGGCTGGTTCGGCTGGCCCGGGACATCCTTCTCGACAAGGGGATCAGGATCGTTGAGGGGCTCTATGTAGTGCGCGTCGACGGTGAGCGGCTGCTCTTTGCCGACGGCAGTCAGACTCAGGCGGCGCTCACCATTCTGGCCACTGGGGTGGAGCCCAATCGACTTTTTGCCCACTCCGGCCTGGCGCTGGGCAATGATGGCGGTCTGCTGGTCAACGGCTGCCTGCAGTCGGTCGCCTACCCCGATATCTTTGCCGGAGGCGACTGTATCGCCTTTGCCCCCCGCCCCCTGGCCAAGGTCGGGGTCTACGCGGTACGGCAGAACCGGGTTCTTTGCGAAAACCTGATGGCCTTTCTTCAGGACCGACCCCTGGTGGAGTTTTCTCCGGGAGGCGCCTACCTGCAGATCTGCAATCTCGGAATGGGTATTGGCCTTTTCTCCCGAGAGGGGATATCCTTCTCCGGGCGGCTGGCCTTTTGGCTCAAGGATTGGATAGATCGGCGCTTCATGCGTACCTATCAGATGGAGATGGGTAACCAGATGGCTCTGCCGGAGGGAGACGAAGGTGGCGGCGACGGGCAAGCAAAGCGGTAAACAACCGGCAAAAGGGTTGAGCGTAGTTTTTGTTGTTGCTCTGGCCCCGGGTATTTTTTAATCTGGGTTGACTGGGTTGACTGGGTTGACTGGGTTGACTGGGTTGACTGGGTTGACTGGGTTGACTGGGTTGACTGGGTTGACTGGGTTGACTGGGTTGACTGGGTTGACTGGGTTGAGTGGGTTGCGGTACGGATCAGGAGTACGGACCAGAAAAAGGGCCATAAAGTCTGGTGATCAGGCCCGGTGATCAGGAACAATGAGCAGAATCAATGAGCAGGACCATGCTGCCGGACAATTGAGCAGGGTGGCCTGTACGGTTCAATCAAAGCAAGCGAGGTGCGGCAGATGAAGAGGTGGGAGTGTGGAGTGTGTGGGTACGTCGATAAGGGAGAGGAGGCCCCGGAAAAGTGCCCGGTCTGCGAGGCGCCAAAAAAGATGTTTCTCTATCAGGAGGGTAAGCCGCAGGCGGAAGCGGTCGAGGAGGGGGACGGCACATCGGCTGACGGCGAGTTGAAATGGCTCTGTTCTGTCTGCAACCACAGCCACAGTGGTGCCGCTCCCCCGGAGAACTGCCCGGTCTGCCAGGCGCCGGCCTCGATGTTTGCCCCGGCGGCTGAAAACGGCACTGCCACTCCTGATGCCGCTCAGACCGCCGCTGCCCCGGCTACCCCGGCAAGTTCGGGTAGTTCGGCTAGTTCGGCAGCAACCGCCGGTCCCGCCGCGCCGGCTGCAGTGGCCGCCAAGCCGGCATCCAGACGCTGGCGCTGCACCCTCTGCGGCTACATCCACAGCGGCGCCGAACCGCCGGCAAAGTGTCCGGCCTGTGGCGCCGACAGGACGTTGTTCGTCGAGATCGATGCCGGCAACAAGGTGATCGGCCCCCTGCCGGCGGCCGCCGCCACCGCCGCCGCCCCTGCGAAGAAAAAATCGGGGCTGCTCAACTGGCTGGCCGGGCTGGTCTTAAAACTCCACCTCCACCCGATCACCGTCCACTTTCCCAACGGCATTCTGCCGGTGGTGGTGATTTTTCTCGGCCTGGCCATCTGGCTGACCATGCTCTCGGCGGAGACTGTCGCCTTTCTTGAAACGGCTGCCTTCTACAACCTGATTTGTGTCCTGGCCGTCCTGCCGGTGGTGCTCTTCACCGGTTACCTCGAGTGGCAGAAGCGCTACCTGGGGGCGAAGACGGCCTTGTTCATCATCAAGATTCTCTGCGCGCTGGTGGTTCTCGGCGGGGTCAACGTGCTTGTCTTCTGGCGCTTGCTCGACCCGGCGGTGGCCGCCGCCGATTCCCCGCATCGGCTGCTCTATTTCGGGGTGGCGGTGGCGACCTTGGCCGCCGCCGGCATCGCCGGTCACCTGGGCGGCAAGCTGGTCTTTGCCGGCCGCAAGTAACCGGGCTGCCGGCCTCCCTGCGCTTTTTTGCCCTATTCCGCCCCATCTTACCCCTCCTCCTGGCAAAATCGTTTCACCGCCAGGAGGGGGGGGGAAGAAGGGGCGAAAAGGTGGCCGGACGGGGTCCGAACGGGGCCGAACGGGGGCGTAAGGGGCCGTAGGGGGTCGTCAGGGGGCGGAAAGGGTGCTGAAAGGGGCCGGACAGCGCCTGAACTGGCCCGGCCCGGCCGGGGCCATCAGCCTGGCAAGAAGCGGCTGATATCCTTTTCGTAGCGGTTTTTCACGGTGAAGCCGCGGACGGTGAGGGCGGCGATGGCCCGCTCGCCGTCGCTGGCGGCAACCCGGAAGACCAACTGGCTCACCCCGGGGTACTGCTCTTCCGGCCAGCAGAAGAGACTCTGGATATTCACTTCGGCGTCACGCAGGGTGGCGGTGACCTCGGCCAGGCTGCCGATGCTGTCGCGGACAAAGACACTGAGTCGGGCGCTTTCCTCACTGATGCCGATCGCCTCAAGCAACACCCGCATGACGTCGGTGGAGGTGATGATTCCGACCAGTTCGCCATCCTCCATGACCGGCAGGGCACTGATCCGGTGCTGTTGCATGGTCAGGGCGGCCCGCTCGATGGTGGTGCTGGTGGGGACGGTGACCACCGTTTTGATCATGATCATCGAGACCACCACCTTCTCGAGCAGATAATTGAGCTCGTGGGTGGAGAGAGAGGTGGCCGGCGAGGCCCAGTAACGCTTGAGATCGCGGTCGGAAACCAACCCCACCAGCTTCTTGTGCCGGTCGACCACCAGCAGGTGGTCGATCTGTTTTTCCCTGATCAGGTTGTTGGCCCTGTCCAGGGGAGTATCGGGCGGGACGGTGATCAGGTCGGTGTGCATGATTCTGCCGATATACATGGTTTTAACGCTCCTCGTGGCTGGGAAGGGTCGAGCCGGCCGCCCAGGCGGTGGCCGGCAGTCTGCATTGCCAGTATACGAAGGATTTCGGCTAAGTGAAACACCGATTTTCGCCTTGCCCATAACCGACCAGTAGCTGTGGGGCGGGAATCGGCAGACCAATGCACCGACAAATCAATCTTGTCGTTTCGAAGCTGAATTATCCCTTTAATGTTTCGTAGGTTTGTTCAAATTGGTCGGCGGTCCGGGTAAAGGCCTGCAGCACCGCCGGGTCAAAATGTTCTGGTCTGGTCCTGCCGTCGCCTTCGCTGATGATCCGGCAGGCGGTTATGTGGTCGATTGCCGTTTTGTAGGGACGGGGACTGCGCAGGGCATCGTAAATATCGGCAATGGCGGCGATTCGTCCCTCGATGGGAATCTGCTCGCCGGCAAGACCGTTGGGATAGCCGCTGCCGTCCCATCTCTCGTGGTGGCTGAGGGCAATACTTCTGCCGATCTGCAGCCGCGGGTGTTTGCCGATGATCATGGTTCCGGAATAGGTATGTTCTTTCATCTTGGCAAACTCGTCTTCGCTGAGTTTGCCCGTTTTTTTAAAAATATCCGGATGGGTGTGGATTTTGCCGACGTCGTGGAGGATGGCCTGCAGGCGGATGTCGCCGACAAATTCGTTTTCTAAACCCAATTCTTCGGCGACTATGGCGGCAAAACGGCCGACCCGGATGATGTGGTTGCCGGTATCCTCGTCGTTGGCCTCGGCAGCCCTTGCCAGGGCATAGACGGTATAGACAAAGGCCTCCTCGGTGGCCAGGACCTGCAGGGCCAGGTTGGCTTCTACCGCCTTTCGCTTTTCGATATCCTGCTCAAGTTCGGCGGTCCGCTCGAGTACCGCCTGCTCAAGGTGATCGCGTTGCCGGCGGACAACGGCCTCCTCCTGCGCCAGTTTGAGGTGGGTGTTGATTCGTGCCTGGACCTCCTCGAACTGAAAGGGTTTGGCGATGTAATCGACTCCGCCGGCGCGAAATGCCTCGATCCGGCCTTCGAGGGTCGAGATCCCGGTGAGAAAGATCACCGGAATCTTGCAAGTCATTGGATTGGCCTTGATTCTGGCACAGAGTTCCAAGCCGTTCATTGTCGGCATGTTGACATCGAGGAGTATGAGGTCCGGCAATTTTTCGTTAATTGTCGCTAAGGCTGTAGCGCCGTCGATGAACGGAAGAACGTCCATGCCCGCGAACCGCAACATCGTCTCCAGCACTCTCAGTACTGACAACTCGTCGTCGACTATGACTATCTTGGCCTTTTCGACCGGCGTACAGCATGCCATCATATTCATTACATGACTCGCCGAATAAAGATTCGACAGCAACTAATTAAAATTGTTAGAAAAGTTCTATCATAACTGGTTTCGCAGCCGGTTTTGACCGGTTCGTCCCGGTCACCCGGTCGTGGGTGACTCGCTGTTCCTGCATCACGTAGCCTTCCTGGAAGGCATCAAGTTGTCTTCCGAGGCTGGTGTCCGGTTGATCGGTAGTGCCGTTCAGCCAGCCACTGGTGTCGTCGGCAAACTTGCTTAAGCCGGCCAGACCGGTGATGACCTGTTCGATGCGTTGCCGCACCACATCCTGAAACTGGATTTGACCCAGCGCTGTTGAGATCTCCTTGACGATACTCTGGTTGGCTTCATCGATACTGCGGTTGATATCTTCTAAAAAGGAAGAGGCCTTACCGAAGCGGCTGGCGACAGCAGTGATGTTTGTGGTGAGTTCCTCAATTTCGAGGGATTTTTTTTCCTTGGCGATGGTGTTTCTGGCAGCTTCGGTCTCCTGGCCGACATGTTCACCAACTGCGGCAATTTTCTCGGCTATCTGCGCCGCGGCCTTGTTGGTCTGGGTACAGAGCTGCCGTATCTCATCGGAGATGACCGCAAAGCCTTTACCGGCCTCGCCGGCATGGGCCGCTTCAATGGCGGCATTCAGGGCAAGCAGGTTGGTCCGGTCGGCGATATCGGTGATATTTTCCACCAGTGGCCGAAATTTACCGATTTCACTGGAGATATACTCAATACGGGCAAGATTTTCTTCCAATTGACCGATCTGCCGGCTGGAAAAGGTGTTGAGGGCCTGGATCACCGCCTGGTTGATCTGTTGCTGTTGCGTGGTTGCCGCCACCAGTTCGACACTTTTTTCGGTCGAGGAACCAATCCTCTTTATCTGCGAGGTGCTCTGTTCATGGATGACCATCATTCTGTCGATGATTTCCAGCACCGCTGTTTCGGTCTGCGCGATGGTCTCGCTTAACTGGCGGCGGAGCACCTCGTTGTAGCGCTCGATATCAATGAGCATCCGACCATACGACTCGGTAATCTCCGCACTCTGGGCGGCATATTGTCGGTGGCTCGCCAATGAGGCGGCGATGGGCGAGGTTTGCTTGCCGACCACCCGCAACACCCCAACCATTACGGCAAGCCCGGTGAGGCTGATAGCCAGGGCGATCTCCAGCCAGGGCGGCAGCCCAATCCAGGAGTGCAACAGCGGATAGACGAGAGAACAGGCAGCGGCGGTTGCAACAATTGCCGCTATGGTGTTTCTGACCAGCGCCTTGGTGGGAACCAGCGGGAAGGCAAGGCTTTCCGGGGGGGTCGGATCTATTTTCATCGCATCGGTCTCGGTCACGCCCCGGGAAGAACCTGTTTGATCACCTTCACCAGGTCGGGTCCGGCAACCGGTTTCACCAGCCAGCCGGTGGCGCCGTTTTTTTTCGCCTCATCCCGTTTTTCCTGCTTGCTTTCGGTGGTGAGGGCGAGGACCGGGATAAAACGAAAACCAGGCAGGGCTCGGAGTTTCTTGATGAATTCCAGACCACCCATGTTCGGCATGTTGATATCGGTAATAATCAGGTCAGGCTTGCTGCCGACTTTCAGCTGATTGAGGGCGAGGATTCCGTCACCAGCGCACTCAACCTTGAAGCCATTCACCTCCAGGGCCGATTTGAGACTCAACCGCATCGTCGCCGAATCGTCCACCACCATCACTGTCTTGGCCATCTTCTCTCCTCTTCTGGAACACGTTGCGATGTATGAAATTTTAATAATTACTAATAATAATAATATTTTGTCGCCATGTTTCCGACGTTCTTTAGCGGTTATTTGCCGACATTGAGGGCTGAATCGAGCCAATCGGCCAGCGCCTGGTCCTCGGGCATGGCAAGGATTGGTCTTTTTGCCGCCATCAATACCTGGAGGTTGGCCGGTTGCAGGTGGGTGCAGGCACGGAGGTCGATCTTGCCCTTTGGATGCCGGAGCAGCCAGGCGAGAAGGGTTTCGGCATCGTCGCCGGTCACCATGCCGGTAAACAGAACGCGGTCCCTTTTGAACATCAACGGCATGACAGGATCTCCTTGATATCGAGAACGAGCAACACCGAGCCGTTGCCGAGCAGGGCGGAGCCGGCATAGGCGGCAAGACCGGTCAGCACGCTGTGCATTGGTTTGAGGATAATCTCCACCGTTTCCCTGAAGTCATCAACGATGATTCCAACCGATTCGCCGGCATGGCGGACCAGGAGCACGGCCAATTCCCCTTCGGCGTTGGTTTCTGGCGGTATGTTCATGTCGAGAAGGGAGTTGAGGTTCAACAGGGGAACGATCCGGCCGCGCAGGACGATGGCCTGGTGCTCTTTGATTCGGTAGATAGATTCCGTTGGGACGCGTACCGTTTCCAGAACGCTTTCCATCGGCACCCCGAAGATCTGTCGGTTCGTTTCGACGATCATCACGTTGGTGACCGCCATCGACAAGGGGAGGGAGAGACGGAGTCGGGTGCCTTTGCCCTTTTCGCTTTCCAGGGAGAGGATACCGTTGACCTTTTCCACCGCGTTCCGGACCACATCCATGCCCACCCCGCGACCAGAGAGATCGGAAACGGTCTCGGCGGTGGAGAAACCGGCGGCAAAGACCAGGTTAACCGCCTCCTGGTCGCTGATCCGGGCCATCTGTTCGGCATTGAGTATGCCTTTCTCGTAGGCCTTGTGCTTGATAACCAGGGGATCAATCCCCCTGCCGTCGTCGCTGATCTCAATGATCACCCGGTCCGATTCCTGACTGGCTCGGATGACGATGGTTCCGGTCGCCGGTTTGCCGAGGCTGCGGCGGTGGTCCGGCGACTCGATACCATGGTCGAGGCTGTTGCGGACAATATGGACCAGGGGATCGCCCAGGGCTTCGATGACATTCTTGTCCGCTTCAGTCTCCTCACCCTGGAGGACGAGATTGACCTGTTTGCCAAGCTTTTGCGAGGTGTCGCGCACCAGGCGGTGGAAACGCTGGAGGACCAGGGAAATCGGCATCATCCGGACCTGCATGATCGAATCCTGCATCTCGCCGGCGATTCGGTGAATTATTGCGTACTGTGCCTTGATTTCCCGGGAGAGGTCGCGAATGCCGTAGATGGTTTCGGCCCGGTCGGCAAGATAGGGCAGGGCGTTCTTGGCCACCACCATCTCGCCGATGAGGTTCATCAACCGGTCGATTTTGAACTGATCTACCTTGATACTTTTGGCCCCGACCAACACGTCATCGGCACGACGGCCAAACTTCGTTTCCCCATCGCCCGGGGGGTGGGGCGGTTCGGCTACTGGTGGCGCCTGGGCCGACTGTTCGCTGAGGGTCTCTGCGGCCGTCTGACTCCAGGCGCTGATCCGGGCGAACTGCGGCAGCGGCTCGGCCGTCGGCAGCGGAAACTGTCGGTTCAGCCAGGCAAGCAGGGGTTGAGACGAGGATTCGGCCAGGGCGGCGTTGAGGGCGGTTTCCAGGCCGTCTTTCTCTTCCTGCCGACCAAGGGCGATGAGGCAGCCGGTCAGCGAGGCGGCCGCCGCCTTGATGCGACCGGGCAGCCAGGGAACATCGTCCGGCATGGTGAGAATTTCCCGCTGGGCGGCAAGCAGGTCGCCCACCGCAGGAGGAAACGGAGCTGTTCCCCCTGTCTTGTTGTCAGGAAAACCGGACGTAGAGGACTCTGCGGCGAGTTCTTCCGGCAATGACTGCTGGCCTGGGGTTGTCTGCTGCCGGCGGAGAAATTCCTCCGGCAGCGGCACTATTTTGACCTGCTCGGAAACGTAGCGAAAGTGTTCTTCCAGCTCCGGCAAAGTCGCGCTACTGAGCAGGCGAAAATCGAGCAGGCAGCGGTAGGGGTCAAATTCAGCCAGATCCGGCCACTCCTGGCGAGCGGCAATGCCACCCCAGACGAGCCCCGGGGTCAATCGGGCCTGGTGGAAGGGGTCGTCGCCTTGGAAAAAACACTCTTCCAGCGGACGGTAGCACAACCAGTGCAAAGAGAGTCCCTGCCGGGCAGCATGGTCGGCGGCAGCCTGTGCTGCTTCGGGCAGGTCGGGCAGGTCGGGGGGCGAAAGTTCATGCCTGGGCACAGGTGGTCCGGAGGGCTCCGCCTCACCAACAGCGGCAGGGGCGATCAATTGGCGCAGGGCCTCGGCAAGGCCGACAGAAGTCTCGATATGGCGGGAGTCGACCCGTCCCTGTGCCTCAAACTCGTCACAGAGCATGCCGACATAATCGGCGGCATCGAGGAGCCGATCGGCAAGCAGGCGAGAATAGCCGACCTGACCCTGACGTACCGCATCGAGCAGATCCTCGCCGGCATGGAGCACCCTGGTCAGTTCCGGCAGATCGAACAGGCCGCTGTTGCCTTTCAGGGTGTGGACCAGGCGGAAAAGTTCCGACAGCAGCCGATCGTTTGCCGGCTCCTTTTCCAGTTGCAACAGGTTGTCGGCGATTGCCTGCAGGGCCTCTTTTGTTTCGGCCAGGAATTGTTCGAGTAAAGCGTTCACTGATGGGCCTCACCAAGGAGCAGGCGGCAATTGGCCAGCAGTTCATCCGGTTTGACCGGTTTGACCAGATAGATGTTGGCTCCGGCGGCATAGGCCCGGCTTCGGTCATTGGCGGCGGATTCGGTGGAGATCATCATTGCCGGGGCCTGGGATACATCCCGTCCGCGCAGTTCGCGGACAAAACCATAGCCATCCTGCATCGGCATGTTGATGTCGACGATGTACAGATCAAAGGGTGCCTGCAGGGTTTTCTCCATCGCCTCGACGCCGTTGATCGCCTCGACCACGTGGTAGCCGGCCCCTTCGAGAATGGTGCGGTAGTAGAGACGCAGCGTCGCCGCATCATCAACGATCAGGATCCGTTTCATTTAGTTTCCTTGGTTTTGTGGTAGACAACCGCATCGGAAAATTTGCGGACCTGGTAGAGCGAAGAGATCCGGCTCATCGACTCGGAATGGCCAAGACAGAGAAAGCCGCCGGGGTTGAGGGCGTCGTAGAAGGTATCCGCCGCATGGCGGCGGGAGAGGTCATCAAAATAGATCAGCAGGTTACGGCAAAAGATCACGTCAAAGTCACGATAGCCCCGGACATCGGTCGGCTTCATCAGATTGACCTTGGTAAAGGCCACGGCCTGGCGCAAATCGTCGCAGATCTGGTAGCCACCGTCGTGGTAGCGAAAGTATTTATAGAGAAGCTCCTTGGGGAGATTGACGATCGAGCGGGCCGAATAGTGGCCACGCTTGGCCTGGGAGATGATCCTGGTGTCGATGTCAGAGGAGATGATTTCAACATCGCAATGATGTATTTCCGGCCAGTATTCGAGGAGGTACATGGCGATGGAATAGGCCTCTTCGCCGGAGGAGGAAGGGACCGACCAGATGCGAATGGGTCCACTCCCTTTTTTGCCGCCGAGAATCTCCGGGAGAATCGAGTTCACCAGGCACTTGAACTGGTACTCTTCGCGAAAAAAATAGGTCTCGTTCACCGTCATCAGGTTGGTGAGAGTCTGCAACTCGTCGCCGGTGGTTTCGAATCGTAACATTATGAAATAGTTGCGAAAGCTACCTGAATCGGTCTCCATTATCCGCTCCAGCAGGCGCTTGTCGACAAAATAGCGCTTGGAGTCCTCGAACTGGATGCCGGTCTTCCGATAGAAGAATTCGCGGAATTTAAGGAATTCCTCTTGGCTGATGCTGATTTCGGCCATGGTTTTTCAGGGGGTATCGATCCGCTTCAGGGCCACATCGGCCGCAAAAGCGATAAAAGGTTCATCGGGAAATCGTTCTTTAAGGCCTTGCAGGGCCTCTCTTGAGGCCGACGTCGCCACTTCACCGAGGAGATCCACCGCCGCGGCGCAGACATTGACGTGGTCGTCGTGCAAGATCACCGTTTTCAACCACTCCTCCACATTCTGGCTGCGCAGGGACTCGAGAATGTTGACCGTAAATATTCGCACGTCGGGATCGGGATCGTCGAGCAGGTTGGCCATGATTGGTGAAACCTGGTTCGGCAGCAGTTTCATTGTCTCAATCGCCTCGTTGCGGATGGCGGCGTCCTCGCTGCGAAGACAGGCGACCATCCCGGCTATTGCCTCATCGTCGCCCAGTTCGGTGAGACTGGTAAGGATGACTGCCCGTACCGACCGCTCCGGTTCGTTCTGCAGTTGGGCCACCAGGGCCGAAGTTGCCCCCGGACAGTTGGCGAGATCCTTTGCCGCCCACCGTCGGGCGGCCGGGCTTGGGTCGGTCAGTTGCAGCTCGAGACTGGCACAGTCCCGCAGCCGTTTTCGTTCATCGTGTTCGGTAGCGGGCGATTCTTTCGGATTGACGAAGGGCATGGGTGATCCTTTGGCTTAATTGGTCCAGGTGATCAGCTGTCTGGCCACCTTGTCGGCGGAGAGAACGACTCCCGCCCCGCCACGGCTGATCAGTTCGGCCGGCATACCGAAGACCACCGCCGATTCTTCCGACTCAGCGATAGTTCGGCCTCCCTGTTTTCTGATGGCGGTGAAGGCGTCGGCACCGTCGTATCCCATGCCGGTCAGCATCACCGCGATCACCCGGCTTGGGTCACAGTGTTCCAGCACCGAGCGGCCGAGAAGTTCCACCGAGGGGTGCCACATCATCTCTTTGTTTTCCGGTTTCGCCAACACCGTCAGTTTGTTGCCGCGCCGGGTCAGCACCATGTCGCTGCCCCCCTTGCCTATGTAGATGGTGCCAGCCTCAACAGGCATCGGTTGCGCCGCCTCCACCACGGTGAGGGGGCAGAGGCCGTTCATCCGTTCGGCAAAGGGGCGGGTAAAGGTTGGCGGCATGTGTTGCGCCACCAGCACCGGCCAGGGAAAGTCCGGCGGCAACAGGGGCAGGACCTCTTCCAGGGTTCGCGGGCCGCCGGTGGAGACCCCGATCACCACCAGCCCCTCGTTGGCCGTCCCCCTTCTGCTGGTAACAGGCCGAGGCTGCGGTCTTTCCCGCTCCTCCCGCAGACGCTGGGCGAGACCCCGGGGGGTGTTTTTCCCCCTGATCCGGGCCCGGGCCGCCGCCCGAACCTTTTCAACGAGTTCTCTGCCGATCATTTCGATGGAGAGGGAGATCGTTCCCCCCGGTTTGGTGACGTAATCGACAGCGCCGAGATGGAGGGCCTCGAAGGTTGCCAAGGCCCCCTTCTCGGTGATTGACGAGACCATCACCACCGGTACCGGCCGTTCTGCCATGAGCAGGGAGAGGGCGGTAATGCCGTCCATTTCGGGCATATTGATGTCCAGGGTGACCACATCGGGTTGAAAATTGCGGTTTTGTTCCACCGCCTCTTTACCGTTGTGGGCCGCCTGAATGACAAAATCACCTTCTGCCTGAAACAGGGTGTTGAGAAGGCGACGCATCAGGGCCGAGTCATCGACTATGAGCAGTTTGATCATCCTACCTGGTTCCGTTCTGGTTATTTGAGAAAATGCCGCCACCTCGTTTCCAGGGTGGCGGCGGACAAGCGGGCGGTGCGGTCAGGCACCGAGCTGGTCCAGCTGTACCATGTCGTCGGCGGTTATCAGCTCGGCCGGGTCGATCAGCTGCACCATCCGCTGCTGCTGTTCCAGGTTGGCCATCCGTGACACCAACTGGGCCTGCTCCAGGGAGAGGCGGGGTGCCGGTTCGATCGCTGCTCGGTGGATCTTCAACACCTCCGCCACCGAGTCGACGATGAAGCCGGTGCGTATCTCGGCAATCAGAAAGACCATGACCCGTTGCCGGTCGGTACGCGCCACCGCCGCCATGCCGAGGCGGCGGCGGAGATCGATGACCGGCAGGACCGAGCCGCGCAGGTTGATCACCCCTTCGACAAAGGCAGGCGCCTTGGGCACATGGGTCAATTCCTCCGGCACCCGGACAATTTCCTGAACGCTGTCGATGGGGACGCCGAACTCCTCCTTGTCGAGGCGAAACACGACTACCTGCTCGTCATCGTCAACCGTTTCGGCGTCAGCATCGATGGCGTTTTCCTGCCCGTCCTGCAGCTGTAGATTTTCCATGCTGGTGAGGGCCTCCTTGACCGCAGAATGACGAAACAGATTTGTCGCTGAAATGATCGAAACCAGCCGTTTTCCGTCGTTGAGACGGCAGATGTCGGTAATGTCGGCAAGATTGCCTTCCCGGCTGAGAAAGGTCGGCATCGGGTTGACACTGGCCTTTGCGACCCGTAACACCTCGTTGACACTGTCCATCACCACCCCCACCGAATCCGTGCCAAGGGAGACCACCACAATCCGGCTATGGTCATCGTTGTCGCGGTTGGGCAGGCCGAACATCTGGCGCAGGTTGACCAGAGGGAGAAGGCGGTTGCGCAGGGTCATCAGCCCAACGACATGGGATTCGGAGTGGGGAACATGGATAATCTCTTCGGGAATCTGGACGATTTCCTGGACGTCGCTGATATCCATGGCATATTCCTGCCCGGCCACCTCGAAGCTGACCAGCTGCAACTCGTCACTGTTTTCTTCTTCGTTGTCGTCGCGGCTTTCCTGACTGGCCTGGTGGTCACTGGCCCGGGTGATGGCGGCAATTTCCGGAAACTCCCGGGCAATCAGCTTGGCAAAATCGAGCACCATGACCACCGCGTGCCCACCGACATCCTTGATCAACCCCGACAGCAGTTCGGTGTTGATGGTGCCGCGGATGCTGGCAACCCCTTCAATCTTTGCCGGGTCAATGCCGACGACGCTCGCCACTCGGTCAACCACAAAGCCCAAAGGTTGGCCGGTGTCGATGACGATGGCCCGGGTCGAATCGTCATGGGCCGATGGGGCGAAGGCAAAGATCCGTCGCAGCGAGATGATCGGCAGGACCCGGCCGCGAAGATTGGCCAGCCCATCAAGGGTCGCCGGTGCCAGGGGCACCTTGACCACCTCCGGCACGCGGATGATCTCTTGCACCGGTGCCATGTCAACGGCAAAGACCTCGTCGCCGGCGATGAAGGTGACAAACTGGCGGATATCCGCTTCTGGTCCACCGAGATCATCTTCTCTCTGCGACGACCGTTTAATACTCTTTTCTTCTGGCAATGCTGTGGTCATGGAGACTCCTGTCAGGCACTCTGCAGTTCGTCGGCAAGGGAGGCGATCTCTTCAATCGCCGCAGCCAGTTCCTCGGCCCCCTGCGACTGCTGCCTGGCGGCGGTGGCCGATTCGGTGGCGGCCTTCTCGGCCTCCTGGGCGGCGGAGGAGATCTGCTCAATCCCGGTTTTCACCTGCCCGATGGCGGTGGCGATTTCCGAGGCGGAGGCAAGAATATCTTGCTGCCCGGTTTCGACCAGGTCGATATCGCTTTCGATCAGGACCAGATTGGCAGTGGTGCTTCTCGCCTTTTCCACCTCGTTGCTGGCGGAGAGGACAATCTCGTCCAGATCGCGGCTGACCACCCCGATCTGGTCCTGCACCGATTTCACCAGATCCTTGATCCGGTCGGCGTTCTCAGCGGAATCGTGGGCCAGATTGCGGATATCGGTGGCCACCACCACGAAACCCTTGCCGAATTCACCGGCTCGGGCCGCCTCGATGGAGCCGTTTACCGCCAGCATATTGGTCTGGATGGAGACAGTGGTGATGGCATCGACGATCTTGTCGATCCTCCGGGCGACCAACTCGAGATCCTTGATCTGTTTGATGCTCGTCTTCGAGCTGGCAGCCGAAGAGGAGATGCCGGTGATCAGACCGTCAACTGCGGCCTTGTTGGTGTTCAGGAGATTTTTCATGGCGACAATTTTTTCCATGCTGTCGCCGGCCCGTTGCTGGGCGATAACCGTCCCCTTCTCGATCTGGGTGATGGCGGCGGCCGACTCTTCGGCGGCAGACGACTGCACTTCCGAACCTTTGCGGATCTGTTCGATCGCCACCATGATCTGGCTGCCCGATCGGTTGATTTCGGCCACCGCCGAGGAGAGCTGTTCCGCCGCCGCCGCCACCTCTTCGGCGCTCTTGGCGACATCGGTGGAGTTCTTTAAGTCCTCGGTCAACTCGGAGAGATTTTTGGCGGTCTGTTCGCACTCGGCCAGGGCCTTGGTCTGTTCCTCAACCGTTTTCGACGACTCCTCCGCTGCCGCCGACTGCTCTTCGGCGGCGGCGGCAATGGCCTCGGTTCCCTTCAGGGCCTGAGCGGCAGCGACACCGGATTGGGCGGCGCCGGCGGCGATCTCGACCACCGCCTTGACGATTTCCACGGCGTCGAGGCGGACCTGGTCCAACTGTTCGGTGATAATTTTGCCGTTGGCAACCTCGCCCTCGACCATTTTCGCCGAATCGCTGATCCCCTCGGCGATCACCTGCACCTCCTCCTGAATCTGGCCGACCAGGTCAGAAATCTGCTTGGCACTTTTTTCCGAGGTTTCCGCCAGGGTGCGCACCTCGTCGGCCACCACCGCAAAGCCCTTGCCGTGCTTACCGGCCCTGGCTGCTTCGATGGCGGCGTTCAGGGCAAGAAGGTTGGTCTGGTCGGCGATCCGAACCACCGCCTTGATGATATCGCCGATATTGGCAGCCTGCTTTTCCAGTTCCGCCACCAGTTGTACTGAGCTGTTCTGGCGTTGGGCGGCGACGCCGACGTTGGTCACCATCTGGCTGATATCGCCGCTGGTGCGGGAGAGCAACTGTTGGGTGGTTTCGACCTTGCTCTGGCAGGTTTCACTGCTTTGTGACTGACGGGTGATGGCGATGGAGACCTGTTTGAAGGCAGCCAGACATTCCTGGGCGGCACCCGATGCCTCCTCCGCGCCGCTGGCGATCTGCTCGGAGGCCCGGGTCAGCTGACTCGCTGCCGATGCCGCTTCGTTGATGCCGGCGGTGAGTTGGCCTGTGGCGGCGGCGATCCGCTCGGCGGCCTGTTGCTGCTTGGCCAGGGTGCGCGCCCTCTTGCGTTGCACTTCCGCTTCGCGGGCGGCGATGGCGGCGCTCTTGCTGTCGGTATTGGGTGCGGTTTGGGATGAGTGCGTGCTTCTTTTGACCAGGGCCATGTTGGCGTTCCTCCTGCGGGTGGTGTTGCCGCTGGCAACACCGAATTTTGGTTATCGAGAGCGATTTTCCGTGGCCGAAGAGTAAGCGGTGCTGTTTCGGGTACGAAAATGGAGACAGTTCTCTTCTAGCAGGGCAACTACCATGCCAAGACGAAGTGGTCGCCCACAGAAAAAAGGTCTTGAGGGAGAACAGTGGCTTGGCTGATACGAAAGGAGAGAGGTGGGGGTCTTGACCTGTGTCGTGGCACACCATCAGGTGTGCCATGGCACAGTGGTGGCATGTGCCATGGCACACTTTCGGAATGTGTCAAGTCGAGCTATTCGGATTCTTCTTTGCCTGCTTGTGCTTTTTCCAGATGGCGATAGAGGGTCCGGCGGCTGATACCGAGAAGTTTTGCCGTTTGCGACTTGTTGCCGCCGGCAAGGGCCAGGGCCTCGGTGATGGTCAGTTTGGCCGCAGGGGCTGGCGTAAGCTGGCTGGCCATTGCCTCTTCTGCCTTGTTGCCGGTGAGATCAGCGGGGAGATCGCTCAGACAGATGATTCCGGAGGTGCTGAGGATGCAGGCGTGTTCGATGGCGTGTTCCAGTTCCCGGACGTTGCCCGGCCAACGATAGTGGTGGAAAAGCTGCATCACGTCGGCCGAGATGCCGTGTATATCCTTTTTGAGCCTGGCGTTGTGTTTGCTGATGAAGTGGGACACCAGCAGATCAAGATCTTCCAGACGTTCGCGCAGGGAGGGAAGCACCAGCCGGACAACGTTCAGCCGGTAGTAGAGATCCTCGCGAAAGGTGCCCTGTCGTACCATTTCAGCGAGGTCCTTGTTGGTCGCGGCGATGATCCGCACATCAACCTTGATTGGTGTTGACGCCCCTACCGGCTCGAATTCCCCCTCCTGCAGCACCCGCAACAGCCGCATCTGTACGGTCGGGGAGATATCACCGATCTCGTCGAGGAACAGGGTGCCGCCATCGGCCTTCTGAAAGCGGCCGACCTTGTCGGCAATGGCACCGGTGAAGGCCCCGCGGACGTGGCCGAACAGTTCGCTCTCGAGGAGGCTTTCGGAGAGGGCCGAACAGTTGACCTTGACCAGGGGGGCAGCGGCCCGGCGGCCTGAGGAGTGCAGGGCGGCGGCGACCGACTCCTTGCCGGTGCCACTCTCACCGTAGATGAGAACCGTGGTCGGCATGTCGGCCAGGGCCTCGATGAGGGCGAAGACCCTCTGCATCGGAGGAGATACCCCGATGATGCCGTGGAAATTTCCCCGCTGGTGGAGGGAACGCTCCAGTTCCACCAGACGGGTGTCATCCTGGATCACCACGACCACCCCACCGTTGTTGCCACTGCTTATCGGGTTGACCTTGAGGTTGACGATCCGTGTCTCGCCGGTGACGGTGTGGCATTCGATCCGGAGCAGTTCCTGCGGCTTTTGTGTCCGCAGACTCTTGCCGATGGCGGGGTGGCAGGAGGGGGCGCAGGGAAGGGAAATCTTGTCCAGTTCGCAACCGATCATCGCCTCAGTGTAACCGAAGATCTGCGCCGCCGGGGGGTTGGCCTGCGCCAACCTACCGGTTCCGTCAACCATGAGGATTGGATCGGCAACACTGCAAAAGATCGCATCCAGGTTGGCCCGGTAGAGTTCGCGTTCGTCTTCGAGTCTTTTGGCCAGCAGTGCCCGGCGACAGACCATCAACAGGGCTTCCCGGTCAATCGGTTTGGTGATGTAATCGCAGGCACCCTGGCGGATCGCCTCGGCGGCGGTATCGACCTCGGGGCTGCCGGTGAACATCACTACCTGGGTGCTGGGGGCGATGGCCTTCAAATCCCGGAGGAGTTGCAGGCCATCCTTGCCGATCAGTTTGATGTCGAGAAAGGCAAGATCGTAGTTCCTCTTCTCCAGACAGGCCATCGCCTCGGGGTGGCCGGTAGCGGTATCGACGAGGTAGCCGGCTTTGCGCAGCAGATACTCGAGAACCACCCGGATACCCTCTTCGTCGTCGACCAGGAGGATACGGCTGTTTTGCAAATCTTCCATTCGGCAGGGCAAAAATTGATTTTTCAGGTTCTAAACTTCGCCACCATCTCCTTCAACCTGTCGGCAACCTGGGAGAGTTCGCCGGCGCTGGCCGATACGACTCATTCCGGGACGGGCGGTGGTCTGTCGGGCAAAAAAATCCTTGTCAAGAACGAGGCGAAAGAGAGCTAGACCGGATCGCTGTCGTTTAAAAAGGGGTAGTGCTCCTCCAGGCAGGTTGGGCAGATGCCGTGGCTGAACTGGGCGCCGGAACGTTCGCCGATGTACTTTTCCAGGTTGTTCCAGTAGCCCTGGTCGTCACGGATTTTTTTGCAGTGCATGCAGATCGGCAGAATATCTTCCAGGGTCCTGATCTCCTCCTCTGCCCTTTTTCGTACCTCGATTTCCTCCCGCAGAGCCCGGTTTGCCTGATCGAGTTCAAGGAAAATCACCTCCAGGGGGTTTTCGATATCGGTCTTGATGATTGCCTGGTAGATGAGCATATAGGAGAAGATCTTCAAATAGTGCCCGACCAGATTGGAGAAGCCGTAATTGCTGATATAAAAGGTAAAGGCCAGCTCTGAGAGGATGGTGCAGACAATCGACCAGAAGAGCAGACGGCACACCTTCGCTTCAAAGCGGTCCCGGTTGCGCCATAATAAGAAAAGCGCCGTGACCAGAATTCCGGAGATGACGTATTCGCTGACGATTTTGAATGGGGTCTGGCCACTGCCCTCGAGAAAACAGATGGGAAAGATCTGCCAGGAAAAGATGCTTGCCACCAGGAAGCCGGTGATCAGGGTGTAGCAGGCAAAGACCAGATCGATTCGCGGCAGGCGGTTGCCGGCGAGAAAGAAGAAGGCGACGACCAGGGTGAGGCTCTCCAGATAGCGGGCGGCTATCCACAGCTGGTTGGCGTAGAAATCGTAGTCGGTGAAGATGGCCATTCCCTTGTAGGAGAGGGTATGGAGGAGATCGAGGAAGGCGATGAAGAGATAGCCAACGCCAACAAACAGCAGATAGGGGTTGCGGATGTATTTTCGCGAGTTCCAGGCGATGGCAAAGAGCGAAAAGGCCACGACGATGCTGAAGATCTCGGCGAGGGAGTGGAAGAGGAGGTAGTTGTGGCGGGAGGTGAGGTAGAGGCCGACAAGGACGGCGGCAACAAAGAATCGGTTGAACATCTTTTTATTCCTGGGGGCTGGTGCGTTATGGCGGCCGGGCCACGCCGATACCGGGTCTGGCAACGAACGGGGCCGGTGGCCGGCAGCGTGCGCCGTCAGTATACGCAGTTTATCAGCGAAGGGAAAGGGAAAGTCCCCTCGAGGCCAGCGGCAAGCCCGGTCATCGGCGCCGGGCGGCGAAATAGTGCTTGCCGGAAACTGTCTGTTCCGGGTAGTCTGCGTCGTTACTGTAGCCAGTATTGAGGCCTCGTCCGCCACCATTGCCGCGGGCGGAATCTGTTGCTATGAACCCGACACCGAGCAGGAGCACCTTGTGACAACACCCGACCGCACGGCACTTTGGATGTCCGGCAACGAGGCGATCGCCCTCGGCGCCCATGAGGCCGGGGTGGGGGTCGCCTCCGGTTATCCCGGCACCCCTTCTACCGAGATCATGGAAAATCTTGTCCGCTACCCGGGCGTCTACTGTGAGTGGGCCCCCAACGAGAAGGTGGGGCTGGAGGTGGCCATCGGTGCCTCCTTCGCCGGTGCCCGGGCCCTGGCCACCATGAAACATGTCGGGGTGAACGTCGCTGCCGACCCGCTGTTCACTGCCTCCTATACCGGGGTTGGCGGCGGGCTGGTGGTGGTCACCGCCGACGACCCGGAGATGCACTCCTCCCAGAACGAACAGGACAACCGCAACTATGCCTTCGCCGCCAAGCTGCCGATGCTTGAGCCCAGCGACCCGAGCGAGGCCCGGGAGATGGTGGTGCAGGCCTTCGCCCTCAGTGAAGAGCTGGATACGCCGGTGATGCTGCGGGTGACCACCCGGGTCTCCCACGTCAAGGGGGTGGTGCAGCCGGCCGGGCCGGCCCCGACCCGGCCGGCCCCGGAGATAAGCAGGAACCCGGCCAAGCTGGTGATGCTGCCGGCCCTGGCCCGCAAACGCCGGGCGGTGGTGGAGGAGCGGATGGGCCGTTGCCGGGCGCTTGCCGAAACCACCCCCTTGAACCGGATCGAAGCGGGTGACAGCCGGCGCGGTTTCATCACCGGCGGGGTTGCCTATCTCTATGTCAAGGAGGCCTTCCCGGAGGCGGCCGTCCTCAAGCTGGGGATGAGCTGGCCACTGCCGGAGAAGATGATCCGCGAGTTTGCCGCCTCGGTGGAGGAACTTTTTGTTGTCGAGGAGCTCGACCCCTTTCTGGAGACCCATATCAAGGCGATGGGCATCCCCTGCCGTGGCAAGGAGCTGATCCCCAGCCAGGGGGAGCTCAATACCGCCATCGTCCGCCAGGCCATCGACCCGGCCAGTGCCCCGGAGCTCTTTGCGCCGGTGGAGTTGCCGGGGAGACCGCCGAACATGTGCGCCGGTTGCCCGCACCGGGGGATTTTTTTCAACCTCTCGCGGATGAAGGTGTTCGTCTCCGGCGACATCGGCTGTTATACCCTCGGCTTTCTGCCACCCCTCTCGGCCATGGACGCCTGTGTCTGCATGGGGGCCTCGATCCCCATCGCCCACGGCATGGTCAAGGCCCTGGGGGAGGGCGGGCACAGCCAGGTGGTCTCGGTGATTGGTGACTCCACCTTCATCCACTCCGGGATCACCGGTCTGATCAACAGTGTCTACAACAACTCCGCCGCCACCCTGATCATTCTCGACAACCGGATCACCGCCATGACCGGCCAGCAGCACAATCCGGCCAGTGGCGGCGCCATTGGCGGCGATACCGCCAACCGTCTTGACCTCGAGGCCCTCTGCCGGGCGGTGGGGGTGCGCCATGTCTACAAGGTGAATCCCCATGACGTGGTGGAGACCCGCAAGGTGCTGAAGGAGGCGGTAGCCCTGGACGAGCCGTCGGTGGTGATCTCCGAGGCCCCCTGTGTGCTCCTGCCGGAGATGAAGGAGCGCCGACCGGTCTCCTACTACACCCGGCAGGAGAACTGTGTCGGCTGCATGTCCTGCATCCGTCTCGGCTGTCCGGCAATCAGCTGGACCGCCTTCAAGGAGGGGGAGGCGGAGGCCCGTGGCTACCGCCGCACCCAGAAGGGGGTCTCGAAGATCGATGAGATCGTCTGCAACGACTGCGGCCAGTGTGCGTCGCTGTGCAAGTTCAACGCCATCACCAGAGGGGAGGCAAAAGAATGAACGAAGCGGGAAATATCCTCTTCTCGGGGGTGGGTGGCCAGGGGATTCTGCTGGCCAGTGAGATAACCGCCTATGCCCTGCTGGCGGCCGGTTATGATGCGAAAAAGAGCGAGGTGCACGGGATGGCCCAGCGCGGCGGTTCGGTTACCGCCCAACTCCGCTATGGGCCGCGGGTCTACTCGCCGCTGATCGACCCCGGCCAGGCCGATATCCAGATGGCCTTTGAGATGATGGAGGCGGTGCGCTATCTCCCCTATCTCCACCCGGGCAGCAAGGTGATCGTCAACACCCAGAAGATCCTGCCGCCGGCGGTGGCCACCGGCCAGGCGGAATACCCCGAGGAGGTCCTGGGTGAGCTTACCCGCCGGGGGATCGTGGTGATTCCGCTGGATGCCTTCGCCCTGGCCCGAGAGGTTGGCGAGGCGAAGACCGCCAATGTGGTGATGGTCGGGGTGCTCTCCAGCCTCCTGCCCATCGCCGCCGAGGTGTACCGGCAGGTGATCGCCGCCAGGGTGCCGGAACGGTTCCGGGAGGTCAACCTGCGGGCCTTTGCCGCCGGGCGAAACGTCAGCGCGTAAGGAGAGGGTTCATGTCGTTCAGCAGATTTCAGCACAGCACGGTTCAATATTGGGAAGAGGAGATGGAGACCCTGCCCCGGGTCGGGCTGGAGGCGATCCAGCTCCGCCGCCTGCAGCATCTGGTGGCCCGGGTCTACCGGACGGTGCCCCCCTATCGGCGGAAGATGGAGGAGATCGGGCTGAAACCGGAGGATATCCGCAGTCTGGCCGATCTCGCCCGCCTCCCCTTCACCGTCAAGAACGACCTCCGCGACAACTACCCCTTCGGCCTGTTCACCGTGCCGATGGAGGAGGTGGTGCGGGTCCATGCCTCCTCCGGCACCACCGGCAAGCCGACCGTGGTCGGCTACACCGCCCGGGACATCGACACCTGGGCCGGTGTCATGGCCAGGGCCCTGGTCTGCGCCGGCGCCGGGCGGGGTGACATGATCCACAATGCCTACGGCTACGGCCTGTTCACCGGCGGCCTCGGCGCCCATTACGGCATCGAGCGGCTCGGGGCCACCGCCATCCCGGTCTCCGGCGGCAACTCCAAGCGGCAGATCACCATCATGAAGGACTTCGGTTCCACCGTCCTCCTCTCGACCCCCTCCTATGCCCTCAATCTGGCCGACGCCATGGATGCCATGCAGATCGACCCGAAGTCGCTCTCCCTGCGGGTGGGGATCTTCGGGGCCGAGCCGTGGAGCGAGAACATGCGCGAAGAGGTGGAACGGAAACTGAACCTCAAGGCCACCGACATCTACGGCCTCTCCGAGGTAATGGGGCCGGGGGTGGCGCAGGAGTGTCTGCATACCGACCGGGGAATGCATATCTTCGAGGACCACTTCCTGCCGGAGATCATCGATCCGGAGAGCGGCGAGGTCCTGCCGCCGGGTGAAAAGGGGGAGTTGGTCTTCACCACCCTGACCAAGGAGGCCTTCCCGATCATCCGCTATCGGACCAAGGATATCTCCCGCCTCTACTACGAGCCCTGCGCCTGTGGCCGGACCCTGGTGCGCATGGAGAAGGTGACCGGGCGCACCGATGACATGCTGATCATCCGTGGGGTGAATGTCTTCCCCTCCCAGGTCGAGCATGTGCTGATGGGAATCGAGGGGGTGGAGCCGCATTACCAGATCGTCGTCGAACGGGAAGGCAATCTCGACACCATGCAGGTGCAGGTGGAGGTGAGCGAAGGAGTCTTCTCCGACGAAATTCGGGTGCTGGAGAACCTGAGCCGACACATCCAGAAAGAGATCAAGGATTTGCTCGGGGTGACCTGCCGGGTGAAACTGGTGGAGTCGAAGACCATCCAGCGGAGCGAGGGCAAGGCCCAGCGGGTGATTGACAAACGGAGCATCTGAAACAGCGGGAGGGTTGTCATGCTGGTAGAACAAATTGCCGTATTTCTCGAGAACAAGTCAGGCCGGTTGGCGGAGATTACCGCCGTCCTGGCCGACAATGACATCAATATCCGTGCCCTGTCGGTGGCTGACACCGCCGATTTCGGCATTCTCCGCCTGATCGTCGACAAGGTGGAACTGGCCAAGAAGGTGCTGAAGGAGAATGGCTTCACCGTCGGCAAGACCACGGTGATTGCCGTCGAGGTCCCCGACCGTACTGGTGGCCTGGCCACCGTCCTTGCGGCGATCAGGGATGCCGGGATCAATGTCGAATACATGTACGCCTTCGTCAACAAGACCGGCGAGAACGCGGTGCTGATCTTCCGCTTTGAAAAGATGGAGGAGGCGATTGAGACCTTGCGCCGGGAGGGCTTCACCATCCTCTCCAAAGAACAGATCTGCGCCCTCTGAACCCGGTAACCCTCAACCACCAGGCCCGACGCAATGTACTGGCAAAAAGAGCAGGAATGCCTGCCGCGCCCGGAGCTGGCACGGCTGCAGCTGGAGCGGCTGCGTGCCACCTTGAAGCGGGTGGCGACCACCGTGCCGTTTTACCGCAACATCTTTCATCAGCGCCATCTCGACCCGGAAAAAATCACCAGCCTTGATGATCTGCGCGCCTACCCCTTCACCCTGAAGCAGGATCTCCGTGACAACTACCCCTACGGCCTCTTTGCCGTGCCGCTCCGGGATGTTGTCAGGGTCCACTCCTCCTCCGGGACCACCGGGGCGGCGACGGTGGTCGGCTACAGCCGGGGCGATATCGTCACCTGGTCCGATCTGGTGGCCCGGGTACTCTGTGGCGCCGGGGTGACCGCCGATGACGTCATCCAGATCGCCTTCGGCTATGGCCTTTTTACCGGCGGCTTTGGTCTGCACTACGGGGCGGAGCGGCTTGGTGCCTCGGTGATCCCGATTTCCGCCGGCAACACCCGGCGACAGATTCAGATCATGCAGGATTTCAAAACTACCGCCCTGGTCTGCACCCCCTCCTATGCCCTGAAGATGGCCGATGTGATGATGGACATGGGGATCAACCCCAATGGCCTCTCCCTGCGCTATGGCCTCTTCGGCGCCGAGCCCTGGTCGGAGGGGATGCGTCGGGAGATCAACGAACGGCTGGGCATCTGTGCCACCGACAACTACGGCCTCTCCGAGGTGATGGGACCGGGGGTGGCCGGCGAGTGTGTCGAGTGCCAGGGGCTGCAC
Source organism: Desulfobulbaceae bacterium (assembly GCA_011390165.1). Taxonomy (GTDB): domain Bacteria; phylum Desulfobacterota; class Desulfobulbia; order Desulfobulbales; family Desulfocapsaceae; genus Desulforhopalus_A. Next base: position 25,724 of record JAABSV010000039.1, read on the forward strand.
ATCAACGAGGACCATTTTTATGTCGAGGTCCTCGACCCCGACACCCTCGAGCCGGTGCCGCCGGGTGAGGTGGGGGAGCTGGTGCTCACCACCCTCACCAAGGAGGCCTTTCCGGTGATCCGCTACCGGACCCGCGACCTCACCCGGCTGATCCCGGAGCCCTGTCCCTGTGGCCGCACCCTGATCCGGATGAGCCGGGTGCTGGGGCGCAGTGACGACATGCTGATCATCAAGGGGGTGAACGTCTTCCCCACCCAGATCGAAGCGGTGCTCTTTGCCATCGAGGGGACCGAACCCCACTACCGGCTGGTGGTCGACCGCGAGAACAACGAGGACCGCCTCACCGTCATGGTGGAGGTGGTGGAGTCGATGTTTTTCGACGAGATGAAGAAGCAGCGGGCGATGATGGAGACGATCAAGAAGCGGCTCGCCTCCGAGCTGGGCATCGGCGTGGAGGTGAAGCTGGTGGAGGAGCGCTCCCTGGAGCGCTTCGAGGGGAAGGGGAAACGGGTCATCGACAACCGCCAGTTGTAGCGGCGGTCGTCTGCCTGCCTTCCCACCCTCTTCTCGTTCACCCAGCCGGCGGGGCGATCTGCTGGAAGCCGAGATAGGCCTCCTCAAAAGGTTTTTTGCCTCTCGCGGTGAATTCGGCGAAGTCCCAGGGCGTGTTGGTGAGCAGGTGGTGGTAGGCCGCCCGGAGAACGTAGCCCATGGCCGGCTGCTCCTCCCCCTTGCCGGTTACCACCGCCAGATCCTCCCGCCGGTACAGCTCCCCCTCAAAGATATCCAGCCGGTGCAGGGCCGATGCCGGCAGGTCAAGGTAAAGGACACCGCTCACCCGGCCGCCGGGGGAGGGGACGATGGCCGGGTAGAGCCGCCCCTGCAGAGAGGAGCGCCGGTAGCCACTGAGCTCTGCCGAGAGTGCTGCCGGCCGGCAGCCGGCCACCCGGCACATGATATCGGCGCACATCAGTGAGCCGTAGGTAAAAAGAGAGGCCATGGCCTTTCACTTCCCCGCTTAGAAAAGGAGTACCGGGCAGCGGACGTTGTGGAGGACGTGGTTGGCCACCGAGCCGAAAAGGACATCGCGGAGGCCGCCACCCCCCTCGTGTCGGCCGATCACCAGCAGCTGGAACCCCTGGTCGTTGGCGATCTGGCTGATCTTCTGCCGGGGGTCACCAAACTCCAGGAGCAGCTCGCAGCTAAAGCCCGCCGCCCGCAGGCGGCCCTCGGCCTGATCGAGCAGGGCCCGGCCGGCCCTCGTGGCGTTTTCCTTGACCATATCCAGCTGAAAATCGGGAATCATCCGGTAGGCCAGCTGCTCCTGATTGATCACATGGAGCAGACTGAGCTGGCGGGAAAAGTGGTCGTTCAAATCGATGATGGTGCTGATTGTCCGCCGGGCGGTGGTCGAATCGTCAACTGGTACGAGTATTTTTGGCTGCATCGGCCTGCCCCCCTCTCTTTTTTGTACAAGCTTTCGAGCAGCTACCCGGCGCCTGTCCGGCAGCTGCTCGGCAGCTACCCGGCACCTGTCCGGCGGCCTGCCCGGCACTCCCCGGCAATTCTAGCAGCATATCAGTAACTGCCCTTCGCCACAACTTCCCATTTTTCCCGGCGCCGGCATAGGCTGCCTGACCGGTAGCTGACCATCCATGACCACGCTTGCCGTCAGCTGTTTCCCCCCCTGTCTTCTCCTGTCTTCCCCTGTCTACCCAGTAACAGCCAAGCCCAGCCAAGCCCAGCCAGGCCCAGCCAGGCCCAAATCTTGCGGTATTTTCTCTACCGCCAAATTTGGGCCTGTCCCCTGTCTAGCCCAGGTCCACTCCCCGGCAGGAGAGATGGGCGGAGCAGGCGGCGGGCCGGCTGGAGCCTTCCCGGGCGGAGCACTTTTTCCCCGGAGGGTTTAGCCGTACACCAGCCGGGGGAGAAAAAGGACGATCTCCGGCTGGAAGGTGAGCAGCAGGAGGACCACAATCTGCAAGAGAACAAAGGGGAGCACCGCCCGGGAAACGTAGAGGATGTCGCGGTTGACGGTGGCTCCGGTGATGTAGAGGCTGATGCCAAGTGGTGGGGTACAGTAGCCGATGCCGAGGTTGATGGTCATGATCAGGCCGAAATGGAGGCTGTCGATGCCGAATTTGTGCAAGAGCGGCAAGAAGATCGGGGTGAGGATCAGGGTGGCCGAGATGATGTCCATGAACATCCCGATGCAGAGCAGCAGGATGTTGACTGCCAGCAGGAAGACCCACGGCGAGGAGATATTGTCCACCACCACCGTGGCGATCTTGCCGGGGATCTGTTCGAAGGTGAGGTATTCGCCAAAGACCGAGGCCCCGGCAACGATGACCAGCAGGGTGGCGGAGGTTACCGCCGAGGAGACCACCACCCGTTTTACCTGTCTGAGGCGCATGTCGCGGTGGATGACGATCTCGACGAAGAAGGCGTAAAAACAAGCCACCACCGCTGCCTCGTTGGCGGTGAATAGCCCGGAGTATATGCCGCCGAAGATGATGACAGGTAGGCAGAGGGCCCAGATGCTCTCGCGGAGTACCGCCACCACCTCGGCGAAGGTGGGGCGCTTCTGCGGTGGCAGGGGCATCTTGCGGCAGACGAAATAGGCGTAGCCGCTCATCACCAGGATGATCAGCAGGCCGGGGATAAACCCGGTGAGAAAAAGGGCCTCCAGCGGGTCGTTGCTGACCATGGCGTAGAGGATCATGGCAATGGAGGGGGGGATGACCACCCCAAGGATCGGCGCGGTGGTCATGATGCCGACGGCGAACCGTTCGTCGTAGCGGTTGCTGATCAGGGCCGGGATCATGAAGCCGCCGATCGCCACCACCGTCGCCACGGTGGAGCCGGAGATGGCCCCGAAAAAGCCGCAGGCCAGAACCCCGGCCATGGCCAGGCCACCGGGGAGGAAGCCGACCAGGACGTTGGCGGTCTTGATCAGTTTGGCGACAATGGTGCCGGTGGTCATGACATTGCCGCAGAGGACGAAAAAGAGCACCACCACCAGGGCGAATTTGTCCATGGAGCGGTAGAGCACCTCGATGACGATCTGCGGGTCGATTCCCACCAGCCAGACCAGACCGATGGTTCCGGTGAAGAAGAGGGCGATGAAGACCGGAATGGTCGAGGCAAGGCAGCCGAGGAGGATGGCAAAGATCAGCAGATAACTGTTTTCCATCCCCTACTCCCCACTGGTGATGTCGCTTTTGCCCAGCCAGTCCTCGCGCATCACGATCAAAGTGCGGCAGAACATCATCACCCCCATCAGCGGCAGAACGGCATAAAACCAGTACTCGGGGATCTGCAGGGTGGCGGTGCGGGCGTAGGCGTCCTGGTACATCATCACGGTCATCTTGCTTCCCAGATAGACCATCAGGGCGGCGAAGAGGAGGACCACCAGGTGGGAGAAGAGGGTGAGCGGTTTTTTCAGAATCGGCAGGAGTTGCGGCAGGGCATCGATGCGGATCAGGCTGCGGCTGCGGATGGCGGTGACGCAACCGATATAGGTGGTGAAGTAGATCACCTTGCGGACCACCTCGTCCGACCAGTAGAGACTGAGGTCGCTGGTGGCCTTGCGGAGGATGACATTGGCCATGGCGGTGGTCAGTGCCAGGGCAATGGCCAGAAAGAGCGACCACTCCTCGAACTCGAGGAAAATCCGGTCGATTTTTTTAAAGATTCTGATCACCATGATGGGCCAGTGGGTAGTGCCGTGCCGGTGGGCCCCCTCCCCAGCATGGCTCGGGGAGGGGGGAGGGGGGCAGGCTGGCTGCCTGCCTCGCGGGATGTCGGCGAGTTGTCGGCAGGGCGATCAGTCCGCCAGTTTCTCCCGCACCAGGGCGAGATAGTCCGGGCCGATCCTGTCGGTCCAGCTGGCCAGTACCGGTTCCGCCATCTGCTTCAACTGCTCGATCTCGGCTGCCGGCAAATCGATGAATTCGACCCCGTCCGCCTTCGCTGCCGCCACCTGCTCCTCGTACTGGCGGCGGGTGAGCTGGCGGCTTTTGGCGCTCTCCTCGGTGATCACCGTCAGCAGGATGGTGCGCAGATCCTCGGGGAGCTTGTCCAGCCAGCGCTGGTTGATCAGGTGGACAAAGAGCCCCTGGGCGTAGTTCAGCTCGGTGAAGTATTTGGCGACCGTGAACTTTTTGGTGATATTGCAGACGATGGCGGTGTGGTCAAGGCCGGTGATTACCCCGGTCTGCAGGGCCTGGGGGACATCCGGCCAGGGGAGGACAGTGAACTGCAGGCCCCAGCTCTTGTAGGTGTCGGTGTTCACCGGCGCCTCGGCGATACGGAATTTGGTCCCCTTGGCGTCGTTGAGGGAGCGGACCGGCGAGGTGGTCGCCCAGCCATAGGGGCCGTAGCCGGTGACATCGACAACCGCCAGACCCTGTTTCTCGGCACTGGCGGCGAAGGGCTGCCAGATCTCCGGGGTGTCGCGGAAGAGGTCGAGTTTGTCAAAGGTGTCGACAACATAGGGAAGGTTGACGATCCCCAGGCGGTCGGCAACGTTGGCGGCGGCCACCGAGGAGCTCATCATTCCCTGGATCGCCCCCAGTTTCAGCTTGGCGATCACATCCTTTTCGCCGCCCAGCTGGGCCAGCGGCCGGTAGTCGACGTAGAGACGGCCGCCCGACTCCTCCCAGACCCGGTCGCGGATGCGGTAGCCGACCCCGATCCCCTCGATTACCGGATGGGAAATGTTGGAGAGAAGGTAGGTGAACTCCGCCTTGCTCGGATCGAACTTCGGCTGCCAGGCCTCCAGCGGGTTGGCCTGGGCCGCCAGGGCCGGCCCGGCGGCGAGGGTGCCGGTGAGGGCGAATAGCAGGCTGCGGATCAGTCTCTTCATGGGTCTCTCCTTGCTTGATGGGTTTGGGGTGGAGCTTGCCGGCCCCGGCAACTGCGGCTTGCTTGCTCTCTGCAGTGCACAACAGGGCGGGATCAGCACTGGCCCTTTCCTTACCATGAAGGGGGCTAAAGCGTAAACCCCTTGTTTGCATAAATATGCCGTTAAGAGTACAAAAAAGAATAATGTTAGGAAAAAATATAATTTTACCTAACTTTATAAGTAAAAAATAGCTATTGTGTGAATCGATTGGCCAGGGAGAGGGCACTATCGGAGAACCATCGGTGGAAGCAGGAATAGTCTTGCCTTTTTCCGCAACGATCCGGTACTGTTTTCTGTTGACGATTTCTGCACCGGTCTGCTCGGGGTATCCGCCAGATCGGCGGAGACGGTCGCCACCACGGTCGCCACCAAGGCTGCCGACAAGGAGAAGGGGGAGCGGGTAAAAATGAGAAAAGATAACCGCCGGCCGGACCAGTTGCGGCCGCTGCGCATTGAACGTGGTATCCAGCCGCAAGCGGATGGCTCGGTGCTGATCGCCCTTGGCGGCACCGAGGTGGTCTGTGCGGTGAGTGTCGAGGAGCGGGTTCCCCCCTTTCTCGAGGGGCGGGGCAGCGGCTGGATCACCGCCGAGTACGGGATGCTCCCCGGCGCCACCCGTGGGCGGTATCGACGCGAGGCCCATGGCCAGTCGGCGCGGAGTCTGGAGATCCAGCGGCTGATTGGTCGCAGTCTGCGGATGATGGTCGACCTGACGGCCCTTGGCACTCGAACCCTGCGGGTGGATTGCGATGTTCTCAATGCCGACGGCGGCACCCGCACCGCTTCCATCAGCGGTGCCGCCCTGGCGATTGGTGACACCCTTGGCCGACTGGTGGCCGATGGCCGCTTGCCGGTACTGCCCGCTGTTCTGCCGGTGGCGGCGGTATCGGCGGGAATCGTGGCCGGCCAGCCGCTGCTCGATCTGGACTATGCCGAGGACCATGTCGCCGAGGTTGACGCCAACTTCGTCATTGCCGCCGATGGCAGATGGATCGAGGTTCAGGCCAGTGCCGAGGGGCGTCCCTACCACCAGCGGGAACTGCTGGCCATGGCCGGCCTGGCCGAACTTGGGGTGCGAGAACTCTTTGCCTTCTGGCGGCAAACTGGTTAGCAGGTAGAAGGGTGAGCAGCAGATTGAACAGCAAACTGAGCGGCAGGGTGAGCGGCAGGACGAGGAGAAGCGATGATGCGTAAGAAACAGAAGGAAGTACGTGACCCGGAGCAGATCGAAAAGATTCTCCGCCGGGCCAGAGTCGGCCGGTTGGCCACCAACGGGGCGGATGGCTATCCCTACATTACCCCGGTCAACTTTGTCTATTTTCGTGGAAAGATCTATTTCCACTGTGCCCCGGCGGGGGAGAAACTGGACAATATCGAACGGGACGGGCGGGTCTGTTTTGCCATTGACCTTCCCCTCGCCTATCTCGATACCGCCTATGAGCCAACTGCCTCGGCCTGTGCGGTGACCCAGTTGTACCAGTCGGTGCTGATCCGTGGCCGGGCCGAACAGGTCGACGGCCTCGAGGAGAAGGCCGCCGTTCTCAACGCCCTGATGGCCAGCCATGAAGGGGTTGCCGACTATGCCGACATCGCTCCCGACACCCCGGCCCTAGCCCTCTGCACGGTGGTGGCAATCGACATCGAATCACTCACCGCCAAGGCCGGCCTTGCCCAGGGAAAAGGGGCGGCGGAGGTGGAGAAAATTCGCCGCTACCTGCTCGCCCGTGGGCTTCCCGGCGACCTGGAGGCGGCAGCCCTGCTCGGCTGATGAGGGGGCGGCCGGTGCACTCACCCCATTCTGCTGGCCAGCAGCGACCACCGTCTTCAACTGAGAGTTCAGGAGGCAGGTAAAATGTTTCGCGCCTTTTACCGGAGCAGGAGATGGCTGCTCTGGGCCTATGGCGGCGCTTCTCTGCTGCTGGTCGCCCTCTTCATTCAGGTGGAACTGACTGTCCAGATCAACCAGTGGTACGGCGGCTTTTACAATATACTCCAAAAGGCCACCGAGCACGAGTTGAGCGAATTCTGGCAGGAGATGATGAAGTTTGCCAAAATCGCCTTCCCCTATGTACTCATCGCCACCCTCACCGGCTATTTCACCCGTATCTACGCCTTTAAATGGCGGGAGGCGATGACCTTTTCCTATGTCAGCAGGTGGCAGTTGGTGGAGGAGGAGGTGGAGGGTGCCAGCCAGCGTATCCAGGAGGATATCTACCGCTTCGCCCGGATTGTCGAGAGCCTCGGCCTGCAGGTGGTACGGGCTATCATGACCCTGATCGCCTTCCTGCCCATCCTTTGGGGGTTGAGCAGCGGGGTGGATATCGACTTCATCCGCGACATTTCCGGCAGCCTGGTCTGGGTGGCCCTGCTTGTCTCCATCGGTGGCCTGCTCATCTCCTGGTTTGTCGGGATCAAACTGCCCGGGCTGGAGTATAACAACCAGAAGGTGGAGGCCGCCTTCCGCAAGGAACTGGTCTATGCTGAGGACGACAAAATCCACTACGGGCGGACTGAAACCATCGTCGAGTTGTTCACCGGCCTGAAGGTCAACTACAACCGCCTCTTCCTCCACTACGGCTATTTTGATATCTGGATCAATTTCTTCGAGCAGCTCATGGTGATTGTCCCCTACCTGATCATGGGCCCCGGCCTGTTCAGCGGGGTCATCACCCTGGGGGTTCTGGTCCAGGTCTCCAACGCCTTCAGCAAGGTACGCGAATCCTTTTCCATCTTTATTGCCAACTGGACGACGATTACCGAGCTTCGCTCGATCCACAAGCGTCTGCGGGAGTTCGAGGCCAATATCGGTTTCTAAACCGGCTTCTCCGCCGCCCGGCCCAGCAAGAGAGCTATTGCGCTGTTTTGCAACCTTTTTTTCATCCCTGTTGGCAGCAGGGAGATTTTCCCCTGTCGCCATCTTTTCCTTGAAAAACGGGGGGAGTCGCTGTCTACTATGAGCAGGGAAAATGTTTCCCGTTGCGGCGAGATTCCCCCTCTGAGGGCTCTTTCAGTTGGGGAGGTGGCGGCCACCGGCCGCCGCAGCGGACTGGATGCCGGGCCGAACCGGGCCAGCCCCGGCCGCCCCGGGGTATGCGGGGGAAAATAGATGACCGACCACACGGAGCATGCAGAGCCGGCCGACCTGCCGTACCCTGATCTGCAAGCATCCCTTGCCCACTACTACAGCCTCTACGATCTTGCGCCGGTGGGCTACTGCACTCTGGATAGCGATCAGTTTATCCTGGAGAGCAATCAAGCCGCTGCCAATCTGCTCGGGGTCGGTCGTCGGCCGCTGCTGGCCCAGAGCTTCTCCCATTTCGTCCTTGCCGAGGACCGGCAGCTCTACCAGACAGCCCATCGGGCGCTGCAGGAGAGTGGCGGCGTTCAGGAATGCCGGTTGCGGCTGGTGAACCACGGCGGGGCGGTCTCTTCCCCCTTCTGGGTGCAACTCAATCTGGCCCTCGTCGAGGAGAAAGGGAGGGTGCTTTCCCTGCTTGTTTTTTGCGATATCAACAGCCAGAAACAGAACGAGGCAGCAGTGGCATCTCTGGCCGACCGGGATATCATCCTTCACAAACAGGTGGAGGAGGCCTTCCTGCTCAGCGAACGGCAGCGGCTGGATGAACAGCGGGCTGCCAATGACCAGTTACGGGAACAGAATGAGCGGCTGGAATCGATCTACCAGTCCCTGGACAGTGTCGGCCTGGTCATTCTGAACCTCGGTGGCCTCGAGGTCCGGGTGGAATCCTGTAACTCCGGGGCCGAAAGATTGCTCGGCTACCGCACCGGGGAACTTGTCGGCCAGTCGATTCTTACCATCCATCCGGAGGAGAATCGCCAGCCCTTCCGTAACCAGATCGAGGCCCTGCGGCTGGGTAGGGCACTGGTCGCGGCCGACATCAGTCTACGTCGGAAGAACGGCGAGGCCTTTCCGGCGGTGGTTTCGGTTCACCCCTATGGCTGGACTGAAGGGGTGTGCCGGACGGCGGTGGCGGTGTTTCAGGATGTTTCCGAACTGATCCGGACCCACAAGGAACTGGAAGTGGTCAACAAAGAGCTGGAACTGCGGGTCGAACAGCGGACCTGCGAACTGCAGGAGACCCAGCAGAAATTTCTCCACAGTGAAAAACTCTCGGCGATCGGCCAGTTGTCCGCCTCGATTGCCCACGAATTCAACAACTCCATGCAGGGGATCATGGCCGTGCTCAGAGGTCTGGAGAAGAGGGCGGTACTGATGGCGGAGGATCGAGAACTGCTGATGGCGGCGGTGAAGGAGTGTGACCGGGTCAAGGATCTGATCCGCAACCTGCAGGATTTCAACCGCCCCAGTAGTGGCCGGAAAGAATTGGTTGACCTGCACCGCTCGCTGAACGCCATCCTTCTTTTCCAGAAAAGTGATTTCAAGGTTCGGCGAATCACCCTGGTCACCCGATTTGCCGATCATCTGCCGGCTATCGAGATGGTGCCGGACCAACTGAAGCAGGTGATCCTCAACCTGCTCAGTAACGCCGCCGACGCCTGCCAGCAACCGGGTGGAGTGGTGACGGTTAGCACCAGGCGGGAGGGAGATCGGGTCGCCTTCACCATCGAGGATACCGGTGTGGGTATTGAGGCCGAGGCGATACCTCGACTCTTTGAACCATTCTACACCACCAAGCCGGCAGTCAAGGGTACCGGCCTCGGCCTGTCGGTCAGTTACGGAATCGTCAAGGAGCACGGTGGCGAGATTATGGTGGCCAGCGAACCGGGCAACGGGACAACTTTTACGGTACTGCTACCCATCACCGCCAGTCTGAACAGTGCCGGGGCAGGGCAGCCCACAGCCGATTGACGGTTGCGGCGGCCCGGAGGGGCAGAGGGGAGGTCACCAGTGGAGAGAGAACCAAGGCTGTTGTTTGTTGACGACGAAGAGATGCTCCGTAAACTGTTCGCCCGGGAATTGCGCCTGGCCGGCTTTGCCGTCACCGCCGTGGCCAGCGGGCAGGAGGCGCTGGCAGCCCTCGAGAAGGAGCGGTATGAAGTGGTGGTCACCGACCTGGTGATGCCGGAAGTGGACGGTTTGATGGTGCTGGAAACCGCCAAAAAACTGGCCCCGTTCACCGCCGTGATCATCCTCACCGGCTATGGCAATGTCAGTTCGGTGATCGACGCCCTGCGCCTCGGGGCCGATGACTATGCTCAGAAACCCTGTGAAATGGAGGAGCTGGTTTTCCGTGTCCGCCGTTGTCTGGAAAAGCGCGGCTTCCTTGAGACCCTTGCCCTGCAGAATCGTCGACTGGAAGAGGAGATTGCCCGCCGCAAGGTGGTGGAAAAAGAGTTGGAAGAGCGGGTCCAGCAGCGCACCGTCGAGCTCTCCGAGGCCAATACTGCTTTGACGGTGCTCCTCAAGAAGCGGGAAGAGGATCGGAACCTACTCGCCGAACAAGTGGTGGCCAATGCCGCCAATCTGATCGACCCCTATCTCGACCGGCTGAAAAGCAGTGGCGCGAGCCAGCGCCAGTTGCAGCTTCTCGATATACTCCGAGCCAATATCGCTGAATTGACCTCCCCCTTCACCAGCAATTTCACGACCAGGCTGGCACGACTCACCCCGGCGGAGATGCAGGTGGCCAATATGGTCAAATTGGGGAAACGGACCAAGGAAATTGCCGCCATCATGCATCTTGCCCCCGGTACCATCAGTATCCACCGCAAGAATATCCGCAAGAAACTTGCCCTCACCCACCAGAAGGCCAATCTCCAGACGGCCCTCAGCATGAAACCCTGAGCGGTACTCTCTCCACCTGCGGTTGGGTCGTACGAGCGGACCATGTGTACCCTCACCACCTGCGGAGGGGGTTCAGCTTTTGCCTTCTTTGTACCGTCAAGCCCTTGTCTCGTGCCTGTTGTTTCTCTTTTTGTCTCGGCATGTACTTTTTGTGGATATATATTATAATCATTGCATCTTCTTTTAATATCCATTGTAAGGGGGAAGAAAGGGGGAGATACTATGGGTATGCTGCATTGAGGTACAGTCTATTCCGGCTGGCATCACTGCATTAGCAAAGGGGGAGAGGATGGAAACGGGTACAGTGAAAAGGATACTGCTGGTGGATGACGAACCGCTCAGCCTCCAGGCTCTGGCCAGGGATCTGCGCAGTCAGCCAAACAACTACCAGGTGGCCGTCCAGGCGGGTGGTGCCGGGGCGATCTCGACGATCAACCAGCAACCGTATGACATGGTGGTTACCGACCTGATGATGCCGGAGATGGATGGGTTTCAGGTCCTGAAAGCGGCAAAGAGGAGGGACCCTCAGACCATGGTGGTCATTCTTACCGGCTACGCCGATATCAACTCCGCAATTGACGCCCTGCGTCTCGGCGCCGACGAATTTCTGCCGAAACCCTGTACCGCCGAAGAACTGGCCTACCGGATCGACAACTGTTTCCATAAGCAGGAACTGCTGCACAAACTGACGATGTACGAAACCTTTCTACCGATCTGCAGCTACTGCAAAAAAATCAAGGATACCGGGTCAGAGCCAGAAAAGGTGGGCCAGAGCCATTGGTACCAGTTGGAGGAGTATCTGGAAAAGATACAGGGGGTGACGTGCTCCCACGGGTGCTGCCCCGAATGTTTCAATCGGGTTATGGCGGAGATCGCCGACGGCGAGGGTGGCGGGCGCGGCGAAAGTTGAACCGGCCGTCTTGTTTTGGCTGTGCGGGGCTGGGCTTTAGGTGCCCGTTCACCAGCACCCCATTTTCGTCCGGTCAGGCCACTTCACAGGAATAACTCTTGCTCGGCGGCCTGTCTGAACGAACCTGGAGCACTGGCTGAAGCACTGGCTGAACGGGTAGTGCGACCGGGCAAGGTCGCGTATTTTAGCGGCTGCGAAGCCCGCCCCGGAAGGGCTAGCCCCCCAACGGGTAGCGAGTCCTTGGACTGACGGGGGTAACCCCAACGGGTAAGCGTAGGACATCGAGACGGCAGATCATTTCAATCAGGAAAGGAGGAGAATGATGCAGAATATTCATGATATTGTGGTACCGATTGATTTTTCTCAGCACACTGACAGCCTGATTGAGTTTGCCAAGGGGGTGGCGGAAAAATTTGCCGGGCAGATCACCTTTCTTCATGTGGCGGAGAAAATCGCCGCGAAGACAACCTACTACGATGTCTACCCACCTAATTTTGTTTCGGTTGACGAGGAGATTCTCGACAAGTCCCGGGAAAGGATGGCTGAACTGGTGCGGAAAAGTCAGGGGAGCCTGGTGGCCTGTCAGGGAGAGGTGCTCCAGGGGGATGTTGTTGATATGATTGTCGACTATGTCACGGAGAAGAAGAGTGATCTGATCATTATCGGCACCCATGGCTATCGGGGAATCCAGAAGATCCTCCTCGGCAGTGTCGCTGACAGTGTCGTCAAACGGGCACCCTGCCCGATCCTTATCTTCAACCCGTACAAGGGAAAAGTGGCTTGATCGGGTCGTTTCAAATGGTTTGACCGTGTCGTTTCAAGTGGCTTGACCGTGTCGTTTCACTAGCATTGTACTTCATCTTGCCCGGACTGTTCAGACTGTTCAGACTGTTCAGACTGTTCGGAGTGCTCGGAGTGCTCGGACTGCTCGGGCTGCTCGGACTGCCTGGATTGCCCGGGCTGCCCGGTCCTGCTGCCGGCAGCAAGCGCTTCGGCCTGCTCGTCAGGGCGGAGAGGCCGGCAGACGGGCCATCCCTGGCCCGACCGCCGGTTGCCGACATCCTGTCGGCAACCCTTCGGGCCTCTTTCTCCGCCCTGCCGGGCCTTTCGCGATGCCGCCGGCAACA
>JAABSV010000004.1 GCA_011390165.1 Desulfobulbaceae bacterium
ACGACTATTTTAAAAAGTCGATGCGCGAGGAGTAACAACGAGGAGAACCATGGCAATAGCCGAGAAGATGCAGCTGTTCGCGGAAAAGTCTTCCTGGATCAGGAAAATGTTTGAAGAAGGGGCGCGGATGAAGGCCGCCCATGGTGCCGACCGGGTCTATGATTTCAGCCTCGGCAATCCGGACGCACCGCCGCCTGAGAGGTACAACGAGGTGATCGCCGAGATAGTGCGAGACACCAGGCCGGGGGTGCACGCCTACATGCCCAACGGCGGCTACCCCTGGGTGCGGGAGGCGATTGCCGCCCGGATCTCGCAGGAGCAGCAGGTAGCGGTGAGCCACGGCGACATGCTCATGACCTGCGGCGCCGCCGGCGGCTTGAATATCGTCATGAAGGCACTGCTCAACCCGGGCGAAGAGGTGCTGGTCCTCGCCCCCTACTTTGTCGAGTACGGCTTTTATATCGACAACCATGGCGGGGTCAGCCGGGTGGTGCCGACCACCGCCGACTTCCAGCTCGATCTGGCCGCCATTGCCGCCGCCATCGGCGAGAAGACCAAGGCGATCATCATCAACTCCCCCAACAACCCCTGCGGCCAGATCTATCCGGCCGCCGACCTGCGGGCTCTGGGGGAACTCCTTGAAGAGGCTTCCGGGAAATTTGCCGGGCCGATCTACCTGATCGCCGACGAGCCGTACCGGAAAATCGTCTACGACGGCCATGAGGTGCCCAGCATCTTCACCGCCTACCGCCACAGCATCGTCGTCTCCTCCTACTCCAAGGACCTCTCCCTGCCCGGCGAGCGGATCGGCTATCTGGCGGTCCACCCGGAGATCAGCGAAAAGGCTGCCCTGCTCGATGCCCTGACTCTCGCCAACCGCATTCTCGGCTTCGTCAACGCCCCGGCCCTGATGCAGCGGGTGGTGGCGGAGTTGCAGGAGGTGAGTGTCGATGTCAGCCTCTATGCCCGGCGCAAGGAGCTGATCTGCCAGGTACTCCGCCAGGCCGGTCTCGCCTTCGTCGAACCACCGGGGGCCTTTTACGTCTTTCCCAAGGCCCCCATCGCCGACGATGTCCGCTTCGCCGCCCTGCTCCAGGAGGAGCGGATTCTCACCGTCCCCGGAGTCGGTTTCGGTTCGCCCGGACATATCCGTATCGCCTTCTGCGTCCCGGACCAGACCATTGTCAAGGCCAGCGAAGGGTTCCAGCGGGCGGTGGCCAGGGCCAGGGAAATGGGCTGAAGCTACTTCTTTCGCCGCTGGCTCTCCTTGTCCTTGAACACCAGCTGCAGCGGCACCTTGTCCAGGCCGAGCCCTTCCCGGTAGCGGTTGATCAGGTACCGCTCGTAGGAGAAATGCACCCCCTTGCTGCTGTTGGTCATCACCACGAATCTGGGCGGGCAGCTGCCGATCTGGGTGGTGTAGTAGAATTTCAGCCGCTTGTTCTTGTAGATCGGCGGTGAGTGCTGCTCCACCGCCTCCCGCAGCAGGGTGTTGAGGGCGGCGGTGGGGAAGGTGGCGGAGAACTGTCGATAGACCCCGCCGATCACCGGAAAGAGCCGTTTGATCCCATAGCCGGTGAGGGCCGAGACGGTGAGTATCGGGGCAAAGCCGAGGAACGGCAATACCCGGCCGACCTCCTCCAGTACCGCCTTCTGCCGCTTGCTGTCCCCCTCCAGCAGGTCCCATTTGTTGATCAGGACAATGATCCCCTTCCCCTCATCGAGCACATAACCGATCACCTTGGTGTCCTGTTCGGTAATGCCGGTGCCGGCGTCGAGGAGGACGACCGCCACATCACAGCGGTGCATCGCCGCCAGTGACTTGAGGATACTGAACTTTTCCAGCTTCTCGGTGGTCTTGCCACGGCGGCGGATGCCGGCGGTATCAATGAAAAGATAGCTGTAGGCCCCTCTGGTAACCAGGGTGTCGACACTGTCCCGGGTGGTGCCGGCAATGGCCGAGACCAGCATCCGTTCCTCGCCGAGGATCTGGTTGATGATCGACGACTTGCCGACGTTGGGCCGCCCGAAGAAGGCCACCTTCACCGTCTCCGGCGGCAGGTCGACCTCACTGCGATCGCTGTCGATGTCGGCACAGAGGGCCTCCATCACACTGGGAAAACCGTAGTTGTGTTCTGCCGAAAGCGGCCAGAGCTCGGCTACCCCCAGCTCATAGAAGGGGGCGAGCAACGGGGTCTCATGCTCCGGGCCGTCGATCTTGTTGACCAGGTAGAAGACCTTTTTTTCGCTGCGGCGCAGCAGCTCCACCACCTCCCGGTCGGCGGCGGTGAGACCGTCCCGGCCATCAAGGAGGAGGAGAATGATATCGGCCTCGTCAATGGCCAGCATCGCCTGGTCACGAATATGGCCGACCAGGGCGTCCTCAGGGTTGTCGTCGATGCCGCCGGTATCCACCAGGATGAAGGATTTCTCTTCCCAGACCACCCGCTGGTAGTGTCGGTCCCGGGTGACCCCGGGGGTGGGATCAACCAGGGCCTGTCGGGAACGGGTGATCCGGTTGAACAAGGTCGATTTGCCGACATTGGGTCGACCGATCAACGCCACTATCGGTACCGTAGAGTCTCCTGCTGTCATGGTTGCACCTGCTAAATTTGTTGTCTTTCTGCAAAGAGTTGTCTATCTGCAATTTGTTGTCTTTCTGCAATTTGTTGTCGATTCTCTCTTCCCGGCGGCAACGGACGCGCCCGGGCAAGGGGTGGTTTTACCGTGCCACCAGCGCCGCAACGGCACTGCCGGCGAGGGCACGGAGGGCCGGATAGGGGCGAAAGGCCTCTTCTTGCAGCCGCGCCGCCAGGGCGGTGAGGGCCGGGCCGAGAAAGGGGCGGAAGAAGGTTTTTCCCCGGATCTGACTGAGGAAGGCAAAGGCCCCGACGATCTGCAGGTTGCGCTGCAAAGCAAGGAAGGTGTAGTGGCGGCGAAAGGCCTCCTCACTCTGGCCACTGTTCTCGCCGGCCGCTTTGGCGATCTCGCCGATATAGGCGGCCAACAGCTCCTCCTGCCGCTCCTCCGCCAGGGCGGCGTAGGGGTCGATCAACAGGGAGGCTGGATCGTAGCCAAGAGGGCCAAGACGCCCCCCCTGGTAATCGATGAATCGAACCGCCCCCTCCTTGACCATGATATTGCGGCACTGGAAATCGCGGTGGAGAAAAAAATGGGCCGGTGCCCGGGCCGCCTCACCGGCGATCGCCCGCATCTCCTCCACCACCCCAAGGGGGACCTCCCGGCCAAGCAGCCCTTGCCAGAAGGCGCGCAGAAAGTAGGTGGACTCCTTCTCGACCATCACCGCCAAATCGTAACGTGGTGTATCCCAGCACCAGGTAGGATCAAAGCCCAGGGCGCCGGCCCGCTGCATCACCGCCAGCCCTTTGAGGGCGGCCCGGTAGCAGCTCTTAGCCTCCCCCGCCGGATGGCTCTTGCCGGCCGCTTCGGCGGCAACGATATCGTGCAGGCGGACATCACCCAGGTCTTCCACCAGCAGCAGGCCGCTCTCTTCATCGCAGGCAAAGAGCTCCGGCAGCGGCACCTCTCTGGCCCGAAGATGGCGACCTATCCGCCAGGCGGCCCGGGACTCGGCCAGTTCAGCCTGGCTCTGGCCACCGGGGGCGATCAGCAGCCACCCCTCGCCCAGCGAACCGAGGCGCCAGAAACGGCGGCTGGAGCCGTCTGCGGCCAGGCTGCGGCAACCGGTGTCGAGCAGTCGCTCTGCCTCACGCCGGGAAGAGAGGCCGGCCGCCAGCAGCAGTTCCACCGCCCGTCCGGCCAGGGCTGGTTCGATTATTCGCTCCTCCTGCTGACGCATCGCTTGGCTCGTCACCACTCCCCCTGCCGTCCGTGCTCCTGCTTGCGCTCCATATCCCATTCCCTGTTCCGCTCTTTGTCCCGCTCCCTGTCCTGTTCCCTGTCCAGCTCCCTCTCCTGCTCTAGGATAGGTCGGCTGAGACGATGCGGTCAACCAGCCGGCAGTCGGCCGGGATCTCGACACCATCCCACACCACCACCCGGGCGAGGTGGCAACGGTCACCGATACGGGCGGCACCCACCGCCCCCCACTCGCCCAGCTGCACCTCCCCGCCCAGCTCGGCGGCCGGGTCAACCAGCCAGGGGCCGGTGCCGGGGCCCAGTTCCGGCCATCGGGGGAGAGTGCCGGTGAGCAGGCCCCGGTGCAGCTCGAGGTAATCGGCCGGGGTCCCGATATCGGTCCAGAAGGCGCCGTCTATCCGCTGGCAGGCTATCTTCTCGCCGGCCGCCAGCAGCAGCCGGTACTGGTCGATGATGCAGGAGGGGCGGTCGCTGGCGATGGCGGCCAGTACCCGGGGAGAGACCACCTGCAGACCGGTGAAGGCCAGCTGGCGGTGCCCTGGCTGCCGGCCGAAAGCGACCACCTGCCCGGCCTCAACCGAAACATTGTTGAAGCGGGGAAAATCGTGCATCGCCAGGGTTACCGGGCTGTCACCGGCGCAATGGCGGCGGTACAGGGCGAGCAGGTCGATATCGTGGTAGATGTCGCCGTTGCAGACCAGCAGCGGTTCATCGCGAAAAAGCGGCAGGGCGGCCCGCAGGCCGCCGCCGGTGCCGAGAATCTGCCGCTCCTCCTGCACCACCACCTGCCTGTGGAGGGGGTGGGCGCGCAGGGCGGTGACGATCTGCCCGCGCAGGTGGTGGCAATTGACCACCAGATGGTCGAAACCAAGCCGGCTGAGCCGCTCGATGAGGAGCAGGAGAAGCGGCCGGTTGAGCAGTGGAAAGAGCGGCTTCGGCCGCAACCGGCTGTGCGGTAGGAGCCTGGTTCCAAAACCTGCCGCCAGGATCATCGCTTGCATGCTGGACCCTTCGCCATCTGCTGCCACGAGTGGGATGGTTGAGCGGACAAGCCGTCGCCAACTGCCGCCATGGGGAGACTGGTCGGAAAAGAGGGCGCCGCTGGCAAGGGTACAAAAAAACGGGGGGGCGGTTCTCTACTCGAGCAGCAGGCTGCCGTCGGCGGACTCCCGTACCCCCACCACCACGATGCCAGCCGCGTTGGCGGCGGCCACCATCTCTTTGCGGTCAAAGAGAAGTGATTGTCCTGCCTCCACCGCCAGCACCGCCCCGCCGACCCTGGCCAGGTTACGGACCGTATTGAGGCCGGTGGCCGGCAGATCGAAACGGAAATCCTGGCCGGGTTTTTTCACCTTCACCACCACCACCTTTTCCCCGCCCAGTTCTCCGCCGCGGAGGATGGTGGCATCGGTCCCCTCGATCGCCTCAACCGCCAGCACCGTCCCCTCCTTGACCACCACACACTGGCCGATATCAAGGGCGCCGATCCCCCGAGCCTGCTGCCAGCCGAAGAGGATATCGTGGCGCTGCTGCCGGTTTGGTTTGGCCCGGGTGAGGATACCGGCGGGAAAGAGAAGGTGGTCGAGGTAGAGGGTCGACTCGCGGACCACGATCCCCTCCCCCTCGAGGGCCTGGGCGATGGCCCGGAGAATGGCATCGTCCTGTTTCCGGTCGATCTTGTTCCACAGGGACAGGGCCTTGAAATCGGGGAGGACATCGCGGAAGATTCTGGTCTTGGTGATGGTACCAAGAAAGACGGTCTCTGCCGCCCCCTCATTGTGCAGGTAGGAGATCACCCGGCCCAACTGTCCGAGTTTGACCCAGCATACCCCGTCGGCCTCTTCGGCCACCTGCGGATCGGTCTCTCCCCGGTGGGCCACCACCACCACCCGCCGGCCAGCGGCACGGGCGGCGGCAATGAACAACAGGGGGAACTGGCCGCCGCCGGCGATCACCCCGATACTCTCTCCAGCCATTGATACCGCGCTCAGTCCTCTATCGTCTGTTTGACCACGCCCCGCTTCGAATCCTCGAAGAATTTGACCAGAATCTGTACCTCGGCACAATCGGGAAACTCCTTCCGGGCCACCTCGATGGCGTCCTTCATCAGCAGATTGGGGGTACGGAAGATAATCCGGTAGGCGGTTTCCAGATTCCTGATCGTCTCCCGGCTGAAACCGTTCCGTTTCAGCCCCACCTTGTTCACCCCGGAGATGCGGGTGCGGTTTCTGGTCCCGGCCAGGATCACGTAGGGTGGAACGTCGAGGCTGATCCCGGAGACTCCGCCGATATAGCTGAAGGTACCGATCCGGCAGAACTGATGGACCGCCACCAGCCCGCCGATGGAGGCCCGGTCGCCCACCTCGACGTGGCCGGCAAGGGTAGCGACGTTGGCCATGATCACATTGTTGCCGATCCGGCAGTCGTGGGCGATATGGATATAGGCCATGAACAGGTTGTTGTTGCCGATCACCGTCCGCGCATGCCCGCCCGGGGTGCCCCGGTGGATGGAGGCGTATTCGCGGATCTGGTTGTCGGCGCCGATCACCAGTTCGGTGGGCTCACCCTTATAGCTCAGGTCCTGCGGCGCCCCGCCGACCACGGCAAAGGAGCCGATGTAGTTGCGCGGGCCGATGGTGGTCGGACCGGAGACAACGGCGTGCGCCGCCACCCGGGTATCGGCGGCGATCTTCACCCCGGCCTCGATGACGGCGTAGGGGCCGACTTCGACAGTCGAATCGAGCTCGGCACGGGGGTCAACTACTGCAGTTGGATGTATGGACATAATCAGTCGGGATTTGTTGGGAAGATATTTTCTAGTGGAAGCCGGCCACGAGGGCTGCTTTGCTTACCTGCTTTTGCCTGCAAATGCAAGGTCTTTTCCTCAGCAAGGCCCTTTCATCCGCCCCGTACTGCCCCAGAATTGGCGCGCAAATGGTGCGAAATGGCGCACTATGCGAGGGCTCAGGAGAAGGATGCCATGAGTTCAGCCTCTGCCACCACCTTCCCCTCGACCCTGGCAACGCCGCTCATCACCGAGATGCCCCGCTTCTGCTTGACCAGGTCGAGCGTGAAGAACAGCTGGTCGCCGGGGACCACCGGCTTGCGGAACCTCGCTTTGTCGATGCCGGCAAAAAAGAGCAGTTTCTGGCCGATCGCCTCAGGGTTGGCGTAGTAGGCCATGATCCCACCCACCTGCGCCATCCCTTCCAGAATGAGCACCCCGGGCATCACCGGCTGGCCGGGAAAATGGCCTTGAAAAAACTGCTCGTTGAAGGTGACATTTTTCAAGCCGACGATCTGTTTCCCCGCCTCCATCGAGATGATCCGGTCGACCATGACGAAGGGGTAACGGTGCGGCAGCAATTTTAAAATTTCTAGAATATCAATTTGTTCCGGTATCACAACGGCGCTCATCGGCAACCTCCTCGCTCTGCTCGCTCTCGTCCCGGCCAGTCAATCCGGCGAGGAATCTGCTCTGTTTGCGCACGGCGGCCTGCAACTCCGGCAGGCGGGCATAGACCGCCGCGCATTTTGCCCACTGGCGGACCGGAATCGCCGGCGACCCGCCCACCGTAGTCCCCGGGGGAAGGTTCTGGTGCACCCCGCCCTGTGCCGCCACCATCGACCGGTCACCAATGTTCAGATGTCCTGCCACCCCGACCTGGCCGCCCAACACCACATTGCGGCCAAGGGTGGTCGAACCGGCAATACCCACCTGGGCCACCAGCAGCGAGTGGGGGCCGACCTCGACGTTGTGGCCGATCTGGACGAGGTTGTCGATCTTGCTGCCGGCACCGATGCGGGTGACACCGTAGGTCCCCCGGTCGACACAGCAGTTGGCGCCGATCTCCACATCATCCTCGATGACCACCGTGCCGGTCTGTGGACGTTTGCAGTGTACTCCTTCTTCGGTAGTGGCATAACCGTAGCCGTCACTCCCCACCACCGTGCCGGCATGGATCTCCACCCGGCAGCCGATCCGGCAGCCAGGGTAGACGGTGACATTGGCGTGGATAATGCTGTCGTCGCCAACCTCCACCCCTGCACCGAGAACCACTCCCGCTTCGATCAGCACCCGTTCGCCCAGACTTACCCGCTCAGCCAGTACCGCCATTGGCCCGACCGTCACCTCAACTCCGATCCGGCACTCGTCGCCGACCGAGGCCCGGGGATGGATTCCCCTGGCGACAAAGGGGCTGGCAAGAAAATGTTGATGGACCAGGGCCGATGCCAGATAGGGGTCGCGCACCCGGATCAAGGGGATGGTCGCTGCCCCGGCGAAGGTTCGCGGCACAATGACCGCCCCGGCCCGGCACCCTTCCGGCAGGCCCTTTACCCCCTTGACGAGAAAGGTGATCTCCTCCGGACCGGCACTTTCCAACGGGGCAAATCCGGCAATGGCGATGCTGCCATCGCCATCCACCTCTCCTTGCACCATTGTGGCCAGGGCCACCACGGTCAATCGTTTTTGGTCGGCGGCGCTGCCCGCCTCTTCCTCCCGCGCCATCTCCACTCCATTTGTTATGAAACTGGTTGCTCTAGGGTTGGCCGGTTATCGCACCGGCTGCCGCTCTCTGGTCTGATTGGCCGGCATGTCGGGACCGGCATGATTAAGCCGGCATGTTCAGGCCGGCATGGGATCAATACAGTAAAAAAGGCCGCCTGGCCTCGTCAAACGCCGCCAACTCCCTCTGCCAGCCCCTCTCCAGGTGGCAGACCGGTTCCCCCTTCTCCAGCCCCCGGCGCAGGGCGGAATCGCCCAGCAGCAGATCCATGGGCAGACGGTGGTATTCGTACTCGTAGGGTGGCTCCTTATAGCGGAAACGCTCCGGGTAGAGGAGCAGTACCGCCTGCAGCAGGGCCAGAGTGGTGCGATAGGGGAGAAACTCGCCCGGGTCGGTGACATGGAGATGAAAGCCTTGGCAGCGCTCGCCGGCCCACTTCCCCGAGGTGGGTTCGAACACCAGCGGCCGGAGCAGGCAGCCGGGGAGCGGGGTGGCGGCGATATGCGCCAGGATCGCCTCGTGCTCCCACCAGGGGGCGCCAAACATTTCAAAGGGAAGTGTCGTCCCCCGTCCCTCGGAGACGTTGGTTCCCTCCCAGAGCACCTGGCCCGGATAGACCAGGGCGGTGGCCGTGGTCGGCATGTTGGGCGAAGGGGGAATCCAGGGCAGACCGCAGTCGGCAAAGAGCATCCACCGCTGCCAGCCCTCCATGGTAACTATTTCTAGGTCGGCCCCCAGGCCAAGATGGTGGTCGCAGTAGCCGGCCAACTCGCCGATGGTCAGACCGTGCCGCATCGGCAGCGGATAGAGGCCGACAAAGGAGCGGCAATCGGGGCGGAGCAGATTCCCCTCCACACGCTCCCCGCCAATGGGGTTGGGCCGGTCGAGCACCACCACCTTCTTTCCGTACTCCGCCGCCGCCTCCAGGCAATAGGCCATGGTATGGATAAAGGTGTAGACCCGGGTGCCGACATCGATCAGATCGATGAGCAGCACATCGATTCCGGCCAGCATCGCCGCGGTGGGGCGACGATGGTTGCCATAGAGACTGTAGATCGGCAGAGCGGTGACCGGGTCGATGCTGTCCGCCGACTCGATCATGTTATCCTGCTTTTCGGCAAAGAAGCCATGTTGGGGGGAAAAGAGCGCGGTGAGCCGGCTGCCGAATTTTTTCTGCAGCGGTATTCTCCCCTGGATCAGGCCGGCAGTGGTGGAGGCTTGGTTGGAGAGGTAGCCGATCCGCATTCCGGCAAGATCCGGTCCCGCACCAGCGAGCACTCTGGCCAACCCGGTCAACACCATATTTCCCCCTGAGGAACAAAGCCGCCCCGACACTGAGACCGGGCGGGGCAATCGCCCTGCCCTTTTGAGCGGATGCAGAGCGGGTATTCGCACTGCCAATATTGGCAGTGCCGGTTTTCGTTATGCCGATTTTCGCAGTGCCGGTATTCGTGTTCGGCGGCAAGGGGCAGACCACTCCCGTAGCGGCCAGGCTTTGGCCCGGCTAGGACCTGACTACGTTTTGGCATCGACCTGCTATCTTACTGGCCGCCACGACAAATGTCAAAAGGAGATGGTCGGAGGACGCTCAGCCCGCCACGGCGGCCGCTGGTCCTGCCGCCGCCAAGGGCGGAACCGCTAGCCGGATAAAGAAAAGGCGGGCCGCCCTCAACCGGCGGCCAGGCCGGGGATGGCCTGGCCGCGGTAGAGGGCTGGTTACTGATGCGGAGAACTGGGGCAAAGAACCTGTTCGTACAGCTCAGGCGAACAGCCCGGACGAACAGCTCAGGCGGACTTGATCTTCTTGGTCAGTTCCGGCATCAACTCGAGGATATCGGCAACAATGCCGACATCGGCGAACTGGAAGATCGGCGCCTTCGGGTTCTTGTTCACCGCCACCATGAAGGGCGACCCCTTGACCCCGCCCAGATGCTGAAAGGAGCCGCTTATTCCCATCGCCAAATAGACCTTCGGTTTCACCGTCAACCCGGATGTCCCCACCTGACGGGACTTCTCCAGCCATTTGGCGTCGACGATGGGACGGGAGCAGGCGAGATCGGCACCCATCGCCTCGGCGAGTTCGACCGCCATCTCGATATTCTCCTCATCCTCGATCCCTCGGCCAACGGAGAGGAGGACGTCCGATTTGGTGATATCGACATCGCCGACCTCGGCGGCAACCACCTCCAGGAACTGCCGACCGGCGCTCAGGTCTCCGAGTTCCCCGGACTTGTCGACAATCTGGCCGGCGGCGGCACCGTCTGCCATCGGCTTGCAGACACCCGGACGGATATTGAGCACCGCCCCGGCGGCAATGTCACAGCTGACATGGGTGCTCAACTGGCCGGAAAACTCCTGCCGGATGAGTTTCAAAGTGGTTCCTTCCACCGCGGCAACCGCCACCACATCGGCAACAAAGGCGGCATCCATCTTGATCGCCAGGCCGGGACCAAGGTCCATGCCGAAGGTGTCGTGGGGGAGAAGGAGGACCGACCCGGCCG
Organism: Desulfobulbaceae bacterium; assembly: GCA_011390165.1. Classification (GTDB taxonomy): domain Bacteria; phylum Desulfobacterota; class Desulfobulbia; order Desulfobulbales; family Desulfocapsaceae; genus Desulforhopalus_A. The sequence continues at coordinate 10,850 of JAABSV010000004.1, forward strand.
GCAGAAGCTGCACCAGGGCCTTTCGCACCACCTCGGCATTGGGGTAGGCAAGCGCCGGGCTTTCCACCTTCCACACCTCCGGATAGGCCGCCGCCACCGCCGCACACACCGCCTCAAGTTCGGCGCCGCTGCCGGTAACCACTGCGGTTACCGCCGTTCCGTCGGCAATCTGCGCCGCCGCTGCCGCCAGTTCCAGGGCCGTATCGTCGGCCACTCCGCCCTTGTGGGTGATATATGCAAAAATCCGAGCCATTATTTCAGCCCTCCTTTGGCCTTGAGAAGTTCAATCAGCTTGTCTACGATCTCCTCGGTGCTCCCTTCGAGCATCTCGGCTCCGGCGCCCAGCACCGGCACGAAATAGTCGAGGCGTTTCACCCTGGCGCCGGCACTGCCCACCGCCGCACCGCCGATACCCAGTTCGGCGCTGCCGAGCACCGGAATCTCCACCGAGGCAACCTTGCGGATACCGCGAATGCCCACGTAGCGCGGTTCGTTGATGCCGGTCTGGATGGAGAGGAGACAGGGGAGTTGGATGGAATTCATCTCCCGGTTGCCCCCCTCGATCTCCCGCCCGATTTTCAGCGACTGGTCATCCACCACCTCGATGGAGTCGACCAGGGAGGCATAGGGGATATCAAGCATGGCGGCAAGCATGCCGCCAACCTGGCCGGCGCCACTGTCCGACTGGGCGCCGGTGAGAATCAGATCGTAAGTCCCCTTCTCCACCGCCCCTTTCAGGATGGTGGCGATGCCGCGGCCGTCGGAGTCGGCAAAGGCCGGATCGGCGAGAAGCAGCCCGTCGTTGGCCCCCATCGCCATCTCCCGGCGCAGAACCTCTTCTGAATCCTCATCACCGACGGCGACCACGGTCACCTTGCCACCGACCCGGTCAACGATCTGGATCGCCTCCTCCACCGCGTAGTTGTCCCATTCGTTGACCGAATAGACCAGATCGTCACGGTCGATATCGCTGCCGTCGGCATTGATGGTAAACTCATTTTCTGCCGTATCCGGCACCCTCTTTACACAGACCAGTATTTCCATAGTCGTCCTCTTCGGTTATGAGCTAAATCCTCTTTGTAGACCTGAAGTCGTTTACGGCTGCGGGGCGAGGTGCCGGTCGATCAGCTCGACCAGATCCACCGCCTCCATTTTCCCCTCCAGCCCGGCCACCTTGATGGCGTCCTCCATGTTGGCCAGACAGAAGGGACAGGCAACGACGATCACCGTGGCACCGGCCTCGGCGGCCATTTTCACCCGCAGCACCGCCATTCTCTCCTCTTCCTCCGGCTCATAGAAGAGCATCAGGCCACCACCGCCGCAGCAGAAGGAGCGGTCGCGGCTCTTCTCCATCTCCACCCGTTTGATCCCTTCCAGGGCGTCCATTGCCTCGCGGGGATCGTCGTAGATGCCGTTGTGGCGCCCGAGGTAGCAGGGGTCGTGGTAGGTATAGACCTTGTCCGGATCGTCGATGGGGAGCAGCGACAGTCTGCCGGCACGGACCATCCGCACCACCAGCTGGCTGATATGCTCGACCTTTGGCAGGCCGGGGTAATCGTGGCGCAGGGCGTTGAAGGCATGCGGGTCGGCGGTGACGATGGCCTGCACCGCCGCCTCGCCGATCATTTCACTGTTATGCTTTTTCAGATCCTGGAAGAGCATCTCCTCGCCAAAACGCCGCACCTCATGGCCGGAATCCTTTTCCTCTTTGCCGAGAATGGCGAAATCGACCCCGGCGGCAGTCAGCACCCTGGCGGTGGCCTGGGCGATACCCTGCATCCGGTCATCGTAGGAGGTGAAGGAATCGACAAAGTAGAGCACCTCGGCGCTGTCACCATCGGCCACCACCTTCACCTCGCAGCCGGCAGCGGCGGCCCAGTCGCCGCGCTTCTTCTCCATCTTCCCCCACGGGTTACCACGTTTTTCCATCGCCTTCAATGGCTTCTGCAGGGACTGCGGCACCATCCCCTCGTCCACCATGCCCCGGCGGAGATCGACGATCTTGTCGATATACTCGATGCCGATGGGGCACTCCTCCTCACAGGCGCCGCAGGTGGTGCAAGACCAGATCTCGTCCTCTTCGTAGACGGTGCCGATCAAAGCCTCGGCGGCCGGCGCCTCGCCGCGCAGCGGGTAGTTGCGGAACAGCAGGTCACGACCCTTGATGGAGATGAAGCGGGGCGAGAGGGGCCGGCCCACCGTGCGGGCCGGACACTGGTCGGAGCAGCGGCCGCAGTCGGCGCAGGTGTAGAAGTCGAGCAGATGCTTCCAGGTGAAATCTTCCAGTTTCTTCACCCCGAAGGTATCAAGATCGTCCAGCTGTTCGTCACTTATCCCGTAGCGGACCGGTTTGACGTTGCCCTTTTCGGTGCGCATGAAATAGACGTTGAACAGCGAGGTGATGACGTGAAAGTGCTTCCCCATGGGGAGAAAGCAGAGGAAGAAGAAGAAGGTCAGATCGTGGATGTAGTACCCGGCGATGTGCAGGGTCTGCAGGGTCTCGCGGGGGGTGTCGAGGAGGAGGTTTTTCAACAGCCAGGCAAGGGTGCCGGGGGCGAGATACTCGCCCTGTTGCCCCAACTGCACCTGGGCCGCCACCGAGCTGGCCTCAAAGAGGGAGTCGGTGATCATGAGCAGGGAGATGAGGGCGAGGACAAAGACCGCCTCGGCGGTGTGGTCCTGGCCGTATTTGGCCGGCACCGCGTAGCGTTCCGGGCGGAGGATGCCCCGACGGACGGCGGCGACGATGCAGGCCAGCAGGACCACCGTCGCCGCGTAATCCTTGACAATCATATAGAGATGTCCGAAACCGCCGCCCAGACCGGGGATGGAAAAACCGGCGAAGATGCCGACAAAGACCAGCGAGGTGGTGTGCACGGCAAGGGCCAGAAAACCAAAGAAGATGAGGATGTGCAGGACCCCGGCAGTCATGTAGCGCGGCTGTCGCCACTGGCCCAGCCAGATCTTTACCACGTTGGCCAGCCGGCCGGCAATATCGTCAAAACGACTGTCCGGCGCCGCCTTGAGGAGCGGCGCCACCCGTCTGTTCATGATAAAGGCGAACACCCCGACCCCGACCAGCGGGATCAGCAGGGAAAAGAGAAGTGTCGGAATACCCAGGACGGTATAGTGAGCAGGAGCTATCAGAGCCGGTTCCATGTGTTGTTCCTTGTCACGCTATTGTCACGGTAATGTCGCGCTTATGTCGCGGTATTGTCGCGCTGTTGTCGCGGTAACGGGGTCAGGGCAGCGATGCGGGCCATACTGCCGCTGCCCGGCCCCCATGGCGGCTGCCGAACCCGGAGTCCTGTCCATGTGGGGCGGACTCCGGGCCGGCCTTTTAAAGGTAGCGGTTGCAGGGAGCCGAGAGGCAACTACTAGCCGCCGAAGGAGGCGTCTTCGATCTCCACCGCCGCCTCGTTACCGGCCAGGATCGCCTCCATCTTGCCAAGGGTCACCGGCAGAATGGCACCGGTGAAGAACTCGGCCGATTTCACCTGCCCCTTGTAAAAGGCGGTATCTTTTGACTGCTTGGCTGCCAGCGGCGCGGCGATGGCGGCCCGCCAGAGCAGCATCCAGGCGACAATCACATCGCCGAAGACATCGAGGAAGGGGTGGGCGAAGGCGTAGGCGCCAAGTATCTTTTCCGAGCGGGCGGCTTTGCCGATATGGCCGGCCACCTGATCCAGTTTGGCCAGAGCCGCTGCCACCCTGGCCGTACACTCGGCCAGGCCGTCCACCTGGCCGGCCCGGTCGATGGTTGCCTGGATCTCGGCGACGAGGTCCAGGTAGAGCTGGCCGTCGTCCATCGACAGCTTGCGGCCGAGGAGATCCATGGCCTGGATGCCGTTGGTCCCCTCGTAGATCATGGTAATCCGCGAATCACGCAGCAGCTGCTCCATGGGGTACTCGCTGATATAGCCGTAGCCTCCGTACACCTGCAGACCCTGACTGCACAGTTCGAAGGAGCGGTCGGTAACAAAGCCCTTGGCCACCGGAATGAGGATATCGATCAACCTGTGGTGCCGTGCCTTGGCAGCGGCATCGTCAGTGATGGAGGCACAGTCCTCCTGATAGGCGACGTAGTAGAGCAGGCTGCGCATCCCCTCGACATAGGACTTCATGGTCAGCAGGATGCGACGGATGTCCGGGTGCTGGATGATCGGCACCGATGGCGCGTCCTTGCCCTGGAGGAGGTGTTTGCCCTGCACCCGTTCCCGGGCATAGTTCAGGGCATAGAGGTAGGCGGAGGTGGCGCAGGCAAAACCCTCGAGGCCGACATGGAGACGGGCCTCGTTCATGGCCAGAAACATCGCCCGCATCCCCTTGTTCTCTTCACCGAGCAGGGTGCCGATGCAGTTCCCCTTGCCGCCCATGGTCAGCGAGCAGGTGCCGTTGCCGTGGATGCCCATCTTTTCTTCAATACCGGTACAGACCACGTCGTTGAATTCGCCGAGGCTGCCGTCCGGGTTGACCCGGTATTTGGGGACGAGGAAGAGGGAAATACCCCTGGTGCCCGGCGCCGCCCCCTCGATCCGGGCCAGTACCGGGTGGATGATGTTTTCCGCGAGGTCATGTTCACCACCGGAGATGAAGATCTTGGTGCCGGTGATCGAGTAAGTGCCATCGTCGTTCTTTTTCGCACTGCAGTTGAGGGCGCCGACGTCGGAACCGGCCTCCGGTTCGGTGAGCAGCATCGTCCCGGTCCATTTGCCGGTGAAGATATTCTTCAGAAAGAGCCTCTTCTGCTCTTCGTTGCCGAAGGCCTCGATCACCTTGCCGGCGCCATGGGTCAGGCCGGCGTAGAGCATGAAGGAGAAGTTGGCCCCGACCAGATAGTCGTTGGCCGCCATGGAGAGCAGGCGAGGCATCCCCTGGCCGCCATACTCAAGTTTTTCCGGCATCGCCAGCCATTCTCCCTCGCAGAACAGCTGCCAGGCCTTGTGGAACTCCGGGGGCAGGGTGACCTTGCCGGCCGCAAAGCGAGCCCCGACCCGGTCGCCGATCTTCTGGGTCGGCAGCAGTTCCTTGACCGCCAGGTTGCGAGCCTCGTTGACGATCAGATCGACGGTCTTCTTGTTGAACTCGGCGAATTGTTCATGTTTGCTCAGTTCGCTGACCTTGAACTGCTCGTGGAGGACAAAGTCCACATCTCTTCTGTCCGCTATCACCTGTGCCATGTTTTCCTCCTGGTTGTCTCGTGCGCTCTAAAATATGGTATCAGTTGCTTCGTAGGTTGTGCTTGCCATCCTTTCAAGGAAGTCAGGAAAATCTCTCCAAATGGACAAATTCGGCGAGCTCCCGCCTGGGCGGGGCCGAGGGGTGGTGGGCCGGATAGCCGAGGGGGATCAGCGCCACCAACTCACAGCCGGCCGGTACCGCCAGCAGCTGTTCGGCCGCCTGGTGGTCGAAGGAGCCGACAATCACCGATCCGAGCCCCAGTTCCCAGGCCTTCAGGCAGATATTGGCGCTGACCAGGCCGAGGTCGAAGAGAAACCAGTGGCCGTAGCGGGTCACCTGCACCTCCTTGTAGAAGCCGGAACGCTTCGGCACGCCGCAGACGGCGATCACCACCGGCGCATCGCGGGTGGCAAGGATGGCCGGATTCTTGGCGGAAAGGAGTGCCGACAGCCTCTCCCGGGTCTCTGGCTGCCGCACCAGCACCAGTTCACAGCACTGGCGATTGCCCCAGGAGGGGGCCATCCGGGCGGCGGTGCAGATGGCGGTGAGTTTTTCCTCTTCGATGGGCTGATCGAGAAAACGGCGGATGCTGCGTCGTTCGCTGTAGATATCGCTCATGCCTGTTCTCCTCGTAAATATCCGTTGGCTGCTAAAACTTTGCCGGCCGCTTCTCGAGGAAGGCGGCCATCCCCTCCTTCTGTTCGGGGCTGGCGAAACAGAGGGCAAAGAGCTCCGCTTCGTGGGCACAGGCCTCGGTCAGCCCCATCTCCAGGCCGCGGTTAACCGCCTCCTTGCAGAGCCGGACGGCCAGCGGTCCCTGGGCGGCAATTTTCCCGGCCAGTTCCTGACAGGCCGCCAGCAGCTCACCCTGGGGAACCACCCTGTTCACCAGCCCGAGACGGAGCGCCTCCTGGGCGTTGATCATCTCGCCGGAGAAGAGCAGCTCGTTGGCCGCCCCCCTGCCGATCAGCCGGGGCAGCCGCTGGGTGCCGCCAAAGCCGGGGACCACCCCGAGCTTGACCTCCGGCTGGCCAAAACGGGCAGTGTCACTGGCCAGACGGATATCACAGGCCATGGCCAGTTCGCAACCACCGCCCAGGGCAAAGCCATTGATCGCCGCGATCACCGGCTGGGGAAGGTCCTCCAGGGCGTCCATAACCGACTGGCCGAGCCGGCCGAACTCGCGGGCGGCCAGCGCATCCATGGACTGCATGGCCGAGATGTCGGCACCGGCGATGAAGGCCTTTTCGCCGGCACCGGTCACCACCACCACCCGCACCCCTTGGTCAACGGCGATCTCCCGGCTGCAGGCGAGTAGTTCCTCCAGGGTCTGGCGATTCAGGGCATTGAGGGCCTTGGGCCGGTTGACGGTAATGGTGGCCACCCCTTCGGCGACCGTAACCAGAATATTCGTGTAGTTCATAGCATCCCTTTGCTGTTGGGTGAAAAGGCGACCACAGGCTTTTCCTTGCCGGTTTCCCGCATCGGTGTCTCGTATCAGTTTCTCGTATTAGTTGCTCGTATTAGTTTCTCGTATCAGTTGCTCGTATCGGATTCTCGTATCAATTTCCTTCTTTCCGTATCGGCGGCGCCCCAGCTGGCTCCCAGCTCAACGACAGTCAGTCGCTCACTCAAGTCAGCCTCATGGCACGGCCGACTGCTGCCGCCGGCATCTCATCTCTTCTCATCGCTTCCTGCCGGCCGGTTGGCGCCGTCGCCTCACGGCCTCACTCCCTCACTCCCTCACTCTTTTGCCAGGGAAAACTCCCAGGCGCAGTACCACTCCTCGGGATGGTCGTCGGGGGGGCAACCGATACAGCGGGTGGTTATCCGGCTGTCGATGGCCCTGGCAAAGGCGGTGTATTCGACCAAGCCGGCCGATTTGCAGGGATAGTCGGGGAGGCCTTTTCTTTTTCTCGCCTCCTGCACCCGGCATTTGTTCATCTGGAAGACAAAGCTGGTGGCGGTTTCCTCGCCTATGGACTGGCTGTTGATGCTTTCGTAGATTCGAAAGCCCAGGGCCCGTTTCAGCCCGGCCAGGCCACACTCCTTTTCCAGGCCGAGGAACTCTTTGATCGCATGGGCCTCGGCGGGGGAAAACTGCGCCCAGCAGGAATCGTTGCAGCGCTTCGCCTCGTTCATTCCCTCGGCAAACTCAATGGTCTGAAACCACACCCCATCGTTGACCAGCCAGTTCTTCGCCAGCCGTTCCTTCAGCTGCCGCAGCCGTTCCGGCTCCATGTCGAGGAGAAAGGAGGGGATACCATCCTGCACGGTGAACCCGAACATTTCCGCCAGGTGCCTGAGCTGGATCGCCGTGCTCTTCCGGGAGGCCTCGGCAAGCAGGGGCAGGGCCCGCTCCGCCCCCAGCTGATGCTTGGCCTCGGCATACCAGAGGCCATGGTGGAGGATGAGCCGCTGAAAGAGGTCAACAACAAAGCGGGCGGTCTCCTGATGGTTCAGTTCGCTGGCAGTATCGGGCTTGTGCTCGGACATGTCTCCTCCCTGGCTGTGCCGGTTGTGCCGTGTTACGGCAATATTTGCATCGCATCGGCGAATCTGGTCAGTGTTTCCAGTCCGTTGTCGGTGACCAGATGGGTGTTTTCAATTCCCGCCACCCCCAGTCCCGGAAAGATTGCCTTCGGTTCCAGGGCGATGATCATCCCCGCCGCCAGCGGCAGCCGCTGCCCCTTGGCAATGAAGGGAAATTCATCCAGTTCGAGGCCGATCCCATGGCCGGTAAAGCGGATACGCCGTTCACCGGCCCCCATGAAGGCCTCGGCGTAGCCGGCCTCACCGGCCCGGGCAAGCATCAGCTCGTAGAGGTCACCGCTGACCATCCCCGGTTTGGCCACCCCCTTCACCTCATCCTGGAGGGCCACCATCGCCTGGTGGGCGGCCTGAAGCCTGGCCGGTGGCGCACCGAGGGAAAAGATCCGGGTGTGGTCGGAGAGATAGCCATCCAGGGCAAAGACATAGTCAACCAGAACCGTCTCGTTCCTGGCAATCTTTTTTCGGCCGGCCCCTTGAGCGATCACTGGACTGACCCCCTTGCCACCGGTGGGGGAGGCAAGGTAACTGGGCACCGCCGCCCCATCACCGGAGAGGAGGTGGCCATAGAACATCTCCGCCCCCCACAGCCGCATGCGAACGATCCCCTGGTGGCCGAGGCTGCGGGCATAGCCCTCCAGCTCTCCGGCAACGGCCACCTCGGTCTTGCCGGCGGCGAGGATCTCCGGGACCCGGGCGGCAACGAGGTCGGAGAGGGCGGCGGCGGCCCGGATCCGCTCGATTTCCCAGGCCGACTTGACCGCCCGCTGCAACCGTATCTCGGTGCTGACATCGACCAGGCTGCTGGCCGGAAAGAGTTTCTGGTACTGAAAATAGAGGTTGGTCGGCAAAACATCGAGTTCCATGCCCAGTTGCTTCGGCAGCGGTAAGGCAAATTCGGCCAGGGTGGCCGGTATCGCCTTGACCCCGCTCACCTCACAGACCAAGGCCAGTGGCGACTCCTCCCTGGCCCGGGCAAACTCTTTGAACACCATCAGCAGCGACTCCCCCTCTACGGGGACGTAGAGCCAGGCCTGCTGGGCGGTGGCGCCGTAGTAGAAGAGATCGGTCTTCTGGACAATCAGGGCCCCGTCGACCCCCTTGTCGGCCAGAGCCTGTTGCAGCCCGGCGATGCGGGCGGTACATTCGCCTGCCGGTACGGCATGCTGGTTGTTCATCGTTACTCTCCTTGCCTGTGGCAGCTGTCGCTTCCGACGGCCGGGCCGGTCCGGTACGGCCCGGCCGGCCCTTCCCTGCCGAGCGGCTGGGTATCTGCCGAACCGAAAGGATCAGTACTGGTAGAAACCGCGGCCACTTTTCCGTCCCAGCCAGCCCGCCTCGACATATTTGCGGAGCAGCGGGCAGGGGCGATATTTGCTGTCCTTGAAGCCATCATGGAGGGTCTCCATGATCGCCAGACAGGTATCCAAACCGATCAGATCGGCCAGGGCCAGCGGGCCCATGGGGTGGTTCATCCCCAGTTTCATGACGGTATCGATATCTTCCGGCTTGCCCACCCCGTGGAAAAGACAGTAGATGGCCTCGTTGATCATCGGCAAGAGGATCCGGTTGGCTATGAAACCCGGGTAATCGGCGGCCTCCGCCGGGGTCTTGGCAAACTTCAGACAGAGTTCCCAGGTGGTGGCGAAGGTGGCATCGCTGGTGGCCAGCCCGCGGATCACCTCCACCAGTTTCATCACCGGCACCGGGTTCATGAAGTGCATGCCGATCACCTTTTCCGGCCGGCCGGTCTGGGCGGCAATCCGGCCGATGGGGATCGAGGAGGTGTTGGTGGCGAGAATCACCGCCGGCGGGCAGGCAGCATCAAGATCACGGAAAATCTTGAACTTCAGATCTTCCCGTTCCACCGCCGCCTCGACCACGAAATCCACCTCGGCCATTGCCGCCAGGTCGGTGGTGGTGTTGATCCGGCCAAGAATTGCCGCCCGCTCGTCGGCGGCAAGTTTTCCCTTCTCCACCGCCCGTCCCAGATTCTTCTCGATGCTCGCCAGACCACGGGCGAGAAACTGCTCGCTGATATCACTCATCAGCACCGACAGGCCACTGGCTGCCGCCACCTGGGCAATGCCATTGCCCATCTGCCCGGCACCCACTACCCCGAATTTCTTGATCTCCATAGTCTCCTCGTGCGCTTTCAATTGGTTGTCCTCAATCCGTGCCGGCCGAGCCAGTGCAGCACCGGCCGGCACGGCGATGAATGGTTGGCCCCGCCTCTACCTGTTGACGACCATTGCCACCGCCTCGCCACCACCGAGGCAGAGGGAAACGAGGCCGCGACGGACATCGCGCCGCGCCATTTCATGAAGAAGGGTGACCAGCAACCTGGCACCGCTTGCCCCGATCGGGTGGCCGATGGCGACACTGCCGCCGTTGACGTTCACCTTTGCCGGGTCGAGGCCCAGCACCCGGTTGATTGCCACCGAGGTGCCGCTGAAGGCCTCGTTGATCTCGAACAGGTCCACCTCGGCAAGAGATACCCCTTCCTTTTTCAAGACCTTGGGAATGGCCAGAATCGGCGCCATCAGCACGTGGCGAAGTTCTATGCCGGCGGAGGCCTGGGCCCCCACCTCGGCGAGAATCGTGCACCCCATCGCCTCCGCCCGCTGGCGGCTCATCATCACCACTGCCGCCGCCCCATCGCTGATGATCGAGGCGTTGCCGGCAGTGCCGACGCCATCCTTTTTAAAGGCCGGGCGCATCTTCTGCAGGGCGGTAAAAGTGGTGGACACCGGGCACTCGTCACGGGCGAAGAGGAGCGGCTCGCCCTTTTTCTGCGGCAGGGAAACCGGGGCCAGTTCGGTGTCGAACAGCCCCTTCTCCTGAGCCGCCAGGGCACGCCGGTAGGACTCTTCGGCGAAACGGTCCTGCTCCTCACGGCTCACCTGCCACTTTTCGCAGATCAGTTCGTTGGACATCCCCATGTGGAAATCGTTGACGATATCCCAGAGGCCGTCGTGGAGCATATGGTCTTCCAGGGTTCCCGGCCCCATCCGCTGCCCCCAACGAACCTTTTCGAGGTAATAGGGGGCTCGGCTCATGCTCTCCATGCCGCCGGCAACGACAATATCGGCGTCACCGCACTGGATCGCCTGGGCCGCCAGCATCACCGCCTTCAAGGCGGAACCGCACACCTTGTTGACGGTCACCGCCTCCATACTCTCCGGCAGGCCTCCCTTCAGTGCCGCCTGTTTGGCCGGATTCTGGCCATAGCCGCAGGGGAGAACCATACCCATCAGGCATTCATCCACCAGTTCGGGGGCAACCGCGGCCCGCAGCAGTGCTTCCCGGATGACATGGCCACCGAGATCGGTGGCGCCAATCCCGGCAAGAGTGCCGCCAAAACTGCCGAAAGGGGTGCGCACCGCACTGACAATCACCGCTCTGTTCATAGTCTCTCCCCTCCTTGCGGCCTCGCCGCAATCCCTGTTTCACCTGTCCGGCAAAGACTCCGGCACCGTTCATGCGTCCTCTGCCCCCTCACCCTCTCGGGAAGGTCTCGTTCCGGTACGTCTGCTGCAACTGCCGTCCTCACTCCCCCGGTCGTAGCCTGTGTCAAAGGCCTTCGGCTCCTATCAAGCCGTACCGACCAGGCCCGCCAGACCTGACTGAAGGACCCCTGCGAAGTGCGCTATCCTCGTAGCCGCCCGGTAATGGTTAACCGGGAGACTACGGAGAGAACGGGATAAACGGGATAAACCGGATTGGGGGGCTACCTGTGCGACGAGTGGTGTGCCGGAAAAAACCGACCAAGCGCTCAATCGCTAAAATGATGGATACCCAGCGACTCCACCTTTGTCAATCTTTTTCCCCACCTCCTCATTTTTTTCGGCAAGAGGGAGGTCTGGTCCCGCCTGCTCCTGTGGTGAGAGAGGGTCCTTGGTGACAGTTATTTGCCAAGTGTATAAAAAAACCCTTTGACAAAGATCAACAACTATTATCTAGTTCGCCAACCGACCGAGCGCTCAGTTGTAGAGGCCGCCGGCACGGGAGGCCTTCAAACCTACACTGGTAAATTTGAACTGGAAGGAGTTACTCATGGGCATGGAAAATCTCTACAGAGAAGTGATGGATCTCAACATGATGGATGACAACGAGCAGAAAAAGGAGGCCGCCAGGGCCTTTTTCGAGAAGCTCAACTTCATGAAACTTCCCGAGTACTTCAACTGGGCAGGAGAAATTTTCGATGCCTTGCACGTTCAGGAACGTGGCGACAAGACAGCACTCATCTGGGTGGATACCGCTACCGGCGAAAACCTCAACTTCACCTACAAGGAGTTTGCCCAGCGCGGCAATCAGTGCCTCAACCGAGTCCGCCAGGCGGGGGTGAAACAGGGGGGCAACATGTACCAGATGGTGCCCATTGTCCCCGAGACCTGGTTCGCCAGCTACGCCTGCATCAAGGGGGGGCTGGTGGCGGTACCCACCGCCACCACCATGACCCAGCGGGAACTGGAGTTCCGCTTCGCCTCATACCCACCCGACTCGATCATCGCCGATGCGATCTACACCGAGGTAATCGATGCCGCCCTGGCGGTCAGCAAGTCCGAACCGAAGATCAAACTGGTTATCGGCGAGAAGAAGGGCTGGACCAGCTATACCGACCTGGCCGGCGAATCGGTGGAGGCCGAACCGGCCAAAACCAAATCCTCGGATCTGCTCTGGTGCTTTTTCACCTCCGGCACCACCGGTCTGCCAAAACGGGTCGGCCACACCGCCGTATCCTACCCGGTCGGCCACCTCTCCACCTCGGTGATGACCGGCGTCCGAACCAGTGACATCCACCACAACCTCAGCGCGCCGGGATGGGCCAAATGGTCCTGGTCGAGCTTTTTTGCCCCGCTCAATGTCGGTGCCACCGCCTCGGGGTTCGGCTTCGGCGTTCTCGACGGCGACAAGTATCTCACCGCCCTGACCAAGCACAAAATTACTGTTTTCTGCGCCCCCCCCACTGCCTGGCGGATGTTCATCAATCTCGACACCTCGAAGTATGACTTCTCGGCCCTGCGCGAATCAATCGGCGCCGGCGAACCGCTCAACCCCGAGGTGATCTCCAAGTGGAAGAAACTGACCGGCACCGAAATCAGGGACTTCTACGGCCAGACTGAGTCCACCGCCATGATCGGCAACCCGCCGTGGATGAAGGGGAAAATGCGCAGCGGTTCCTTCGGCCACCCCTCCTTCATGTACGATGTCACCCTGGCCGATGACGACGGCAAGGAAATCACCACCCCCGACGAACCCGGCCACATCGTCGTCCGCCTCGACAGATGGCGGTCAATCGGCCTCTTCACCGAGTATATCGGCAGCCCCGAGAAGATGGCCGGGGTATTCATGAACAATTTCTACTACACCGGCGACCGTGCCTCCATCGACCCGGACGGCTACTGGTGGTTCGTCGGCCGCAGTGACGATGTGATCAAGTCCTCCGACTACCGGATCGGCCCCTTCGAGGTGGAAAGTGCCCTGATCGAGCATCCGGCGGTCGCCGAGTCGGCCATCGTCGGTGTCCCCGATGAGAAGCGGCACCAGCTGGTGAAGGCCTTCGTCATCCTTAAGCAAGGGCAGGAGCCCTCCAGGGAACTGGCCCTCGACCTCTTCCGCCACTCCATCAACATCCTCGCCAAGTTCAAGATCCCGCGGATCATCGAGTTTGTCCCGGCTGTCCCCAAGACGCTCAGCGGCAAAATCCGCCGGGTAGAGCTGCGCCAGCAGGAGATCGATCGGCAGGGGCAGCAGGACCAGCACAAGATGGAGTTCTTTTACTGGGACTTCCCGGAACTCCGTACGAAAAAGGAGTAGCCGGTAACGGCAGTTGCTGGGACGGGCCCTTGACCCGTCCCGGTTTTCCACCACCCCTCGGCAAGAGGCAGCCAGCCTTGCCGCAGCCGGTGGTGCCCTTGGTAGCCGAACAGGGTACCTGCCGCCCTTGCCTTTATCGCCAGTATCACCAGTATCACCAGTATCACCAATAACACCAGTAGCACCAGTAGCATCAGTAGCACTATTGCTTGACAAAATTTCACGGATGCCGATAACCCTCAGGTAGGAAAACGTTATCGTTCACCGGTATGCAGCAAAAGGTTGCCAAACCCCGTGCTGTACCCGCTCAGACAGTGCTCCAAGTTCGTTCAGACAGGTCGACGAGCTAGAGAGTTGGCGCAATATGTTTGCATTATGCGGTGGCCTGACCGGGCGAAAATGCGACGCTGCTGAGCTGGCACGAAAAACTCAGACCTCGGGCTGGATGGAAGAAAAAAATCCCCTGCCAACTCCTGGCGGCGAGCACCGGAAAAGAGAAACGTTCCGTCTCACCGCTTTGCCGAGCAGGCTGCCGAGCATGTTGTCGAACAGTTGGCCGAATGCGAAACCGATCTGTCCGGGACTGAATCAGTTTTCTTCATACCACCTATTAATGAGGCTAGAAAAATTCCGGGAGTAAAGGCAATGGATCAGAAGGACAGGGGAATCAAGGAGATAAGCACCCAGATCAAGAATCAGGATCTGGTTCGGGAAAGGCGTCGGCAGATCGTCGATGCCGCCGTCAAGCTGTTCATCCGCTTCGGCTACCATAAGACCACCACCCGCGCCCTGGCCAGGGAAACCGGGCTCTCCATCGGCTCACTCTACGAATACGTCTCGACGAAAGACGACGTCCTCTATCTGGTCTGCATTGCCATCCACGCCGAGGTCGAACGCGGGGTGAAAGAGGCTCTGGCCAGGCCCTCGGAAGGCCGGGCCGCCCTGGCCGAAGTGATCCGCGAGTACTTTCTGGTCTGCGACCGGATGAGCGACCATGTGCTGCTGATGTATCAGGTTACCCATTTTCTGCCCGACAAATGGCGGCAACAGGTGCTCCAGGCCGAACTGCGCATCACCAATCTCTTCATCGACGCAATGCGGGAGTTGCGGGAAGCCGGCAAACTGCCGCAGCTGGCCGACCACACCATCAATCTGATCGGCCACAACATTTCGGTGCTTGGCCATACCTGGGCCTATCGCCGCTGGTATTTCGCCAAAAACTTCACCATAGATTCCTACACCGAACAACAGACAGCCTTCATCATGAGCTTTCTTGAGGAAAGGCAGCTCTGAACCTCTCTTGCCTGCCCGCCCAAGCGCAGCGGGCAGACAGGTTCTCTCTGCAGCTTCCTGTCCCCAGTATCTCCGGGTCACCCCGGACGGAAGGAGAAATTATGCACGCCGATATCCACGTTTACAAACCGAAAAATCTTGTCCGCGTGATTACCGCCACCTCCCTCTTCGACGGCCACGACGCCTCGACCAATATCATGCGGCGAATTCTCCAGGATTCCGGGGTGGAAGTGATCCATCTGGCCCACAACCGCTCGGTACAGGAGCTTGTCGACACCGCCATTGACGAGGACGCCCAGGCCATCGCCATGTCGTCCTATCAGGGTGGGCACATGGAGGCCTTCAAATACATGATTGATCTGCTCCGGGAAAGGGGGGCGGACCATATCAAGGTGTTTGGTGGCGGTGGCGGGGTGATCGTCGCCGACGAGATCAAGGAGTTGGAAGCTTACGGGGTGACCAGGATCTACTCCCCGGAGGATGGTGCCAGCATGGGCCTGCAGGGTATGATCAACCATATGGTCGAGTTGATCGATTTCCCTACCCTCCCCCACCATGATCTGCAAACGGAGAATCTGCTCCCGACCAGCCGCATGACCATCGCCGGTTTCATCACCGCCCTGCAACTGGCCAAGGCAAACGGCGGCGGCGAACTGGCCGAGTTGCTCGGCAGCCTCCAGCCGCTGCTCGAACGCCAACAGCCACCGGTGATCGGCATCACCGGCACCGGTGGGGCCGGAAAATCCTCGCTCACCGACGAGATCATTGTCCGCTTTCTTCACGATATCAAAGATATCCGTATTGCCGTGGTCAGCTGTGACCCTTCGCGGCGAAAGACCGGTGGGGCGCTGCTCGGCGACAGAATCCGGATGAACTCCATAGCCGGCAGCGACAGGGTCTATATGCGCAGTCTGGCCACCCGCAATTCCGCCAGTGAGATCTCCGAGGCTCTGCCGGAGGCGATCACCGTCCTCAAGGCGGCCGGCTTCGACCTGATCATCGCCGAAACCGCCGGTATCGGCCAGGGAGACTCGAAGATCACTGAACTGGCCGATATCTCCCTCTACGTGATGACCAGTGAGTTCGGCGCGCCGTCGCAGCTGGAAAAGATTGACATGCTCGACTATGCCGATCTGATCGTGGTGAACAAGTTCGAAAAGAAGGGGAGCGACGACGCCCTGCGCGATATCCGCAAACAGGTGCAACGCAACCGCAAACAGTGGGACAAGGGGCCGGAAGAGATGCCGGTTTACGGCACCATCGCCTCGAAATTCAACGACGACGGGGTGACCGCTCTCTACCACGGTATCATCGACCAGTTGGCAGCCAAAACCGGCCTCAAACTGCAGCCGCAGCTCCCCCGGCCGGCAGAGAAGGTTCCTTCCTCGAAGACCATCGTCATCCCCGGGGCAAGAATCCGCTACCTCTCTGAAATCGCCCTCACCATCCGCGACTACCACGCCGCCACCGCCAAAGAGGCTGGACGGATCCGTCAGTGGCACCACCTCGACGAGGCCTGCCGGCTGCTTGCCGGGCAGGAAGATCCGGCCCTCGGGGCGGTGGTCGAGGAGTTGACAAAACAGAGCAGAACGGCCAACGAAACACTGCAGCCCGCCACCCGCGCCGACCTGGAAAACTGGCCGGAGACGGTCAAGGCCTACTCCGGCGACGAGCTGGTCTACACTGTTCGAGGGCGGGAGATCCGTCTGCCCCTCACCAGCGAATCGCTCTCCCATTCCCGGATCCCGAAAATCTCCCTGCCCAAGTACAGCGACCCGGCCGATCTCTACACCTGGCGTCGGCGGGAAAACCTTCCCGGCTATTTCCCCTACACCGGCGGCGTCTTTCCTCTGAAACGGGCCGGCGAAGACCCCACCCGGATGTTCGCCGGTGAGGGCGGCCCGGCCCAGACCAACCGCCGCTTCCGTCTCCTCTCCGAGAATTATGAGGCCAAGCGGCTTTCCACCGCCTTCGACTCGGTCACCCTCTATGGCTGGGATCCGGCTCTGCGCCCGGACATCTACGGCAAGATCGGCACCTCGGGGGTGAGCATCTGCACCCTCGACGATGTTAAACTGCTCTACAGCGGCTTTCCCCTCTGCTCCCCCACCACCTCGGTGTCGATGACCATCAACGGGCCGGCACCGATCATTCTGGCCATGTTCATGAACACCGCCATCGACCAGCAGCTCGAGGCCTTGGCCGCCAGCACCGGCCGGGAGGCGGACGCCGAGGAACGGCAACGGGTCCGCGACGAGGTGCTCGGCAACGTTCGGGGGACAGTGCAGGCGGACATTCTCAAGGAGGATCAGGGACAGAACACCTGCATCTTCTCCATCGAGTTCGCCCTGAAGATGATGGGCGACATCCAGGAGTACTTCATCGCCAAGAAGGTGAAAAACTTCTATTCGGTCTCCGTCTCCGGCTACCATATCGCCGAGGCCGGTGCCAACCCGATCACCCAGCTGGCCCTCACCCTCTCCAACGGCTTCACCTACGTCGAGTACTATCTCTCCCGGGGTATGGCCATTGACGATATCGCCCCCAACCTCTCCTTCTTCTTCTCCAACGGCATGGACCCGGAATACACGGTGATCGGCCGGGTGGCCAGGCGTATCTGGGCGATTGCCATGCGCGAGCGCTACGGCGCCTCGCCAGCCTCCCAGCGCCTGAAGTACCACATCCAGACCTCCGGCCGCTCCCTGCACAGCCAGGAGATCCAGTTCAACGATATCCGCACCACCCTCCAGGCCCTCTGCGCCATCTACGACAATTGCAACAGCCTGCACACCAACGCCTACGACGAGGCG
The DNA here is from genome assembly GCA_011390165.1 of Desulfobulbaceae bacterium. Taxonomy (GTDB): domain Bacteria; phylum Desulfobacterota; class Desulfobulbia; order Desulfobulbales; family Desulfocapsaceae; genus Desulforhopalus_A. The sequence continues at coordinate 28,504 of JAABSV010000004.1, forward strand.
ATCACCACGCCGAGTTCGGAGTCGGTACGCCGGGCTTTGGCCATCCAGTTGATCATCAACCGTGAGTGGGGGCTGGCCAAAAATGAGAATCCCAGCCAGGGGAGCTTTATCGTCGAGGATCTCACCGATCTGGTCGAAGAGGCAGTCCTCCTCGAGTTCGACCGGCTGACCGAGCGGGGCGGGGTGCTTGGGGCGATGGAGACCGGCTACCAGCGCAGCCGGATCCAGGAGGAGTCGATGTACTACGAGGGGTTGAAGCACTCCGGCGCCTACCCGATCATCGGGGTCAACACCTTCCGTAACCCGGACCTGGATCTAGCCGCCCAAAACGCCACCGTGGAACTGGCCCGGGCCAGCGACGAGGAAAAAGATGGGCAGATCGCCCGCCTGGCCGCTTTCCAGCAGCGCCATGCCGACGAGAGCCCCGCCGCCCTGGCCCGCCTGAAGGAGGTCGCCCTGCGCGGCGAAAACATCTTTGCCGAACTGCTTGAGACGGTGCAGTGCTGTAGCCTCGGGCAGATTACCAACGCCCTCTACGAGGTGGGCGGCCAGTACCGGCGGAACATGTAAGGGGCCGCCCCCCCGGCGATGGTGCAACTGTCGGCCCCGCCGCCGGGCAGGCTCTGAACCATCGCCCGGGAAATTTTTCCGAGCAAGGGCCAGGCCGGTAGCTGGGGCAGTGCGGCGGTAGCCGCTGCCGCCCCAGGCAATGACCACTGCAGGGCACCGGCAGCCACCGGAAGGCGGGTAGGAAAGTGCACTTCAGCGAAGTCGGATACCGGAGCGGAGTGTGCGAAAGGAGCGCAGGAACGTTTGAGGGGGAGCACTGAAATGGAGCAGTATCTGCAGCCGACTTTTTTTCTCGATTATACCAACCCGGCGGTAACCGCCTTCGCCGAGGAGGTCTGTCAGGAAAAGCAAGACCCGACTGCCAGAGCTGTGGCCCTCTACTACGCGGTACGCGACCAAATCCGCTACGACCCCTACGAACTGAACCATAGCCGACAGAGTCTCAAGGCCTCGGCGGTGCTGGCCAAGGGGAGCGGCTACTGCGTGGCCAAGGCGGTCCTGCTTACCGCCCTCGCCCGCCAGCAGAAGATTCCCAGCCGCCTCGGTTTCGCCGATGTCACCAACCACCTCTCCACCCCGAGACTGCGGGCGAAGATGGGTACCGACCTCTTCCTCTACCACGGCTACAGCGAGTTTCTCCTGGAAGGACGCTGGCTGAAGACCACTCCGGCCTTCAATTTCTCGCTCTGTGCGCGATTCGGGGTACGACCACTGGAGTTTGACGGCACGGCCGACTCAATTTTCCACGAGTTCGACCAGCATGGCCGGCGGCACATGGAGTACCTTCGCGACCACGGCCACTTCGACGATCTCCCCTACGAGCTCCTCTTTACCGCCTACCGCCGGCACTACCCGACTTTCTTTGCCGACGAGGCCGACTCGGGTGAGACTGATACCTTCGCGGCAGACGGCAGCCAGCCGGCACCCTGACGGGGAGGCCTCGCCCGGCTCGGGCTGAAACTTCTTCCCTCTGCCCGGGGCAGACAGCCGGTGGTTCACACCACCCCGGCCCGGTACAACTCGTCGATCTCGGCCTCCGGATAGCCCAGCTCCGCCAGAACCTCGCGGGTGGCGTGGGCAAACTCGCCGGGGGCACTGCGGATGCCACCCGGCGTGCCATGCAGCTTCACCGGCACCCCGAAGGCGAGCCGACCACTGCCGGCCGGCTCGTCCGGGTAGGGGCAGACCATCTCCCGCTCGGCAAAGAGGGGATCGGTCAGCACATCCTCAAGGCGCTGGACCCCGGTGAAACAGACCTCCCGCCCGCCAAGAAGCTCTTCCCAGTAGGCCAGGGGCCGGCTGGCAAAGAGTCGGCGAAGACGGTCGATCACCTCCTCCCGTCGCCCCTCGTCGTACTGCAGGGGGATCAGCTCCTCCTCTTCCAGGGCCCGGCAGAGATTCTCCCAGAAGCGCCGCTCCACCGCACCGATGGTCAGGTGGCGTCCGTCGGCGGTCTGGTAGCTGTTGTAACAGGCATAACGATGGCTGAGCAGGCCGTCTCCCCGGCGCGGGGACTCGCCCCGCCGGCCGGCGAGAAAGCCGGGCAGGGTGAGCAGACCCAGCACCCCGTCGGTCATCGAGATATCGATATACTGGCCCTGGCCACTCTTTTCCCGGGCGTAGAGGGCAAGAAGGATGCCCACTGCGGCGTTGTAGCTGCCACCGGCGACGTCGGCCACCTGAACGCCGGGGATGGTCGGGCCGCTGTGCTGGTCCCCGCACAGATCGAGCACCCCGGCCCGGCTGAGATAGTTGACATCGTGGCCGACACGGTCGCGCAGGGGGCCATGCTGGCCATAGCCGCTGATCGAACAGTAGATCAGCCGCTGGTTGCGCCGGGAGAGGGTCTGGTAATCGACCCCGAGCCGCTCCACCACCCCGGGTCGGAACCCCTCCAGCACCACATCGGCCTGGTCGGCCAGCCGGTTGAAGATCGCAAGGCCGCGGGGATCCTTGAGGTTGAGGGAAATGTGCCTTTTGTTGCGGTTCAGATCGCTGAAAAAAAGGTCGTCCCCCTGAAAGCGGCGATCCTCGATGGCCACCACCTCCGCCCCGTGGTCGGCCAGCATCATCGAACAGTACGGTCCCGGCAACATCCGGGAGAGGTCAACCACCCGTATTCCGGTCAAGGCGCCCTGTGCCAGCATGCTCGTCCTCCTTTTTACCCACCTCTTTGGCAACCAGCCAGTGGCCGCCCCTGCCCCTTTCCATGCCACCTGGCGAGAGTGTTCAGAATTCGATCCCCTGCTGGGCCTTGATCCCCTGTTCGTAGCCGTGCTTGACCGACTCCATGGACGTGACGGTATCGGCTATTTCAATCAGTCTGGGATGGGCCTGTCGACCGGTGATAATCACCGACAGGCGGGGCGGCCGGCCAGCCAGCAGCCTGACAATCTCCTCCACATCAAGAAAATCGTAGAGCGGCAGGTAGGTGATCTCGTCGAGGATGAGCAGATCGTACTGGTCACCGGCGACAAGCTTTTCGGCCAGGGCAAAGCCCTCCCGGGCCGCCTGCCGGTCCTCGTCGATCTTCTCCTTAATAAAGACAAAGCCCCGGCCGCAGATGAACCAGTCAAGGCCCGGAGTCTTCTCGGCCATCAGCCTCTCCCCGTACCGCCCCTGCCCTTTAAGGAACTGGAGAACACAGACCTTCTGGCCGTGCCCGAGGGCGCGAAAGGCGGTCCCCAGGGCCGCCGTGGTCTTTCCCTTGCCGTTACCGGTTATGACAAGTATCCTGCCCTGCAAGCTCATCCATACCTCCATCCACGTAGATCAATCGCCCCAGCCACCATGAGTCTGCCCGGGATCTACCCGGCGACTCGGCAAGCATACTCCATCAGTCGGGTATCGCCCAGCTTTTCCTTTCCTGCCTGGGAAAATGGCAGGGTACAACAACTCCCTCTTGTGCTCCGACCGCCGGCGCGGTAGTAAGAGACCATCTTTGCCGTCAACGCCGCTGCCACCCGGGACAACCGGGCAGTGTGCCACGGTCGGCAACCACTTTACTTGGCAGGAACCGAAGCATTATGGCATTTCGCGTTGCACTGAACGGCTACGGCCGCATCGGCCAGTCAATTCTCCGGGCCCTCTACGCCATGGAGCGGCCACGGCCCTTTCAGATCGTCGCCATCAACGAACTGGCCGACAGCCAGACCCTCTGTTACCTTACCCGTTACGACACAACCCATGGCCGGTTTCCCCTGCCGGTCAGCTGCCGAGAAGACCGATTGGAGGTTGACGGCGATCAGCTCCACCTGCTCCAGCAGCCGGACCCGGAGGCCATTGACTGGGAAAGGTTCAACCTCGACCTGGTCTTCGACTGTTCCGGCGCCTTCTGCGACCGGCGCACCGCCGAAAGCCACCTGCGGCGCGGCGCAGGGCGGCTGCTCGTCTCCCACCCCTCCATCGCCGATGTCGACGCCACCATCGTCTACGGCTACAACCACCAGCTCATCCAACCGGAGATGCGGCTCATCTCGAACGCCTCCTGTACCACCAACTGCCTTGTACCGATCCTCGATATCCTCCACCGCCATCTGGGTATTGAATATGGAGTGACCACCACTATCCACTCGGCAATGAACGACCAGCCGGTGATCGACTGCTGCCGGCAGAACAGATCCGGTAACCCGGCCGGGCAGGCCGGCCTCCGCCTCGCCCGCAGCGCCCTGCAGTCGATGGTGCCGGTGGAGACCGGTCTGGCCCGGGGAATAGACCGGTTGATGCCGGAGTTGGCCGGCCGTTTTGCCTCCCTCCATGTCCGGGTGCCGACCACCAACGTCTCGTTGATGGATTTGTCGCTCACCGTTGCCACCGCCACCACCGCCACGGCGGTCAACCGAATCCTGGCGAGCGAGGCCGAAGGCCGCTTACGGGGCCTTCTTGGCTATACCGAGGAACCGCTCGCCTCCATCGACTTCAACGGCGACCCCCGCTCGGCCATCGTCGACGGTAGCCAGACCAGGGTCTGTGGCGGCAAGCTGGTGAAGCTGCTCTGCTGGTTTGATAACGAATGGGGCTTTGCCCACCGCATGCTGGATGTGGCCAGTCACTGGCTGCAGCTCGGCCTTGGCGAAAGCCGCACCGCAACTTGAACGGGGAGAAAATGAACCTTTACACACTCGCAGCCCGGGCCCGGAAAAGCCGCTGGAATCTTGATGACATCGAATTTCTCTACCAGCCGGACAACTTTGTCGGCAGCTTCAGCAATGCCAGAATGCAGGCCCGGCACGAGGCGATGCAGCAGGAAAAGGTCGATGCCCTGCTCGCCGCCCTGAGCGACGAGGTGGACCCCCCTAAAGCGATGCGGGTGCTCCACCGCCTCGACCAGCTGATATTCTTTACCCACAACCGCCAGGCCTTCGAGGAGCACGGCAGTTTCGAAACTACCCTGCTGGAACTGTACAGCCGGGTCAACACACCCTTTTCCGCCGGTGGTGACTACCTCTTCTGGCTGGAGCTCTTCCGTCAGGCAGACCCGGTCCGGATGGCGGCGGCAGGTTCCCCCTTTCCGGAGGGCCGGAGCACCGTCTACCGTGGCTCGGTCATTGGCAGCCGCAAGGGGTTCAGCTGGACCCCGAGCCGAAAGGAGACCACCTGGATACTCGAACGCTGGCGAAACAAGGAAGAAGGTGGGGGAACCGTCTATGCCCTGGAGATCGGCCCCGCCGAGGTCCTGGTCTATCTTCGTCAGGGGCGGCGCGACGAGGTGATTCTCCGCCCGGAAGTGGCCGTGAAGGAACCTGGGCGGGAGGTGGAAGAACTGCAGTAAACGGATGCCGCCTTTCTCACCCCCGGGTCGGCAGGAATACCGGTGTGGCGCGGCAGCTGATCAAGGCAGACGGGTGATCTGGTCGGGGTACGTCCCCAGGGTCACCAGCCCGTCGTCGCTGACCAGATGGGTGTTTTCGATCCCCACCACACCCCGGCCGGGAAAGACCACCTTCGGTTCGATGGCAATGATCATCCCGGCGGCCAGGGGAAGCCGTTGTCCCTTGGCGATAAAGGGGTACTCATCCAGTTCCAGGCCGATACCGTGGCCGGTAAAGCGGACTCTTTTCCTGTCGTGGCCCATGAAGTGGCGGCCATAGCCCAGCTCTGCCACCGCCGCCAGCATGTACTCATAGAGATCACCGCTCACCACTCCCGGTCTGGCCTCTTTTTTCACCAGCTCCTGGATGTGGAGCATCGCCTGATGTGCCGCCTGCAACTCGTCGGCGACCGGGCCGAGGGAAAAGATCCTGGTGTGGTCACTCAGGTAGCCATCGAGGGCAAAGACGTAGTCCACCAGTACCGGTTCGTTCCGACCGATCTTCCGGAAGCCGGCCCCCTGGCTGACCACGCCGCTCACTCCCTCACCGCCGGTGGGCGAGGAGTGGTAGCTGGAGACGGCGGCGGCCGGGCCGGCCATCAGATGGCCGAAAAAGAGCTCGCCACCCCACAGCCGCATCCGGACGATACCCTGATGGCCGAGACTGCGCGCATACCCTTCCAGCTCACTGGAGAGGAGGATCTCACTCTTGCCGGCAACCAGCAACTCAGCAGCCCTGGCAGCAACCTTATCGGAGAGGGCTGCCGCCGCCTTGATCCTGGCGATCTCAAAATTTGACTTCACCGCCCGGATTAGTCGGATCTGCTCGGCAATGTCGACGATGGTGCAGCCGGCAAAGAGTTTTTGGTATTGAAAGAAGTGGCTGGTGGGCAGGACATCCAGTTCCATGCCCAGCTCTGCTACCGGCGGATAGCCATACTCGGCCAGTTTGCCGGCGATATCCCGGGTGCCGTTGACCTCGACCACCTCGGGCAGAGGCGATTCCCTCCGGGCCCGGGCAAAATCCCTGAAGATGAGAAGCAGCGGTTGACCAGCCGCCGGCACATAGAGCCAGCCCTGCTGGAAGGTGCCGCTGAAGTAGTAGAGATCGGTCTTCTGGACGATGAGGGCAGCCCCAATCCCTTCCGTCTGCAGGGCCTGCTGCAGCCGTCTCAGCCGTCCATCCAGTTCCTCGGCCGCTCCGCCGACTGGGCCGGCATTGCCGACTACTGCTGAGCCCTTACCCTCCATTTTCCCTCCTTTGGCCACTATCCGCTTCCGCTCCGACCACCGCCGAAAAATCACGGATCACCCCGCCTGCCTCGAGCAGAGCAGCGGGGAAAACACGACCTACCAGCTGCCGGGCGATCCGCTGCGGTTCCCGGTGTTGCCGGCGCATCTTGCCGGCAAATTGGGCAAAGGCCTCGTTGTCGGGGATTTTCTCGGCGGCAATCCTCTCCATCTCTTCCCGTATCGCCTTGCGCAGATCACTGACGTACTGGAGATCCCTTCTCTTCTCGAAGGCGGCAGTCTGGTGCAGATAGCGCCGGTGGTCGGCAAGCCCGGCATAGAGCTGGTCAACACCGGCATCACGGTCGGCCGAGGTAGAGAGCACCGGTGGGTGCCAGGGGAGGCCTCCGGCAACCTGTTCCTTCCTCTCCAGCATCCGTTCGATGACCAGGCGCATATCGTCTGCCCCCGGCCGGTCAGCCTTATTGATCACAAAGAGATCGGCGATCTCGACCAGCCCGGACTTCATCGCCTGGATGGTATCCCCCGACTCCGGGGTCAAGACCACCACCACCGTGTCGGTGGCCATGAGGATATCCAGTTCCGACTGGCCAACCCCCACCGTCTCGATGAGAATCACCTGCCGACCACTGGCAGCCAGCACCCAGGAGGCCTCCCGGCTCTTTCGCGAAAGCCCGCCCAGCACCCTGCCGGCACTCATGCTGCGGAAAAAACAGTCGCCACGATCCTTCTGGAACTGCATGCGAACCCGGTCGCCAAGCAGAGCGCCACCGGTGAAGGGGCTGCTCGGGTCGACGGCAATCACCGCCACCGACAGCTGGTCGCCAACAAAACGAGCAACCAGCTTGTCCACCAGCGTGCTCTTGCCGGCACCGGGGGGACCGGTGATACCGATGTAGAGAGCCTCGTCGGCATGGGGGTAGACCCTCTCACGTATCGCCCCGGAATCGGGATGGTCCCGTTCAAGCATGGAGATCAGCCTGGCAACCGCCGGTTTTTTCCCGGCCAGCGCCTCGGCTAAAAGGGTATCGAGTTCGCTCATCGCCTCTCTCCTGCTCTTACTATCCTTGTACGCACTCTTTCATCGCCTGGACGATGCTCTCCATTGGGGTATCCGGCAGAAAGACCCTGTACACCCCGTGTTCCTGCACGAGTTTACGGGCATCGGCGGGGGCCATTACCCCCCCCATGAAGACCTTCATATTTTCCATCCCTCTCTCCCGAAGCAGCCGCACCACCTTCGGCCCGAGGGTCATGTGGGCACCGCCGAGAGAACTGATACCGACGATGTCGGCATCCTCCTCGATGGCCGCTTCGACGATCTGTTCGGGGAACTGATTGCCCAGATAGATCACATCCATCCCGGCCTCTTTCAAAAACTGACTGACCAGATAGACCCCCCGCCAGTGGATATCAAGGCCCAGTTTGGCCATCACGACACGTATCTTTCTCTCCATCATCTCACCTCTCTCCTCTTTACCCTTGATGGCAACCTGTACCCTTTAGACCAGTGGAAAGGCCCACAAGCCGAACTCCTCCCGAAAGACATCCTCAATCTCGCCCAGGGTGACCAGGTTTTTGATCGCCTCGATGGTGTAGGGGTAGAGATTTTCGCTGCTGTGGCATTTCTCCCGCAGGGTCTGGAGGCAGCGGGCGACCTGCCGGTCATCACGCTCCTGACGAAGGGCGGCCAGCTTGGCCTTTTGTCTGCTGACCGTTTCCGGGTATTCGAATACCTCGATCTCACGGGTCTTTTCCTGACCTTCAGCGGCCAGATAGTTGACCCCGACGATCTTGTATTGCCCGGACTCAATGGCCTTCTGGTACTTCCAGTTATAGCTGCTGATCTCCCGGTGCAGCCAGCCCGATTCCACCGCCTTGACCAGCCCGCCCATGGCATCGATTTTGGCGATGGCGGCCTCGATCCGTTTGACCATCTCGTCGGTGAGTGATTCGACGTAATAGGAACCGGCCAGCGGGTCGACGGTGTTGACCACCCCGGTTTCAGCCTGGATGATCTGCTGGGAGCGGAGGGAAATAAGGGCCGCCTCTTCGGTGGGGGCGCTGTAGGCCTCGTCGTAGGAGTCGATATGGAGGGACTGGCAGCCCCCCAGTACCGCCGCCAGCCCCTGGATGGCCGAGCGGGCGATGTTGTTGTAGGGTTCGGTGGCCGGCAGGGTGACCCCGGCGGTCTGGACATGGAAACGCATGAGCAGCGATTTCTTCTTTTTCGCCCCGAAGCGATCCTTCATGATCCGATAAAAGACCTTCCGACTGGCCCGGCACTTGGCGATTTCCTCGAAGAAATCGTTGTGCAGATCCCAGAAAAAGGAGATTCGCGGTGCAAAATCGTCAATATCCATTCCCCGGCGGATCAGTTCGTCGGCGGTGGCGATGGCGTTGCTCAGGGCTATGGCCACCTCCTGAACGGCATCGGTCCCCGCCTCGCGGAGATTGTAGCCGTTGTAGCTCACCGGGTTCCAGCGGGGCACGTTCTTGCAGATCCACTCGATCACATCACACTGCAGGCGGAAGGAGGCGGCCGGGGGAAGAACCTCCGGGCCGCTGCCGACACAGGTCTCCATGATGAAATCGTTCTGACAGGTACCGGCGACATCCTTCAGGGAGATCCCCCGCTGTTCGGCGACGGCAAAGTACATCCCCGGCAGGACGATACTGGTGCTGGGTAGATGGGTGACGATGGAGGTGCTCACCTTCGACTGGTCGATATCCTTGAAAAAGGCATCCATGTCCCAGAGGGAATCCACCGCCGCCCCGCAGGCGCCGACATTGCCCTCCGCCTCCGGGTCATCGGAATTGTAGCCGCGAATGGTCGGCAGATCGAAGAGAATGCTCACCCCGGTGGCGCCATGGTCGAGAAGGTACCTGATCCTCCTGTTGCAGTCCTCCGGCGCCCCGAGGCCGGCCAGCTGCCTGACCGTAAAGAGCCTGCCCCGGTACATGTTGGCGTAGACCCCGCGCAGAAAGGGGGGCTGCCCGGAAAAGCCGATATCCTGCAGGTAGTCGGTTTCCTGCAGATCGGCCGGGGTGTACTGGAGCTTGATGGGGATTCCCGAGTGGGTGGTGTATTTTCCCTCCGTCTGCCGGTCGCGCTCACTGAGATCGTTTTCCAGCCAGCCACTGTAGCCCTGCTCTATCCGGACGACCGCCGCCTGGTTAAAAAGTCGTATCTTTGCCATGTTATTACGCTCCTCATTCCTCTCGTTGCAGCCGCCTCCCGGTTACTACACCGGGTTCCGGCCAGCCAGCCACTCGCCGTACTCGGTGCCCGGTTGGACCGGGTGGGGCCGGGGCGACTCTCTTGCTTTCTGCTCTCCTCTCAGTATTTCATATAGATCCCCTCTGGATCGACCTTCTCCCGTAACACCCGTAACTCATTGCTCTTTGGCGGGGAAATGGCTGCCGCCCTGGTGGTATCGATGGCAAAGGCGGTCTGCGCCCGGATTCCGGCCAGGGTGACACCCAGTTCCTGATAAAAGGAGTGGACGTACATCTCCCTGCTCTCCGGATCAAAGAGCATCACCCCCATGGTGGAAACCACCGCGTAGGGGCCACCGCTCAGACCCAGCTCACTGCGCATGGCCAGAGAGCTGCCATCCATTCCCCGACAGCGCCAGCCGGGGCTGGTGATGAAATCGACCTGCTCGACGAAACGCCGTTTTTCATGGAGCATGATGATGATCGTCTTTTTGGCCAGCAGGGCGATGTCACTGGCTCCGCCGGAGCCTTCGAACCGTTTTCGGGGCCGATTGTAGTCACCGATACAGGTGGAGTTGAGATTGCCGTACCTGTCCACCTGGGCACCACCGAGAAAGCCCTTGTCAATCTTGCCGCTCTGCAGGAACTGTCCCACGATCTCCATGGAGGTGGGGCTCCATTTGGTGCCATACACCCCCCGCGGGTCGGCGACACAGAAGGGCAGGGACTCCGGGTTGCAGTCGTAGGCCACCGCCTCCATCAGCACCTTCATCTTGGCGGCATGGGTCTTTTTGGCCAGGCCGGCAGCCACCAGCGGGATTCCGGTGCCGACCAGCACCATTTCGTTGTCCTCCAGCAGCCGGCTGGCGGCGATCACCATCATTTCCAGTTGCGAATAGGCTGCAGCCATCTCAGCAGTCCTCCCCGATCTTATCAAGCCGCCTGAGGATATCGGGGGCATAGCCGATATCGGGGTCGGCGACCAGTTTCGCCAACCTTTTCTCTCCGATGCGGGCGAGATAGTCGGCAAAGGAGTCGACCCCATGCACCCAGTGGGCCAGCCATTTCTGCATACTTTCCGTTTCCTTCGATGCCTTGATGTACTCCTGGAACCACCAGGGGTCGTTATCGTAGTAACCATGGACGGCAGTGGGGTGGGCACCAAAGGGGACCTCGACGATGGCATCGACCATCTCGCCGGGAATCACATTGGCCTCCCGGTTCTCCAGCAGTTTTTCATTGGCGACAATCTTTTCCGCCGAGATTACGGTGACCTTGGCGGCGACCGCAGCGTAATAGTCGAGGAAACTGCCGCCGGTGATCCGTGCCGTACCGTCCTCACCCACCTCCTGGACATGGAGTATACAGACATCGGGGCGGATGGCCGGAACAAGGACCACCTCCTCCCCTTCCCAGAAGGGGTCGGTCATGGTAACAAATTTCTTTTTTGCCACCTTCGGGTCCTTGCCGCGCAGGGTGGCAAAACCGTCGTTATTCGGGTTGAGCAGATCCGAGCCGCGCATGAATCTGGTGGGGATAAAGGGAATCCCCATCGCCCCGGCGAGAATGCGCATGGTACCGGAGCCCACCGTCCAGTCGTCGTGGAGAAAGCCGGGAACATCAGCATCCTTTTCGTACTGGCGGATAAAATTGTAGGGATGGCCAAAGACCTCGTGGCCGATATAGCTGGTCTCGGTTTTGTCGACACATCCGGCACCGATCAACAGATCGGTATCCGGGCCACCGGGGTTGTTGACGATGTGGAGGTTCCTCACTCCGGCCCTGATCAGCTGAAAGACCATGGCCATCGGCTTTCTGATCAGGGTCCAGCCACCAACCCACAACCTCTCCCCGGGGTGGACGTAGTCGGTGATCTGTTCCAGGCGTATCCTCTTATTTTGCTCCATCTGCCTCTCCTGATACAATGGCTGCAACGAGCCGGGCCGCTTCGGTGGCCGGGCTCGACTCACACCAATTGGTACTCATTATGAAATTAAAGCAAGAAGTGTACCGGCTGGCACAGAAAGCCGCATCCTCTAGCGGCCAGCCCAGTGGAGATTGCGCCGCATCTCCCTTTCCAGGTGGTGCTGGCGATGTCGGGAAGGGAGGACAATCCCGCCAGCCAGAGGCCAGCCGACCGCCGCAGGTGGATCTGCCCTCGACCTATTGATGCAGAATTGATTCAGAATTGACTCGATCGACCCGGATTTGGTTCAAAAAGCCGTTCCCCCAGTCGGCGAAACCGAGTATGCTGGCACTCTCTCTGGCCTGTCGGTCTGGAGCGCTACAGCCGCCGGAACACCTTTCAACCTGCCGCCATGCTGCCAAGTTGCCTGCTGCCTTGTGCCTTGCAGGCATGCTTGGAGAGCAGAGACGAGTGGGCGGCAGTGATGCAGATCTGCATCACTGCCGCCCACTGCCGACAAAGACGAAACGACGAGAAGAGCAATGTCCGTATCCCAACCACAATTCCTGCCGTTCAGCAGCGAACCGCTGGAGGACATGTCCCACTTCCTCTGGCAAGCGAGCGCCGATGCGATCATCTCCATCGGCGAAAGCGAGATCGCCCTCAATCCGGCAGCCCATGCCCTGTTGGCGAAAACCGCCGCCGCTTTGCTGCCGGCCAGCTCCGAGGAAGTGGAGCGCCCCGCTGCACCGCCTGCAGAACTGCTGGGAAGGCTCCTTGCCGAACTGTGCCAGGCCCTTGCCACCGACCGGCACCACCTGGACAGCGGCGATGGCCGGCAAAGCGACGCCTTTTTTGCAAACGCTGAGGAGCTCTGTTTCCACGGCCGCTGGTTTTCGGTGCGGACTTTTCCCTCGGCCGGCGGCCGGCACCACTACATGGCCCGGGATATTTCCGAACGGAAATTCTTTGCCGGGGAGATGGAGCGTCTTCAGGAAACCAATATTGAACTGAACGAGATCATCGAACTGAGCGCCGATGGTCTGGTCAGCGTCGACCACAGCGGCAAGATCCTTCGTCTGAACAGCGCCTACAAGCGGATTCTCGGGATCAAAAACGAGAATTTCGTCGGCCAGCCGGCCACCTCTCTGGTGGAAAAGGGCTACCTTCAGGAGTTGGTCTCGCCCCATGTCCTGCGGGACCACAAGGCGAAAAACATCGTTGTGCCGGTTAAGGGCAAGGAGGTTCTGCTCACCGGCCGGCCGGTGTTCAACGAAAACGGCCGGCTGGTCCGGGTGGTCGCCAATATCCGCGACCTCACCACCCTGAACAGGCTGAAAAACGAGTTACAGCGCTACCACGAATTGGCCAACCGCTACGAGACCGAGATCAGCCACCTGCGGGCCAGGGAGATCGAGTCGGAGATCATCGGCTGCAGCACCAGCACCACCCGGATGCTGGCCCTCGCCTCCCAGGCCTCCAGGGTCGACTCGACGGTACTGGTCTATGGCGAGACCGGCACCGGCAAGGAGGTTCTGGTCAAGACCATCCACAAGTTGAGCGAACGGCGGGAGGGGCCCTTCATCGCGGTCAACTGCTCGTCGATCCCTGAGTCGCTGATCGAATCGGAACTTTTCGGCTACGAGGCAGGCTCGTTCACCGATTCGAACAAAAAGGGGAAGATCGGCCTTTTCGAGGCGGCCAACGGCGGCACCTTCTTTCTCGACGAAATTTCCGAAATGTCCCTGGCCACCCAGGCCAAGGTGCTGCGGGTTATCCAGGAGAGAAATATCCGCCGGATCGGGGCGAGCAGGGACAACCCCATCGACGTCCGGATCATCGCCGCCAGCAACAGGCGACTGAAGGAGTGTATCGGCGACGGCACCTTCCGGGCCGACCTCTTCTACCGGCTGGACATCATCAGCATCGACATCCCGCCGTTGCGGCAGCGCAAGGAGGACATCCCCCTGTTGATCAACTACTTCCTGGACAAATACAACAAAAAGTTCAACCGCACCAAAAGCATTCCGGAAAAGGAGATTCTTCTCCTGCTCAGCTACGACTGGCCCGGCAACATCCGGGAACTGGAAAACATGATCGAGCGCTACGTGGTCCTGAGCAGCGGCCTCTTCCTCGACAGCACCACTCTCGACGAGGGGCGGGGCAGAGCGGAACCACCGGCCGGGCGGGTCACCTGCCTGCGCAGCCACCTGCGGGCTGAGGAAGAGAGATTGATCGACGAGGCCTACCGCCGCTGTCGGAGCACCAGGAAAACCGCCGAGGCGCTCAACGTCAGCCAGTCCACCATCGTCCGTCGGCTGGGAAAATCGCTTACTCGACGGTAACGCTCTTTGCCAGGTTACGGGGCTGGTCGACATCACAGCCGCGGCGAGTGGCGATTCCGTAGGCCAGCAACTGCGCCGGGACAGTGTAGAGGATCGGGCAAAGGACCGGGTGGATCCTCGGCAGATAGACCACATCGTCGGTTATCGCTGCCAGTTGCCGGTCACCGGCGGTACCGAAGAGGATTATTCTCCCCTGCCGTGCCTTGATCTCTTCAACGTTGGAGATCGATTTCTGGTACACCTCATCCTGGGGAACCAGGGCGAGGACCGGCATATCCTTGTCGATCAGGGCGATGGGCCCGTGCTTCAACTCGCCGGAGGCGTAGCCCTCGGCATGGATGTAGGAGATTTCCTTCAGTTTCAGGGCCCCCTCGAGGGCGATGGGAAAGTTGCGGCCACGGCCGACAAAGAGGAAATCACGGCTGTCGGCATACTTCTCCACCAGCACCTCAATATCCTCCTGCATCCGGGGCAGTTCCTCCTCGATCACCGCGGCAATGCCGATCAACTCCCGCCCGAGGGTCAGCGAGGTCTCGCTGGTGATCGTCTGCCGCTGCTGCCCCAGGGAGAGGGTGAGCAGAAAGAGGGCGGTGAGTTGGGCGATAAAGGCCTTGGTCGAGGCGACCCCGATCTCCGGCCCGGCATGGGTGTAGAGGGTGGCGTCGGCCTCCCGGGTCATGGTGGAACCGACCACATTACAGATGGTGACGATCTTTGCCCCCTTTTCCCTGGCGATGCGGATCCCGGCCAGGGTATCGGCGGTCTCACCGGACTGGGAGATGGCAATGGTCAGCACCCGACGGTCGATGAGGAGATGACGATACCGGAACTCCGAGGCGATATCCACCTCCACCGGAATCCCGGCAAAACTTTCCAGCCAGTATTTCGCCACCAGGGCGGCATGCCAGGAGGTACCGCAGGCAACCAGCAGAATCCGTTCGATGGCCGCCGGGTCACCGATGGCGGCGGTGATCTCCGGCAAATTGACCATCCCGGTCTGCAGGTTGATCCGGCCGCTGACGGTATTGGTGATCGCCTGGGGCTGCTCGAATATCTCTTTCAGCATGAAGTGCTTGAAGCCGGCCTTCTCGGCCATTGCTGCGTTCCAGTCGATCTGCTGCACCTCCTTCTCTTGAAGGAGACCGGTGGCCAGGGAGATAACCCGGTAGCCCTCGGCGCTGAGCACCGCCATCTCCATATCGGCCAGGTAGACCACCTGCCGGGTATAGGGGAGGAGGGCCGGAATATCCGAGGCCATGAAGGTTCCCTCACCGGCACTGACCCCCAGCACCAGCGGGCTCTGGTTGCGGACGGCAATCAGGGTGTCAGGCATACCGGCCCAGAGAACCCCCAGGGCGTAGGACCCCTCCACCCTGGCCACCGCCCTCTTCACCGCCTCCTCCAGATCCCCATCCAAATACTCCTCGATGAGGTGGGCGAGCACTTCGGTGTCGGTTTCCGAGACAAAGCGGTGCCCCAGCCCGCGCAGTTCCTCGCGCAACTGGTGGTAGTTCTCGACTATGCCGTTATGGATCACCACCAGTTCCCCGGTACAGTCGCTGTGCGGGTGGGCGTTTTCGATGGTCGGCGCACCGTGGGTCGCCCAGCGGGTGTGGCCAAGGCCGATATGGGAGGGGGCGATGATCGCCTCGTCGATGATCGCCTCCAGACGGGAAAGCTTGCCCTCGGAGCGATACTTGACCAGCCGGCCCTCTTCAAGATAAACGATCCCGGCCGAATCGTAGCCCCGATACTCCAGACGCTTCAACCCCTCCAAAAGCACCGGCACCACCCGTCTGGGCCCGCAATAGCCGACTATACCGCACATGGTCTTCCTCCTAGCAACTAGTTTAATTTGCTACTTTTTTCATGCCTGCTTGTGGCGTTCAGATGGGGGGAAGAGTGTTACCGCCTGAACTGCCCCCTCTGGCACCGGCAACGGTCCGGTGAATGGTCCCACTCTAGCAAAAAGCGCGCCAGCCACAGCAAAGAGGGATCCCAGGAATTCAACCTACCACCGTCGTTCCCCATCTGGCCAGTTTTTTCTTTCCTCCATCCGGCAAAAAGGGTAGTATCGCCGGCAGTGTCAGCGAGCCGCACTCTCTCCTCCCCCTGCCAAGGTCTCAACGGATATGGACGACAAAGATCGCCTGAAAGCACTCCTCCTGCAACGCTCCTACCGCCAGGGGACCTTCACCCTCACCTCGGGGAAACTTTCCGACTTCTACATTGACGGCAAACAGACCACCCTCTCGGCAGATGGGGCCTTTCTCTGTGGCAAACTGCTCTTTACCCTGTTGCAAAAATCACCCACCCGGATCGATGCCGTGGGGGGAATGACCCTCGGCGCCGACCCCCTGGTCACCGCCGTCTCCATTGCCAGCTATCTGGCTGGCGCACCGATTCCGGCCTTCATCGTCAGGAAGGAGGCCAAGGGGCACGGCACCGCCAGCAGCATTGAAGGGCTGAAGAACATCCCTCCCGGGGGAACTGTCGCCCTCCTTGAAGATGTGGTGACCACCGGCGGGACGCTCCTGAAGGTAATTGAACGGGTGGAGGGTGCCGGTTTCAAGGTCGGCCTGGTGGCCACCGTGGTCGAGCGCCAGGAGGGGGGAAGTGAGGCCCTGGCCGCCGCCGGCTACCGGCTCGAATCCCTCTTCACCCGGGCCGAGCTGCTCAGCTGAAGCACGGAGGAGGGAAACTGTGCGCTGCAAGGAGAAAGGCTGTCCGGGCACCCTGGAAGTCCACCGTCTCTGTCGCCGGGTCCGGTTGCGCTGCCGCCAGTGCGGCCACCAATACCAGATTCATGAAGTGGCCGCCGAGCTCGATCGGGAAACCGAAGAACTCCTCTCCCGCTATACCGCCATCATCTACGACTAAAAAAATTGGCAAGGCACACCACAGTCAAAATCGACGACAACACGTCCACCCCCAGTTCAACCCTCTTTGGGGTTGTCTGCACGCGAGAAGAGGGGGAAGCTGAACCGTCTCCTGCCTGTCCGGTTCGCCCTCTCTGCCAGCTGCTCCGCTGCCCTCTGAACGCAGGGCAAAATGACCGGCAGAAAAATTCCCATGGCCATTTTTTCGCATAGGTCATATAGTGGCGCAACAGGAGTGTAAGAGAGGGGAACAGGGTTGATACCAGGTTTGCGGCAAGGGTCGGCAGCAGCATCGACAAAGAGTCAGGAACCGGATGGAAGGAAACCAGCCCATAAACAAATTTTTTGTTGACAGTGGTGGCGAAACGACCGTAGTCTGCCCCTATTGCCAGGTGGTTAAAGCCGTCTGCGTCCTTAAGTACCGCGATCGCCACGAACTCCTCAAGGTCAAATGCGTCTGCGGAAAGATATTTACCATCAGCCTGGAATTCCGCCGCCACTACCGTAAATCGACCGAGCTGGAGGGCAGCTTCGAATGTCTCCCCCCGGCCGCCAGCGGCGGCAGGATGAGGATTGTCAACCTCTCTCTGGAGGGGGCCTGTTTTGAAGTGAACGGGCTGCACAACCTCAAAGAGGGCGCTCGCGGCACGATGGTCTTCACCCTGGATGACCGAAAAAAGACGGTGATAACCAAAAAGATGGTGATCCGCAACGTCACCGGGAAAAGGATAGGCTGCCAGTTTGTCGAAGAACGGGCGTTTGAGAAGGAGCTGGGCTTTTACCTGTTTCTCTGACCCACCGCCGCCGCCAACCTCTTGCCGATCAGCCTCTGGGCCTGGTCGAGAAAACCATGCAGACTCTCCGGGTCGATGGCACTGATTGCCAGCCCTTCCCGGCCAATATTTTCCCGCACCTGCTCCGGGTCGTCAACCATATCTATCTTGTTAAAGAGGATGAGGCGAGGCAGCCCACCCAGTTCCAGTTCCTGAAGAATCCCATCCACCACCGCCATCTGTTGACGAAAGGCAGGATTGGCGACATCGACCACATGCACCAGCAGGTCAGCCTCCTGCAGTTCCTCCAGGGTGGCCATGAAGGCCTGCAGCAGATCTGCCGGCAGATTGCCGATAAAACCGACCGTATCGGTAAGTATCACCTCCATCTCAGAGGGAAAACGGAGCCGCCGGCTGGTCGGGTCAAGGGTGGCAAAGAGCTTGTCCTCGGCGAGAATATCGCTGTTGGTAAGGGTGTTGAGCAAGGTCGACTTGCCGGCGTTGGTATAGCCCACCAGGGAGAGGACCGGCAGATCTCTCTTCCGCCGTTGCGCCCGCCGCCGGTACCGCTCGGCGCCGACCTGCTTCAATTCCCTGGTCAAACGGGCCAGGCGGTCGTTGATCCGCCGCCGGTCAATCTCCAGTTTGGTCTCCCCCGGCCCCCGCGCGCCGATGCCGCCGGTGAGTCGGGAGAGGGCGTCGTCCCGGGACGAGAGGCGCGGCAGCAGGTACTTCAGTTGGGCCATCTCCACCTGCAGCTTGCCCTCCCGACTCATTGCCCGATGGGCGAAGATGTCGAGGATGAGCTGGGTCCGGTCAATCACCCGGAGATCGGTGAAGTCGGTGATCGAGCGGGTTTGCGAGGGGTTGAGTTCCTGGTTGAAGATGAGCAGATTGGCGTCGAGCTGCAGGGCCCGGATCATGATCTCGGCCAGTTTCCCCCGGCCGAGGATCAGCCGGGGATTGAGCCGGTTACGCCGCTGCAGGACGGTGTCGAGCACCTCGACCTGATCGGAGCGAGCCAGTTCCACCAGCTCGGCCAGTGACTCCTCCGCCGCCTGCCGGCCGGCGGTGGTGACACTGACCAGAATCGCTCGATCAGCACCACTGTCGACCCGGCTGCCGGAGCGGCTGCCGGCCAATGCCGCCTCCACCGAGGCGATCAGCGCCGTGAGCGGCTCGCTCTGGTTGGCCGGGTGGACCGGGGTGAGAAAGGCCCAGTTGGGGCCGCCGTCGGCGGCGGAAAGCAGGTGGGCGCTGTGCAGCTTCCCCGGCAGGCCATCCTCGGCCACCTGCAGCACCGAAAGGAGGTCGAGGCGGAGGAAGAGCAGGTCCATCAGATCCTCGTCGCTGATTTCCTCGCCGTCGAGATGGGTGTGGACCAGGCGCAGGCCCCGCAGACGACCACCGGATGCCCGTTCGCCGCCCAGGCGGGGAATCATGATCCTGGCGTGGTCGCCGACGACCACGGCTTCTACCCGCCCGGAGCGGTGCAGCAGCAGCCCCAGCTGTCGATTGGTCTCAAAGGAGAGCTGGCTGAGGGCCCGGGCCATCTCGCTGCTGATGATCCTGTCCGGGTCCACCCTCTTGCCGCCCAGCCGTTCCAAGGCCCGCAACTGATTACTTTTCAACCCTGCCGTATTGCCGCTTACTAGTCCGATGGCGCCTCTCCTTCTTTTGGAAAAAAGATCCCGGCCGGCAGCATCTCCGCCGCTGTCGGATCCGGGCATTGGCTGTCCCGCCGGTAGTTCCGCCAGAGGGGATCGTCATAGCGGTCGTGGCAGCCGACACAGAGACCGACCCGGAGGATGGCCCGCAGCTCCTCGCCGGAAAAGGGGCGCAGGTTGCGTCGCGAGCTGTGCTGCAGTGGTTCACCACTCAGGCTGACATAGCTATCAAAGGGGACGGTGGGGCCACTGGCCGTCACCACCCCCTGCTCGAGGGGAAGAAAGGCCAACTCCCCGTCCCGGACAATCAGCCGCCCTTCCCCCAGACCAACGGTCTTGGTGGAGGCATGGCAGTCGGCGCAGCTCCGCCCCCCCGCCTGGGTGGTATGGGGGTTGATCGCCGCCATGGTGAAGCGGTCAAAACTCTGCTCCAACTCCCCTTGCTCATTGACCACGGTGACGATGTCCTGGCAACCCGGTGTCATCACCACCACCTCCTCGCCCCACACCCCCAGCATCGGCCGTTCGTAGCGGATGTAGGAACGGCCCTCTTCCCACAGCCCCTCGGTTTCGGTAAGGCTCAGTTTGTCGAGATGGCGGCCGCCGGCATCCCGCTTGACATGGCAGCCGTAACACTGGGCCACCCAGGGTGAGTGGCAGGCCTCACAGGAGACCCGGCGGTGGGCCGGAAAATCACAGACCCCAGCCTTGGGCCCTTTGAGCGGCCGGACCTTGCCGTCCACCTTGCCAACCAGTACCGGCCGCCCCTCCTCCTCGTCGACATTGCTCAGCCGGTTCCCCTTTGCGGTCATCCCCGGCTGGTCGGCATGGCAGCTTACGCAGGTGACTTCCAATTGTTCCTCATAGTGGGCATAGCTGGTGCCGTCCCCCATCACCTCGTCCCGGGAGTGGCAGTCGATACACTCCATCCCCCGGGCGTGGTGGACGTCGTCGGCCAGTTCCAGGTAGAACCTGGCCCCGGGCAGCTGGCGGCTGTTGGCGCCGCCCTCTTCGTAAGGGGTAGCATAGCCTTCCGACTCGAAGAGGCCCATGTAGGCCAGGCCAATCCGGCCGGAACGGTTGTGGCAGCGGACACAATTCAGGGAGGCAACCTTGGCGGTGACCAGGGGATGCGGCCTCTTCTCCTCTGTTGCCGACGTCTCCTCATAGTCAGCGACCAGGATGGAGGCCATCTCGTTTTTGCCGGGGAGTTGATGGTGGCAGGCGGAGCACCCTCCCCCTTTCTCGCTGAAGAAGGGAGGCAGACCGGCGAGGTCGTTTTTCTGCTTCCAAAGGTGGCAGGTGGCGCAGAGTTTGCGGAAATAATCTATGGCCAGGGAATTCTGTTCGCCGGCCAGCAGGTCGGCCACGGTCAGTTCGGTATTCTGGCTGTCGCTCTCCCCCCAGTAATAGAGGAGGGTGCCGAGGATTCCCCGATTGGTGGCCATCAGCGAGTGTTTCACCTTGGTGGCGTCGGTCGGGTGGCACCCCTCGCTGGCGCAGGTCTTCTCCACCAGACGGAGATCACCGGGATTGAGCACCATTCCGCGGTGCGCCGCCTCCTCGGTCACCGCCAGGGGGTTACCCAGGTGGCAGGAGGAGCAGCCGATCACCTGCGGGTCGTGGGCCGGGTCCAGCTTCACCTCGCCATGACAACTGAGACACATCTCGACACTGCCGGCCGTGGTAACAAAGAGCTGCTCCGGCCGCTGACCCGACTGCTCCTTGACGATCAGCCAGATGAAGGCCAGCACCGCCATGGCAATCACCAGGCCGCTGCCGATCCCCCGGGTCGTTATCTCTCTTGCCACCGTCGCTCCCGCTCAGCCGTGGAAGCGCTGGACATTGGGGTAGCGCCGGCCAAAGCCAAAGGCCTTGGTGGTCACCTTCAGACCCAGGGGCGCCTGCTTCCGTTTGTACTCGTTGATCCGCACCCGGCGGATGATATCGTCCACCACCTGGCGGTCAAAACCCAGTTCGACCAGTTCCGCCACCCCGGCCCCCCGCTCAAGGTGGTGCTCGAGTATCGCGTCCAGTACCGGGTAGGGGGGGAGGTCATCCTGATCGGTCTGGTCGGGGCGGAGTTCTGCTGTCGGCGGCCGACTGATGCTGCTTTGGGGGATGATCTCCCGGGCTTGGTTGACATACCCGGCAAGCTCGTAAACCAGCCGCTTGGGGAGGTCGGCGATCACCGCCAGGCCACCGCTCATGTCGCCGTAGAGGGTGCAGTAGCCCACCGCCATCTCGCTCTTGTTACCGGTGGTGAGGAGAAGATGGCCAAACTTGTTGGAGAGGGCCATGAGCAGGTTACCACGGATGCGGGCCTGCAGATTCTGCTCGGTGACATCCTCCTGCAGTCCGGCAAAAAGGGGCTGCAGGCTGCGACTGAAGGCCTCGACCAGCGGCATGATCGGCAGGACCTCGAACCGGCAGCCAAGGTTGGCAGCCAGTTGCCGGGCATCCGCCAAAGAGGCGGCGGCCGAGTAAGCCGAGGGGAGGGCCACCCCGAGAAGGTTTTCCGGGCCGAGGGCGTCGGCGGCAATGGCGGCGGTCAGCGCCGAATCGATGCCGCCGGAGAGGCCGAGCACCGCCGACGAAAAACCCGATTTGCGCACATAGTCGCCAACCCCCATCACCAGCGCCTGATAAACAGCGGCCGTCTCCGGCAGGTCGGCCGGGCCATGCAAATCGCCCTGCCAGCCATCGCTCTCGACCACCACCATATCCTCGACAAAGCTCTCCGCCCGGGCAACCACATCTCCCTCCCGGTTCAACACCAGGCTGCCGCCGTCAAAGAGGAGGGAATCCTGGCCACCGACCTGGTTGCAGTAGAGGAAGGGGACCTGGTGGCGTCGGCTGATCGCCTGGAAGATCTTCCGCCGCTGCTCCGCCTTACCGCGCTGAAAAGGGGATGCGGAGATGTTGAGCACCGCCGAGATCCGTCGACCACATTCATGCGCCTGGCGGAAAAGGGCGGCAACAGGGTCGAGATCATACTCGGCCACCTCTTCGTTCCAGACATCTTCACAGACGGTAACCGCGAAGGTGAGACCGCCACAGTCGTAGAGACCGGGAACCGGACCCGGTTCGAAATAGCGCCGCTCGTCAAAGACGTCATAGGTGGGGAGGAGCTGTTTGCTGGCGGAAAAGACCAGTTCGCCACCCCGGGCCACCAGGGCGGTGTTGTAAAGGGTCTTGCCGTGGCCGCCGGGGCGGGGCAGGAATGCCCCGAAAAGAATGTCCATCCCTTCCGGCAAAGCGGCAAGCAGGGCGGTCAGGGCCCGACTGTGCGCCGCCAGAAAGGAGCGCCGTTCGAGCAGATCCTGCGGCGGATAGCCGGAAAGGGCCAGTTCCGGAAAGATTGCCAGCGTACAGCCGAGACCTTTCGCCTGCTCGGCCCGGGCAACGATTTTGGCGCTGTTGCCGGCGAGGTCACCGATCACCGGGTTGGTCTGGACGAGGGCAATCCGCACACCTGCCTCCTCAAGGTTCTCCGCAAGGCGGGTATCGCCTTCATGGACTGCCCATTATTTACCTTCTTTTGGGCTCTTTTTCCTCTGATATTTTTGTACCGCCCGATTATGTTCGGCCAGACTGGCACTGAAATGGTGGCTGCCGTCATTTTGGGCGACGAAGTAGAGGCTGTCGGTTTCGGCGGGAAAAAGAACCGCCCGCAGAGAATCGCGGCCGGGGTTGCAGATCGGCCCGATGGGCAGGCCGGCGCGGGTGTAGGTGTTGTAGGGGCCAGGGGTCTGCAGGTGGCGGCGGGTAATCGGGCCGCTGAAATCGACAAGGCCATAGACGGCGGTCGGGTCGGACTGCAGCCGCATCCCCAGGCGGAGCCGGTTGTGGAACACCCCGGCGATCAGCGGCCGTTCGGCGGCTACAGCCGCCTCCTTTTCGACGATGGAGGCCAGTATCACCGTCTCTTCCCGATCAACCTCCACCGCCGGTTCCGCCGCATCCACCGCCGGTTCCGCCTCAGGTCCCACCGAAGGTTCCACTGCCCGTTCCGCCGCCAGTTCCGCCCAGACGGTGGTGAAACGGCCTACCAGCCGGGCAATGATCTTCTCCGCCCGGGCGTTGTCGCGGGTGAAGAGATAGCTGTCGGGATACAGGTAGCCCTCGAGGCTGCGCAGCTCCGGGTAGCCGAGACTGGCAATGAAACGACGATCGGTGACCAGATTGGCGAAACTGCGCCGATCGCACCACCCTTTGGCGGCAAAGATCGCACCGATCTCCGCCGCCGTCAACCCCTCGGGGATGGTCACCTGATGCTGGATCGGCCGGGCAACGGCCAGTTGGGCGAGGAGGTCAAGGGGCCTTTGCCCCCGATCAAGAAGAAACTCACCGGCCGGCAGGCGGCCGCTCCGGCCACTCAGAATGGCCAGAAGGAGGAAGCGGCGATCCTCGTGAACCAGCCCGGCGGCGGCCAGTTGCCGGGCTATCTCAACCATGGAGGAACCACGGCTGATCTGCACCACCCTCGTTTCCAGCGGCCGGTCCCCCTGCCCGAGCCCCTCTCCGCCACCCGGGCCGGGGCGGAGGGCATAGAGAGAGAGCCAGACGACCAGTAAGGCCAGTCCGGCCACTACCCCAAGGGCGAGGTAGAGGATTCTGCGAAGAAGCCGGAGCACTGGTCCGGGGGGCGGCTCAACCGGCCTTGCCGGTCACTTTGACGGTGGCTTTTGCCCCCTTGCCACCCTTTGGAAAGGCCAGACGAACCACCTCATCCATATCCTTGACCGGGAAAAACTCCATCTTGTCGCGGATATCCTTTGGTATCTCCTCAAGATCCTTCCTGTTCTGCTCGGGGATGATCACCTTGTCGATATCGGCCCGCAGGGCGGCAAGGGCCTTCTCCTTCAGGCCGCCGATGGGCAGCACCCGGCCGCGCAGGGTCACCTCGCCGGTCATCGCCAGCCCCTTGCTCACCGTCTTGCCGGTGAGGGCCGAGTAGAGGGCGGTGGCCATGGTGATCCCGGCGGAGGGGCCATCCTTGGGGATTGCCCCGGCGGGGACGTGGATATGGAGGTCGATCTTTTCAAAGTAATCCTCGGCCAGCCCCAGATCGAGCGAACGGCTGCGGCAGTAGGTGAGGGCCGCCTGGGCCGACTCCTTCATCACCTCGCCCAGTTGCCCGGTGAGGATCAGTTTGCCCTTGCCGGGCATCAGGTTGACTTCAATCTGGAGAATCTCGCCACCGATTTCGGTCCAGGCCAGCCCGGTAACCAGTCCCGGCTGCTCAAGTTTTTCCATCTCCGATTCGGGGATGGTCTTTGGTGGACCGAGATAGCGACTGAGGTTGTTGTCGGTAACGCTGTAGGGCCCCTTCCCCCCTTCGGCCACCTTGCGGGCGATCTTCCGGCACACCTTGCCGATCTCCCGTTCCAGGTTCCGCAGACCGGCCTCGTAGGTGTAGTGGGTGGTGATATACTTCAGGGTGGCGTCGTCCATACGGATCTGGCTGGGGCGCAGACCGTTCTCCTTCAACTGCCGGGGGAAGAGGTAGCGCCTGGCAATGACGATCTTCTCTTCAAGGGTGTAGCCGGAGAGCCGGATCACCTCCATCCGGTCGTAGAGCGGGCCGGGGATGGTGTCGCTCATGTTGGCGGTGGTGATGAACATCACCTTGGAGAGATCGACCGGCAGGTTCATGTAATGGTCGGTGAACTCGTAGTTCTGCTCGGGGTCGAGCACCTCGAGGAGGGCCGAGGAAGGGTCGCCACGGTAGTCGGAACCGATCTTGTCGATCTCGTCCATCATGAACACCGGGTTGTTGGTGGCCACCGTCTTCAACCCCTGGATGATCCGCCCCGGCATCGCCCCGATGTAGGTCCGGCGGTGGCCGCGAATCTCCGCCTCGTCACGCATCCCGCCCAGGGACATGCGGTGGAACTTTCGCCCCATCGCCCTGGCGATGGACTGGCCGAGCGAGGTCTTGCCCACCCCGGGGGGGCCGACAAAACAGAGGATCGGCCCCTTGCTGGTGGGGTTGAGCTTGCGGACCGCCAGGTACTCGAGGATCCGTTCCTTCACCTTTTCCAGCCCGTAATGGTCGTCGTCGAGCACCTGGCGGGCGTGGACCAGGTCGAGGATGTCGGTACTGCTCTTTTTCCAGGGAACATCGAGAATCCAGTCGATATAGGTGCGGATGATGGTCGCCTCGGAGGAGTCCGGATGCATCATCTCCATCCGGCTGAGCTGCTTCTTCGTCTCCTTGCGCACCGATTTCGGCATCTTGGTCTTCTTGATCTTCCGCTCCAGTTCGTCGATCTCCTGGGTCCGTTCGTCGGTGTCACCCAGCTCTTTTTGCAGGGCGTGCAGCTGTTCGCGGAGGAAATATTCGCGCTGGGACTTGCTCATTTCCTCCTTGGCATCGTTCTGGATCTTGGCCTGGACCGTGGAAACCTCCAGTTCCTTGGTGAGCAGGTCGCTGACCAGCTTCAGGCGCAGAAGGGGGTCGCTCTGTTCGAGAATCCGTTGCGACTCAGCTATCTTCAGGCGGAGATTGGAACCGACCAGATCGGCCAGGCGGCCGGGGTCTTCGATGTTGTTGATGATCATCATCAGGTCGGCGGAGAGAATCCCGCGCAGCGACATGATCTTTTCGGTCTGTTCCCGCACCGAGCGCATCAGCGCCTCGATCTCGACGGTAACCTCACCCGAATCCACCTCTTCGATCACCTCCACCGCCACCTGGTAGGAGGGCTCGCTGCGGATGAAGGTCTTGATCCGGGCCTTGCTCATCGCCTGCACCAGCACCTTCAGGCGGCCATCGGGCAACTTCAGGGTCCGCATCACCATGCAGACCATGCCCACCAGGTAGAGGTCCTCCTGGGTCGGGTCGTCCTGGGTGGCGTCCTTCTGGGTGACCAGCATCAACAGCTTGTTGGTGCCGAGTGCCTCGTTGACCGCCTCGATGGACCCCGGCCGTCCGACGAAAAGAGGGATGATCATGTAGTTGAAGACGACGACATCCCGGACTGCCATCATCGGCAGCACCTCGGGTATCTCCATCTCTTCGGTATTGGAAAAATCGTCCATGCCAATGCTTAACGAATCGTTGTATTCCACACATATCCCCCGGCGTGGGGCGGCTCCCGGACAAGGCCAGAACACCCATGGCCGTGTCCGCCACACGCCAACTTCCCGGACCATCCTGAACCTGGCCCTGAAACTATTTTCTCTGCATTCAGGCAGATAACCTTAAAACACCGACAACATAAAACAAAAACCAGGCAAATACTAAACATCCGGCCAATTCAAGTCAAGCGGCCTTTCTCGGCCCGACCGGCCGTTGCCGGCACCGCCTCGGCCCCCCTTTTTTCTTGAACTGTCGGCAGCTTTCCTGCATAGTGAGACGATCAACCAAACCTGCCACCCCAGCCAGAAGAGGAGCCCATGCTCAGCGTAGAGGCCTTTTTCGATCTCTCCTCCTTCCCCCACCGGGAACTGTTCCCCGCCAATGCCAGGGCCTGGGAGCCGCTCAACGGCCTGCGTGAGTACATGGAGGCCTTCGCCTATCCGGCCTACCCACGGCAACTGCTCCCCGATGCTGTCCCCCTGCCCCGGCCACTGATTGTTCACGGCGACGAACTGCTGCCGGCCGGGGGGCTGCGGATCGACTACGGTGACGCCACCAGCGGCAGGCTTCTGGTGTGGCGCGGCGATGAACTCCTCGACGGCGCCACGGTGCTGATGGCCGGGGCGGTCTTCTGCGGCGACAAAATCGCCATCGGCCGCGGCGTGCTGGTGGAGAGCGGGGCGATGGTCAAATCGCCGGCAATCATCGGCGACCAGTGCGAGGTGCGCCAGGGCGCCTATCTCCGCGGCGGCTGTCTGACCGGTCGGCGCTGCGTTCTCGGCCACACCAGCGAGGTGAAGAACAGCATCTTCCTCGACGACGCCAAGGCTGGCCACTTTGCCTACCTGGGCGACTCAATCCTCGGCAACGCCACCAACCTCGGGGCGGGAACCAAGTTCGCCAACCTCCGTTTTCTGCCCGGTAACGTCACCCTCTTCCACGGCGGCGAACGGATCGATACCGGCCGGCGCAAACTGGGGGCAATTCTTGCCGACGGCTGCCAGACCGGCTGCAACGCGGTGACCAGCCCCGGAACCTTCATGGCCAAAGGGGCAATCCTGATGCCCAACACCACCGCCCGCGGCGGCTACCACCCGGCCAGAGCGATACTTCGCTGAGCCGGCCGCCGCCAGGAGGGCCGGCCGGCACCCTTTTCCTGCCTCGTTGCGCCTCCTGCCTCGTTGCGCCTTGCCGGCATGGGGGGCTACAACGCCGCAGGCGGCTTTTTCCTGACGATCAGCGTCGAGAAGTAGTGCAGTTCCCGACCCACCGCCTGGCGGATATCGGGCCAGATCCGCTGGTCGGCGAGGCTGCAGCGCTCCACCAGAACCGACTGGTCGACCAGGCCCAGTTCCTCCAGCAGCGGCACCAGCCGGTCCATTACCCGGTAGACCTTCATGCACACCGCCACATCGGCCAGGGCCAGCAGTTCCCGGATCCGGGCATCGGCAAAGGTTGCCGGAATCACCACCAGCCGCTCGTCGCCCAGACAGAGGGGGAGACCGGCCACCGCCGCCGAAGCGCCGATCGCCGAGACGCCGGGGACGATCTCAATCCGGCAGGAGGCACCGTAGGCCTGCAGGGTTTCACAGACATAGAAGGCGGTGGAGTAGATGGCGGGATCGCCCAGGGTGGGGTAGGCCACATCCTCACCACGGTCGAGGGCGGCGAGGATGGTCGTAGCCGCCTGGTGCCAGGCCGCCTGCACCTCCGGGTCGGGCGGCCTGCCCCGGTGCACCTGTTTCATCGGGAAACGGTGGCTGAGGATGGTCTTGCCCTCGCTGCGTACCGCCCCGTGGGCAATGCGCAGGGCCATGCTGCCACCGTCGTCAAAGGCCGAAGGAACAAACCAGACCGGACAGCCGTTGAGGATACGGGCACTTTTCAGGGTGAGGAGCTCCGGGTCTCCCGGCCCCACCCCGACCACATAGAATGTTCCCTGCATCAGCCACCTTCCTCTTGCCGCTGCCGCGCGGGCATGCCGCAACCGGCCCCCGAGCAGAAAAAAAACTCCCCGAATCGATCTCGATCCGGGGAGTCCCTTGTTCCTCGTCTCTTGGTATGCCTGCCGGCACCACTTTCCGCCGACAACCCACTCCTCGGGGTGTCACCGGCACTGTTTCAGACAGGTCTTCTGACTTCCGGCTCAACCGTCCTCCACCCCTTCCCGGAAGGCTCTTCGCCACCAGTGGGCTGCGTGTGGATTCCGTCCCCGGTCACAGCGGCGGGCCCATCCCCGATTTGCACGAGGTTCCCTGTACGGTGCCCAACCGGCACCTCTGAAACGACCCCCATGTAACCGGGGCAGGTGGAGAAAGTCAACCGTTTTTTCCCCTCCCCCCCACCCGGCCACGCCATCACCCTACAATCCCCTTTCCATTCCCGCCCCTGGCGGGTAGTATCGCCGCTGCGTGCTGGCTGATGCGGCCATACGAGGAACTGCCTGCCGGCGACTTTTCGTATCGCCGCACGCGATGGCTGATACCCTTTTTGCAAAGCCCCCCGACACACGGCATGAGTGACGATTTTGAGTGACGATTTTATTTCCCAGATCTGGAGCGGGCTCGTTCTGCCGGTGGCCAGAATCGGCCTCTTTCTCGCCATTGGTCTCTTTCTCGCCAGTTTCATCGAGAACCTCAACTGGACCCATCGTCTCGCCCTGCTGGCCCGGCCGTTGATTCGCCTCGGCCACCTGTCGCCGGTGACCGGGGCCAGTTTCTCGCTCGCCTTCCTCTCCGGGGTAACCGCCAACACCATGCTCGCCGAGGCCTATGACCAGGGCCGGCTGAGCCGGCGTGAACTGTTCATCGCCAACCTGTTCAACTCCCTGCCACGCTTCTTTCTCCATCTGCCCACCGTCTTCTTCCTCACCGTGCCGCTCATCCGCTTTGGCGGTCTCTACTATGTCGGGCTCACCTTTCTCGCCGCCCTCCTGCAGACGACCCTGGTTGTCGCCGCCGGCCGTCTTCTCCTGCCGGCCGCCACCGGCCAGGCCAGCCCCCCGGCCCCTGCCGAGCGTGTTGGCTGGCGACAGGCCGCCGGCCGGAGTCTTTCCCGCCTGCGCAGTAGAGGCATACGGGTGCTGAAATTCATGCTGCCGGTCTATATCCTCTTTTTTCTTTTCAACAGGTATGGTCTATTTGCTCAGTTAGAGGAGTTTCTCGCCACCCGCGCCTGGTTTCTGGCCTGGCTTAACCCGCAGAGCCTCGGCATCGTCGTCCTCCACGTCACCGCCGAGTTCTCCGCCGGCCTGGCCGCAGCCGGGGCCCTGCTGGCCGACGGCAGCCTGACCGCCCGCGAGGTGGTCCTGGCGCTCTTGGTCGGCAATATCCTCGCCACCCCGATCCGGGCGATCCGCCACCAGCTGCCCTACTATACCGGCATCTACCAGCCCGGGCTGGCGGTCAAACTGGTGTTGGTCAGCCAGCTCTGCCGGGCCGGCTGTGTGGTGCTGGTCACCCTGGCATTTTCTCTTCTCACCTGAACTGAAAAGCGGCAAACGAACCGGAAAGGCTCATGCAACAAGGTCCCGACAAACGATTTCTCCTCCTCACTGCCTCCCTCCTGGCCGCCCTCCTCCTCGGTATCATTGTGGCCACCGGCATGGGCTACATGGCGATCGGCGCCGGCGACATCCTGAAAATAATCGCCAGCAGGCTCGGCGGCGGCGAAGCCCTGCTGACCGATCTGGAGCCGACCATCCCGTATGTGGTTCTCGAGGTCCGCCTGCCGCGGATTCTCACCGCCGCCCTGGTTGGGGCCGGACTGGCGATGAGCGGGGTGGTCTATCAGGGGATCCTGCTCAACCCCCTTGCCGACCCCTACACCCTGGGAATCTCCAGCGGCGCCGCCTTCGGGGCCTCGTTGGCCCTCTTTGCCAACATGACCCTGTTCGGCCACTTTTCCACCCCGCTCTTCGCCTTCGTCGGGGCAATCCTCACCCTCTTGGTGGTGATGCGCCTTTCCACCTTCAACGGCCAGATCTCCGCCCAGACCCTCATCCTCTCCGGGGTGATCGTCGGTGCCATCCTCTCGGCCGGAATCAGTTTTTTGAAATATCTTGCCGACGAGCAGGTGGCGATCATCATCTTCTGGCTGATGGGCAGCTTTGCCGCCAGCACCTGGCAGGGGACCGGCCTGGTGGCGGCCGCCCTCCTTGTCGGCCTCCTGGTCTCGCTTTTTTTCAGCCGCGACCTGAACATCATGAGCCTTGGTCGCCGCTCCTCCGATGCCCTGGGGGTGGAGACCGCCCGGGTCCGGGTGCTCCTCCTGCTCACCGCCTCCCTGGTCACCGCGGTCTGCGTGGCGGTGACCGGCATAATCGGTTTCATCGGCCTCATCGTCCCCCATCTGATGCGCTATCTGGTCGGGCCGGACAACCGCCGCCTGCTGCCGGTCTCCACCCTTGCCGGGGCTCTGCTCCTCCTCCTCGCCGACACCCTCACCCGGGCGGTGCTGCCGGTTGAAGTGCCCATCGGCGTCCTCACCGCACTGATCGGCGGACCATTTTTCTGTCTTATTTTCCGCCAGAAACAAAAGGCACGCAGCTATGAGTGAACAAGAGCTGTTCGCCATCGACCAGCTCTCGTTCGCCTATGGGCTACGGCCGGTCCTGGACAATATCAGCCTCACCATCACCCCGGGGCGCTTCTACGGCATCGTCGGCCCCAACGGGTGCGGCAAGACCACCTTCCTCGATCTGCTGAGCGGTGGCCGCCGCCCGGCCGGTGGCACCATCCGTTTTCTCGGCAGACCACTGCCTGCCTACCCGAAACGCCAGCTGGCCCGGCAGCTGGCCCTGGTCCCCCAGGAGTTTGACACCGGTTTCGGCTTCACCGTCGAAGAGATCGTCCTCATGGGACGCCACCCCCATATCGACCGTTTCGCTTCCCCTGGCCCCGAGGATTGGCGGCAGGTCGACCTCGCTCTGGAACGCATCGGCATCGGCGACCTCCGCCACCGCCTGACCGGCACCCTCTCCGGCGGCCAGAAGCAGCGGGCCGTGGTGGCCCGGGCCCTGGCCCAGAACACCCCGGTTCTCCTTCTTGATGAGGCGACCGCAAGTCTCGACATCCAGTATACCCTGCAGATTTTCAACCTCGCCCGCCTTCTGGTCGAGGATGAGGGACGGACAGTGGTGGCGGTGGTCCACGATCTCAACCTGGCGGCAGCCTACTGCGACCAGCTGTTCTTCCTCCGCGACGGGGAGATCCACCGTTCGGGTGCTGTTGCCGCAACAATGACCGCCGAGACCATTGCCGAGGTGTTCGGGGTCACCTGCCAGGTGGGCTGGAACGACTTCAGCCAGGCCCGCCAGCTCAGCTACCGCTATCGCTCTCACGGTGGTATAACTGCCGCACCGTCGCCCGCCGGCCTGGGAGGAAGCGATGGAGCCTGACTGGCGCCGGCTTCTGCCACTCTTTCTCATCCTCTTTCTGTCCTCTCCCGCAGCGGCCGTGGAGAAGCCGGCAAGCGATGAGCTCATTTTTTCACAGCCCTTTCAGCGGGTCATCTCCCTCTATCCCGGGCACACCGAAAATATCTGCAGCCTGGGCGGCCGGGATCAGTTGGTGGCCATTGCCAGTTCCGACGACTACCCCCCGGAAATCCTCGCCATGCCGCGCCTCTCCCACCGCGACGATCCGGAAAAGTTCCTCGCCCTGCGCCCCGATCTGGTCCTCATCCGGCCGATGATCGGGCGGGCAGTGCCGCAGCTGGTGGACAAACTCCGCCAGGCCGGTATCAGGGTGATCTCCCTGCAGCCGAAAGGGGTTGAAGAGCTGTTCGACTACTGGCGCACCCTTGGCCGCCTCCTCGGTCGGCAGCAGCAGGCCGAGGCGATGGTCGAGCAGTTCGCCAGCCGCCTGAAGGCGGTGCAGGCGCGCTTGCAGCTGACCCCGCCGGATGCCCGGCCGCGCGTCTATTTCCAGTCCATCCACCAGAAGATGAAGACCTTCTCTCCCCACTCCATCGCCATCTTTGTCCTCGAACAGGCCGGCGGGGTCAACGCCGCTGCCGACGCGCTCACCGTCCGCGAAACCAATATCGCCGAATATGGCAAGGAACGCCTGCTCAGCCAGGGGGAGAGGATCGATATCTTTCTCGCTCAGCAGGGGCGGATGAACCCGGTCAGCCACCAGCAGATCAGCGAGGAGCCCGGTTTTCAGGGGGTTCGGGCCGTCCGCGAGGGGCGGATCCACCTCATCGCCGAGCCGCTCGTCTCCCGGCCGACCCTGCGCATCCTCGACGGCATCGAGCAGCTGAACGCCCTCCTCCACCCCCTCGGCAAAGACCACGGAGAGCCAAAATGAACACCGCCGCCTGCATCCTCGCCGGCACTGCCAGCAACTCCGGCAAGACCACCGTGACTCTCGGCCTCCTGGCCGCTGTCGGCGAACTTGGCCTTGCCGTGCAGCCCTTCAAGTGTGGTCCGGACTTCATAGACCCTGGCCTCCACCAACTGGTCACCGGCACCGTCTCCCGCAACCTCGACCCGTGGATGTGTGGCCACCAGTGGACCAAGAGCTCCTTTGCCCGTCAGGCCCGGGGGGCGGAGTTCTCCCTGGTTGAGGGGGTGATGGGGATGTTTGACGGCGGCCCCTCGTCCAGTGCCGCCCTGGCCCGCCTCCTTAATCTGCCGGTCATCCTGGTCCTCGATGTCGCCTCGATGGCCGAATCGGCGGCGGCAGTGGTCAAGGGTTTTGAGAGCATCGATCCGGCCGTGGCGCCACGGGCGGTACTGCTCAACCGGGTTGCCAGCCGCCGCCATCTCGAGATGGTCGAAACGGCAATCGCCAGGCACTGTCGTGCCGAGGTGATCGGCCATCTGCCACGTACAGCCCAGTTCGCCATCCCCAGTCGCCATCTCGGCCTGCTCACCGGCGACGAGAACCCCATCAGCCGCGAGGCTCTGAAGCGGCTCAGCCAAACGGTGCGCGAACATGTCGACTTAAGGAGGCTGCTGGAGATCTGCCGCCTGCCCCTGCCTGAACCGGCCGGGCCGGGCGAACCGCTGCCGGTGGCCGCCCACGCCACCCCCTGCCGAATCGGCGTGGCCCGGGACAAGGCCTTCTGTTTCTACTACCAGGACAATTTCGATCTCCTCGAGGCGGCCGGCGCAGAGTTGGTCTTCTTCAGCCCGCTCAGTGACCAGGAGTTGCCCGAGGGCATCTCCGGCCTCTACCTGGGCGGCGGCTACCCGGAACTCCATGCCCGCCAGTTGAGCGCCAACGAGCCGATGCGCCAGGCCATCCACCGCTGGATTGAGGCCGACCGGCCGCTCTACGCCGAATGTGGCGGCTTCATGTACCTCTGCCGGGGCATCGAGGTGGAGGGGAACACCTACCCGATGGTCGGGGTCTTCCCGACCAGCGCCAGGATGGCCGGGCGGCGGGCGGCGCTTGGCTACCGGGCGGTGACCACCCGCAGCACCAGCTGCTTCGGCCCGCCTGGGACCGAGTTGCGCGGCCACGAGTTCCACTACTCGACCATTGCCGAGATGCCGGCATCCATTGAACGCCTCTTCGCCCTTGCCGACGGCCGGCTGGAGGGGTACCGTTATCGACAGGCCCTGGGCGGCTACCTCCATCTCCATTTCGGCTTCAGCCCGGACGTGGCAGGGGCCTTCATCGGCGCCTGTCGAGCCTCTGCCCCGACAGCGATGCCTGCCGACGGCAGCTGATTTCGCGCCAATCAAGGCAAACGAAGTTCGAACCGCAGCCACCACGGTGGCCATAAAAGATACCGAAAACTTTCAGGGAACAGCGATGGACAACATGGAGCAGGTACAACTGCGGGAGATTGCCCCCGCCGACATCGAAGCGGCGAGCTTTACAATAATCGCTGACGAACTTGGCCCCTGCCAGCTTCCCCCGGCCGGCTTTGCCGTGCTGCAACGGGTGATCCATGCCACCGGCGACTTCTCCTTTGCCGACACCATCCGCTTCTCCCCCGGGGCGATCGACGCTGCCTTGGCGGCGATCCGGGACGGCCGGGACATCCTCACCGATGTCACCATGGTCGCCGCCGGAATCAACAAGAGCCTGCTTGCCGGCTGGGGGGGAAGCGTCCATTGCCGGCTTGGCGATCCAGCGGTGGCCGAACTGGCCCGCAGCACCGGCCGCACCCGCAGCGAGGTGGCCATCGAAGAGGGGCTGGCGGCCGGCGGGGTGGGGATTCTTGCCATCGGCAACGCCCCCACCGCCCTTGTCCGTGCCATCCGCCTGCTGGCCGCAAGTGACCCGGCCAACGCGCCTGTGGTGATCGGCGTACCGGTGGGTTTTGTCAATGCCGCCGAATCAAAGATGCTGCTCCACCACTCCCCCCTGCAACACATCACCAGCCTCGGCCGCAAGGGCGGCAGCCCGGTGGCGGCGGCAATGGTGAACGCCCTGCTCCGGCTGGCGGCAGCCTGAGCATGGCCAGGCGACTGCGCAGCGGTTACACCACCGGCGCCTGTGCCGCCGCGGCGGCCAAGGCGGCGGCAATGGCCCTCGTTGACCAGGCCTGTCCGAGCGAGGTGGACATCCCCTTTCCGGACGGCCGCCGGGCCAATTTTGCCGTCTGCCGCTGTACCCTGGCGACAGCTCAGGCCACTGCCGGTATCATCAAGGATGCCGGCGACGACCCCGATGTCACCAACGGCGCCGAAATTGTCGCCACCGTCCATTTTGGCCACCACGGTGAGCCTGGCGGCATCTTTATCGGCAATATCAGGCTCTGCCGCGGCCCCGGGGTGGGCATGGTGAGCAAACCGGGGTTGGCCGTCCCGGTGGGGGAGGCGGCAATCAACCCGGTACCGCGCCAGATGATTGCCGCCGCTGTCGCGGAAGCGGTCGGCGACCAGCCCCTTACCGTGGTGGTTTCGATCCCCGCCGGCGAAGAGCTGGCCCGGCGGACCCTCAACCACCGCCTCGGCATCCTTGGTGGCCTTTCGGTGCTCGGCACCACCGGCATCGTCAAGCCGGTCTCCGCCGATGCCTGGACCGCCACCATCCGGGCCTGTCTCGATGTCGCCCGGGAGGCGGGGCTGAGCGAAGTGGTGCTGTCCACCGGCCGCACCTCGGAACGGGGGGCGCAACGGCTGCTCAACCTGCCCGAGGAGGCCTATGTGATGATGGGCGACCATCTCCACTACTCGCTCAGCGAGGCGGCAGCACGGGGCTTTCAGACCATCCACCTGGCCGCGATGTGGGCAAAGCTGATCAAGGCGGCCCTGGCCATCCCGCACACCCACGTCCGCCACGGCGCCCTGGAGACCGGGGACGCCCTCGGTCTTCTGGCCGAACTGGGTGCCAGCCCGCCCCTCCTCGCCACCCTCGCGGGTGCCAACACCGCCCGGGAGATCTACTTCCGTCTGCTGGCCGCCGGCGAGGAGACGTTGGTCAGGGCGGTCTGTCGACGGGCCGGTGACTACGCCCGATCGGTGACCGGCACAGCGGTCAGAGTCTATCTGGTCGACCACCGCGGCGAGGTTCTCCATGCTCTCTGAGCTGCATGTCATCGGCCTTGCCGCCCCGGAATTCAACCCGGAACAGGAAGGTATCCTTTGCCGCTGCCACCTGCTTGTCGGCCCGGAAAGGCTCCGACCGCTGCTGGCCGGGGTCGCCACTGCCCCCATCATTTCCATCACCCCACTGACAACTGCCATCAAGGCCATAGCCACCGCCCTGCACAGTGGACCGGTGGCGGTGCTGGCCAGCGGCGACCCCCTCTTTTACGGCATCGGCCGTCGCCTGCTGGCCGAATTCCCCCCGGCGATCATCACCATCCACCCGGCCCTCTCCGCCCTGCAACGGGCCTGCGCCCGCTTCAAGCTCCCCTGGGACGACGCTGCCGTGGTCAGCCTGCACGGCCGGCCTCCCCAGCATCTGCCCGGCCTCCTCCTTGCCGCCGAAAAAACCCTGGTCTTCACCGACCAGCACCACCGCCCGGAGATTATCGCTCGGAACCTGCTTGACTACCTCACCTCGGTGGGCGGCGAGGACCTGCTGGCCGGCTGCCGGCTGTCGGTTGCCGAGGAGCTTGGCCTTGCCGGTGAGCAGATCTCCCACGGCAGCCTGGCCGAGATTGCCGGCCGCCGTTTTGCCGACCTCAACATCCTCGCCATCCAGCGCCCCCCTCTTCCCACCCTGCCCCCCTTTGCCTTCGGCCTTGTCGAGGGGGAACTGCACCACAGCCGCGGCCTGATCACCAAAAACGCGGTGCGGGCCGCCAGCCTGCACCAGCTCCGCCTCCCCCGAGAGGGGGTGTTCTGGGATATCGGCGCCGGCAGCGGCTCGCTGTCGGTGGAGGCGGCGCGGATAGCCCCCCGGTTGCTGGTCTATGCCATTGAGCAGTCCCCGGAAGAGATCGACAACATCAAGAAAAATATTGTCAAATTCGCCACCTTCAATATAGTGGCACTCCCCGGCCGTGCTCCCGAATGTCTGGCTGGCCTGCCGGCCCCGGACCGGGTCTTTGTCGGCGGCAGCGGCGGCAGTCTGGCCGAAATCATCAGTGCCGCCGCCGGCCGACTGGCACCCACTGGTCGACTGGTGGTGAACGCGGTGCTGGCCGCCACCGCCACGGCGGCACCAGAGCTCATGCGCCGGGAGGGGCTGACGGTTACCCACAGCACCATCCGGGTCAACCACACCGACGAGGGCGGCAGCAGCCGTGACCTGAATCCGATCACCATCACCTGCGGAAGACGATGAACCATTCTTCTGGCCGGCATCCGGTCCACTTTGTCGGCGCCGGCCCCGGCGACCCGGAACTGATTACCGTCAAGGGGCAGCGGCTCCTTAGCCAGGCGGAACTGGTGGTCTACACCGGCAGTCTGGTGCCAAAAGCGCTCCTTGCCGGCCTCACCGCGACCTTGCACGACTCTGCCGGCCTCACCCTGGAACAGGTCTTTGCCCTGCTTGATAAGGGCTGGCGACAGGGTCAGCGGGTCGTCCGTCTGCACACCGGTGACCCGGCCATTTACGGAGCGATCAACGAACAGATGGCGCTCCTCCGCAACGCCGGCATCCCCTTTGTGATCGTCCCCGGGGTGAGTTCCGCCCTTGCCGCCGCCGCTGCCCTGAAGACCGAACTGACCCTGCCGGAAGTGGCCCAGACGGTGATTTTCACCCGCCGCGGCGGCCGCACCCCGGTCCCGCCGCTGGAGAATCTGGTTTCTCTAGCCGGCCATCAGGCGACCATGCTGATCTTTCTCAGTGTCGGGATGATCGGGGAGGTGGTGGCCGAACTGCGCGCCGGCGGCTATCCGGCTGACACCCCGGTGGCGGTGGTGGAAAAGGTGAGCTGGCCGGAGGAGCGCCTCCTGCGCGGCAGCCTCGACACCATTGCCGGCCAGGTGCAGGCGGCTGGGATCACCAAAACCGCCCTTATCGCGGTGGGCCGGGTACTGTGTGAAGCCGACCCGCCTGCCCTCTCCCGCCTCTATGCCGCCGGGTTCAGCCACGGCTGCCGGCAGGGGGAAGAGGAGTGAGAATTGCCCTGCTCGCCTGCAGCGACCCCGGCCGCCGGCTCCTCGCCGGCCTGTCGACCGGGCTGGCCGGATCGACGGTGCTGGCTGATGCCGATCGCCGCGGCGTGGCCTCACTCTTTGCCGCCAACTGGTCCGGTTACGATGCCTTCATCTGTGTCATGGCCAGCGGCATCGTGGTCCGGGCGATCGCCCCCCTTTTGGGCGACAAATACCATGACCCCTGCGTCCTCGTCCTCGACCCGCTCGGCCGCCACGTGATCAGCCTGCTCTCCGGCCATCTCGGCGGCGGCAACGCCCTGGCCTGCCGGGTTGCCGGGCTCACCGGCGGCAAGGCCGTGCTCACCACCGCCTCCGACAGCCTCGACCTGGTTGCCCTCGATCTCTGGGCCAGAGGGCAGGGCTTGGTGGTGGAACGGGCGGCCCTGACCACCGCCTCCGCCCGGCTGGTTGATCGGGGCGAACTTTCCCTGTGGACCGACCTGACCGTCCAGTCCCTGCCCGCCGGCCTGCACCGGGTGGCCCAGCCCGAACAGGCGGAACTGCTTATCACCCCCCGCCTCTTCACCGGTGACAGGCGACCGATCTTCCGGCCCCGCAACCTGGTGGTCGGGGTGGGCTGCAACCGTAACACCCCCTTTGCCGAGTTCTCCGAGGCCCTGGAAGAGCTGCTTGCCGAAAATGGTCTCTGCCGGGCCAGTATCCGCAACCTCGCCTCCATCGACAAGAAGATCGACGAACCCGGCCTCCTCCGCCTTGCCAGGAGCAACGGCTGGTGGCTTGACTTTTTCTCGGCCGAGAGGCTGAACACGGTCGACAACCTTGACATCTCCCCGGCCGCTCTGGCGGCGGTGGGGGCCATCGGCGTTGCCGAACCGGCCGCCCTGCTCA
This sequence comes from Desulfobulbaceae bacterium, assembly GCA_011390165.1. Classification (GTDB taxonomy): domain Bacteria; phylum Desulfobacterota; class Desulfobulbia; order Desulfobulbales; family Desulfocapsaceae; genus Desulforhopalus_A. The sequence goes on from JAABSV010000004.1 coordinate 67,375, forward strand.
GTGCCGGCAGCGATCTCCTTCTCTTTGGGAAACGAAAATGGAAAAATCTCACCATGGCCATCGCCCAGGCACCCTGTACGTTGTCGGCACAGGGCCCGGTGCCGCCAGCCAGTTGACCTTTGCCGCCGATGCGGCGCTGCGCCGGGCCGAGGTTCTGGTCGGCTATGGCCCCTATCTCGAGCTGATCCCCGACTACCTCGATGGCCGCGAGGTGGTCCGCTCGGAGATGATGAAGGAGGTGGAGCGCTGCCGGCTGGCCCTGGCCATGGCCGCCGATGGCCGCACCGTCGCCCTGGTCTCCGGCGGCGACCCGGGTATCTACGCCATGGCCGGGCTGGTCCTGGAAATGGCCCGGGAGGGCAACCACCCCGGGCCCATCGAAATCGTCCCCGGCCTTGCCGCCCTGAACAGCTGTGCCGCCCGCCTCGGCGCACCACTCATGCACGATTTTGCCGCCATCAGCCTCTCCGACCTGCTCACCCCCTGGGAGGTGATCGAACGGCGTCTGCAGGCGGCGGCGATGGCCGATTTCGTCACCGTCATCTACAACCCGAAATCAAAACGGCGCAGTGAGCATATCGTCCGGGCCCGTGATATCTTCCTTGCCGCCCGGGCCCCGGAAACCCCGGTGGGGATCGTCACCGCCGCCACCCGGGCCGAGGAGACCATCGTCGTCACCGATCTGCACCGACTGCTCGACCACCCCATCACCATGCAGTCGACAGTGCTGATCGGCAACAGCCAGACCTTCAGCTGGAACGAACTGATGATCACTCCCCGTGGCTATCAGCGGAAATACCGGTTATAGTGACCGGCAACCACACCCCATCGCCGGAGAACACAGGTATCGCCATGCGTTTTGAGATCCTCACCTTTCTCAGCAGAGAGACGGAAAACAACGGAGTACGAATCGCCCTTGCCGCCTTTCTCTCCGGGGTCGCCAATGCCCTGACCATCGTCATCGTCACCACCGCGGCGCAGGATTACAGTCAGATGAATTTCCGCTACCTGCTCCTCTTCCTCCTCGCTGTACTCCTCTATACGGTGACCTTCCGCTACTCCCTCTCGGCGGCCACCACCGAGGTCCAGGGGATCATCAGCCGGACCCAGCTGCGGATCGCCGGCAAGATCAAAAACGCCGGTCTCCGCCCCTTTGAACGGATCGGCAACAGCACCGTCCACACCACCCTCGCCGAGAACAGCGAAATCATCTTCGAGGCCACCCGGTTGCTGGTCAACTGCACCTCCGCAGCCCTGATGCTGCTGGTCGCCGCCCTCTACCTGGCGGTCATCTCCACCACTGCCTTCTGGATCGCCACCGCACTCATCCTCTGCTCGGCCCTCGGCTTCCTCTACAACCAGAAAAGAATAGACCAGGACCTGGCGGCGGCGGCAGCCAAAGAGAGCGACTACTACGCCACCCTGGACCATATTCTCGACGGTTTCATGGAGGTGAAGATGAATCGGGCGCGGGGCAGGGATATCCTCGACAACCATCTGCACCCGCTGGCCCAGGGGTTGAAAGAGATCAGGATCGCCACCGAGGCGAAATTTCTCGACAACCAGATGTACGCCCAGTCGTTCTGGTTTCTGCTCATCGCCTCCATCGTCTTCATGCTGCCGCAGATCAGCTCCACCCCCAACAACACGGTGATGAGCATCACCATGGTGGTCCTCTTCAGCCTTGGCTCGGTGGCCACCATCGTTGCCTCGGTGCCGATCATCGTCAAGGCCAATTTTGCCGTCAAGCGGCTGCGGGAACTGGAGGAACGGCTCGATGCGGCAGCCGATCTCCCACAGAGAAAAGCGGCCCGGCAACTGGCCCCGGAGAAACCGTTTAGCTCCCTGGAACTGCGCGACCTCCACTTCCTCTACGACGAACCGAAAGGCCACAACGGTTTCTCCATCGGCCCGATCGATCTCACCATCACGGCCGGGGAGATCACCTTTCTGGTCGGCGGCAACGGCTCGGGCAAGACCACCCTGCTGAAGAATATCGCCGGCCTCTACTACCCCGACCGTGGACAGATTCTCTTCAACGGCATGGTACTGAGCAAAAACGACTACGAAGAGTACCGCAACCGGATCTCCATCGTCTTTACCGACTTCCACCTCTTCGACCGGCTGTACGGCATCACCCATGTCGACGAGGAGCGCCTCAATCGACTGCTCACCACCATGCGGCTGGCCGACAAGACCGAGTACAGTGACGGCCTGTTCAGCACCACCAGCCTCTCCACCGGCCAGCGAAAACGGTTGGCAGTGATCACCGCCCTCATGGAGGAACGGGAGATCATGATCTTTGACGAACTGGCCGCCGATCAGGACCCGGAGTTCCGCACCTATTTTTACGAGCAGTTCCTGCCCGGACTGAAGGCCGACGGCAAGACCATCCTCTGCACCAGCCATGACGACCGCTACTTCCATCTTGCCGATCAGGTGGTCAGGATGGAGTACGGCAGGATTCTCCCGACCGTCCAGCGGCCAGCGGAGCAAGGCCGGCAATGAACCTCATCGCCACCCCCAAACCGCCCGGCGAACATGTACCGACAGCGGTGGAAAACCCCCGACAAGGCGCGGCAACCACCCTGGCCGGCATTACCGGCATGGCCGCCAAAGTGGTGGTGGTCCGGGCGGAAACCGCCCCCATGGCCGGCGTGGCCACCCCCGGCCCGCACCAGACGTACCGCCACCCCCGCCTGTCGGTGGAAGAGCGGCCACTGGGGCCTCTGGCCAGCGGCCAGATTCGGGTGGAGATGCTCTTCGCCGGCATCTGCGGTACCGATGTCCACCTCATCACCCCTCAGCCGGGGAGCGGCTATGTCTCCTCGTCGGCCCCCTGTACCATCCCCGCCGAGGGGCGGATCATCGGCCATGAGGGGGTTGGCCGGGTTCTGGCCACCGGTGACGGCGTCCACCATGTCCGCCCCGGCAACATTGTCACCATGGAGTCGATCATGGTCTGCCAGACCTGCGGGCCATGCAAACGGGGCAAATTCAACCAGTGCCTGCAGGCAAAGCTGATCGGCCTGGAGCGGGACGGGGTGTTCGGTTCGGTGGTCGATCTGCCGGCCATGATTGCCCACGATATCTCGGCGCTGATCCAGGACGAGGAAGATCTCCACGCCCTGGCCTGCATCGAACCGGCCAGTGTCGCCTTCGTTGCCTGCCAAAACGCCCGCATGCTCCCCGGCGGGGTGGTGGCGATATTCGGAGCCGGGCCCATCGGCGCCCTGGTGGCCATGCTCTGCCGGCAGCTCTTTGGCGCCGCTGCCGTCCATATTGTCGAACCGGTGGCCTTCCGGCGCAACCTGGCCCGACGCTGGGCCGACCAGGTCTATGCCGACCATCTGGAACTGCTGGCGAGCGGGGAACGGTTTGATACCCTTTTTGAGGCATCCGGTGACCTGAACAACGTCAATCAGCTCTTCCGCCGGATGGCGGCGAACAGCAGTGTGGTGCTCCTCGCCCGCTCCGGCAAGCCCTTCCACCTGGCCCACGTCGACCACATGATCACCAACGAGATCTCCCTGGTCGGCAGCCGCGGCCACCTCGCCGGGGCCTTCAGCAGCATCCTCAATCTCTACGCCCGCGGCAAGATCCGCCCCGGCGCCGTAGTCACCCGGATACTCTCCGGCCAGGAACAGCTCGCTGCAATCTTCCGGCAGAAAGAGACCATCCTCCACGACAACTGCAAGGTGCTGGTCCAATTGAACCCCTTTTAACGGCTGAACAACGCCTTTTCCCCCCATGCCATGTCGACAAACAATCGGATAGTATCCGCCGAGCTCTCCGCCTATCTGGAGGTGCTCTCGAGAGAGGAAACCACCCTGCTCCGGCAACTGCGCGCTGAGACGGCCCTGCTGCCCAACGCGGTCTACCAGATCAACCCGCTGCAGGGAGAGCTGATCCGCCTGCTCCTCCACTTGATCCGGGCTGAGAAAGCACTGGAGATTGGCGTCTATACCGGCTACAGCAGCCTTTGTATCGCCCTTGCCCTGCCAGCCCAGGGCCGGCTAATAGCCTGTGACATCAATGCCGAGTGGACCGCCCGGGCCAGCCACTACTGGCAGGCCGCCGGGGTGGCCGACAAGGTCGAGCTGCGCCTCGCCCCGGCCCTCCAGACCCTGACCGCCCTCCTCGATAACGGCGAGGCGGAGAGCTTCGACTTTATCTTCATCGATGCCGACAAGGAGTCCTATGCCGCCTACTATGAGCTGTCGCTGCAGTTGCTCCGCCCCGGTGGCCTGCTCATGGTGGACAACGTCCTCTGGAAGGGCTACGTCTTCGACCCGACCAACAACGACCCGACCACCCTGGCCATCCGCGCCTTCAACCGGCAACTGCAGGCGGACCGGCGCATCGAGTTCAGCATGCTGCCCATCGCCGACGGGGTGACCCTGGCGCGGAAGCTGTCGGCGGCAGAGATGGCCGATTAAGAGAGGGGGCCATGACAACGCTCTTTCTCTTTTCCGGCCAGGGTTCCCAGTATTACCAGATGGGGCTGGCCCTCTACCGTGACGAACCGCTCTTCCGGCACTGGCTGGAGCGGCTCGACCTGGTGGCAGAGGAACTCCTCGGCGAGTCGATCATCACCCTCCTCTACCAGGAGGACAGGGGTATTGCCGACCCCTTCATCCGCACCCGGTACAGCCATCCCGCCCTGTTCATGGTCCAGTACGCCCTGGCCCGGACGGTACTCGACAAAGGTGTGGAACCCGACCTGCTGCTCGGCACCAGCCTTGGTGAATATGTGGCCCTGGCGGTTGCCGGCATGGTTGACCCGGAGGAGTTTCTCGCCCTGCTCATCAACCAGGCAGAGCAGCTTGAGCAACGCTGCCGGCCCGGGGCGATGCTGGCCGTTCTTGACGATCCGGCCCTGTACCAGGAAAACCGGCTTCTCCGTGAAAAGAGTACCCTGGTGGGGAGCAGCTGCGACAACCATTTCGTCCTGAGCGGCGAGCGCCAATCCCTCACGGAGATTGCCGCCTGGCTGACTGAGCGGGAAACGCTGCACCTCCAGTTGCCGGTGGAGTTCGGCTTCCACTCGGCCAACATCGATCCAGTGGCCGATCTTTTCCGTGCCGCCTCGTTTGTCCCCCGGCCGGCCACCTACCCGATCCTCTCCACCCTCAGCGGCCGGCATCTCACCGCGCCGGCCGTGGAGGGAGAGTATCTCTGGGCCATAGCCCGCCAGCCGATCCGCTTTCGCGAGGCCCTGGACAGGCTGGCTGAGACCACCAATGACCGATTGACCCTGATCGACTTCGGCCCAGGCGGAAGCAGCGCCGCCTTCGCCGCCCGGCACCAGGCCTTTACAGGGCGGACCAGACAGACCAGGCGGACAGAGCTCTACCGGCTGATCACCCCCTTTGCCGGCGCCTCGCCGGATTTTCCCCGGCTGTTCAGCGAGCACGCCGGCCAGAGCAGGAGAAGACCGACAATGCGTGCTACTCTTTTCCCCGGTCAGGGGTCCCAGTACCAGGGGATGGGCGACGGCCTTTTCGACCGCTATCCCGAGCACTGCCGGGAGGCCGACAGTATCCTCGGCTACTCCATCGCCCGTCTCTGCCTGGAGAATCCGGACAACCGCCTCTCTCAGACCCGGTACACCCAGCCGGCACTCTTTGTGGTCAACGCCCTCAGCTGGCTCGACCGCCAGGCGACCGGCTCGCCGCCACCGGCCTATGTCGCCGGCCACAGCCTCGGCGAATACAACGCCCTCTTTGCCGCCGGAGTGGTCGACTTCGCCACCGGTCTGCGCCTCGTCCAGCGCCGCGGTGAGCTGATGGCTGCCGCCGCCGATGGCGGCATGGCAGCGGTCATCGGCATGGCTGAGGAAGAAATTGCCGACCTCCTTGCCGCCAGCCAGTTTCAACGAATCTCCATCGCCAACAGCAACTCGCCGGTTCAGGTGGTGCTCTCCGGTGACCGGCAGGAGATCGCCGATGCCGAGGCCCTCTTTACCCGAGAGAACTGCCGCTATATCATCCTGAACGTCAGCGGTGCCTTCCACTCCCCCTTCATGGCAGCGGCCGCCGACTCCTTCCGGCAGTTCCTGGCCGGTTGCACCTTTTCCCCGGCCCGGCTGCCGGTGATCGCCAACTGCACCGCCCGCCCCTACCTCCCCGGTGAGGAACGGCAGCTGCTCGCCCGGCAGATGGTCGAGCCGGTCCGCTGGCTGGAGTCGATCCGCTACCTTTGGGGCCAGGGGGTGGACCAGTTCGAGGAGGTCGGCCCGGGGCAGGTGCTCACCGGCCTGGTGGCAGCGATCAAGGCCGGCGCCACCCCCTTGACTCTCTCCGGACCAACCGAAAGGAGCGGCTCGGCGCCAACCTCCCCTCCGCCCCCCACCGCCATGGCGACCCAGACGACAGGCAAGCCCTTGACCGCGCAGAGCCTTGGTTGCCAGCGGTTCAAAAGGCTCTTCGGCCTCGACTATGCCTACCTGGCCGGCGGCATGGGTTGGGGGATTTCCTCGGCCGATCTGGTCTGCCAACTCGGCCGGGCCGGGATGCTCGGATTTTTCGGCTGCGCCGGCCTCACACCCGTCGAGGTGGAGCGGGCCATCGACACCATCCAGGCCGGCCTCTCCCCTGGCCAGCCCTACGGGATGAACCTCCTCGCCGGCACTGACGAAGCCGGGCTGGTGGAGCTTTTTCTCCGCCGGGGAGTGACCTCCATAGAAGCGGCAGGCTATGTGCAGATTTCCGCAGCTCTGGTCAAATTCAAGCTCTGCGGCCTCAGCCGGCAGGAAGATGGCAGCCCATTGCGCCGCCACCGCCTGCTCGCCAAGCTCTCCCGACCGGAGGTGGCCGAGGCCTTCCTCGCCCCGGCACCGGCGGCGATGGTTGCCGCCTTACTGGCCGCCGGCGAGGTGAGCGCCGAACAGGCGGAACTGGCCGCCCGGCTCCCCATGGCCGACGCCATCTGCGTGGTCGCTGACTCGGCCGGGCTCACCGACCGGGGGAGCCTTCCCGCCCTGCTGCCGGCAATCACCACCCTGCGGGACCGACTACGCCAAAAATACGGCTACCACGACAGGATCGCCATCGGCGCCGCCGGCGGCATCGGCACCCCGGCGGCAGCGGCGGCGGCCTTTGTCCTCGGTGCCGACTTCATCCTCACCGGCTCGATCAACCAATGTACCGTCGAGGCGGGGACCAGTACCCTGGTGAAAGAGATGCTGCAGGGGATGAACGTCCAGGACACCGGCTATGCCCCGGCCGGCGGCCGCTTTGACTTCGGCTCGAAAGTACAGGTGTTGAAGAAGGGGCTCTTTTTCCCAGCCCGGGCAAACAAGCTCTACGAGTTGTACCGCTTCTACCCATCGCTTGCCGACATCGACGAAAAAAACCGACAGGAACTGGAGAAACGCTACTTCCTCCGCCCCCTTGACGAGATTGCCGCCGAGGTGAGGGGCGCTCTCAGCCCGGCCGAACGGGCGGCACTCAGCCCTCGTCAGGAGATGGCGGCGGTTTTTCAGTGGTATTTTGACCACAGCTGGCAACTGGCCCTGGCCGGCGACGAGACGGAACGGGTCAACTTCCAGATCTCCTGTGGTCCCGCCCTGGGGGCCTTCAACCAGTGGGTCAGGGGGACGGCGGCCGAGTCCTGGCAAAACCGGCCGGTGGCGGCCATCGGCCGGCACTTGCTCACCGCCACCGCCGAGTTGCTCAACAGACGATTTTCCGAAATGTACCAGCCACCCCCGGCCATGCCGTGATCAGCCTCAGCGCCGACACCATATCCTTCTTCTTCTCCCTTACCGGGGAGGTGTCCGACCCGGAGCTGATCGACGCCTGCCGCCGACTGCTCAGCGACGAAGAGTTGGCTCGGGTGGCCCGTTTTCTCTTCCCCAAAGACCAGCACAACTGCCTGGTCACCCGTGCCCTGCTCCGCGACCTGCTTGCCCGCGCCACCCCGCTTGCCCCCACCGCCTGCCGATTCGTCACCAACCGCTATGGCAAACCAGCCCTGGCCGAGGGCCTGCTGCCGGCCCCGCCCCACTTCAACCTCTCCCATTGTCTGGGAATGACCGCCTGCGCCCTCCACCCCACCCTCCCCCTCGGTATCGACATCGAAAGCCGGGAAAGACCGGTCGATCTTGCCCTTGCCGACCGCTACTTCTCCACCGCCGAAGCGGCCTTTATCCACCAGCAGGCAGCTGCGCAGCAACAGGCGGCCTTCTTCCAGATCTGGACCCTGAAAGAGGCCTACATCAAGGCACGCGGCCTCGGTCTCTCCCTCCCCCTCAACTCCTTCACCCTTCTCCCCGGCCGTCAGGGGATCGACTTTATCCCCGATGCCGGGCAGCGGGCCGACGCCTGGCACTTCTTCTCCTTTCTCCTCGCCGGCCATTACCAGGCGGCGGTAGCCGTGCCGGCCCGACGACTGCAGCTCCGCCTCTTCCACACCATCCCCCTGGGCCTGATCAGAGAGGTGGACGCCACGGAAGCCACCGGTCAGCCACCGAGCCACGGCGAGCCACGGGTCGGGAGCCACGGGTCGGACCGAATTAACCATCTGTAACAAAAGGATTAATGGTAAAAATTCGGCTTGATTTTGATCGTAAACAGTCATTTTTACCGGTAAAAAACGCCCTCTACGCACCCTACGCACCCTACGCCCCCCCGGACTAACTCAGGTAAACGTAGCATACAGGGCCGTCTCGGACAGTTCAGGCTATGCACTTCTGGTAGACCTGCAGAGGTGCTCACCCGGCCATCTCCCGGATTTCCTTGCCACCGCCAGTAGTTGGCCCTTTTACCAGCGAGAGTAGCCGCTTCCCTCCGCGGAGGTACTGTGGTCGGCAAGTGATGGAGAAGGCACCGGCCATGGCGGAGGGTATCTTCGCTTATGGTGCCATTTCCAGTTGAGAGTGGTAATCAAAGCTGGAAAATCCAGGCAACGAGAGATATACTGTGTCACAGTAGCCAGGATTATGGTCGGCATCTGCGCCAAACGTTACGCCCAGCTGAGAGCAAGCCAGCCAACTGCCGACGAATCAGCAAACTGCCGGCAACTGAGCCAGGCTATCCCCGACCAGCCCCGGCTATTTTTGTGGCTGCTGTTGCCGGTGGTGATGAATCGGCATTTTTTTTGGAAAGAGAGTGGGGGTGGAATCGTATCGCGGAAGAGATCTTTGCCTGCTTTGAGCGCCAGGCTTTTAGAAGCCCTTTTTCCAGGCGTAAAATGGCCGTTTAAGCAAAAAAACGCTGCTCGTGAGCGAAAATTACTTTTTTACTCCAGATAGTTAACTCGGTCCGACCCGAGCTCGCCCGAGCTCGCTGAGTTCGAACCCGAACTGTCAATTTTATTCGAGCCGAACTTACCGAATTAGCCGACCAAAGCACTTCGAACTTCCAACTTCCAGGGAGAGAATCATGAAATTTGCATTTTACAACCCAACGCGACTTCTTTTCGGGGCCGGAACAGTGGCCAGGCTTGGCGAGGAGGTGCGCAAACATGGCAGAAAGGCCCTGATAGTCAGCGGTGGCGGCAGCGTCAAAGGCAATGGTACCTTGGCCCGGGCAGTTACCAGTTTGCAGGCGGCGGGCGTCGAGGTGGCGGAGTGTGCCGGTATCGAGCCCAATCCCCGCATCACTTCCGTGGCCCGTGGTGCCGAGATTGCCCGTCGGGAGGGCTGCGAGGTGGTGGTCGCCCTGGGCGGCGGCAGTACCATGGATGCGGCCAAGGTGATCGCGGCGGCAACGCTCTACGACGGCGACCCCTGGGACATGATCGCCCACGGGCAGGAGAACTGGGTGGCGCCGACCCGCGCCCTGCCCATCGTCACCGTGCCGACTCTGGCCGCCACCGGTTCGGAGATGAACAATGGCGCGGTGATCAGCAATGACGACAGTAAAGTGAAATCCTTTGTGCTGGCTGACTGCCTCTTCCCAAAGATCGCCATCGTCGATCCCGAACTTACCCTGACCGTGCCGACAGAGCAGACCGCCTTCGGTGTCTGCGACCTCATTACCCACGTAACAGAGGGTTATTTCAACGGTATTGACGGCACCCCCATCCAGGACCGTTTCGCCGAGGGGGTGATCGCCACCGCCATGGAGTGGGGGCCGAAGGCGGTGGCCAACGGCAGCGATCTCGAAGCCCGCACACAGATCCAATGGGCATCGGTGGTCGCCCTGAACGGTTGGGTCCAGGCCGGTACTGATTTCAGCTTCCCGGTCCATATGATCGAACACGCCCTCTCCGCCCACCACGACATCACCCATGGTGCCGGATTGGCGGTGCTCAACCCGGCCTGGATGCGCTTTGCCGCCAAAGCCCGTCCCGAACGCTTTGCCCAGTTCGCCGAGCGTCTCTTTGCCCTGTCGGCACCGGATAGGGAGAGCCTGGCCATGGCCGGTATCGACAAATTTGCAGAATTTCTCCGCTCCATCGGCTGCCCTACCCGCCTGACGGAACTGGGCCTCGGCGAGGAGTTGTTTGCCCGCTATGCCGAGGATGCCGTGCTGGTCGTCGGCGACGCCGCCGGCAACCTCCCGGGGCGGCCACCGATGAGCAAGGCTGACATCGTCGCGATGCTCCGGACGGCGCGGTAATATCCTCGGCCCGGAAAAGACCACCGCCACAAAGACCACCACCACACATGCTCGGAAAATGGCCGGATAATGGCCGGAAAACCACTATGGGAGAATTGCATGGATCGTCGTGACTTTCTCAAAAATGTCCTGGGAACCGGACTGGCTGTCGGTTCGACAGTGGCCCTTGGCGACTACGGCAGGCTCTTTGCCGCAGCGGCGCCTACGTCTCCCCTGTACGATCTTGTCGCCGTCAAAGGGGGCGAACCCGAGGTGATGTTCGATCGGGCCATCGCCTCACTCGGCGGCATGCAGGCCTTTGTCGCCAAGGGGAGCAAGGTCCTGGTCAAGCCGAACATCGGCTGGGACGCCCCCCCCGAACGCGCCGCCAACACCCACCCCAAACTGGTGGGGCGGATCGTCGAGCACTGCCTGAGCGCCGGTGCAAGGGAAGTCTTCGTCTTCGACCACACCTGTGAGCACTGGGGGCAATGCTACCGGAACAGCGGCATTGAAAGGGCGGTCAAGGATGCCGGGGGGCGGATTGTCTCCGCCGACAGTGAAGGCTATTACCAGAAGGTTACCGTGGCAGATGGCAGGCGGCTCACCGAGACCAAGGTGCATGAGCTCTTTCTGAGCACCGATCTGTTGATCAACGTTCCGGTTTTGAAGCACCACGCCTCTTCACAGGTAACCATCGGCATGAAAAACCTCATGGGGGTGGTTTGGGATCGCTGGTACTGGCACCGCAACGATCTGCACCAGTGCATTGCCGATTTCGCCTCCTACGCCAGGCCGGCACTCACCGTGGTCGATGCCTACAACGTGATGATGCAGAACGGCCCGCGCGGCGTCTCTGCCGACGACGTCGTAGCGATGAAGGCCCTCATCGTCTCCGCCGACTTCGTCGCCGCCGATGCCGCGGCAACCAAGCTCTTTGGTCTCGAACCGCCGGATATTCGCCATATCAAGCTTGCCGCCGAGATGCAGCTCGGCCAGATCGACCTGAGCGCCCTGTCGATCAACCGCATCAAGCTGTAACTCCATGTGGTTCCGCCAGCTCAAATGGTTACGGGTGGGCTTTTCGCTTTTTTACGGAACGCTGATCGCCCTCCTCTTTCTCGATTTCCACAACCTCTTTCCGCCGTCCCTGACGGCACTGCTGCTCTCCCCGCAGTTCGTCCCCGCCCTGCTCCAGTCCCTCCAGACAGCGGCCTTTGGCGCCGCCGGCTCCATTGTCATCCTCACTCTCCTCTTCGGGCGCCTCTACTGTTCGAGCCTTTGCCCCATGGGCACTGTTCAGGACGTGGTCGGTTTCCTGGCCCGGCAAAAGAGCAAAGGCCACGCCTTCACCTACTCGAGGCCGCATGATCTGCTGCGCTATACCATCCTTGCCCTGACGATTCTTCTTCTCTTGGCCGGCAGTGGTTTGCTGGTCAATCTCCTCGACCCGTTCAGCAATTTTGGCCGCATCTTCACCAATCTCTTCCGGCCGCTGGCCCTTCTCCTCAGCAATGGAACCGCCCTGCTGCTTGAGCAGTTCGGGGTCTACGCCCTCCCCCGGGTGCGCTGGCCGGTGTTCGTCTGGGCATCGGCCGCCTTTTCCCTGGCGACACTGCTGCTCGTCGTCTGGCTTGCGGCCAGCCGCGGCCGTCTCTACTGCAACAGCATCTGTCCGGTGGGGGCGCTGCTCGGCCTGCTGGCCAAGATATCGCTGTTGGGAATCGGCATCAACCGGCAGAACTGCACCACCTGCCGGGCCTGTGAAAAGGTGTGCAAGGCCGGCTGCATCGACGCCGGGAACAAAAGGGTGGATACCAGCCGCTGCGTCGGCTGCGGCAATTGCCTGGTGGTGTGCCCGGGAGAGAGCGTCCGCCTGGAGAACCGTTGGCGTCAAGCGCGCCTCAGCCGGCCGGAGCAGGGGCGGCGGGAGTATCTCCTGAACGGGGGTGGATTGCTGGTAGGTGTGTCCGGGCTCTCCGTGGTGAGCGAACCGACCGGAAGGCCCATACAGAGCAGGCCGACGACGATTCCGGAACAGCTGACCTCGCCGCTGTCACCGCCCGGCTCGGTGAGCATCGCCCAGTTTACCGCCACCTGCACCGCCTGCCATCTCTGCGTGAGCCACTGCCCGACGCGGGTCCTCGTGCCCTCTCTCTTCGAGTTTGGTCTCCAGGGGATACTGCAGCCGCGGATGTACTTTGGCGCCGGCCACTGCAACTATGATTGTACTCTCTGTATGCGGATCTGCCCCAGCGGCGCCATCAAACCGCTGGCGGAGAAGAAGCTCACCCAGATCGGCATTGCCAAATTTATCAAAGAGAACTGCGTGGTCCATACCGACAACAACGCCTGCGGTGCCTGTGCCGAACATTGCCCAACCAGGGCGGTGGAGATGGTGGACTACCCCAACCTGCTCAATAAAAAACTGAAAATCCCGGAAATGCGGCCAGAGTACTGCATCGGCTGCGGTGGCTGCGAATATGCCTGCCCGACCAGGCCATACAAGGCGATCTACGTTGATGGTAACCCGGTGCACAAGCTGGCCAAACCACCGGTGGTCGTGAAGGTGGAGGCCAAACTCGACAACAACGACGATTTTCCCTTCTGAGAGTGGTCAAGCGCTACGGCCGGAATTCTCGAACCCTCACACCCGCAAGCTCTGAATCCTTTGAATCCTTTGAATCCTTTGAATCCTTTGAATCCCTCAAGTCCTCAAAGGCGGTACAGCGCCCTGACTCTGCCGGAAGGGACAAGAGAAGGCGGCCAGGGACGCCGACGGGGGGAGCGGCAGCCGTGGCAAACCGCTGATAAGCCACCCTGCCGACAAGCAGAACCATCCCCCTCACAGCACCATCTTCAGGCCGGGACCCGGCAGGCTACCAGCAGATAGCCGATGTTGGCAAACTTCTCCCCGACTGCGGCAAAGCGGGCCAGCCGTTCCTCGTCGTCGCTGAAGATGGCGAGGATTTCCGCCCGGCGGTCAGCGACGGCCGCGGCGAACCTGGTGGCAAAGGGGAGGGCCACCCTCTCGGTGAGGTCGACCAGTTCCAGTAGTTCGAAGCCGGTGTCGGCCAAGAGCGCCGGATACTGGTCGATGGTCAGATAGTCGACGTTGCACAGTTCCCGGGCGGTTTGCTTCTCCTCCTCGCTCAGCCGGCCACAGTCGATCACATCGGTGAGCAGCAACACGGCCCCCGGCTGGAGGACTCGCCGGGCCTCGACCAGGGCCGGCCGATGCCCCATATGGAAGATCGACTCGAAGAACCAGCCACCGGCAAAACTGGCCGCGGCAAAGGGGAGGGCCAGGGCGTCGGCCAGATAAAATCGGGCCTGTTCGGCCAGGCCGGCCCGGGTGGCCCGGGCCACCGCCTGCTCCTGCTGAAACGGGCTGATGGTCACCCCGTCGACCAGGCAGCGCCGCTCCCGAACCAGGGCAAGGGCCGGCCCCCCCACCCCGCAGCCGATGTCGATGAACCGTTCCCCGGCCGCCACCCTGCTCTTTGCCACCAGCAGGCGGGTCAGGCGGCTGGCAGCCTCGGCCAGATCGGCGGCCGGCGACGCCGGCCCCTCCTCCTGCCGCCAGTCCTTCGGCCAGTAGCCGAGATGGATCTGGCCACCGGTAAGCAGGTCGAGGGCCCGATGCTCGGCCGTTTCATAGTAATCAACCACCCTGTTGGTGGCGATCTCCGGCTGCCCTCTCTGCTCTACCCCTGCCACTTGCTCTACCCCTGCCACCTGCCCTACCGGTTCTGCTTGCCCCATAGCCCCACTCCGCAGAGAAGAAATGCCCCCCTCAAGGGGTATCCACCACCACCTTGCCGTGGTGGATGAAGTTGTTCAGCAGAGTTTGCGCCGCCTCCGGCTTGGAGAGTGGCACCATATGGCTGGCGTCGAGAACGTTGAGAAAGTGGAGGTTGCCGGCCTGTTTCGAGTAACCGTAGCGCTTCTCCCGCATTCTGGTCACCCCGTCGTAGCCGGTCACCTCTTCCGGGACCACCCAGGCCTGGTAGGGGGCCTGCCGGTAGGCCTCCTTGCCGGGAAAGTAGGGAACAAGCCGGTCGTCGACCATTTCGAGAAGAAATTCGGCGGTGGCCACGGCGCTGCAGATCAGGTCGTTGTGGCCGTTGTAGAAGAGCACCGGCACCGAGCGCAGGACCTCGGGGTAGAGAAAGAGAAAGGACTTCTGAAAGTCACTGTTCATATAGTTGAAGACATAGGAGACCATCGGATTGCAGGCGGCGGTGCGGGGATACGGATAGCTCTCGGCGTTGAGCGCCTGCCGCACATCCTGACGGTTCATATACTCGGTAAAGATGGCGTCCCCCTCCGGCCACTCGGTGGGCAGGCCGACGAAGATGGTTGGGCCGTAGTTGAGCACATCCATCAGATTGACGTAGTTGCCGTTGTGTTCGGTGTAGGAGATCAGCCGTTCGAGAAAGAACTGGAAGACCAGATGGTGGTAGCTGTGGTCGAGGAAGACCACCGCCAGTTCCATGGGCAGCAGCTGCCGCAGGGCCGCCGGCCCCTCACCGATGCAGTCGATAACGGTGATGAAGTCCTTCAGGCTGAGGACTGCATTAAGGTACTTGCCGGTATAGGGATTGAGGGTGGCGGCCAGTCGCATCGCCTGCGGGTCGCTGGCCAGCGCCGCCGGCAGCACCAGTCCCGGGTAGGGCTGCTGGGGGGGGATTTCCGGGAAGGTATAGCCCTCGATCTTGGCCGGATAGAAATCGGCCACCGGCGGCACACCGCCCCCGGCCACCGCCGCCTCGAAGATCCGTTTCGCCTCGTCACGCCGGCTTGCCTCGATCAATCCGGCGGCATAGAAGATGTCGGGCAGGGCCCGCCGCTGCCCCTCCGGATCGATCCAGCCGTTGCCGATGGCCAGCCCCTGCAGATTGATCGGAACTGCCCCCGCCTTACCGTTCTGTTCAAGGATGTATTGGGCAAAACCGGGGATCATATGGCCGGCATAGCTCTCACCGGTGATGTAGAGCGGCGAGTTGGCGTACTCTGGAAAGACCTTGTAGAACTGCCGGAGAAACTCGTAGAAGTGTCGGTTCAACTCGTACTGATTTTTGGCGAAGGTGTTGCTCGCCGAGTAGGAGAGCCCGGTCCCCACCGGTTGGTCGAGATAGATGATATTGGCCCTGGCATTCCAGCTGAAGGGATTGCCCTGCAGGCGGATATCTCCCCCTTCGCCACGCAGCTGGAAGGGGCCGTTCTCGTCGAACATGGCGGAGATGCTGGAGCAGCCGGGGCCGCCGGAGAGCCAGACCACCAGTGGGTCGCTGGCCGGACTCTGCTGGGATTCAAAAAACCAGAAAAAAAGCTGGTCACCGAACTGCTCATTCACCGGCAGATGACCGGCATACTGGGCAAAGGCCGGTTCTGCTGCCAGACCGGGCAAATTGTTGACCCGGAACTCCTCCTGCCCCTGGCCCTGAGCCGTACCGCTGGCCAGGCTGAACAGGAGCAGCGCAAGAGCAAGAAATGGGGCCACCATGGCCCGGGTGGTGCAGTGGCCCTCCAACCGGAGTGCTCTTTTTGCCATAAGATGGCGGGACGGCTGTTGCTGCCCGGGTTGCCACCCGGGATGTCGCTCGTTTCGGGGCATGCTGGTTCTCCTTACCGGTGATTGCGGCCGTTTGTGCTGAAAAGATTCAAGGCCCGAGAAATTCGGAAAGTCTCTTTGCTATCTCGATTACGTGGGGCCTGTCCATGATGGTCGCGTGGCTGGCTGTGAGGGCCACTGTGGTCAACTCGCCGCGCACCAGTTGCCGCCAGCCCCGGTCCGGGTCGATCTCCTTCGACCCGACACCGGCGGTACACAGCAGTACCGGGCAGTCGAGTTCGGCGGGCCGATAGGCCTCTAGGGCGGCGCTGTTCTGCCTGAAGAGATGGAAGCGGCGAACCAGGTCGTCCAGAGGCAGCCCCGGCGGCAGCAACCGTTGGTCGGTGGCCAGACGAAGAATACGGGCCAGCACGGCCCTGCTGGAGAGCCCTTTGCCAACCAATTTTCGCCAGCCCCGGCCGGCCGACAGCTGTCGCCCGACCCCAAGGTCGGTGGCAAAGTCGAGAAGGGCGGCTAGTTCCGGGTTTCCTCCGGCGCCACCGGTTCGGGCCAAATGAAGCGATTGTACCATATCGGCCAGTATCCCGGGAGAGTAACTGTCAAAGAGGGCCAGGAAAGTAACCTCCCTGCCCCGTGCCGCCAACTGTCTCGCCATCTCCCAGGCGACCACCCCGCCCAGGGACCAGCCCCCCAACTGTACCGGCCCGGTCGGCTGCACCCCTTCCAGCGCCTGGAGGTAGAGGGAGGCCAGCCCCTCAACGGTGCCGGGGTGTTCTCTTTCACTGCCAGGTTCGATCCCCGGCGACTGCAGGGCGTAGAAGGGGTGGCCGGCGGGAAAGACCCCGGCCAGCTGCTGATAGACCTGCACCGAGCCCCCCACTGGGTGGACGCAGAAAAATGGTCTCATCCCCCCTTCCGGGCGGAGGGGTACCAGTGGCGACCAGCTGCCGGCCGGCACCTCTGCCCCGGACGAGGCGAGCAGGGCGGCCTGGGCGGCAACGGTGGGTGCCTGGTAGAGCTGGGCCAGGGTAAGCCGGCGGGCAAATCTTTTTTCCATCGCCGCCAGCAATCGCACCGCCAGCAGAGAGTGGCCGCCGCAGTCGAAGAAACTCTCCCCGACACCCGGTTGCCGACCCGGCAGGAGCTGCCGCCAGAGGGCCAGCAGCTCCTCTTCCAGTTGGTTGCCCGGCTCCTGGCGGTGGAGATCGGTCTCGCCGACAACCGCCATCTTCTGCAGGGCCTGCCGGTCCACCTTGCCCCCTGCCGCCACCGGCAGTCGGGGGAGAAAGACAAAGGCGGCTGGCACCATATGTTCCGGCAACTGCCGGCGCAGGGACTGTCGCAGGCTGCCACTGGCCACCCTCTGCCCCCCCGGTTCGGCAACCAGATAGGCGATGAGACTGTCGACCGGGCGGGCCCCTTGGCCGCCCGCTCCCCTTTCTCCATCCCCCTCCGCCACCGCCACCACCGCCGCCTGGGCAACCCCTGCAAGGGCGGTGAGCAGCGCCTCGATTTCGCCGCACTCCACCCGATACCCCCGCACCTTCACCTGCTGGTCGAGCCGGCCGAGAAACTCCAGGTTGCCATCGGCCAGCCAGCGGCCGCGATCACCGCTGCGGTAGAGCCGTTCGCCGACGGCAAAGGGGTCGGGGAGAAATTTTTCGGCAGTCAGTGCCGGCTGGTGGAGGTAGCCAATGGCCAGACCGGCGCCGCCGAGATAGAGTTCCCCCGCCACCCCGATCGGGCAGAGCTGGCCAGAGCTATCAAGAATGGTGACCGTGGCGTGGGGCAACGGCCGGCCGATGGGCACCGGCGGCGGCGTGGCCGGCACCACCTCACCATCCTTGCGGGCCCCCGCCGGCACCGGGTAGAGGGTGGTGGTGATGGTCGCCTCGGTGGGGCCGTAGGCGTTGTACAGATCGGCCCCGCTGAGGGAGCTTTGCCGCCAGCGACCGACCGTCGTGGCGGGAAGCGGCTCGCCACCGCTGATGAGCAGACGAAGAGCAGGAAGGGCACTGCCGGCGGCCTCGCCCTCCCCTTGCAGCAGTTCGTCGAGATAGGCCGGTGGCAGGTCGACAATGGTGACCGCCTGCCGGCGAAGCAGTTGACGAAAGCGCGGCACCGGCTGCAACCGCTCTTTTGGGATGACCACTGTCGCCCCGGAGAGAAGGGCGGGGAAGATCTGTTCCAGGGCGGTATCGACCCCCGGTGGGGCGAACTGGCAGATACGGTCAGCGGCGGTGAGGGCAAAGGCCCGGGCGATGGTCTGGCAGTGGCAGGCGAAGGCGGCATGGGAGACCAGGACCCCTTTTGCGGTGCCGGTACTTCCCGAGGTATGGATACAATAGGCCGGGTCGTCGCCGATAGGAGATGGCCCCTCCCGGTCCCTTCCCAGCTCCCCCTCCCCGTCCCCCTCAGCCGCTGGCTCTACCTTGCACTCTTCGACAGCCAGCAACCGACAGCTGCTGCCCGCCGCACACCCGGCCACTCTTTGGTAATGGGGGCGGTCGGTGAGCAGGAGCGTGCTGCCGCTGTCGGCGACAATCCGGCCGATGCGGGCGATGGGTGTCTCCGGGTCGATGGGGAGCAGCACCCCGCCGGCAGTGAAAATGGCCAGCATCGCCGCCACCATCGCCGGGCAGGCTGGCAGGCAGAGGGCGACCGGCTGCCCGGCGGCCATCCCCTCATTGTGCAGGAAGGCGGCCAATTGCCGGGCGTGGTCGGCCAGTTGCCGGTAGGTCACCGCTTCCGCTCCGTACAGCAGGGCCGTGGCGGTCGGCCTGGCGGCCGCCTGCCGGGCAAAAAGCTCGGAGACCACCCTCTTGTCGGCGGCAGCCACCCTCCCCCGGTTGCCGAAGGCGTACAGGCGCTCAATCTCCTGCCGCCCCAGGGGACTGAAGGCGGCAATGGGCCGACCGGGTTCTGCCACCACCGCCGCTGCCAGCCGTTGGAAGTGGTCGAGGTAGCGGGCAATGGTCTCCTCGGCAAAGAGCTCAGGACGGTAGGAGAGGTGCAGGCGGATCTCGTCGCCACCCACCACCACCTCCAGGGCAAGGTCGCAATCCCCCTCCTGGTGCAGAGCAAACTCGGCTGAACAGTCGCTGACCAGAAGGGTGTGGTCTTCACTGACCGCCCCCCCCTTTTTCGTCGAACTCTGTGCCTCCCCGTTAACCGTAAACGGCGGCCGATCGAGCTGGTGGAGGACAAAGATGGCCGGCAAGGCCGTCGTCTGGTCACGACCGGCAAAAAGAGCAAGATCGCTGACCAGGCGACGAAAGGGGTAGGCGGCATGGTCCAGGGCGGCGGCCACCAGCAGTGCCAGCTGACGAAGATAAGCGGGTAGAGGCAGACTCCGGTCGATGGTGGTGCGAATGGGCAGGGTGTTGACGAAATAGCCGATGGCGGTGGCGAAACGGTGATCCCACCGCCCCTGGCTGGGAAGGCCGACGACCATCTCCTCCTGGCCGCTGTAGCGGTGGAGAAGGATGGTGTAAAGGGCCAGGAGCAGCACCGTCAGACTCACCCCCTGCGCCGCCGCCAGCCGGTGCAGGCCGGCACTGAGGGCCGGCGGCAGGCTGAGCACCCGGGTCGCCCCCCCTGACTGAGGCGGCAGGGTCCCGGGGCGGTCGTAGGGAAGGGCGAGGGAGGGCAGCTCCCCGGCCAGTTGCCGCTGCCAGTAGGCAAGCATTTCCTGACCGCGCTGGCCGGCCAGCAGACGCTCTTCGGCTGCGATAAACTGGTGGTAGAGTGGCGGGGCCGCCGCCGCTGGCTCCGGCAGCTGTGCACCCCGAGCCAGGGCGGTACAGGCGCTTATGAGCTGGCTGACGAAGATCTGCAGGGAGGTGCCGTCGAAGATGATGTGGTGGGCGACAATCAGCAGCAGATCTTCCTGGGCAGAGATGAGATGGAGGCGGACGAGGGGCTCCTCCTCCAGGGAGAAGGGCTCTTTGGCCAGGGCGAGGAGCCGGCGCCGCACTCCTTCCCCGTTCAGCCCGGCAAGGCTGTGCTGGCGGATGGTGAGGGGGCGGTCAGGACGAAGTTGCTGAAACGGCTCCCCGGCCGGCTGGCTCGCCTCGACGGCGAAGGCGGTCTGCAGGATCGGTTCGCTGCGCAGGAGGTACTCTCCCGCCGCCCGCAGGGTCTCCAAGGCCAGGGGCCGATGCAGACGGAGGAGGAGGGGGATGTTGTAGGCAGTGGTCTCCGGGGCCAGCCGCTGCAGGACCCAAAGTCCCTTCTGCCCCTCGGAGAGGGGAATGCCGGCGTCGGTTCTGCTCTTTTTGGCGATGGCAACCGGACGGACCAGGCCGCGCAGCCGCTCTATCTGCCGGTGGTGCCGGGCAAGCAGAGCGGCAAGGGTTTTCTTTGGATGCTCGACCATCGCCGCCACCAGGTCGAGGACCAGGGTGGAGAGGAAATCGATCTCGCTGGCGGCAAAGAGGTGGCGGCGGTACGAGGTGACCAGGTGGAGGCGGCCTTGACCGGCAATGGCCTGAAACCAGAGGGTGGCCGGCGCCGGCCCTGCATCTCCTCCGGACATCTCTTCAGCCAGCTCCTCGGCGGCAAGCAGCCGATCGGCGCCGGCCGCGCCGTCAAGAGCGGTGCAGTTGACCACCACATCGATTAGCCGCCGGGAATACTCCTGGTAGCTGCCCAGTTCGGCCAGGTTGAGAAGTTCGGCGAAATCGACCCGGGCATGTTCCAGGCAGGCCAGCATCTTCCCCCTCACCTTCGCCAGCAGTCCGGCCACAGGCAGGCCGGGATCGAGTTCCCCGACGGTAAAGGGAAGGAGAAGAATATTGGTGAACTCCCCCAGGGTCCTCTGCAGCCCGCTCCGCAGGCGCTGGTTGTTGACCAGCTGCACCATCGCCTGACTGTTGTCCATGCCGTGGACGAGCAGGATGGCGATGGCGGTGGTAAAGAGCTGGGCGGGAGTGCTGCCGGTGTCACGGCAGAAGGCCGCCATCGCCCGATACCCATCATCGGGCATGGCGTGGAGGGCGCCACCGGCGGCGCCCAGCTGCTCCGGGGAGAGAGTGGCGGGGTCGCTCTTCCAGGGCAGACGCATGGCCTGGTCGAGGCCGGTGGCCCCCTTTAGCCCCTTCTCCGCCGGCGCCAGCATTGTCTGCCAAAACTGTCGACTGGCCGCCTGCCGCCCCTCGTCGGCAAACTGACTGAGGGCGTACTGCCAATACTGTTCGCCGACCACCGGCGGCGAGGGCTCTTCGCCCTGCTGCAGGCTGCGGGCTGCGGCGAGCAACTGGTCGAGGAGCAGACCGGGGGTGTAGGCATCGGCAATGCTGTGGTGGGCCACCAGGGCCAGATAGCCATGCTCCTCTTCGCGCCAGCACCACAGCCTGAGAAGGGGGGCCTCGGTCAGGGTAAACTGCCGCCGCCGCTCGCCGGCAAGAAAACGCGGAGCCCCCTCCAGGTCGGGCAGAGCAAGGGGATGCACCGGCACCGCCACCGCCGGCAGGACCAGCTGAGCCCATCCGCCATCGAGGGGCTGATAACAGGTGCGGAGGATATCCTGGCTGCTCGCCACCACCGCCATGGCCCTCTGCAGAAGGGTTGGTTCGGCCAGTTCACTGGGCAGAGTGAAAATATGGAGGATATTCCAGGCGCTCCCCTCTTCGCCCGCCGGCAGGGCGAGAAGCCGCCGCTGCTCGCGGGAAAGTGGTGCGAGGAGCGGACCAGGGATCTGCCGGCCGGCCTGGAATGGCCGGGTCGGATCGGGGCCGGGCCCCCGGCCGGCGGCGGGGAGAGCGTCCAATCGGCCGCCGGCCGCCACTGCCGAAAGAGCGCCCGGCTCCGCTGCACGTGCCTGCACCAGCGCTGCCAGGCGGGCGATACTGTTGTCGCCGACCAGATCGACCAGCTGGATGGTCAGATTATAGCGCTCGTTGACCGCAGCGAGCAGACGCATGCTCATCAGCGAGTCGAGGCCAAGGGCACTGAAACTGCTCTCCGGATCGAGTTCTTCCCGCCGGTGGCCGGTGATGGCGCTGACAGTTTCGCCAAGAAAGGCGGCAACGGCGGCGGCAACGGAATCGAAACCGGTATCAGAACCAGGATCGGAACCGGTATCGGAACCAGGATCGGAACCGGCATCGGAACCAGGATCGGAGCCGGCATCGGAACCAGGATCGGAACCGGCATCGGAACCGGCATCGGAACGTGTGCCGGTACCTGCATCGGAAAGTGTTTTGGAACTGGTGTCGGAACGGCTATCGGCCGGCTCAGCCACCGACGACTCGAGAGTCCCGGCCATGGGCGGCAGTGCACACGGCCGCCGGGCAAAGGGGTAACCCGGCAGCTCGAGGGGAAGGGCTCTGTCGGCCGGGAGATTCGGGGTAATGTTTTCGCCATAACGGTAAGCTGCCGCCAGGGCGTGGAGCCCCTCTGCCTCGCCACCCCCTGCCGAGGCTTTCGGGTCTACCGGCCAAGAATCGGGTGCGCCGGGCAAAGGCCCCTCGACAGCCAACAGGGCGGCCAAACGGTCGATCAGCTCATCGCGACTGGCCACCACCAGGGCGCAACGGTGGGGAAAGTGGTCCCGACGGTGAAGGAGGTTGGCGGCGAGGCGCTCAAGATCGAACGCATCCCGTTCCGAACGGGCCTCCTGCCCCGCCACCAAATCCCCTTCCAGACTCCCTTCCAGACTCCCTTCCGGACTCCCTTCCGGACTCCCTTCCGGACTCCCTTCCGAATACCCTTCCAGATACCTTTTCAGCTCGAGGAGCCGCCGGCGCAGGGCCTCCTCACTCTTCGCCGAGAGGGCAATCAGCACCGCCGGCGAGGGTGGTGCTCCCGGCCGCCGGCCACACTTCGGGGGGGGAGAGGCGAGAACCAGGTGTACATTGATGCCGGTGGTCGAGGTGGAGCTGACCGTGGCCCGCCGTATCCCCCGCTCCCCTTCGCCCTCAACGGCCGGCCAGGGGATATTCTCACGATTGACGAAAAATGGGCTGTCGGCCAGCTCCATTGCCGGGTTGGCCTCGACCAAATGGGGGGTCACCGGGATGGTCCGATGGCGCAGGGCGAGGAGCACTTTCAGAAGATGGCCCATCCCGGAGGCGGCGAAGGCGTGGCCGATGTTGTTTTCGACACTACCGAGGAGACAGAAGCGCCGCCGCCCGGTGTAACCCCGGAAGGCCCTGGTCAGGGCCTGAACCTCCATCAGATCGCCGAGGGGGGTACCACCGGCACTGGCCTCCACCAGGCCGATATTGGCCGGGTCGATGCCATGCCGGGCATAGACCGCCCTGTAGAGCCGCTCCTGCGCTTTGACACTGGGGGCCGCCATACCGTTGGTCCGGCCATTGTGGCTGCTGCCCCACCCCTCGATCACCGCATCGATCCGGTCACCGTCGGCAACCGCCTGCGCCAGCGGCTTCAGCACCACCACCGCCACAACCTCCCCCGGCAACATCCCCCGGGCTCCGACATCGAGGGCGCCGCGGTGTTCCCGGCCGCCATACTCCGGACAGAAGAGCCCGGCCTGGCCGCCGGCCAGAAGCAGATTGGCGGTGGAGTAGACCATCACCCCGCCGGCCAGGGCCGCCTCGCAGTTGCCGAGAAGAAGCTGGTCACAGGCCTGGGCCACCGCCAGGAGGGCCGAGGCGCAGCCAGCATCCACCGTCTGGCAGGGGCCGGTCAGGTTGAGGCTGAAGGAGACCCGGCCGGGAATGCCGGAACCGGTGACGTGTGGGGAGACGCCAGTCACCTCCCGCAACCGCAGGCCATGGTCACCCCCCCCGCCACAGAAGACGCCCCAAGGGCGACCGGTGAGGCTTTCCGGGCCGATACCGGCATTTTCCAGGGCGTGCCAGGCCTCCTGGAGAAAGAGGCGTTCGGCCGGGTCGAGAAGTGCCGCTTCAACCGGCGAGATGTGAAAGAAGAGCGGATCAAAGAGGTCGATCCCCTGCAGAAAACCGCCGTGGCGAAGGGTCAGGGCCTGTCCGGCCGCCGTTTTCCCCAGCGGCGCGGCCAGCTCCCAGCCGCGGTCCACCGGCAAGGGGGTGAAGGCGGCCTGTCCGCTCAGAAGAAGCTGCCAGAAACCGGCAAGGTCGGTCGCGCCCGGGAAGCGGCCGGCAGCCCCGATGATGGCGATTTTGCCGGCATACGATGATGCGAGGGGCGATGCCGGCGTGGATGCGGGGCCATCGCCCCCCTTGCCGGTGGCCCGGCTCGACTCGGACGGGCTTAGGGTCCGCAGGATCAGCCGACAGAGTTCCTCCTGCGCCTCCCGGCCATGGAGAAGATCAAAGTGGTTGTTGCCCGCCACCGGTACGGTTTGCAGCTGCGGCAAAAGCCGGTGCCAGCCGGCAAAAAAGGGTGCCAGCCCCCCCCGTTCCCTCTGCACCCTCTCCAGATAGGCCGGGGTGAAGGCGGCCTCGGCAGTGGCGCTGGCGCTCTCACTGCGGAGGAGGAAGGCGGCCAGTTCCGGCTGGGGGAGGGAGACGGCCCGATAGCGGCGCAGGGCGGCGAGGTTGGCGAGATGGACCCTGGCCATCGACTCCAGCCGCTCAAGAAGGATTCTCTTCTCCTGGCCGACGCCACGTCCGGCGATCAACTCCACCAGACGGGCGGAGATGGCCGAGGCCGGTGCCTGCTGCCAGGGGGTGTCGAGATCGGCGAGCTCATCGGCGGTGAGCACCAACTCTTTCCAAACGACCCTGCCCTCCTCCTTCAGCCGGCGAAACCGGGGGTCGAGGTGGAGCAGGGTGATCAGCAGAAAATTGGCGTTGATCAGCCAGTTCTCCCCTGCATCAATCCGCCACAGCCGACCATCCTCGGACGATTCGATAAGGGGGGCCTCAATCAGGAAAAGCCCCTGCATCGCCATCCCCCGGAGCTGCAGCTGCCGGGCGGTCTCGTAGGCCAGAGTCCCTCCCAGGGAGGAGCCGAGCAGCCCGCAAGGCCCTTCCGGGCGCACGGCGGCGATGATCTCGGCATAGTGGGAGGCCATCGCCGGCAGAGAGCTGAGCGGGGTGGAAGGCTGCCGGCTGAGAAAGCCCCGGGCACGGATGCCAAGCAGCCGGAAACGCTCCCCGGCCGCCTCGGCAAGGGGGTTGTAAAGACCGACATCACCGGACATCGGGTGGAAACAAAAGAGCAGCGGCCCCTCCCCGGCCACCTGCAGGGGAATCAGCTCCGGATAGTACCGGCCGAGGCGGCCGAGGCGCTGGCGCAGGCCATCTCGTCCCTCAGTTGCCCTCTCTGCAGCTGTACCCGCCAAATCCAACCGAGGCTTATCGGACCGAAGCTGATCGGACAGAGGCTGATCGGACCAGGGCGACGCAGGCTGCGGCGGCAAGGCTGCCGGTGCCGCCAAACGAACCGGCAGCACATGGAGACCCTCGTTGCTCTGTTGGAGATGGTCGGCCAGCTCAGCGATGGAGGGGTAGTCGAAGACCAGGGTCTCACGCAGGGGACGGCCCAGCTCCGCCGACAACCGGCCGATAAAGCGGACCACATGGAGCGAATCAAGGCCCAGCTCGAGAAAGGTGGCCGATTCGTCCACTTCGTCTTCTTCGGCAATACAGAGAATCTCCCGCACCTGTTTGACCAGCAGAGGGCGGAGGACACCCTCCTCGCCGCCTCCCAAACCATCGTCCGGCCGGCCGGGATACCGACGCGGTTCGGCCCGCTCCTGCCGCCCTTCGACACAGAGGTCCGACTGGTCTGATTGCTCTGATTGCTCTGATTGCACTGATTGCTCTGATTGGTGAGATTGCTCTGGTTGCTCTGACGGCTCTGCTCCGCCCCGGCCCGGCCCCTCACCATACCAGAAGTGGCGGCGGGCGAAGGGGTAGGTGGGCAGCGGGCAGCGCGGCGGCGGCTGGGGGTAGAGGTCCTGCCAGGCAATGGCATTGACGCCCTGCAGCCAGCACCGGGCCAGGCTCTCCAGGTCGGCGGTGGCCACCGCCTTGCCGATCGGCGTACCCACCCCTCCGGACACTTCGCCCTGCCCCTGCTGCCGGCGCCCCTGGATATCACGGCTGTCACTGCTCCACACTGCCGCCACCGCCCGCCGCTCAAGCCAGGCTTGCAGTGAGGCCACCAGCTGCTGCCGGTTACCGGCTACTATCGCCAGCCGATGGCGCATCGCCTCTCTCCCCACCTGCAGGGTATAGGCCAGGGAGGCCAGCGAGGGAAGAGGCTCTTCGCCTGCCTCCAGAAAGGCGAGAAGGTTGCCGGCAGCCTGGCGGAGCTGCCCGCCGGTGCGGGCCGAGAGGAGAATCAGCACCTCAGCCTCGGCGGCTTTCTGGAATGGTGTCGGTCTTGCCTCCGGGCGATATTCGGCCACCACCATTGCCGCGGCGGAGCCGCCCGCCCCCACCGAGTTGATCAGGACATTGCGACCTGCGCCACCCCTCCCCGGCTCCGGCCATGGCTCCACCTGGCAGACCAGGCGCAGCCGGCCGGTCGCCTCGCGCAGGGCCGGGACCAGCCGTTCCGGGCGGACCAGGGTCGGCGCCAGGGTACGGTGCTGCAGTTGCCAGAGAACCTTGCTCAGCTGGGCCATCCCCGCCGTTGCCTCGAGGTGGCCGATATTCGCCTTCACCGTGCCGAGGGGGATGGGATTGGGGGCACCCGTCTCGGCCTGGAAGAGTTGCTGCAGGGCCGCCAGTTCCACCGCATCACCCATTGCCGAACCGTTGGCCGCCGCCTCGATGTAGTCCACCTCCGCCGGGGCGATGGCAGCCCGCTGCAGCACGGTGCGGAGCAGCTCCCGCTGCTGTCCGACGTCGGGGGCGGTGTAGCTCAGGCCCCTGCCGCCGTGGCTGATCGCCGTCGCCCGGATTACCCCCCTGATCTGGTCGCCGTCCGCCTCCGCCGCGGCAAGGGGCTTGAGGAGAATAGCCCCGACCCCCTCGCCGGGGAGGAAACCTCGACCGCTCTCGGCAAAGCAGTGGCATTCGCCCTCATCGCTGACCATCCCGGCCAGCGAGAGGTCGATGAAGGTACGGGGGTGGAGGTAGAGGTTGGCCGACCCGACGATGGCCAGACGGCACTCGCCGCGGTGGATGTGGGCACAGGCCTCATGGATGGCGGTGAGTGCCGAAGAGCACATGGTGTCGATGGCCAGGCTTGGACCGGTCAGGTTGAGCTGGAAGGAGACCCGGTTGGCCATACTGCTGAACGAGGTCGAGGGGAGCCTGGCCCTGGCCGGCTCGCCATCGAGGCGGCTGTGCAGAACAAAACCGGTCTTGGTTACGCCGATAAAGACCCCCACCGAGCGGTTATAGCGCTCGGCCAGAGTCGACGGCGCATAGCCGCCATCCTCCATCGCCTGCCAACAAGTGGTAAGCAGCAATCGTTCCTGGGGGTCGATATGGAGAGCGTCCACCGGGGAGATAGTAAAGAAGAGCGGATCAAACTCGGCGAAGCCATCGAGAAAGCCACCATGCTTGCAGGCACTGAGCAGGCGGCGGCCGGCCTCCTCCCGCCCCTGATGGTAAAAACCGGCCAGGGGCCACCGTTGCGGAGGAATCTCGGTAATGGTGCAGCGGCCGGCGAGCAGGTTCCGCCAGTAGGCCGGCAGGTCAGGGGCGCCGGGGTAGCGGCCGGCGATGCCGATGATGGCGATGGGTTCAAATCGGGCCTCGCCCGGGACCAGCTGGCCGGCTCGGCCCGGGGTCAGCGGACGTTCTTGCGCCGGACGCCCACTTTCCTCACCCGCCACCACCCCGCCGGGAAAAGTCCAGGCCTCACAGGCGGGGCGATGGTGGGCGAGGAAATAGTCGGCCAATTCGGCCAGGGTCCGGTACTGGTAGAAGAGGGTTTTCGGAATCTCTTGGAAAACAACGGCGAGCTGCCGGTTCAGGCCGTTGACGGTGATCGAGTCGATCCCGTAGCTCTCCAGGGGCTCGTCGGCGCCGATCATCGCCGGCGAGAGTTTGATGCCTTCGCCGATCAGCCCGGCCAGGCGGCGGCGGAAGGCAGGGCGCAGCGTCTCCTCCTCGACGCCGAGGACGGCCACAGGCCGGCCGGCCTCGCCATTCGACCAGGCGGCCCGCAACCGCTGCGGATCGCCGGCCAGAACCATAACCTGCGGATATGGCCCGGCCAGCCCCCGGGCCAGGGCCGCCAGGCCGGCGCTGGTTGACAGAGGCGCCACCCCGTGGCTCTCGGCAAGCTCGTTCTGGCGGGCGGGGTCGAGCCGCATCCCCCCCTCCCGCCAGTAGGGCCAGTTGAGGGAAAGGGTCCGGCCCCGGGCCAGACCCCGGTCGACCAGCTGCTGACGATGGGCGGCATAGCTGTCCAGAAAGGCGTTGGCGCAGTTGTAATCGCCCTGCCCGGGGTTGCCGGAAATCGCCGACAGCGAGGAGAAGAGGACGAAGAAGTCGAGGGGTAGTCGGCTGCTGGCCCGATCGAGGTTGACCACGCCGGCCACCTTCGGGGCAAGGACCCTCCGGAACTCTTCCTCGCTCTTGCGGAGCAGATAGTTGTCGGCAACCACCCCGGCGGCGTGGATAATGCCGTGCAGGCTGCCACAATCGGCCTCAATCCGTGCAAACAATGCCTGCACCGCCGCCCATTCGCCGATATCCGCCTGGTGCACGACCACCCTCGCCCCAAGGGCAGCCAGTTCCTGCAGCCAGGCCGGCTGGCCCATCTCGTCGGCAGCAGCCAAAGGGGAACGGCCGACAAGGACCAGGGTAGGCCCCTCCACCTGGCGGGCAATGGCCCGGGCGACAAGCCGTCCGAGGCCACCGGTGCCACCGCTCAGCAGGTAGACACCACCCGGACGGAGGGGAAGCTGTGGCGGTGCTTTTTCCTGCTGTTCGCCAGTGATTTCCCGCCAGGCAAGGATCTGCCGCCTTCCCTGCCGGTAGCGGGCCTGGCCATCCTCCGGGTGGCGGCTGTTCTCCGCCACCCGCCGCAGCAGTTGCAGCAGCCCGGCCCTGTCGCCTGGGGCCGGCAGGACGAGGAGTTGGGTGGCGAGCGCCGGGTTTTCTCGAGGGACGGTGCGCAACAGACCGGCGAGGCCGGACAGCGTGGAGAAAAGCAGCCCCTGATTCTCTTCGGCCCCCTGACCCGTCTCCCCCGGCTCGACAACCACTACCTGGAGGAGCCGGCGGGCAGCCGGTGGGCCGGCCAGAATCTCTTTCAGCCGGTGGAAAAGCTGGCAGGCGATATCGGTAAAGTACTCGTCGGCATGCACCGCCCCGCTCTCCAGTTGCCCACAGACCACCCCCGGCAGAAGATCCGCCGCCGCCGCGGCCAGTTCCCCCTCCTGCCAGACGGGCCCGCTGCTAGCCGACATCCCGGCCGGGGGCTGGACCCAGAAGAGCCAGTGGCCGGCAAAGGCAACGGCCGTGCCGGAACCGTCACCCGGCTCCCCGGCCGGCTGTTCCTGCCAGACCGGCCGGCCGATGAGCGGCAGAGAGGCAGCCGCCGTCTCGCCTGATTGGGTCGCTGCCATAGCGGTATGGGGCGCCGGCGGCATGGGGGGTACCGCCGGCCCGGCCAGCAGGGTCGGCTCGGCCCAGTAGCGCTCCCGGGCAAAGGGGTAACCGGGAAGATGGAGCCGCTTGGGTGGCCTGGCAGCGTGCAGCCGCTCCCAGGCAACCGGCACGCCCCTGACCCAGCCTGCGGCAATCCGCTCATACCTGCCACCGGCCAGCCAGTGGTCGAGCAGCACCTTCGCCTCTTCGCTCCACTCACCCTCCCCAGCCCCGTGTACCTCACCCTGCCAGTACCCCTCACCGGCCTTCTCTCCGGCAAAAAAACGCGCCATGGCGGAAAGTAGGGCATCGTGCTGGTCGGCCAGGAACACCACCCGCGCCGCCATCGGCTGACGGCCGCTTTGCAGGGTCCAGGCCAGATCGGCCAGGGCAATGCTTTGCCCGGATTCGTTGGCCAGCCTCAAAAAGCCGCTGAGCCTGTTGACCGATTCCCGCAGACGGGCCTCGTTCTTTGCCGAAATCGGTATCAGTTGCGGCAACTCCCCGCCCGCTGGCGATAAGGCATCTGCCGCCGGTGGCCGATAGTCTTCCACCACGAGATGGACGTTGGTGCCACTGTGGCCAAACGAGCTCAACGCCGCCAGCAGCGGCGCTCGCTCGGCCGAGGGCCAGGCAACCAGTTCCCGGTTTATCGTAAAGGGGGAATCGGACCAGGCGATGGCCGGATGGCCTTGACGAAAACCAGGCAGACCGGGAATCTGCCGGTGCTGCATGGCAAGGAGGATCTTGATCAGACCGATCACCCCGGCAGCGGCGGCGGTGTGGCCGATGTTCGCCTTGGCCGTACCCAGAGTACAATACTGTTTGCGCTCGGTGAACTGTCGGAAGGCCCGCTGCGCGGCGTTGATCTCCACCGGGTCGCCCAGTTGGGTGGCGGTGCCGTGCGCCTCGAAATAGCTGATCGCCGCCGGGTTGACGGCGAACCGACGGTAGACCCTGACCAGAAGCTCCTCCTGAGCGGTGCCGCTGGGGGCGGTTATGCCATTGCTGGCCCCGTCCTGGTTCTGCCCGGAGGCCCGGATCACCCCGTAAATCGGGTCACCGTCGGCAATGGCCGCAGACAGACGCTTGAGGACCACCACCCCGACCCCCTCGGCCATGAGGGTGCCGTCGGCAGCGGCGTCAAAGGGGGTGCAGCGGCCAGTGGGCGAGAGCATGCCGATGCCGGCCAGCCCCTGCAGCATCGGCTGGCTAAGGCAGGCAAAAACCCCACCGGCCAGGGCAAGCTCCGACTCCCTCTGGCGGAGACTGGTGCAGGCCAGATGGATGGCCACCGCCGAGGAGGAGCAGCCGGTGTTCACCACCACCGCCTCCCCCTTGAGGTTGAGGAAGTAGGCGAGCCGTGCGGCAATCAGGGCATCGGAGGCACCGGTAAAGGAGTCGTGGGCGTAGCCGCTGGGTTCGGCACCGATGTAGATGCTGACCAGGTTGTTGGCCAGGCTCTTTGGATTGATCCCGGCATCTTCCAGGGCCTTCCACCCTTCCTGAAGGATCAGCCGCTGGTGGGGGTTCATCGCCTCCGCCTCTTTTGGCGATATGTGGAAGAAGAGCGGGTCGAAACAGGCCCGCTCCTCGAGCACTCCTCCCCGGCTGCAAGGATCGGCTACCCTCATTTCCGGTCGTAGGGGGTCGCGCAGGTACTCTGGCGGCAATGGGCCGATACCCTCCCGGCCGTCGCGGAGATTGGCCCAGAAGGCATGGATATCGGTGGCGCCGGGAAACTGGCCGGCCATGCCGATCACGGCAATACCCTCAATTGCCTCGATTGCCTCAATTGCCTCAATTGCCTCGGTTGAGGCCCTGCCAGTGGTCGGAGTGGTCGAGGAGTCCGGGGAGGCCGGGAAGGCCAGGGACGATTCTCCCGGCCGAGCGGCAAAGGCCGCAGCGTCGGCTGCCGGAGACATCGGCAGGTGGCGGGCAGGTTCCCCCTCACCCCGGCCGCCGGGCGAGGGCGGCGGGCCGAGGGTCAGCAGATAGCCGGCAAGGCTCTGTACGGTCGAGTATTCGAAGAGAATGGCGGTACTGAGAGTGAGCCCCAGGTGGCGATTGAGCCGGTCGACAAAGGCCACCCCGAGAATCGAATCGAGACCGTAGTCGGCAAAGGGAATTTCCGGGTCGAGCCGGTCGATATCGGTCTCCAGGGCCTCGGCCAGGCTGGCAAGGAGGATGGCGGTGAGGCGCCGCCCGGAGGATGCCTCCGCCACCGCCGGGGCAGGGGAAGAGCTGGAGGAAGAGGAGGCCGGTAGGCTGGTCGTGAGTTTGGCCGGGTTGGTTGCGGGCTTGGTGGCAAGGTTGGTGGCTGCCGGCCTGTCGGCTGCCGAAGCCGGCGCCGGCGCCGGGAAAGGCGAGCGGGTGGCGAGCAGGCCGTCACTGACGGCAACAATCAGGCTCTGTCCCAGCCCGACCATCTCCTCGGCGGGAAAGAGGAGGGGGGCAAAGCCCTCCTCCAGCAGCAACCGCTGCCAGGTGGTCGGAGCAAGTAGCGGGGTGCCGGCAATGCGCAGCTCCGGGTCCCGGTATCGCCACCAGCCGTCGAGCAAACCGAAGGTGAGGGTGCTGAACAGGCTTCGGGCACTGGCCTCGGTGATGAGCAGCAGCCCGTTGCCACGGAGCACCGCCTTGATATGGCGCAGGCTATCCCGGATGCTGGCGGTGGCGTGGAGGACGTTGGTGGCGATGGCCAGATCAAAGCCCTCACCCACCGCAGCGAGCGGATCGGGGTCCTCGAT
The DNA here is from genome assembly GCA_011390165.1 of Desulfobulbaceae bacterium. Taxonomy (GTDB): domain Bacteria; phylum Desulfobacterota; class Desulfobulbia; order Desulfobulbales; family Desulfocapsaceae; genus Desulforhopalus_A. The sequence goes on from JAABSV010000004.1 coordinate 99,704, forward strand.
ATCCCAGTGGCGGCAGGTGAGGAAGGGGAAACGGCCGGCAAACTGCCTCGCGCCGTGCCGCAGGAAGGCAGCGGAGATATCGGTGTAGCAGTACTCGGCCGGCTGTGGCTGCATGGCGGCGAGCCGCGGCAGAAGCACGGCGGTGGTGGCACCGGTTCCGGCACCGATCTCGACGACCCTGATCCTCGTCGACGGCTCCACGGCCTGCCGGGCGCCAACGGCCGCTGCCGCCACCCTGGCCACCAGTTCCGGGAAGAGGTTGGCCCCGCCCTGCTCCTCGTCATCACCGCCGGCGGCGCCATGACCGTAAAGAGGGGCGACCTGCTCCAGGGAGGCCCGGGGGAAGAGGACCGAGGTGGCGGCAACGGGCCCCTTGAGAATCTCCGGTAGCTGGTGCAGGCAGCTCTCGGCCAGGGCCAGGGCAGCCGAGACCTCGCCACTGGGCAGAGAGGCCTGCCGGCGGGCCTGCAGCTCCCCGGCCAGGGCCTCTTCCGCCGGCAGCCAGCTGTCACCATCCGGGGAAGCCGCCGGCATGCCCTCTTCAACGCCCAGCTCGAGACCGGCCGGGCTCCGGCGCAGATAGCCATGCGCCACCAACACCCGGCAGCACTCGTGCCACCAGCGCCGATAGCTGTCCAGCACCCCGACCCGCTGCCGCAGCTCCTCCTCGGCACCGAGTGCCGGCGAACCCGGCTCTGGGTCGATTCCCGCCTCGTGGAGCAGCCGACGCCATTGTCGGTAGAGCCCCCGGGCCAGCCACCCGTCAAAGGCGGTCGACCAGCGGGCGGCGGCCTCTAGAAGCGGCTGGCTGGCGCGCAGCCGCCCCTCTTCTTCGCCAAGGAGGCGACGGAGTTCCGGCCACAGGAAGGGGAGTGGCGGCGCGGTCGGGGCCAGACGGAAACGGTTGTCGCCGTCGGTGGGCACCATGGCCGCCACCGGACCACTTAACTGCATACAGAGGAGCTGCTCCAGCCGCTCGGCGCGCAGGGCGGCGGTAAACCGCTCGAAACAGGCAAAGCCCTGCCGGTCTTCCAGCCAGCTGATATTCGGGTTGGGCACCCCAGCGGAGAAGGAGGCCCGCCAGAAGCCCCAGTTGATGCTACCGAGAGGAGTTGTCGTGTGGGGGGCTGGGGGGGTGGTTAAGGGGATGGCTGAATGGGTAGCTGATGGGGTGACTGAGGGGGGAATCGCAACCAGGGCGGCCACCAGGGTGTCGGCGGCGGTGATGGCGCTGGCGTAGGCCGGCATCCGGGCGGCGCCGGAGAAGGAGAAGGCCTGAGCGGAGGAGAAATAGCAGATGAAGTCAAGCCGCTGAGTGGCCAGGGCGGCGGCGAAATTGCCGCTGCCCTGGCTCTTGACGGCGAGAATGCGGCTGAACTCTTCCTCGTCGATGGCCTCCCCCGGCTCGGTAAGGGCAAAGTGCAGGCCGGCGAAGATCGCCCCGTGGATTTCCGAAAAGCGGCCGACGATGGCCGCCACCGCCGCACCGATGGCGGCCGGCGAGGTGACATCGGCCTGATAGTAGACCGGCATCAACTCCTCGGGGTAGGCGGCCAGTTTTGCCTGCAGGGCTGGCTCATCGGCGGCGGTGCGGCCGATCCAGACCACCCTGGCCCGGTAAGTGTCGATCAGGCCGCGGGTCACCACCTGACCGACAACGCCACTGCCGCCGAGAATGAGATAGGTCCCCCCCTGCCGCAGGCCGGAGGCGGGCAATTCGGCCAGCGGCAGAGGGGTGAAGCACCGCCGGTAGCGACGGCCGAAACGTAATTTGACCACCTCGCCCCGGGGGGCTGCCGGCTCGGTAGCGATCATTGCCGCCAGTTCCGGCAGCCCCCCGGGGTCGCCGAGTTCACTGCCGCACAGGTCAATGTTGCGGATCCGAAATCGGTGATCACCCTGGGCAAGGGCGCAGGCCAGGCCGGTCAGACCACCACCGTGGGGCTCGACGGTATCGACGCTGCTGCCGGCAACGCCGGCCACCGTACCCAGCCGGTAGTTGTCGCGGCTGAGCACAAAGCAGTCGATGGCCTCCTGCCGGCCAGCGCGGCGCAGGGCGTTGTAGAGGCGGAGCAGAAGGAGTTCGTTCCGCTCGGCATAGTGGCGCAGCCCGGCCACTGCCGCCCACCCCTTCTGGCGGCTTTCCGCCCCCTGGCCGTCAGCCAGGAAGAAGAGGCGCTGCGGGAAGGTCATTGTCTGCAGGAGGGCGTCCACCCCCTGCCGGTCGGCCGGCCAGATGGTGCTCGCCTCGTCCAGGCACAGGGCCAGGCCGGTCGTCAACTCCGTCACCAGGCGGAGCCGTCGGACGGCCAGGCCTTTCCTGCGGTGCCAGCTTGCCAGCTCTTCGGCAAGCTGACCGGCCGAGGGCGGATAGACCAGCAAGACGCTGCCGGCGGCCGGATCTCCCCCGGCCAACGGCGACAGGGGCTCTTCCCGCCAGCGGGCAATGGCGGTGAACGGCAGCTCCCCTCTCTCATCGCCCGCCATCGCCTCCTGTCGCTGGCCGCAAGCCTCAATGCCCCCGGCCCCGGCCGCCCCGCCGATACTGGTAATAGCCTCGCCAGCCAAGCCGGAATCGCGCCCCTTCTCCCTGTCGAGAACCGGCGGCCAGAACTGTTCCCTGGCGAAGGGATAGGTGGGCAGGCTGATCCGCCGGGGCTCCTGCCGGCGTGGCAGGTCGGCCCAGGGGATATCCCCCCCCTTCACCCACAGTTCGAGAATGGCGCCACAGTTGCCCTCCCGCAACCAGTGACGGCAGCGTTCAGCGAGGTCGCTGCCGAGCAACTCGATGAGGGCGGCCGCCTCCCGGCTGCGCCGCCCCCGGTAGAGGTCCACCCCATCCCCCTTGCCGGCCAGGAACTGTTTGAGGGCGGCAATGGTTGCCACCAGTGTCGAGGCGACAAAGGCAAGCCGTTCCTCCAGCGCTTCCCGACCGGTCTGCAGGGTCCAGGCAATGTCGGCCAGACGGAGGCCCTCTTCTTTCGCCCCATGTTTCTCCTCCAGCCAGGCGAGCAGGCGGCCGGCAACGGCCCGCAGCCGCTCCGGATCGCCGGCCGAGAGAAGGAAAAATTCCGGGTCGCTCCGCTCTTCTTGCCGGCCGGCCGCCGGCTGACCGGCCCCCGGCCCTTCTCCCTCAGCGGGTGGCGAGTACTCCTCAACGAGCAGATGGGCATTGGCCCCGCCGGCCCCGAAGGAGGAGATTCCGGCCCGCCGCGGGTAGCGGCGCCACCCCCCTTCCTCCTCCACCTCCGCTCCGGGCCAGGGGGCCAGCTCCTGCTGGAGGACGAAGGGGCTGCCGGCGAAGTCGATGTGCGGATTGGGCTCAGTGGCGTGGAGGGTCGGCACCAGCTGACGATGTTGCAGCTGGAGGATGATCTTGGTCAAGCCGGCGATACCGGCGGCGGCCTCGAGATGGCCGAGGTTGGACTTGATCGAACCGATAGCGCAAAAGCCGTTTGCGGTGGTGTCGGCCCGGAAGGCCTGGTTGAGGCCGGCAATCTCGATGGGATCACCCAACTCGGTGCCGGTGCCGTGTGCCTCGATATAACTGACCGTGCGGGCATCCACTCCCGCCCGCTCCAGGGTCCGGCGGACCAGGGCCGCCTGGGCCGCCGGGTTGGGAACGGTGTAGCCGTTGGTTCTGCCGCCGTGGTTTATCGCCGAGGAGCGGATGAGGGCGTAGATATGGTCGCGGTCGCGAAGGGCCAAGGAGAGCGGTTTGAGCAGCACCGCCCCCACCCCCTCGCCGGGGACAAAGCCGTCGGCACCCTTGCCGAAGCTTCGGCACTGCCCTCCCCTGGCCAGCATCTTCATGGCAGAGAGGAGGATATAGCTGGACGGGTGGAGATAGAGGTTCACCCCGCCGGCCAGGGCAAGTTCGCACTCCTGCCGGAGCAGGTGCTGGCAGGCCTCGTGGATGGCGGTAAGAGAGGAGGAGCACATGGTGTCGATGGGCATACTCGGCCCCTGCAACCCCATGACGTAGGAGATCCGGTTGGCCAGTGAGGCAAACGAGGTGTGGGGAAAGATCGTCTCCCCCCGCCGCCACAATTCTGGGCCGTAGAGGTTGTAGCCGGTTTTGGTGATGCCGACAAAGACCCCCACCTGGCTGTTGTGGCGCCCGGCCAGCAGCTCCCGGGTATAGCCGGCGTCTTCGAAGGCCTCCCAGGCGCACTCGAGCATCACCCGCTCCTGCGGATCGATATTGATCGCCTCCTTGGGGGAAATATGGAAGAAGAAGGGGTCAAAAGCGGCAAAATCATCGAGAAAGCTCCCCCACTTGCTGTAGCTCTTCCCCTGGCGGAGAGCACTCTCCATCTCCGCCTCGTAGAAGCCGGCCAGGGGCCAGCGGCTGGGGGGGATCTCGGAGATAGAGTCCCGGCCCGCCGCCAACTGCCGCCACAGGGCCGCCGGATTGTCGGCACCGGCGTAGCGGCCACTGAGGCCGATGATGGCAATCGCTTCCGGGCCACCGTCACTGGGGGACGGCGAGGGACGGCAGGGCTGGGGGGACTGATCAGGTTGAGCGGGCTGAGCCGTTTGAATAGGCTGGAGGGGACGGATGGAGGGGACGGCAGTGCCGACCAAGTTCTCCCTGTCGGCACCCTCTTCCCCGGCAGCAAGCCATAGCCGAACCTCCTCGGGGTAGGCGAGAAGCAGCCGGGCGGCCAGGCTGGTGATGTTCGGGTACTCGAAAAAGAGGGTCTTCGGCAGGGTGGCGAAGTGCGCCGAGAGCCTCTGGTTGAGCCGGGTGATCATGATCGAATCGATCCCATACCTCTCCAGTGGCGCCCTGGGATCGATCCGATCCGGCTCAATATGAATGGTCTCGGCGAGCAGGGCGCGCAGCCGTCGAACAAGCCGCCTCTCCAGCCCCGCCGCCACCGGCCCCGACCGGTCCGGTGAGAGCAGCTGGCGGACCCTTTCCGGATCCCCGGCGAGAACCAGCACCTGCCCTATCCGGCCGGCCTGGGCAAGGGCGAAGGCCTGACCCAGGGCCCGGAACCCGGCGCTGCTGCTCAGCGGCAGGAGCCCGTGCGCCGCCATGTCGGCCACCGTCGCCGCCTCCGGCCGCATCCCCCCCTCCTGCCAGAGTGGCCAGTTGATCGACAGGGTGTGACCGGTGCGCTCTCCCATCGCCTGCAGCCGGTTGCGCCGCCGGGCGAAGTGGTCGAGAAAGGCGTTGGCGGCGGCGTAGTCGGCCTGGCCGATGCTGCCGAAGACGGCGGCGGTGGAGGAGAAAAGGAGGAAAAAATCGAGCGCAAGACCCCGGCTGGCCAGATCGAGGTTCACCGCCCCCCGCACCTTTGGGGCGAAGACCTGCACCAGCTGCTTCTCAGTCTTTTTCAGGATGAAGCTGTCGGCCAGCACCCCGGCGGCATGGACGATGCCGTTAAGAGGGCCATGGCAGCGGCCGATATCGGCAAGCAGAGCCTCCACCTCGGCCAGATTGGCGACATCCGCCTGCCGGTACTCCAGCCGCACCCCGGAACCCTCGGCAACGGGCAGCACCACCGCTTCGCCCCGCTGCGGCCCGCCCAGCCGATTCAGCCGGCCGAAATCAGGCAACTGCGGTGCCGGCGAGCGGCCGGCCAGCACCACCACCCCACTGCCGAGCCGGCCGGCAATCTCCCTGGCCAGAAGCATCCCCAGGCCACCGGCGCCGCCGGTGAGCAGATAGACCCCACCCTGCCGCCAGGGGATATCTGCTGCCACCGGTGGTTGCAGCTCCTGCCAGCCGGCCAGCAGACGTTTGCCCTCCTTGTAACGGATCTCCAGCTCACCCGGGTGGTGGCTGTTTTCGGCCAGCAGTGCCGAGAGAACACTACTCTCCCCTTCGGTGCTGTTCTCCCTTTTGTGGCTGTTCTCCTTTTTGTCGCTGTTCTCCCTTCTGTCGCTGTTCTCCCTTCTGGCGCTACTCGCCCCTTTCCCGCCAACATCAATAATCTGGCCGAAAAGATCGGGGTGTTCCAACCGGGCCGTTTTCAACAGGGCCGCCAGGGCGGCATAGCCACCGGCGGGGTGGTCCCCCCGCCAGAGAATCTGTACCAGCAGGCGTCCAACCAGACGCTCGGCCAGCAACCGTTGGAGCAGTTGCAGGGCCCGGTTGACAAGCCGGGTAAAGGGGGGGGGCGGGTCCGTCTCGCCGTTCCCCTCTCCACCAGACAGGACCTGGCAGTCAACGACGGCTGAGCCGGCGGTCTCGGCGTTGCCGCCGGAAAGCGCCAGGGCGATCTGCACGGCCAGTTGTTCCCCTTCAGGGCCGAAACCGGCCAACAGGACCAGCCGACGGGCAAAACCTCCAGCGGTAGCGACGGGAGGGGCGGTAGCGGCCAAGGCTGCCGCAGCCGGTACTGCCGCCGGTGACTCGTACCAGTGGCGGCCGCAGAGTATAACAGAGGCGGGAGCGCTGCTCACCCCGGCCAGCACCGTCCCAGTCGCCTCGGTCGCTGCAATCTCCCCGATCGCCCCGGTCCCCTCAGTCGCTGCAATGGCCCCAAAAAGTGGCCCGGCCGGCCCCACCCTCCGCCCTTGCCCCCGGTACCGCTCTCTGGCGAAGGGGTAGGCCGGCAGACTGAGTCGTCGCGGTCTGCCGGTCGGATAGCCCTGCAGCCAGTCGATCACCCCACCGCCGACCCAGTAGGCAGCCAGCTCTGCCAGACCGATATCGTCACCCCGGGCCCAGAGGGCGAGCATTTCCTTCTGCTCGGCACCGGGCTCCCCATGCTCCCCGTCACCATCCTCCGAGACCTCGCCGTACCAGGCATAGGCCGGCAATTCCCGGCCGGCGGCAAAGGCCCGCAGGGCGGCAACCACCTGAGCCAATTCGCTGACCACGAGGAGCAGTCGGGCAGCCATCGCCTGCCGCCCCACCTGCAGGGTGTAGGCCAGATCGGCGAGGCCAAAGGCTGGCCCACTCTCTGCCGGCAGCGGGGCGGCAACTGCACCATCCGTCTCAGCAGCAGCAGCTGGGGCGGTGAAAAAGTCGGCAAGGTCGGCGGCCAGCTGCTGCAGCCGCGCCCGGTTCATCGCCGAAAGCGGCAGGAGCTGGGGTCTGCTCGACAAGGCCGCTTTGCTGGCGGCCCATTCCTGCCGGTGCTGGTAACTGCGCAGCACCAGGTGAACATTGGTGCCGCTGTGGCCGAAGGAGTTGAGCGCCGCCACCAGCGGCCCCCGCCCCGCGCCGCTCCACTCCTGCTCCTGGCGGGGCAGGAAGAAGGGGGAGCTGTCGAACTCGATCAGCGGATTGCGCCGGCGCAACCGGGGCAGGCCGGGGAGCCGGCGATGTTCCATGGCGAGGAGGAGAACGATCAGCCCGACCACCGCCGCGGCGGCGCCGGTGTGGCCGAGATGGGCCTTGGAACTCCCCACGGCGCAGAAGTTCTGCCGCTCGGTAAAGCGGCGGAAGGCCCGCACCAGGGCATTGCCCTCCACCGGGTCACCGAGGACCGTACCGGTGCCATGGGCCTCAAGGTAGCTGATCGTTTGCGGGTCAACGGCAAAACGGCGGTACACCTCGACGATCAGGTCTTCCTGGGCCAGACCGCTGGGGGCGGTGATACCGTTGCTCGCCCCGTCCTGATTCATCCCCGAGCCCTGAATCACCCCGAGGATCCGGTCACCGTCCGCCTCCGCCTCGGCCAGCCGTTTCAGGACAACGACCCCCACCCCCTCCGAGAGGACCGTCCCATCAGCGTCGGCAGCGAAGCTGTTGCACCGACCAGTGGGGGAGAGCATGCCGATCTCCGCCAGCGCCGCCAGGCCGAGGTGGTCCATGACCGCGAAGACCCCGCCGGCCAGGGCCAGATCGGTTTCGCCGCTGCGCAGACTCTCGCAGGCAAGGTGGATGGCCACCCCGGAGGAGGAGCAGCCGGTGTTGACCACCAGCGCCGGTCCTTTCAGATCGAGGAAATAGGAGAGCCGCGAGGCGACGAGCGCCTCGGAGGCGCCGGTGAAGGTCTCGTGACTGGAGCCGCAGGGCTCGGCGCCGATGGTTATCCCGGTGCGGCTACCGGCCAGTGATTTCGGGTCGTAGCCGGCATCCTCGAGAGCACGCCACCCCTCCTGCAGCACCAGCCGCTGATGGCGGTTCATCGACTCCGCCTCGCGGGGGGAAATGTGGAAAAAGAGGGGGTCAAAGCAGTCCCGATCGGCAAGAATTCCCCCCCAGCGATAGCTCTTCTCGCCAGGCGGGCCGAGATACTCGGGGGGCAGCGGCCCCACCCCGTTGCGGCCGGCGAGCAGGTTACGCCACAATTCCCGGACATTGGCCGCCCCGGGAAATTGACCGGACATGCCGATCACGGCGATCTCCGCTGGCCGGGCGGCCGCCTGACCTTGGGGCTGCCGCGCCCCGCCCGGGGCGCCGGTTGCGAGGGTTAGCGGCTGAGGTTTACCGGTGGCAGGCCTAACCTGCTGCGCAACATCTATCTCCGGCCGGTTTACGACCATCTCCGGCCCTCTTCCGGCTTGCCTGGCACTGCTCGGCGGCGTGGCAAAGCGGGCTTGCAAGAGCTGGCGATGGCCGGCCAGAAGGTGGGCGGTCAACCGCTGGATGGTGCTGTGGTCAAAGAGGGTGGCGGTGTTCAGCTTGACCCCCAGTTCGCTGTTCAGGCGGTTGACCAGATTGATACTGAGGATCGAGTCGATGCCGTAGTCGGCAAAGGGGAGATCGGTGGCCAGGGTGGCCGGGGCCACCCGCAGCAGTTCAGCAAGCGTGCGGCGCAGCCATCCCGCCACTGCCGCAGTCAGGCCATCGGCCTTGGCGGCTGTCCCGTCCACAGCCGGCGGGGTAGCAAGCTGTTCCGGCTGCAGCACGGGCTGATCCTGCTGCGGCGCTCTCTCCCCACCCCTCTTCTGGCCATCCAAACTATGCAGGCCATGCAGACCATGCTGGCTATGGAGGCCATGGAGGCCATCATCGCCGGGCCTCGCCCGGCCAGCGGCCGGTCGCCCAGCCTCCTGACGCACCAGCCCGTCACTCTGGCCGACGACCAGCTGCAGGCCGGCATGGTGGTCGGCCACCGCCGGAAAGAGCACCGGCGCAAAACCCTCCTGGGCCAACACCCGCCGCCAGGCGGCCGGGGTGAGGGCCGGAGAGCCGGGAAGGCGCAGAGGACGGTCCACCGCCGACCACCAGCCGTCAAGCAGACCGAAGGTGAGATGGCTGAGCAGCGAGACGGTGCTCATTTCGTTGAGAAAGAGGAGCCCCCCCGGGCGGAGAAGGGCCTTGAGGTTACGCAGACTCCGGCGGATATCGGCGGTGGCATGGAGGACGTTGGCGGCCACGGCGATATCGTAGTGGCCCATCTCCCGACCACTGCTCTGCTGTTCGCCAACCGGTCTCTCAAGATCAAAGAGACGGGCGCAATGCCAGGGGAAGTCCCGGCCATGGCGCTCGGCGGCGGCCTGGACGAAGGCCGGGGAGATATCCGAGGAGCAGTAGACGGCGATATTGGCAGCGTAGGGCAAAAGCCGCGGCAGGAGGGCGGCAGTGGTCGCGCCGGTGCCGGCGCCGACCTCGATGATCCGGATTGCCGCCCGGGGCTGGCGCTGACACCATTGGGCAACCGCCCGCGCCACCAGTTCGGCGAGCAAGGTGTTGAAATAGTCGGCAATGGGAGTATGCCGGTACATCCCGGCCACCAGTTCTGCCGAACCACCGGGAAAGAGCACCTCGGTGGCGGCAACCTCGCCACGCAGAACTGCCGGCAGGGCACGCAGGCACCGCTCCAGCAGGGTGAGGGCGGCCCGGCCTCCGGCGGCCGCCGCCGGCAGGGCGGCAACCGCTGTCCGCCACTGTCGCCACAGCTCTTCGCCTTCGACAACCGGCTCTTGATGGCGGCCAGTGGTGGCAAGATCTGCTGCCGCAGGGAGGCCAGCGCCGGAATCGTCCTCCTCCTGAAGCCGTCGTTCGCTCTCCTGCCACCACAACCGGTAGCCCTCGGCCACCGACTCCACGGTGAGGCCGGCCATCGCCGAGGCCAGCAGCTGCCGGCTCAGCCGCTCCACTTCCCGGCCTAGGGCCAGCAGTTTTTCGCCATCGTGGCCCTCTTCAGCCGTCTGGTAGCGGCTGCTGACGGCAAAGAGACCCCCCTCGTCAGCACGCGCCGTGTCGGCCGGGGAGAGGGCCAACAAGGGTGGCAGGGGTGGCTCTGCGGCCGGGGCGAGGCTGAGCCACTCAGTCGGTTCGGCTTTGCTCTCCCCGGCCTGTAGAGGATCCACTGGCGGAGATATTGGCGAGACTGTTGGCGGGACTGCTGATGGATCGATTGCCGTGGTGAGCGGCTGGGCCATCCCAATGTCGCCGCTCGCATCCCAACCCGGCGAACCCGCAGATTTCAGCAGGGCCAACTGGGAGAGGGGCAGGGCCAGCAGGCTCTCCAAAGCCGCCATCCCCTCCCCCTCCTCGATGGGGCGGATACCACTCAGCTGCAGTCGCCGCTTCATGGTCTCAGCGACCCGGGCGCCGCTGCCGACCCGCCAGTAGCCCCAGTTGATCACCTTGGCCGGCAGCCGCCGGCTGGTCGCCAGCTGGCGGGCATAGAGGTCGGCAAAGCTGCAACCGGCAGCGTAGCCGCTCAATCCGGCCGCCTCGCCGAAGGCACTGAGGGAAGAGAAAAAGAGGATGAAGTCAAGCTCTTCGCCGGCAAAGGCATTGACCACCCGGACACTCGCCTCGATTTTCACCGAGAGGATGGCGCGAAAACGCTCCTCGTCCATCAACTGCAGGCTCTGGTCGTAGAGGTCGACTGCCGCCAGGATGAGCCCATGAATCTGCCCGCCGCTGCCACGAGTTCGCCGCTCTCCCCCCTCACCAGCCCCTCCGTCAGCCCCTTCGTCAGTATTCATGGTGACAGATTCGCAGCGCTCCCGTACTGTCGCCACCGCCCTGGCCAGCTCCGCCGGCCGGCGGCCGTCGGCCTGAAGGTACTCCGGAGCCGGCGCCCCCGATGCCACCGCCAGTTCGGCCAACTGCCGAAGCCTGGCCCGGAGTTCTTCATTCATCTCCCGACGACCAAGCCAGAAGACCCGGGCCTGGAAGCGGGTCAGCATATACCTGGTCCACACCTCTCCCAAGCCTCCGGCACCACCAACCACCACATAGACCCCATGCCGGCGATACCCTCCAGTCGCCGGGGAGAAGTCACGGCAGGGAATGAGGGCCTGGCGGAACCACTCCCCACCCCGGCAGACCAGCGGGCTGCCGTCGGCCGCCGGCGGGATGGCCAACAGGTCAGCCAGGGGCCACTCCTCGTCCGCCGCCAGGTCGAGGCAGCGGATTGACCATGTCGGGGCGGTGAATTCGCCGGCCATGGCCCGGGCGAACCCGTGGACGGCGGCATGGGCCGGCCGCACCGCCTCGTCGGCGGCAATGGCCTGGACACCTCGGGTGATGATCGTCCAGCCCAGCGGCTTCTCGCCCCAGCCGGCGGCAAGGAGGGCCTTGACCAGGCGGAAGAGGGCGATCACTCCCCCCTCCTGGGCGAGGAGCAGCTCCTCATCGGCGGTGGAGACGGACCCCCCTGCCTCACCGGCGGCGGGCGGGTCGGGCGGGGCGAGAAAAACGAGGTGGTCAAGGGTGTCGACCCGGGCAACCGCGGCCTGGAAACTGGCCAAAGAGGCATCATGGGGGAGACCGAGGCTTGTTGCCTGCGGGTAGAGGGCGGTCAACGCCGACAACTGCCGGTCATCGCCACCGACGACCAGCACCGCCGCCGTTTTTTTCGGCCAGCTCGCCGCAGTCGGGCCGGCCGGAACGGCCAGCCGCTTCCAGACCGGGGCAAGCAGGCTGGCGTTGCTCTCCTCCCCCCGGCCCTTCGCCAGACCTTCCGGCGGGGTCTCTGGGGCGACAGCCCTGTCACCACCACTATTGCCGCAACTATTGCCGCAACTATCGCCACCACTTTCACCGCCACTTTCACCGCCACAACCGCCGCCAATACCGCCGCCAGGGGAATCCAGCCGGTACTCCTCCTCGGCAAAGGGATAGGTGGGAAGGCTGAGTCGCCGCGGCCGGCCGGCCGGATAGAGTGGTGACCAGTCGATATCCACCCCCTTCACCCACAGTTCCAGCAGTTTTTCCAGCCTCCTATTCCGCAGCCAGCGGCCAATCACCTCCTGCAGGGCGTCATCGGCAAAGAGGCTGGAGAGCTCCCGGCCGGCCGGACCGGGGCCGCTCATCACCCCGTCGTTCCTCACCACGCTCGGCAGGGGGCGGCCGGGGGAAGCGGCGGCCAGAAAGGCACGCAGCCGCTCGGCGGCCTCGGAGATGGTGCCGGCAAGGAGCCCCAGCCTGGCCGCCATCGCCTTGCGTCCCAACTGCAGGGTGGCGGCCATCGCCACCAGATCACCCTCAGCCACCGCCCCCTCGTCGAGGTAGGCCAAAAGCTTGCCGGCGTACTGCCGCAGCCGCTGTTCATCTCTGGCCGAGAGGAGGAGAAGTACCGGCCGACGGTCGGACTCCGCGTCGGGCGCTGCCAGCGGAGCGACATACTCCTCGAGGATGGCGTGGGCGTTGGTGCCGCCCAGGCCGAAGGCGCTCAGTCCGGCCCGCCGCGGCGCCATGCCGGACGGCCAGGGGCGAAGCTGGTCGACAGGATAGAAGGGGCTGTCGGCAAAGTCGATGGCCGGATTGGGGTGGTGGCAGTACAGCGAGGGGGGGATCTGCCCCTGCTGCAGGCAGAGAGCCACCTTGATACAACCGGCCAGGCCGGCGGCAGTGTCGAGGTGGCCGATATTGCTTTTCACCGAACCCAAGGCGCAGAACTGGGTTTTGCTGGTGAAAGGGCGCCAGGCCTCGCTGAGGGCGCGCACCTCCACCGGATCGCCCAGGGCGGTGGCGGTGCCGTGCGCCTCGACGTAGCCGATGGATTGCGGATCGACCCCGGTACGGCGGAGGAGCCCGCCGATCACCCCGGCCTGGCCGTTGACCCCGGGGGCATAGTAGCCCATCTTGTCGGCACCGTCGTTGTTCACCCCGACCCCCCGGATCAGGGCGTAGATATGGTCACCGTCGGCGATGGCATCCAGGGCCCGTTTCAGCACCACCACCGCCACCCCCTCACCGCCGACCATGCCGTCGGCCTCGGCGGCAAAGGGGCGGCAACGGCCGTCGCTGGAGAAGTTCATCCCCGGCTGGTACAGGTAACCGGCGGCCGCCGTCGGGAAGAGCGAAGCCGCCCCGACCAGGGCACAGCGCACCTCACCCAGACGGAGATGCTGGCCGGCGGCGTGGAGTCCGATCAGGGAGGAGGAGCAGTTGGCATGGACGGCATAGCTGGGTCCGGTCAATCCGAGATGGTAGGAGATCTGGGTGGCGAGAGACCCCTCCTGGGCCAGCACCCAGCCGACATAGTGGTCGGTACCCGCCGCAGTCCCGCTATTCTGCAGGGGGGCATGGTAGAAATTGTTGCCGGCGGAGACGAAGACGCCGGTATCGGCGATATCTCCCGGTCGGTACCCGGCATCCTCCAGAGCGGTCCAGGCATGCTGGAGGAGTTGACGTCCCTGCGGGTCCATCAGTCGGGCGTTCGCCGCCGAAATGTTGAAAAAACCGGCGTCGAAGAGGTACTTGCTCTCCCCCAGCGTACACTGCCTGGCTACATAGGCGGGGTTCAGGCAGAGTTCGGCCGGCACCCCGGCCCGGCGCAGCTCTTCCGGGGTGAACTCGGTGGCACAATCCCTTCCTGCACAGAGGTTGCGCCAGAACTGCCGATAATCTTTTGATTCGGGGAAATGGCAGGAGATACCGATGATTGCCAGGCTCTCCCGATAATAGTCCGGCCAGTCGCTGGCGCCGTCATGAGCGGCCGCGGCAAGACCGGGGCGGTTTCGGGGAGGACCCTCCTCGCCTGCCGGCAGGACGGGGGCGACCGGCAGTCGTTCGCCCAGATGGGCGCTGAGCGCCCGGACCGTCGGATACTTGAACAGGGTAGTGACCGGCAGGGGACGGCCGAGGAGGGCACTGAGCCGGTCAGCCAGCAGCACCGCCAGCAGGGAATTGCCACCCGCCTCCCAGAAGCCCTGATCCAGGGCGATCTCGTTTTGCTCGAGCACCTCCCGCCACCCGGCCAATACCGTCTGCACCATCTTGCTGTCGGGCGCAGGCAGGCCGGCCGGCAGCCGTTCCGCCGCCACCGGCACGGCCTCACCCTCCTCTTTCGGGGTGGCCACCCCCGCCTGCGGGCCGACCAGGGTGAGTTCCTGAGCCGCCAGGGCCCGTCGGTCCATTTTGCCGTTGGCGGTCAGCGGCAGCCGGTCGAGGAGGGAGAACTGGCCGGGAACCATGAAGTCCGGCAGCTGCCGGCGAAGAGTACGGCTGAGGGCCGTCAGATCGATACCGTCGCCGGAGTCGGCCGGCACCAGACAGGCCACCAGACGGCCGCCTCCCCCCTCCCCCTTCACCACCACCACCGCCTGGCGCACCCCTGAAAAGGCCTGCAGGGCCGCCTCGATCTCGGCCAGTTCGATACGCATCCCGCGCAGTTTGATCTGCTCGTCGACCCGCCCCAGGTACTCGATGCTGCCGTCCTCCCGCCATCTGGCCAGGTCTCCGGTACGGTACAACCGTTCCCCGTCAGCACGGCCCAGATCCTCGGCCCGCTGCAGGTGGACAAACTTCTCCGCGGTCAGCTCAGGCTGGTGCAGGTACCCTTCGGCCAGGCAACAGCCGGCCAGACAGATCTCCCCCACCACCCCCACCGGGACCGGCCGAAGGTGGCGGTTGAGCAGATAGAGCCGGCTGTTGGCGATGGGGCGGCCGACGCTGATCAGCCCATCCCGGTCGAGGCGCTGCAACGACACCCAGATGGTCGCTTCGGTGGGGCCGTAGAGGTTCCAGGCCCGACTGCCGCTGGCCCGGAAGGCCTGCAACAGGCTCGGCGGCAGGGGTTCACCGCCACAGAGGAGCCGCACCCCCTGGCGGTTGCGCCAACCGGTATGGAAGAGCATCGTCCAGGTAGTCGGTGTGGCCTGCAGCAGTTCCGGCCGCAAGCGCTCAATCTCTTGCTGCAGTTCAACCGGGTTGCCGGCCAGGCCAGCCGGGGCGATATGGCACTCTCCCCCCACCACGAGAGGGAGAAAAAGCTCCAGGGCGGCGATATCAAAAGAGCAGGTGGTCAGGGCGAGCAGCTTCTCGCCGGCCTGCATACCGGGTTCCCGGGCCATGGCGAGAAGGAAATTGGTCAGAGCCCGATGCGCCACCATCACCCCCTTGGGGCGGCCGGTGCTGCCGGAGGTGAAGATGACATAGGCGAGATGGCCGTTACCGGCCACCGGCCGCAGTTCTCCCTGCCGGGCGGCCTCTTCGGCCAACAGCGGCCAGTCCCGGTCGAGGGCGACCAGCAGCAGCTCGCCGGCGGTGCTCTCTGCCCCTTGCAGAGCACGTACAGTCAGCTCGGCCCGGTGAGCCACCGCCGCCACCTTTTCGACCACCCCGCCGCTGCTGAGAAGCAACCGGGCTCCACTTTCCTTAAGCATCCCGGCCAGCCGGTCGACCGGGTAGCCGGGGTCGAGGGGGACATAGGCCGCACCGGATTTGAGAATAGCCAGCAGCCCCACCAGCATCGCCGGAGAGCGCTCGGCGCAGACCGCCACCAGAGCCCCCGGCCCCACCCCTTTGCCCTGCAGGGCGCGAGCGAGCAGGGTGCTTTGTTGGTCCAGTTCTCCATAGCTGAGGCTGACCCCGCCTCCGACTGCCGCCACTGCCGTCGGTTGCCGTCGCGCCTGGCGGCCAAAAAGGGTGTGGAGACAGTCATCGGAAAGAGGGGTATCGCCGCCATGACCGGCCTGCAGCAGCTGTTCCCGTTCGGCCGGCACGAGGGGGCATATTTCCGCGAAGGTCATGGCGGGATTGGCCAGTACCTGCGCAAGCAGCGAGAGGATGTGGCCAAGGAAGCGGTCGATGGCGGCCTGATCGAGGAGTTCAGGGAGATACTTGACCTTCAGCTGAAAACTGTCCTGGCGCTCCTGCACCTCCAGAACCAGTTCGTACTCCCCCTCCTGGCCGATTTCATCGATCAGTTCCAGGGGGAGTTGCCCGGCGGAGGTCGGGGCCGGGGAGAAATTCTGGTAGGCAAAGGCGGCCTGAAAGAGGGGGCGGTCGACTCGCCCCGGCAGAGCCAGCTGACGCAGCAGGGCCGGCAGCGGGTAGCTGTGGGCGACGGCATCAAGCATCGTTGCCTGGAGTCTGGCCAGGAAGCCGGCAAAGCTCTCCTCCGGGCGGATACGGCTGCGCACCGCCACCATGTTGAGGCAGAAGCCGACCACCTCGGCAAGGCCGGCGGCACTCCGTTCATTGACCGGCATGCCGACCACAATATCGCTGACGGAACAGCTGTACGAGAGCACCCCCTTGAACAGGGCGAGAAAGAGGGTGGAGGGAAAAAGATTGTGCTGGCGGCAGAAGGCCCGCAACCGGCAGCTTAACGCCGTTGGCAGGAGAAGGCGGCGGGAGGCCCCGACCGGCGCGGACAGGTCGGCTGATCGGCTTCTCCCCCCGGGCAGTTCCAGCTGCGGCAGTTCCCCGGCCAGTTCCCGGCGCCAGAAGGCGAGCCGCCTCTCTCCCTCCCGGCCGGCCAGCAGACGTCTCTCGTAGTCGACAAAGTCGCGGAAACGGCCGACGGGCGGAGGGGGGGGCGGGGGTGGTACCGCCTCCCCCCTTTCCCTCTGCCGGCGTAACATGGTGTAGGCGGAGGACAGGGAGGCGAGCAGAAGCGGCAGGGAGGCACCGTCAAAGAGCAGATGGTGGATGGTGAAGAGGAAGAGAGGCCGCCCCCCGTCTATCTGGAAGATCTCCGCCCGCAACAGTGGCCCCCCGGCGGCAAAGGGGCGCCTGGCCCGTTGGCGGACCAGGTCGAACAGCTCCTCCTCCCCTTTGCGGGCAAGGCGCACCTCGGTACAGTCCAGTTCCGCCTCCGGGTGCAGCGTCCGCCAGGGGCCGCGCTGGTCACTGTCGATCCGCGAGGTGAGGAGAGGGTAGGTGCGCAGCAGCATCCCGGCCGCCTCACGAAGCAGCCCGGGCTCGATCTCTTCCGGCAGGCGGAAGCAGATGGGCAGGTTGTAGATGCTGCTGGCCGGGAAGGTTTTCTGCAGGGCCCACAGCCCCTTCTGCCCTTCGGAGAGCGGCAGCCGGGCCGCCGGTTGACGCAACTCGATCAGGCCTGCCTTGAGTTGGGCCAGGGAGATATCCCCGGACTTGTACCGGCGAAAGAGCTTATCCATGGTAGATCCCCGCCGCGACAAAGGTTGCCACATCCTTCTCATCCACTACCCCGGCTTCAAGGAGGCCGGCCAACTCGGCGGCGCTGAGCAGGCTTGTCGGGCCGCCATCGGCTGTACTTCCACCAGCTTTGCCGCCAATGACCGTGCCTTCATCGGCTATGCCGCCAATGACCGTGCCACCATCGGCTGCGGCATAAGGGATGGGCCTGTTGCTGCCAGCACTGTCGACACCCGGCTCCCGGTCCTCCCCCCCGAGTGGGGAAGCAGCGGCTGCCTCCCCGCCCGAAGCGAAGGGTGGGAGAGTCTCCGGCGAGCTGTCGGCCAGGTGGGCGGCCAGTTCGTCGATGGTCGGATAATGGAAGGGAAGGGTCGGCGACAGCTCCTTGCCCAAGATCTC
This sequence comes from Desulfobulbaceae bacterium, assembly GCA_011390165.1. Classification (GTDB taxonomy): domain Bacteria; phylum Desulfobacterota; class Desulfobulbia; order Desulfobulbales; family Desulfocapsaceae; genus Desulforhopalus_A. Next base: position 117,324 of record JAABSV010000004.1, read on the forward strand.
TTCCAGGGAACGGACAAGCTGGACCAGGGCCATGGAGGTGAGGCCGAGGGCAAGAAAGCCACATTCCGGGTCCAACTCGGCAGCCGGCCGACCGAGAAGGGGGGCGAGCGCCTCCTGCAGCCAGCACCGCCATCTCTCGAGCCGCTCACCCCTCTCGCCCTGGCTACCATCCTCCAGCAGCTCATTCCTTCCGCTCGAGGCACCATCCTCCGGCCGTTCCTTCTCCCCGCCCAGGGCAACATCCTCCAACCAGAGACGTTCCCTGACAAAGGGGTAGGTGGGGGCACTGATCCGGTGGGGCTGCCTCTCGCCGTACAGCTGCGCCCAGTCAACCTTCTCCCCCCGCACCCAGGATCGGGCCAGCCGCCGGAGCTGCTCGCCGCCGTCGCCGACAAGCTCCGAGGGAGGACCGCCGGAACCGGCGGCTGCCGCCGCCCTGTGCACACCGACCCGGCCCCGCCAGCAACTCCCCGGCGGCAGTTCGGCGTCGTCCAGAAAGGCGGTCAGCAGTTCCGTCAGTTCGCCAAGGGATGCAACCAGCAGGCCCAGCCGTTCGGCCATGGCCTGGCGACCGGTCTGCAGGGTCCAGGCCAGATCGTCCAGGGGTGTTTCCGGGTTTTTGCCAACAAAGGCCAGCAGCCGCCGGGCCGCGGCACGGAGGACGTCGCCGCTCCTGGCTGAGAGGGGGATCAGCACCGGCCCCGAAGGCGGCACCAACCGGACTGACGGCGCCGGGGCCTCCTCGATGAGGAGATGGGCGTTGGCGCCGCCAGCCCCGAAGGCAGAGAGGGCAGCCAGACGCGGGAAGAGCCTCTTTTTGCCTGCCACCAGCAGCTCCGGTTCCTTCCAGGGGGCGAGATGGGGCTGGAGGAAAAAGGGGGTGTCGGCAAGGTTCATGGCCGGGTTCACCTGATCGGCATAGAGGGCGGGGGCCAGCTGTCGGTGGCGCAACTGGAGGATGATCCTGGTCAGACCGGCCATGCCGCCGGCCGCCTCCAGATGGCCGAAGTTGGCCTTCACCGAGGCGAGCGGGCACCAGCCGGTGGCTGGACCCTCCTCCTGAAAACTCTCAAAGGCCTGCCTGAGGGCGGTGATCTCGATCAGATCACCCAGTTCGGTGGCGGTGCCGTGCGCTTCGACAAAGCTGATCTGCCGCGGACTAACCCCGGATCGGAGCAGAGTTGTGCGGATCAGCTCCTGCTGGGCCTGCGGGTTTGGCGCGGTGTAGCCGCTGCCCATGCCACCGTGGTTCACCTGGCTGCCGCGGATCACCGCATGGATATGGTCCCGATCGCGCAGCGCCGCGGCGAGGGGCTTGAGGAGGACCACCCCGACCCCCTCGCCGGGGACAAAGCCGCTCGCCCCTTTGGCAAAACTGCGGCACTGGTCGCCACTGGCAAGCAGTTTCTGGGCCGCCAGGGCCAGATAGGTGGCCGGGTGGAGGTAGAGGTTGACGCCACCGGCGATGGCCAGGGCACAGTTGCCCTGGCGCAGCTGTTCACCGGCCAGGTGGATGGCGGTGAGGGCGGAAGAGCACATGGTGTCCACCGGCATGCTTGGCCCGGCAAGGTCGAGGAAATAGGATACCCGATTGGCCACCGAAGCAAAGGAGGTGTGGGGAAGGAGCACCGGCCGGGCAGATGACCCGGCCTGGTGGAGGGCAAAACCGGTCTTGGTGATGCCGGCAAAGACACCGACCTGCCGGTGGTACACCTCCTGCAGGCTCTGCCGGGTATAGCCGGCATCCTCAACCGCCTCCCAGGCGCACTGGAGAAAGAGCCGCTCCTGGGGGTCCATGGCCCGCGCCTGTTCCCGGGAGATATGGAAAAAATCGGCGTCAAACTCGGCAAATTCAGCCAGGAAGCCCCCCCACTTGCTCGGGCTCCTCCCCAGAGCGGCGGCGGTCTCCGCATCCGGGTGGAAGAAATTCTCGAGGGGCCAGCGCTCCGGGGGGATCTCTCCGATCACACTCTCACCGCGGCTGACAATCTGCCAGAACCGGTCGAGATCAGCGGCCTGCGGATACCGGCCACTGAGGCCGATAATGGCAAGAGGTTGCTGCAGCTGCCCTCCCTCCTCCGACTCCCCATCGCCAGGGCGAACCCTCACCGGTCGTCGTGGCGCAGCTGTCGCTCCTTTTGCCGGCGCCGCAACCGGTACCGCTACCGCAGCCGCTACCGCAACCGCTGTCGCACCCCCAGCCACCGCTCCTGCCGTCGCTGGCTCGGCGACTCTTCCGCCGGCTGCAAGCCAATCGACACAGGCCGGGCCATGGCTGGCAAGAAGTTGTCGCCCCAGAGCACGCAGGCTCTGGTGCTGGTAAAAGATGGTCTTCTCCACCGGCCCGAGGGCCTTTGCCAATTCCTCCCGCAACTGGGCGAAGATGATCGAATCGATCCCATAACCGGCCAGGGGCTCGTCCACGTCGATCCGTTCCGCCGCCAGACCGATGGTTTGGCCGACCAGTTGCTGCAGGCGGCAGAGGATGGCGGTGAACAGCTCCTCTTCGGCTACACCCGGTTGGCGCGAAATGTCCGCCGACGCAGGCTCAACTCGGTTGCCGCCAGGGGCATGCTGGCTGGCGGGGGGTTGGGCAGCCGCCGGGACCTCACCCTGCCAATCGGCCAGCCAGTGGCGCAGGCGGGGGCCTTCGCCGAAGAGGAGAAGCAGCCGACTCACCCCTTCCTCCCTGGCCAGCGCCAGGGCCGGGGCGAAGGCGTTCAGACCGTCGCCTGCGGTCATGGCAACCATCCCGGTGACCAGGTGCAGCCGCTCGGCAGTGGCGGCATCGATCCCCATTCCCACCTCCCAGAGGGGCCAGTTGATCGACAGGGTCTGCCCCCGCCGCCTCCCTTCGGCGACCAGCCGGTTCCGGTAGCCGGCGTAACCGTCCAGAAAGCCATTGGCGGCGGCGTAGTCAGCCTGACCGGGGTTGCCGAAGATGGCGGCGGTGGAGGAGAAAAAGACCATAAAGTCAAGATCAATCGCCTGGCTGGCCAGATCGAGGTGGACCGTGCCGTCCACCTTCGGGGCCAGCACCTCCTGGAACTCCTGACCGCTCTTTCGCCGGCAGAGGCTGTCCCGGTTCAGTCCGGCGGCATGGAGAATGCCGTGCAGGGCACCGAACCTGGCGATAATCGCCTCGATCAGGGCGGTTACCTGCCCGCCGTCGCCCAAATCGGCCTGACGGTAGAGGACCAGGCCGGCCGGGCTGGTGGCGGTGGCCTCGGCCTGCAGGTCGAGCAGCAGCGCCCTATCGACCTGATCGGCAGCGGTTCGTCCAACCAGCACCACCCGAGCCCCCGGTGCCTGGCGGAGGATCTCGCCGACAAAGAGGCGACCAAGGCCGCCCAGGCCACCAGTGAGCAGGTAGACCCCCCCGGCCCGCCAGGGTGATCCGGCCGACGGCAGCCGGCTGACTTCCCGCCAGAAAAGTCGCTGTCGCCGCCCGGCCCGCCAGCGAACCACCCTGCCCGACCCTTGTGAGGTGCTGCAGATGTCAATGAGATCGGGCCCGGTTGCCACCTCGGTCAGTTTTGCCACCACCAGCACCTGGCAGCTCAGTTGCGGATTTTCCAGTTGGACGGTATGGAGCAACCCGGCAAGGCCCGACAACAGAGAGTACTCCGAGGGGTGGGCCTCTTTGCCCTCCTCCGGGACGAGCAGCTGGACCAGTACCGGCCCGGCCGGCGGCTCGGCAAGAAAGGTCCGCAGAGCGGTGAGCAACTGCCAGGCGATATCCCGGTACCGTTCGGCCGGGTCACTGCTCATGGCGAACAGGGGGATGGTGCCGGCCGGCGCCGAGGGGGGAAGGGCGCCGACCACGAACAGCAGCCGTCCGGCAAACTCCGCTCCGCCAACCGGACCCGGCGGGGCCATCTCCACCTCCCGCCACTCCGGCCGGAGGACAAGGAGCCCCCTTTCCTCTTCCGCCACCGGCATCGGTTCGGACGGGGCCCAGTACCGCTCGCGGGCAAAGGGATAGCCGGGCAGGCTGATCCTGGCCGGCGGCCGGCCCCGGTAGAACTGTTGCCAGTCGACGTCCTTCCCCCGCACCCAGTCGAGGGCCAGCTGTGCCAACCCCTCCAGCTCCGGCTCGAGCCCGTCCTGCCCCGCCGGTCCCCCCTTTTTCGGCACCCGACCCCGCCAGCAGTCGGGCGGGTTCTCCCGGCCATCAACAAAGGCCTGGAGCCTCGCCAGCAGCTGCTCGATACTGGCAACCAGAAAGACCACCCGCTCGGCCAGAGGCGCCCGTCCGCTTTGCAGGGTGTGGGCAACGGCGGCAAGGGTCGGTCGGCCATCACCTTCCCCCTTGTCAAGAGCCGCCCGCAGTCTGGCCGCCTGCTCCCGGAGAGCCTGGTCGTCCCGGGCCGACAACGGCACCAGCACCACCCCGGAACTGAGGGTGGGCGGGGGCAGAGGCGAGGATGGCAGATACTCCCGCACCAGCAGATGGAAATTGGTGCCGCTGTGGCCGAAGGAGTTGAGCGCCGCCATCCGCGGCCGCCCCTCGCTTGGCCAGGGTCGACCGCGGTCGCTGATCACAAAGGGGGTCCCCTCAAAATCTATCAGCCGGTTGAGCCGCTGAAAGCCGACCAGGCCCGGCAACCAGCCATGCCGCAGGGAGAGCAGGAGCTTGATCAGACCGGTCACCGCCGCATTGGCGCCGGTGTGGCCGATGGCGGCCTTGGCACTGCCGATGAGGCAGTAGTGCTTCCGATCAGTGAGGGGGCGGAAGGCACGGATCAGGGCGTTCCCCTCCACCGGGTCGCCAAGAATGGTGCCCGTACCGTGCGTCTCGATGGTGTCGATCCGGGCCGGATCGACCCGAAAACGGCGGTAGAGCTGGCTGATCAGTTCCTCCTGCGCCGAACCGCTGGGGGCGGTGATACCGTTGCTCGCCCCATCCTGATTGATGCCGCTGGCATGGATCACCCCATAGATATGGTCACCATCCCGTTCCGCCTCGGCCAGCCGTTTCAGGACCACCATACTCACCCCCTCGGCCAGCACCATGCCGTCGGCAGCCTCGTCAAAGGGGCGGCAACGGCCAGTGGGCGAAAGCATGCCGGTGGCCAGCAGCGGGCCAAGAACCTTCGGCCCCATGGCGGCGAAGACGCCGCCGGCCAGGGCCAGATCGGCGGTTCCGGAGAGCAGACTCTCGCAGGCGAGATGGAGGGCCACCCCGGAGGAGGAGCAGCCGGTGTTGACCACCACCGCCGGCCCCTTGAGGTTGAGAAAATAGGAGAGACGGGAGGCGATAATGGCGTCGGAGGCGCCGGTAAAGCTGGCGTGGAAATAGCCGGTGGGTTCGGCACCGACGAAGATGGCGGTGGGCGATTCGGCCAGGGCCAGGGGATTGTAGCCGGCGTCCTCAAGTCCCCGCCACCCCTCCTGCAGAACCAGCCGTTGGTGCGGGGTCATCGACGCCGCCTCCCGTGGGGTAATGTGGAAGAAGAGGGGATCAAAACAGTCTCGGTCGCCGAGCGTGCCACCCCAATGGTAGTTCTTCGCACCCGGCCGCTGGTCGAGGTAGTGGCCCGGCAAGCGGCCGATGGCACAACGGCCGGAACGGAGCATCTCCCAGAAGGCGTGCACATCGGGAGCACCCGGAAACTGCCCGGAGATCCCCACCACCGCGATATCAAGGGGATCTGCATAGGCAGGCCGGCTTACCCGGCAGGGCTCCGGCATGCACTGCCGGCCCTCCGCCGACGGGGTGACCAACCGGCGCTCCGCAGTACGGTGTTCCTCAGCACGGTGCTCAGTGCGGTGCGGGCCGGGGGTGGCCTCCTCGGCTGGCGGCCTCTGCACCGCCGCTGCCGGCGGCGGGCGCTGGCCCTCTGCCGGACCGGCAGGCTGGTCGGCAATCCGGCCGACAGCCCCCCCCTTTCCAACCATCCGTGGGGAGTGGTCACGGTGCAGGTGCCGGGCGAGCCGGGCGACGGTGCTGTGGTCGAAGAGTACGGTGGTCGGCAGACGCAGGCCAAGGGCATCGTTGACCTGCTGGATGAAGCCGGCACCGAGAATCGAGTCGATCCCGTAGTCGGAAAAGGGGACATTCTCCTCCAGATCGGCCCGGGGAATCTTCAGCGCCCCGGCAAGACTGTCGAGGAGAATCTCAGCGATTGCCGCCGGCAAAAGGGAGGAATCCTCCCGGCGGTCGACCAGCGGCGCCGCGCCACCTGCCGCTGCCCTGTCCTCGCTGGTATCCTCGCTGGTGGCCCCGCCAGCATCCGCGCCGGCAAAAGAGGCTGGCAAGCGATGGCGGATCAGGCCGTCACTGGCCGCCAGAATGATCTGCAGGCCGCGGTGGTGTTCGGCCGCCACCGGGAAAAGAACCGGTGCAAAGCCCTCGGCGACCAGCAACCGCTGCCAGCTGGCCGGGGCCAGACCGGGACTGCCGGGAAGGCGCAGGGGCTGGTCGCCGGACTGGTTCCAGCCGTCGATCAGCCCGAAGACCATGCTCTCGAAGAGGGTCTTCCGGCTGATCTCCTGGATCAGCAGGATGCCGTTTCTGGCCAGTACCGCCTTGGCGTTGCGCAGGGTGTTGCGGATATTGGCGGTGGCATGGAGGACATTGGTGGCCACCACCAGGTCATAGGCCCCGCAGGCTATTCCCTGGCTGGCCGGTGGCTGCTCGACGTTCCACAACCGGCAACGGAGAAAGGGGTAGTCGGCGGCAAAGCGGCTTCGGCCATGCTCGAGGAAGGAGGGGGATAGATCGGTATAGCAGTATTCGGCCAGGTGTTGCCGCCAGCTGTTCAGGGCCGGAAGCAACTGGCTGGTGGTACCGCCGGTGCCGGCACCGATCTCCAGCAGCCGCAGGGAGACCGCAGGGTCGACGGCGAGGCGCTGACGCAGGATGGCGACGGCCGCCTCGGCCACCACTTGGTTGAAGTAGCCCACCAGGCGGTTGCTGGTGTAGAGGCCCTCCATCTTTTCCACGCTGCCGGCCGGAAAAAGGATGTCGGTCACCGGCAGCAGGCCACGGAGAATGGCCGGCAACTGGCGGAAGCAGTCCTCAAGGATCCGTGCCCAATAGTGGAGGTCAGGGTCGGCGAGGGTGGCGGCACGGCTGTTCTCCCACTCCTGCCACAGTTGTCCCACGCCACTCTCCCCACCCCCGGCCAACACCGGCCGCAGCCCTCCCTGCTCGTCACTGATCAGGCCGGCAGCCAGGAGATGGGCAAGGCACTCCTGCCACCACCCCTGGTATTTGTCCAGGATCGCCGCCTGCCGGCGCAAACTCTCGGCATCGGCCGGCCGGCGGTCGGTAAAGAGTCCCATCTCCTGCAGCTGGGCGAAGAGGAAGTTGACCATCCAGCGGTCAAACTGTTCCGGGCCGGCCACCCTGGCCGGCGGCTCCACCGACGGCCGCCAGTCAGCCAGGGTGGCGGCTACGGCGGGGATGGTCTCCGCCTGCAGCTCCAACCACTCACCAGCGACCAGCCCTTCCGGCGGTCGACTGCTCTTCAGCAGGGCCAGCTGAGGCAAGGAGTCGACAGGGGCGGCAAGGATCTGCTCCACTGCCGCCATCCCCTCGGCCGGGCTGATGGCCCCCACCCCGCTCTGCTGCAGACGGTTTTTCATCGCCTGACTGATCCGTTCGCCACCACCGAGCCGCCAGTAACCCCAGTTGATCACCCTGCCGGCCGGCAGGGTGGTGGCAAAGGCATCCTGGAAGGCGCAACCGGCGGCATAGCCGCTCATCCCTTCGGCGGTTCCAAAGGCCGCCATGGAGGAAAAAAAGAGCAGGAAATCGAGCCCCTCGCCGGCAAAGGCGGCGGCCAGATGACGGCTGGCGGCAATCTTCACCGCCAGGATACGGCGAAAATGCGCCTCATCCATCATTTCGAGGCGCTGGTCGTATTCGGCCACCGCCGAATGGACCACCCCGTGAATTCGGGGAAACTCCTCGGCAATGGCGGCCAGGGCCCGGGCCAGGGAGAGGGGGTCGGTGGCGTCGGCACGGCAGTAACGGGGGGCCGGGCCGAGTCCGGCAAGACGATCGATATCCGCCTTGATGCTTTCATCCATCTCCCGCCGACCGAACCAGATCAGCCGGGCCTGAAAGTGCCGCAGGAGGTGTTCGGAGAGGACCACCCCGAGACCGCCGGCTCCGCCAACCAAGAGATAGACACCACCCTGGCGGAAGGGGTTCGCCTGCTGCGCCATCGGTGCTCTCGGTATACCGGGCACTGAGGGGACAGAAGGCACAGAAAGGACGCGGGGTTCGCAGGGTTGGCAGGGTTGGCAGGAAATAAGGCGCCTGTGGAACCACTCCCCTTCCCGGAAGAGCAAGGGCTCGCCCAATGGCCCGGCCGGTATGTCGACCAGTCCGGCCGGTCCGACCAGTCTGTCCAGTCCGTCCAGGTCGGCAGATCCCGCCACTGGCCATTCTCCCTCCAGATCGACCTGACGCACTCGCCACTGCCGGAACTCCCGGGCCATCGCTCCGGCCAGCGCATGGATGGCGGCGGCGGCCGGTTCCAGCCAGGGCCCTCTCCTCACCTCTTGCCGGCCGACGCTCCCCCCATGCCTGGTGATTACCGTCCAGTCGAGGGCTCTCTCCCCGTAGCCGGCGGCCAGCAGGGCCTTGCCGAGCCGAAACAGCTCGAGCAACCCAGCCGGTTCCCCTCCCCCTGCCCCGGTAGCGGAGGTGGGCGAGGTTTGTTCGAGAGGAGCTTTGCCAGCCGCATCCATTGGGGCCAGCCAGACAATCTCTTCTATCCACCCAGGGGCAGCGAGCAGCCGGCTCCATGCCGCCGGAAGTGGCGGCTCCGCTCCCTTCTTCGCCCCCTCCACCCCCTCCGCCTCTTTCTCCTCTTTCGTCTCTTTTGTCCCCCGGGCCTCCCCAGCGGCTCCTGCCAACTCCTCCATGGCCAGGGTACGGGCCGTCGGGTAGAGCTGCCGGAGGCGGTCGATCTCCCCCCTGCCAGCCACCAGCAGCCGCTCGACGGCCGGCGCTGCCGTCGGCCCGGGTTCGGGTTCGACGGTGAACGGTTCCCAGACCGGCCGCAACAGCCACAATTTCTCTGCGGGAGGAGGTGACTGCCCTCCCCCTGTTCCTGCTACCGGCACCGGCCCCGCCAATGGCGGCACATCTCTTCCCGCCACCTCACTGTCGCAGCCGGCAAGGGCCATCGGAGCTGGCTCGGCCGCTCGGGCATCTGCTGGGATAAAGAGGAGGCCGGAGGCAGCCTCGACAGTTGTCCAGTAGCTGCTGCGGGCAAAGGGGTAGGTGGGCAGATGGAGCCGGCCGAGCCCGGCCTCCCCCGGCCAGCCCGGTTCGTAGCCGAGACAGTAGTACTCGGCCAGGGCGGCCACCATCTCCCGATATGTGCTCCTGTTGCCGGCCAGCGCGGCCCGACATCGCCCGACCAGTTCGGCCACCGCCTCTTTGATGGGACGACGGGGGTTGAATTCGGCGGCAACCTGGCCCCGGAAGAGATTCTCCGAGGCTGTCCCGGCCAGCAGCCGCTCCAGGCTGTGACGGGCATCCTCGCCATCGACCACCAGGAGGGCACAGCGCCTGCGAAAGTGGTGCCGGCCGCAGAGAAGGGTATAGCCCAGCCGGGCCAGATCGACCTCCGCCGCCGCCCCGGCCAGCCACCGGGCGGTATCCGTCAGCCGCTCGTTGAGGGCCGCCTCGCTCCTGGCGGAGAAAACCAACAGGGTACAGGGGGCGGGGGCCGACACCTGCCGGTCACCCACCCCACCAGCCTCCGCTCCCCTTGCCGGTCCCTCCTCCGCCAGCACCAGGTGGGCGTTGGTGCCGCTGATGCCAAAGGCGCTCACCGCCCCGAGTCTCAGCCCGTCCCGCCCCGACGGCCAGGGGCTGACTGCCCTGTTGAGGTACAAGGGGCTCTTCTGCCAGTCGATATGGGGGTTTTGTTCGTCAAGGTGGAGGCTGGCCGGGATGGTCCGGTGGCGCAGGGCCTGGACCAGGTTGATCAGGCTGACCAGGCCGGAGGCGGCAAAGGTGTGGCCGACATTGCCCTTGTTGGAAGTGACGGCACAACTCCCCTGGGCAACCGAGGCCCGCCGGAACACCTCGCTCAGGGCGTTGGCCTCCACCGGATCCCCCAGCCTGGTGCCGGTGCCGTGGCTGACGATATAACCGATCCGGGCCGGATCGATGCCATGGCGCCGATAGATGCCGGTGAGCAGTTCAACCTGGGCCGGACCGCTGGGGGCGGTGATGCCATTGGTGCGCCCGTCGTAGTTGATGCCGCTGGCCAGGATAAGGGCGTGAATCGGGTCGCCGTCGGCGCGGGCCCGGGAGAGGGGTTTGAGGACGACCACCGCCACCGCCTCCCCCGGCACCATGCCATCGGCCTGGCCGGCAAAGGCGGCACAGCGGCCCTGTGGCGACAACATGCCGGCCTGGGCCATGGCCTGAAAGGGTTGCGGGGTGAAGAGGAGATTGACCCCGGCAGCGACGGCCATGCCGCACTCCCCCGCCCGCAGACTGAGAATCGCCTGGTGGACGGCCACCAGGCCAGACGAGCAGGCGGTATTGATCGTCAGCACCGGCCCGTCCAGGTTGAGAAAATAGGCAAGCCGGGCGGCGAGAATGCCATTGTGGCTGGCGCTGATCTGGCTGCCCGGGTTCAGCTGCCGGTAGTCGCCCTCCTCGGCACCGACAAAGATGCCGACTCTGCCGGCGGCAAGCTGCCGTGGTCCGCAGCCGGCATCCTCCAGCGCCCGCCAGGATTCCTGGAGAAGGAGGCGCTGGCGGGGGTCCATATCCTCCGCCTCCCGTGGCGAGATATCAAAGAAGAGGGGATCAAACTCGCCGACCCCCGGTACCGCCGCCAGCCATCGGCCACCGCTGCCTTTCCCTTCCGCCGGCAAATGGAGGCGCCAGTCAAAGCGGTCGGCGGGGATCTCCCCGACCACGTCCCGGCCGGCAAGGAGAATCTCCCAGAACTCCTCACAGGATCGGGCCGAAGGGAAACGGCCACTCATGCCGATGATGGCGATGGGTTCGGTGGGTTCGGTGGGTTCGCTGGGTTCGCTGGGGCCGCCGGCCTGTGCCGGGAAGGACGACTCAGCAGCCTGCATGGCAGCTGTCATTGTGGCACTCTGTCCATGTGGAGGTTCCTGCCGGCTGGGCTGGCTCGGGGCACCCGGAGCAGGCTCGGCCACCCTTGCCGTCGGCGTCGGCTCAAGATAGTGGGGTTGGGTTTGGAGGTGGGGGGCAACCAACTCCTCTTGGTGATAGAGGGCGCGCAGATGGTCGGCATGGGTCCGGAAAAAATAGTCGGTCAGCTTGGCCAGGGTAGCATGGCCGAAAAAGAGCGACGGGCTGACCGGCAGGGCAAAGTGGGTCGAGAGGGTGCGGGCAAATTCGGCCAGCAGGATCGAGTCAAGGCCGAAATCGGCCAGATTACGGTCCATGGGCAACTGACCGGGCGGCAGTTCCAGGGTCTGGCGGAGGAGTTCCTGCAGATCGGTGCGCAGCGCCTCAATAAGACTCAAGCCGCGCACTGCCGGCCGCAGCCCTCGGCCACAACCGCTGAGGGCAGGAGTGGCCGGGTGAATAGTCCCATCGCCGCCGGCCACCCCCGTCCCGGCTGCCCCCCGCTTGCCGGAGACCTGCCCGAGAAAACGCCACAGCCGTTCAAGGGGGCCGGCAAGCACGAACTGGTGCGGCCGACCGGCGGCGAGAATCGACATGAGCAGGGCCAACCCCTCCTCCGACTCGAGAATCCGCTGGCCGCTGGACTGCAGATAGAAACGGGTCTGTTCGTCATCGGCAAAAGACATCCCCCCCTCTCGCCAGAGGGGCCAGCTGACCACCACCGTTCTCCCCGGCAGGGGCGGCTGCCGGTGCTGTCTGGCCCGTCCGTAGGCGACAAGGAAGCGATTGGCCGCCGCGTAGGCGCCGGCACCGATATCGCCGAGAATAGCCGAAGTCGAGGAAAAATAACAGACAAAGGCGAGGGGCTGATCGGCAAAAAGCCGATCGAGGTTACGGGTTCCCTCGATCTTCGGGGCCAGAATTGCGGCAAAGGCGGCCGGGTCTTTCTCGAGGAGGGTCCCCTCGCCCTGTACCCCGGCGGCGTGGAACAGGCCATGCAGGCCGGCCTGGAGATGGGGGTGATCCTGGCAGAGGGCCTCCCAGGCCTGCCGCATCGCCGTCAGATCGGCAAGATCGGCCCGCAGGTAGAGGAGGGAGCAGCCCGGTTGCCGCAACGCCTGCAGGTGGGCCTGGCGGGCGGCGGTGAGCTCACTCCGGCCGGTCAGAACCAGGTTGACCCGATAGTGCTTAAGCAGATAACCGGCCAGCAGCAGCCCCAGGCCGCCACAGCCGCCGGTGATCAGAATGGTGGCCCCGGCCGGTATGGTCCCCACCCCCTCCGGGATGGGGAGCTGCCGGATGCGCAGGACCCGGGCCTGGCCATCCTGATAGAAAAGACTCTCCGACCTGGCCAACCCCTGGCAGATCTTTTCTGCCCAGGCGGCTGCATCCGGTGCGGCACTGGCCGCCTGGCAGATGGTGAGCACCGTCGACTCCGGCAGCAAAAGGCGCAAAGAGCGGCCAAGGGCGATCCATGACTCGAGATAGCAGCGGCCAAGGTCATCGGCGAACTCGCCGGTGAGCAGGAAATGGCCGATCACTGGACGACCGACACTATCAACGGCGAGAGTTGGCCGGGAGACGCCCTCCGGAGACCCGGCACCACGGCAAGGAGGGGCGCCGGGAGGGGCGAAGGCCTGGAAAAGCCGGAGGAGAGTGGTGTAGTCCGCCACCAGTTTCGGCTCCTCCAAGGGCCAGAGATAACAGAGGGCGTCGATTGTCCCCTGGT
>JAABSV010000040.1 GCA_011390165.1 Desulfobulbaceae bacterium
TATTTCTCGCCTCACCTGCTTCTGACTATATTACCGGCCAGACAATTTATCTTGACGGGGGCTGGACGGCTAAATAGTGCCAGACAGAAAACCCCTAAATTTTGAAAATCCCACGCCAAACCCGCCGCAAAAACAGCATCAAAGCTTCGTCCGGCAATGTTTACCTGACTCAGATCCACAATCTATGAGAATGCATCTCATATCCGCCAAGTTTCGGACACAGCTCCGCCATCGACCTCACAGCTGGATCAGTCCGGTTATCTCAGGCCGCTTTCTTGTACGGCCCCCGTTTTCGCTCAGCAGCCTCTTGTTCCTGCTGCCGCAGCACCGCACCCAGTCGCTGTATGTTGCGTGCCAGAACCGCCATGGCGATATAGCGCTTGAATCCTTTCAGGCCGTGGTCGCGGCACTTGTCAAGGCCGTGGACCTCAAGGGCGTTGATCGCCGACTCCACAGCCGAGTGCTGTTTGCGCAGTTCGACAAATTCAGGCGTGCTTTCCCGTTCCTGGTCGGCTTGCGAAAGCCTCCCTTTTTTCGGCAGCACCGCGCATTCAAGTCGCGATTGCAGTTCCTTCTGATTCCCCAACTCCACCCGGCCGCGGATCACCCCAATCGTCGCCAAGTAGTAGTCTTTGTCTAGAAGGCTCAAGTTCTTCATTTCAGACCTTTCCCAGCAGATCTTTCTGGTTTTTGGTGCTAATGGGTAGATGCCCTGCATAGACTTTATTGGTTTTTTGCTCCTCGTGACGAAAAAAATAACTGTAATTCTGAATCACTAGAACATTTATCTTTAAGGATAGCTGCTGCCAGATGCCTCAATTGGTGGAGAGTAAAGAGGCTGACATTGGCTTTCTTGCAGGGTCTTATCGTAAACTTGTTGAGGGACATGAACTTGTTATGGTAACTTTATTAGCATATTTTTTCACCCCAGCAAGAAATCCGAGAATCGCTTCCGCCGGGAGAGTATCGCCACCTCTGGCACGAATCCAGACAGGTCATTGATGTCGAGATCAACACTGTCGTCGCCGAGTATCAGGCCGAAATCCTCGAGGATCAGGCCGGCAAGGGCTATGTGCACTGTTTTCTGAAGGTGTTTCCTGGCCGGTACAGTAGGGCAGTGGAGTGAAAGTGAACTCAGTCTATTTTTCACAATACCAGCTGCACGGCGTGACTGCGACAGAAGCCCTCCTTTTGCTCTATGGGATGAAGTGGCCGGCTTTCATGGCTGGTTGGGTCTGATTGGTGCTGATAGGTACCTATTTTCAAAAACATTGACAGTGCATTTAAAGAGAAATTTTGTTCTGTATCCTCTCATGATTAAATAATTAAGGTTTGAAATGGGATCACTTGCCGACCAAATTGGCTACAGGCTTCTTAGATTTTTATCACCAAGAAGACAATCTGTTTCACAAGATAGTACTAATTCCGATTGCTCAATGCCTGAAACGAATCTCAAGCAATTATTTGGAGAGGGATTCTTTAAGCTCATTGAGGGTAAAACTGTTATTGATTTCGGGTGTGGTAGAGGTTATCAAACAGTTGAGATGGCTCAGAATGGTGCTGCTAAGGTGATCGGCTTAGACATTCAAGAACATCAATTGAGACATGGAAAGGAAATTGCTATTCAGTTCAAGGTAGATGACCGTTGTGTTTTTACCTCAAGTACTAATCAATTGGCTGATATCATCGTAAGTAAAGATGCATTTGAACACTTTTCAAACCCTGGAGACATTCTTAACTTAATGCGGTCTTTGCTTAAACCAGATGGATATGTATTAGCTGCTTTTGGGCCAACATGGTTTCATCCCTATGGTGGCCATTTTTTTTCTATTTTCCCATGGTCTCATCTCATTTTTTCAGAAAATTCTCAAATTAAATGGCGATCACATTTTAAAACAGATGGCGCAACTACATTCTCGGAAGTAGAAGGAGGTCTGAATCAATTGACCATTTCACGATTTGAACGATATGTTGCTGATAGCCCTTTTCGTCTTGAATGGCTTGAAACGATACCAATTAAAGGAATTTCTTTGTTTAAGGCAAATTTTTTGCGAGAGATAGGTAGTTCAATTGTTCGATGTAAACTCAGTTTAAAATGAATTCTGATTTGCTGTTTTTAAAAATGATTTTTTCAAGGTGGCCTTAAGACTATCTTACAACGGGACCTCGTTATGAGCCATGTCGATATAGAGTTGGCGCATGTGCTGAGCATACTTGCCTGGCCGTCCGTCACCAATGGTCTTCCCATCGATGCTGACCACCGGGAGGACGAGGGTTGTCGCACTGCTCAGGAAGGCTTCATCGGCCTGATATGCCTCGGCAACGGTAAAGGGCCGCTCCTCGATGCGTACCCCTTCCTGCCGTGCCATGGCGAGCAGGGACTTGCGGCGTATGCCGGGCAGAATCGAGCGTGACAGCGGTCGGGTGATGATGGTGTCGCCCTGGCAGATGTAGGCGGTGGAGGAGGTTCCCTCGGTGATGCAGCCCTCTTCCACCATCCACCCCTCGAAGGCGCCGGCCTTCACCGCCTGCTGTTTCGCCATGCATTGTGCGAGCAGGGAGATCGATTTGATATCGCGACGTTTCCAGCGGATATCCTCGACGGTGACAACGGCGACCCCATTCACCGCCTGCGGGTTGTTGATGAGTTGTTTGCGAAAGGCGAAGGCCAGGCAGGTGGGTTCGCTCTGCGGATAGGCGAAATCACGCATGGCCACCCCCCGGGTTACCTGGGTGTAGACGCCCCCCTCCTCAAGGTTGTTGCGGCCAATCAACTCGTTGAGGATTTCAAGGTAGCGGCCCGTGCCGTACGGCCAGGGAATTTCCAGTGCCGCCAGGCTCTGTTCCAGGCGGGCGAGAAAATTTTTCTGGTCGATCAGTTTGTGGCGAATAACCGGCAGCACCTCGTAGACACCGTCGGCTAAGAGATAGCCGCGGTCAAAGACGGAAACCTTGGCCTCTGTTGCCGCCAGGAATTTTCCGTTCAGAAAGACAATTCCGTCCATGTTCACCTTTTGCCGCTGGCAATATCCAGGTCGGCCCCCCCCTTTCTGGTCATCTGGTCATCTGGTCATCTGCTTATTTGGTCAGTTCGGCAAAGGCCCTTCTCACATAGTCGACACGCTCGGTCAGGGGCAGCCCGCTCTGCCGGAAGCGTCCGAGGAGACACATCAGTTTTTGTTGCGTGGCAGGCAGGGTCATGTTCTGGGCGGAAAAGGCCCCCGCCGCCAGGGCCCGGTTGCCCACCGCGTAGATGTCCATCTCGGCAGCCCCCTTGACACAATAGGTGGTGACAACCACAGGGATATTGTTGTCCACCAGCTGCCTGATGCCGGCAATGAGATCCTTGTTGATGTTGCCGGCGCCAAAGCCTTGAATGATTACCCCGGCAGCACCGGCATAGGCCGACAAACTGTTCCTGCCCCCCGATATCTGGGTATAGACGGCGATGTTGTCATCAAAGTCGGTGAACAGCTGCAGAGCTGTCCCGTCATGCCGCCTCCGGTAGGCACCGGTCAACCTGACCTCCAGGCCGTTTTCGCCGATGGGTGGCGACTTGTAGGAGTGGAAGGCATCCATATCCTCTTCGCTGAATTTGATTGCCTGATCTGCCCGCAGGATTCTGCTGCCAAAGGAGATGACCACTTCGCCGATATCCTTGCAGGCAAGGGAGATGGCATTGTAGACGTTTCTCCGGCCATCGGAATCGACCCGGCCAAAGAGGGGTATCTGCGCGCCGGTGAAGACGACCGGTTTGCCAAGGCCGGCAAGCATGCATTGCACTGCTGCGGCGCTATCGAGCATGGTGTCGGTGCCATGGGCGACGACGAAGCCAGCGTAGCGGTCATAGTGGGTGAAGATGCATTCGGCGATTTGCCGGCGTTCCACCAGGCCGATATCGGTGCTGTCCATGTCAAAGAGAGCGATGCTGTCGATGTCGGCTATCTTCTTCAGCCCGTCGATCTCCTGCAGGTACTCGTAGGTGGGGTCGACTCCGGCTGCAGTGGCGGCATCGTAGCCATGCCGGGTCGGCTGCATACCGATGGTCCCGCCTGCCTTGATAAAGAGGACTTTTCTGCGCATGTTCTGCTGCCTGGTTGCAAACTTTTCCATCCGATCTGGCGATGATGGGGAACGACCGGATCACCTGAAGAACTTTGCCCTTGGCCCCTCGGTTGCGGTCCGGGCAAGAGAGAATCCTCCGCCGGTACGGGGCATGCTGAGGTCAGGCCGGATCTGCCGCAGCTTCCGGCTGCAGCACAGCCTTGATCTTGCCGGCCAGCTGGCTCATGGTAAAGGGCTTCTCGATGAAATGGATCCCCTGGTCGAGAACCCCCTTGTGGGCGATCACTTCGGCGGTGTAGCCGGACATGAACAGCACCTTCAGTCCTGGTAAATCGGTGAGCAGCTGGGCCGAGAGCTGGCGCCCGTTCATGTGTGGCATGACAATATCGGTAAGGAGCAGATCAATTTGCCCGGAGTGGTCCCTGGCGCAGCTGATCGCCTCCGTCGGAGAGGTTGCCGCCAAAACATTATAGCCCAGGCGCTCGAGCATCAGGGTGGTCATATTGATGATTGCCGGTTCATCCTCCACCAGCAGGATGGTGGCGTTGCCACGGGCGGCTGGTTCACTGTTTCTGACCTCAGCTGCCGGCCGCAGCCGGAAGCGGTGGCGGGGCAGATAGATTCGAAACACCGTGCCGTGGCCCGGTTCACTGTAGATATTGATGAAGCCGTTGTTCTGCTTGACAATGCCGTACACTGTCGCCAGGCCGAGACCGGTTCCTTTGCCCGGTTCCTTGGTGGTGAAAAAGGGCTCGAACAGCTGGGTCTGGGTCTTTTTGTCCATGCCGCAACCGTTATCGCTCAGGGCGAGCAGGACATATTCCCCCGGCTGGCAGCCGGGGTGGGAGGCGCAGTACCTCTCGTCGAAGAGAACGTTGTCGGTCTCGATGGTGACTTTGCCGACCCCATCAATGGCGTCCCTGGCGTTGACACAGAGATTGGCCAGGACCTGGTCGATCTGGGATGGGTCGATCTTCACCGGCCAGAGGTCGGTGCCGGGTAGCCAGACCAGGTCGATATCCTCACCGATCAGCCGCTGCACCATCTTCAGCATGCCGGCAACGGCCTCATTGAAATCGAGGACCCTGGGGGCGATGGTCTGCTTGCGGGCAAAGGCAAGGAGTTGTCTGGTCAAGTTGACCGAACGTTCCGCCGCCCGGCGGATCTCTTCCAGGTCGGCGTAGAGTGGTTTTGTCGGATCGAGATCAAGCTGGGCGATTTCGGTACGGCCAAGGATCACCCCGAGCATGTTGTTGAAATCGTGGGCCACCCCGCCGGCAAGCCGCCCGATCGACTCCATCTTCTGCGCCTGCAGCAGCAGCTCCTGCAGGCGCTGGCGTTCCGCTTCGTCATGTTTTTGCTGGCTGAGGTCGCGGAACTCGACGGCGCGGACCATTTTCCCCTTGAAGGGTATATTTTTCGCCTCCAGGCGGAGCGGGTACTCTTCGCCGTTTTTCCGCAGTCCCCTCGCCTCATAGGGCTTTTCCAGGCCTGAGACGATGTTGTCCATCACCAGTTGGCGTGTCGACGGGGCGATGAGGAGCAGCCCGTCCATTCCCACCAGTTCCTCAAGCCTGTAGCCGGTGATCTCCGCCAGCCCCTGGTTGCATTCGAGAATGAGGCCTTTGTCATGGATGGCGATTCCGCCGAAGGAGGCGCTGTAGAGGGCCTTGAACCGCTCCTCGCTCTCGATCAGCCGCTGCTGGGCCAACTTCTGTTCGGAGATGTCACGGAGAAACACGAAGAGCAGGCCATCGTCGCCCGGGCTGCACTGGACACTTACCTCGACGAGGAAACTGCTGCCATCCTTGCGCCGGTGCCGGGATTCGAAGCGGTCCTGGCCGCGGGCGACGAGTTTTTCCATGTGCTTGCGGACCTCGCTGTCGCTCTCTTTGCTCTCGAGGTCGGCGATGCACATGGCCAGCAGTTCCTCCTCGCTGAAGCCGCTCATCCGGCAGTAGGCCTGGTTCACCTCGAGGATCCGGCCTTCTCTGTTGACCACCCAGAAGCCGTCCATGGCGGTCATCAGGATGGTCCGATGCCGTTCCTCACTGGCCAGAAGGAGCGCTTGCGTCTCCCTGTTTTCGGTGAAATCGACATCCGGTGAGGTGGCCGCCCCGGTCTGTTCCTGCTGGCTGAGATTTCCTGGTCCCATCTCTTTGTCCCGGTCGGCCTGCTGCCGGCGGATGTGGTTTGCTTCCATATTTCTATCGAGGTCTTCCAGAAAAATTTGGCCTGCCCTGGGGGTCAGACTCTGCCCCGCATCCGCCGGGCCGGAATTCCCGCCACCACACTGTACGGTTCCACCGAGCGGGTGACCACCGCCCCGGCCGAGACCACCGAGCCCTTGCCGACCCGTACCCCGTCGAGAACCGTCACTCCGCCCCCCAGCC
Organism: Desulfobulbaceae bacterium; assembly: GCA_011390165.1. Taxonomy (GTDB): domain Bacteria; phylum Desulfobacterota; class Desulfobulbia; order Desulfobulbales; family Desulfocapsaceae; genus Desulforhopalus_A. The sequence continues at coordinate 6,459 of JAABSV010000040.1, forward strand.
AGACATCTTCTTCAATGACTATCCCCTTGCTGAGAAAACCCTGCTCCTGGATCGGTCGATCAGGGTCGGCAAAGATATGGTTGCCGGCCACCAGGTGGCAGTGGCCGCCGATCAGGGAGTTGTCGCCGATCTCCAGGCCACCGTGGCCATTGAGGATGGTATAGGCGCCGACGTACACCCCGTCGCCCAGACGGACCTCCCCCTCATAGCCGGTTTCAAAGAGGACCCCGTTGGTGATCTGGCAGCGGTTGCCCAGTTCTACCTTTGCCCGGTCACTTTTGATGTCGAAAAAGGCACCATGGTCAACCACCGTTCCGGCCCCGACAAAGAGGCGTTTCGGGCAACGGATAACCACATTGTCGAAAAAATGGCTCCCTTTGCCGCAGGCGCCGAGGAGGTGCCGGTAAACCAGGCGGCGGAGGAGAATACCGGCGGCACCGGGAAAGTTACGGCAGAAGGTGGCGGCCAGTTCGTAGCCGATCAGGTCGCGATAGCGGCTGCTTCCCACCGCCCGCAGCATGTATTTTCGCAAGGCGCTGCCGGACAGTTCGGTTACCACGGTGCTGGCGATGTTTCGGCCGGCAGGGTCCACCCGTTCTCCTTTTTCGATCTCCGGTGGCAGATTATGCAGCGGGCCGGCGAATGAACCTTGTAAGGATTGAATTGTTCAGTAGAGTGTATTTTCCAGGGGTTTTGCAAGCTCTGAGATACAGGCTATCTTGTTCAAAAAAAAAAGGCAAGCCGGAAACCGAAACGAGGCGGGCGGCAAGAAGAACATATTCCGACGCTGGGCCGGGGCTACAACTTCAGCCCCGGCTCCGCCGGCAGAATCTGCCCTGACCGGAGGGTGCCGGCGACCGCTTTTTCGAGGGCGGCCCGCCAACCGCCGATCACCGCGTCGATGACCCGCACCTTTTTCCAGGTGAGGAAGTTGTAGTGCAGTTCGTCGATGCCGCCGCAGACCACCTCGGCAATCTCGCTTCGGACGATCAACTGGCAGAGCTCTTCAGCGGAGGGACGTTCCAGAATGATGGTTCTCGGCGGACCGTCAAGGCGGCCGTTGGCGAGAAGGGCCACCACCGCTTCCGCCGCCAGGTCGAAACGCTGGGCGACAAAGTCACCCTGCAGGGGGATGAGCAGTTTGTGCATCTTCTTCTCCTCCCATTCAGATCAGCCCGTATTGTTTCATCTTCCGCCACAGTTTCATCCGTCCCCAGCCAAGAGCGGCAGCCGTTTTCGTGCGGTTGCCGTGCTGTGCCTTGAGGCTGTCGACAACCATCTGCCGCTCGATTTCCCCCCAGCTCTCCCCGGCCGACCAGGCACCGGCAGCTGTTTCGCCGGTCGACTCGCCCTCCACCCGGGGGCTCTTCATCTCCTCGCGGGCTGGCGGAGGCGGGATCGGTTCAAAGAGATAGGGGGGGAGGGCGTCCACCGGGATTCTTTTCTTACGGCAGATATTCACCGTGTACTCGACGATGTTCTGCAACTCGCGGATATTGCCCGGGTAGGGGTAGTCGAGCAGAAGCTGCATCGCCTCCGGGGTAAAGCCGCTCAATGGGCGGCCGAGGGCGCGGCTGGATTTGTCGAGGAAATGGTCGAGCAGGTAGCGGACATCTTCCTCCCGCTCACGCAGCGGCGGCAGGTGGAGATGGAGGACGTGCAGACGGTAGAAGAGGTCTTCGCGAAAGGTGGCATGTTGCATCTTTTCCCGCAGTGGCCGGTGGGTGGCGGCAATGATCCGCACATCCACTTCGATCTTCTGCTCGCCACCCACCGGCACGAACTCCCGGTCATCCAGCACCGAAAGCAGTTTCACCTGCAGAGGCAGGGGCATGTCGCCGATCTCGGTGAGAAAGAGGGTACCCTGGTGGGCAAGTTCGAAGACTCCCGGTTTGTTGCGCGAGGCACCGGTGAAGGCCCCTTTGACGTGGCCAAAGAGCTCCGACTCGAGCAGCCCCGGTGGCAGGGCGCCACAGTTCACCTTGATGAAGGGGAAGGGGGCCCGGGCTGATTTCCGGTGGATCATTTCGGCAACCTTGTCCTTGCCGGTGCCGGTCTCGCCGGTGATCATCACCGAGGCATCGGTCTGGGCGAGCAGCGGGATGAGCTGGAAAACTACCTGCATCTTCGGGCTGTAGCCGATCAGTTCCGGGGTTGTAGAGGGCAAGAGGTCAATGCTCTCGGCAGCGCCGGCGGTGCTGCGGTCCTCGACGATCACCAGCAGACCGGCGGTTTTTCCGGTGCGGGTCTTGACCACCGTGATGGTGGTGCGGATGGGCAGCCGCTGCCGTGCCGCATTGATCATATCGCCGTTTACGGTGAGCGATTCGCCGCTGTCCAGCACCCTCTGGTACAGTTGCCCGCGGTGGTTGCCGATGTTGGAGCGGAGCACCAGCTCTCCGTGCAGACCGACTACCTCGACATGGCCGGTGAGTGCCGCCAACTGGCGGTTGGCGGCAACAATCCGGCAGGAAAGGTCAAGCAGCATCGCCGCCTGTGGGATGCCCTCGAGTAACTGGGCGATATCGAACTGCTGGTATCTGGTCATCGAGCTCCATGCGTCGCACTCTGCCGCCCTTCTGTCGGCCGCCGGACACTCCTCCCCGGCAGCCTTCCTTTTCGTCCCGACACTGTAAAGTATTGCGCAGCCCCCGGCAAGGGCGGTCAGCCAGTGAGGCCCAGGTTGCCTCGGCCGAAGTTTTTTTCTGGAAAAATGGGGTAAAATATGTTCTTTTGCACAATAATTTTTCCTGATGGTTTCTTTCAGGAGAAATGGGTGACCAGCAAAGTACTGTAGATATAACAAGTACTATACTCTTTTCTGGTGGTGACACCTTGTCGGTCGACAGCCGCAAGGTTCCGCCGGCAGTGGCGAAACGGTGCCGCCGGGAAGGAGCTGGAGAGAGCCGGAGGGGAGAAAGATGGCTGAGCATGACGACACAATTACCAGCCTGCTGCAGGAGAAGAGACATTTCGAGCCACCTGTGGCCGGCCGGGAGCGGGCCTGGGTGGGTGATGGTGAGATCTTTGCCGCCGCCTGCGCCCGGGCCCTGGAAGACCCGGAGGGGTACTGGGCCGATCGTGCCACCGAATTGGTGGGCTGGTTCAAACCGTGGCACAGGGTGCTGCAGGCGGACATGGAAAAACCGGAGATTCGCTGGTTCGACGGGGCCACCCTGAACGTCTCCTACAACTGCCTCGACCGTCATCTGCAGGCCGGTAAAGCGGATAAGACGGCAATCATCTGGCAGGGTGAACCGGAGGATGATGTCCGTACCTACACCTACCGGCAGCTCTTTGACGAGGTGTGCAGGTGTGCCAATATCTTAAAGAAAAAAGGGGTAAAAAAGGGTGATCGGGTCGCCGTCTACATGCCGATGATCCCGGAACTGGCGGTCACCCTGCTGGCCTGCACCCGCATCGGGGCAATCCATTCGGTGGTTTTTGCCGGTTTTTCCGCGGTCAGTCTGCAGAACCGGATTGAGGACTGCCAGGCCAAGGTGCTGGTCACCGCTGATGCGGTCCTGCGTTCCGGCAAGGTGATCCCCCTAAAGCCCAGCGCCGATGAGGCCCTTGAAGAGTGTGATTCGATCCGCCACTGCCTGGTGGTCCGGCGGGCCGGCAACGAGGTGGCGATGCAGGCCCGCCGGGACAGCTGGTGGCATGAGGAGATGGCCGCTGCCGATGTCGCCGGAGAGTGCCCGCCCGAAGAGATGGCCGCCGAGGATATTCTCTTCATCCTCTACACCTCCGGTTCCACCGGCAAACCGAAAGGGGTTGTCCATACCACCGGCGGCTACCTCACCTACGTCCTGCATACCACACAGTGGGTCTTCGATCTCCACGATGAGGACATCCACTGGTGTACCGCCGATATCGGCTGGGTCACCGGCCACAGCTACATCCTCTACGGCCCCCTTGGCCTTGGCGGAACCACCCTGATGTTTGAGGGGGTACCCTCCTATCCCGGGCCGGACCGCTTCTGGCAGGTGGTGGAGAAGTTCAAAGTGAACATCTTTTACACCGCGCCGACGGTGATCCGGGCACTGATGCGCTTCGGCGCCGAGCCGCTGGCCGGCTATGACCTCTCCTCATTGCGGATTCTCGGCTCGGTGGGCGAACCGATCAACCCGGAGGCGTGGATGTGGTACCACCTCCACGTCGGCAAGGGCAGGCTGCCGATCGTTGACACCTGGTGGCAGACCGAGACCGGCGGGATCATGATCTCGCCGCTTCCCTATGCCACGACCCTGAAACCGGGTTCGGCGACCCGGGCCCTGCCCGGTATCGATGCGGCCATCCTCACCGAGGAGGGGCAGCCGGCCGGCGCCAACGAGGGTGGCCATCTGGTGATCCGCAAACCATGGCCGGGGATGCTGCGTGGAATATATGGAGACCAGAAACGGTATAAATCGACGTATTTCAGTACATTCGCCGGTTTTTACGATGCCGGTGACGGCGCCCGCTGTGACGAAGATGGCTACTTCTGGATCATGGGGCGGCTTGATGACGTGATCAATGTCTCCGGCCACCGCCTCGGTACCGCCGAGATCGAGTCGGCCCTGGTTTCCCATCCGCAGGTGTCGGAAGCGGCGGTCGTGGGCATGCCCCACTCGATCAAGGGGCAGGCGATCTACGCCTATGTGACGGTGAACGCCGATGTCGACGAAACCCCGGAACTGCTGGCGGAATTGCGGGTACATGTGCGCAATGAGATAGGTGCCATCGCCCTGCCGGACGGCATGCAGTTTGCCCCTGGGCTGCCGAAGACCAGGAGCGGCAAGATCATGCGCCGCGTTTTACGAAAGATCGCTGCCGACGACTTCCATGATTTCGGTGACACCTCAACCCTGGCCGACCCCTCGGTGGTCGAGGATCTGATTCGCGGCAAGAAGGCGCTCTCCGCGCCGAACTGAGCCAGGGATTGCCGCCTGTGCCCCGGCAGCAGCGGGTCGAGGCAGTGAAGCGGAGTTCTTGCGGCCGGGACTCCGCTTTTTTTGTTGGCAAGGGGCTGCTTTAGAAAATGCTGAGATACTTGTTTGCCGGCAGGGAGAGATGATGATGGCAGAAACTGTGTTTCAGGGCGATGACGGCAGGAGGGAGACAACCGGCGGCGTCCATGCGGTACCCCCCGGGGTGGCAGTGGCCTTCTTTCGGGAGACCATGCCGTTCAAGGAATTGCCGGATTCGGAAATCCTCTCTCTGGCCAGACATTGCCGGGTCGATTTCTTTCCCAAGGGGACCAGGCTGCTGACCTATAACGAGAGCGAGGTCACCCATCTCCATCTGATCCAGCGGGGAGGGGTGAAGGCCTTTATCACCGATGGCGACGGCAAGGTGGTGTTGAAAGACTATCGGGGGGTCGGGGCCAATATCGGCGCCCTGGGGATTATCACCGGACGGTTGGCCAACCTCAATATCGAGATGATTGAGGACACCTTCTGCTATCTCCTCCCGAGAGAGGTCTTTCTCGAACTGATCCGGAAAAACTCCACGGTAGCCCACTTCTTTCTGAAAAGTTTTTCCGAAAAGGTGGTCGATACCGCCTACAACGAATTGCGCAACAACCGCCTCTCCCGGCGGGCCAACGAAGACCTCTACCTGTTCAACGCCACCGCCGGTGATCTGATCAAGACCCTGCAGACCATCTCCGCCTCCGCCTCAATACAGGAGGCGGCGGCGGCCATGGCCCGCCACGGCATCGGTTCGCTGCTGGTCTACGCCGATGAGGACCCCGGGGCGATTATCGGTATCATCACCGACACCGATCTGCGGACAAAAGTGGTGGCCGAGGGGCGCGACCATCGTCAACCGGTCACCGCGATCATGAGCGGACCGTTGAAGACCGTCCCCGCCCGGGCCCTCTGCTTCGATGTCCTGTTAAAGATGATGGCCACCGGCATCCACCATCTGGGGGTGGAGCAGGGGGGGCGGGTGGTGGGGGTGGTGACCTCCCATGACATCATGGTCCAGCAGGGGAACTCCCCCTACTACCTGTTCAAAGAGATCTCCGCCCAGAACGAGTTTCGCGGCATCTATCCGCTCAGCCAGAAGATTCCCGATATCGTCCGCAGTATCATCAATGAGGGGGCCAAGGCTGGCAACATCGCCCGGATGATTGCCATCCTCAACGACCGGATTCTCTCGCGGATTCTCGAACTTCTCGAGGAAAAACTGGGGCATCCCCCGGTCCGCTACTGCTGGTTGCTGCTGGGCAGCGAGGGGCGGCGGGAGCAGACCTTCAAGACCGACCAGGACAACGCCATTGTCTATGCCGACCCAGAGGACGAGCAGGAGGCAGAACGGGCGAAGAGCTATTTCCAGCGCTTTGCCGCCGAAGCCATCGACCATCTGGTCAACTGCGGCTACCCCCTCTGCCAGGGTGATATCATGGCCCGCAACCCTCGCTGGTGCCAGCCCCTGTCGGTATGGAAGGGGTATTTCCGCCACTGGATCAACGCCCCCGATCCTCTCGAGTTGATGCACTCGACGATCTTTTTTGATTTTCGCTGCGGCTACGGCGCAGAACGTCTGGCCAGCGAACTGCGCGATCTGCTGGTCGACGAGGTGAAGAAACAGGATATTTTCAGTTATTACCTCGGCCGGGACTGCATCGCCAATCGGGCACCGCTCTCCTTTTTCAACAACTTCATCGTCGAAAAGAACGGTGAACACAAGAACAGTCTCGATATCAAGATCCGTGGTCTCACCCCCTTTGTCGACTTTGCCCGGGTGCTCGCCCTGCGCTACGGCCTGCGGGAGACCAATACCCTCGACCGGCTGCGGCTTCTGATGGGTGAGAACCATATCAGCGCCGATCTCTACCGGGCGACCGTTGATGCCTACGAACTGCAGATGCAGTTGCGGGTGATCCATCAGCTCGGCCAGATCGAGCAGGGAACTCTGCCCGATAATTTCATCCAGCCCGAACAGCTGACTCATCTGGAAAAACGGATGCTCAAGGATGCCTTCACGGTGATTGAGAGAATCCAGACGGTTCTCGACAAGATTTTTCCGGCGGCCTGATGGTGGCGGCAGGGAAGGTGGAGGGGGGATGGTGCTTGCTGATTTGCTGAAAAAACTGCCCTGGTTTCGGCCAAGGCACCCCTTGATTGCGAAAAACCATGCCGCCTTCAAGGGCTTTGATCAGCGCCGGCCTCTCGTCGACTACAGTTTTGTGGTACTCGACACCGAACTGACCGGTCTTGATCGGGGTCTGGACGAAATCGTCGCCATCGGGGCGGTGCGGATCGACAACCTGCAGATCGATCTTGGCCAGACCTTTCATACCTATGTCCGGCCACAGCGGCTCGACCATACCGAGGCGACCCTGGTGCACCGGATAACCCCGGAACAGCTGCGCCGGGCGCCGACGCTTGCCGAGGTGATCCCGGAATTTCTCGCCTTTGTCGGCGAAGATCTGCTGGTCGGCCACTATCTCGAACTGGACATGAGTTTTCTCCAGCGGGCAGTGGCCCAATTCTATCAGGGAACCCTGGTCAATCCCTGTATCGATACGATGCGTCTGTCCCAGGGCTATAAGGAAGTGCAGCTCGGCTATTATCAGAATCAGCAACCGATCTCCAACAGCTATCGGCTCAGCGACCTCAGCCGCGAGTTTCAGCTGCCGCTTTTCGAGGCCCATGATGCCCTGGAGGATGCCCTGCAGACCGCCTATCTCTTTTTGTATCTGGTAAAAAAGTTTCGCAAGGGGGGATTGATCACCCTGCAGGACCTCTACCGGGCCGGGCGATCGGCGATCTGGAAGGACCATTAACCAACAGCGGCAACGAGGAAGTAAAAGTCGGTGGGAAGAGGGAGCCGCTCATGCCGGTTGTTCGTACAGAATTGAAACTACATGTACTATTTTTTTGTCTGGAGGAAAAAAATCCATGGAAGAGCAGGGAAAAGCCTACTGGTACGCAACACTCAGACTGATCGCCGGTATTCTTTCTGTCTGGGTGGTAGTTTCCTATGGCTTCGGGATCATCTTCGCCGGGGCCCTCAATACCATCCAACTGGGTGGCTATCCTTTCGGTTTCTGGTGGGCCCAGCAGGGATCGATGTACGTCTTCATTATCCTGATCTTTGTCTACGCCAGGTTGCAGAGCAATCTCGATAAGAAATTCAAGGTCAACGAACAATAGGGGGCTGCCATGAGCCTACAGTTTCTTACCTATCTGGTGGTCGGTGCCACCTTTGCCCTCTATATCGGCATCGCCATCTGGGCCAGGGCGGGCAGTACCAAGGAGTTCTACGTTGCCGGCGGCGGCGTTCACCCGGTGGTCAACGGCATGGCCACCGCCGCCGACTGGATGTCGGCTGCCTCCTTCATCTCCATGGCCGGGCTGATCGCCTTCATGGGCTACGGCGGTGCGCTGTTCCTGATGGGTTGGACCGGCGGCTATGTGCTTATGGCCTGTCTGCTCGCCCCCTACCTGCGAAAATTCGGCCGGTTCACCGTACCGGCCTTTTTCGCCGACCGCTACTACTCGAAATCGGCGGCCGGGGTGGCGGTGATCTGTCTGCTGGTGGCCTCGATTACCTACATCATCGGCCAGATGACCGGGGTTGGGGTGGCCTTTTCCCGCTTCCTCGGGGTCTCCAACGATATGGGGATCTATATCGGCATGGCCATCGTCTTCTGCTACGCCGTCTTCGGCGGCATGAAGGGGATCACCTACACCCAGGTCGCTCAGTACTGCGTGCTGATCACCGCCTATACCATCCCGGCGATCTTCATCTCCTTTCAGCTCACCGGCATGCCGATCCCCCAGCTTGGTCTGGGGGCCTCCCTGGTGGGCGAGGATATCAGCCTGCTCGCCCGGCTCAACCAGACCATTACCGATCTTGGTTTTGGCCAGTACACCACCACCGTACCCGGCAGTAAGCTGAACATGTTTGTCTACACGGTCTCCCTGATGATCGGTACCGCCGGTCTGCCCCATGTGATCATCCGTTTCTTCACCGTTCCGACCGTCGCCGCCGCCCGCTCTTCCGCCGGTTGGGCCCTCGTCTTCATCGCCATTCTCTACACCACCGCCCCGGCGGTTGCCGCCATGGCCCGTTATAATCTGCACGCCACGGTGAACACCGCCGTCAAGGGGGGGGGCGATCTCTTTGCCGGGGAGAGCAGCCTTGCCTACGATCAGCGCCCGGACTGGATGAAGCGCTGGGAGGTGACCGGCCTGCTGAAATGGCAGGACAAGAATGGTGATGGCCGGATCCAGTACTACAACGACAAAAACAGCACCCCGGCCTTTCAGGGGAAGGTTGAGGCCGCCGGCTGGCAGGGAAGCGAACTCTTGGTGAACAACGATATCATCGTGCTTGCCAACCCGGAGATTGCCCTCCTGCCCAACTGGGTCATCGCCCTGGTGGCGGCCGGTGGTATCGCCGCCGCCCTCTCCACCGCCGCCGGCCTGCTGCTGGCCATCTCTTCGGCCATCTCCCATGATCTGCTGAAGAAGATCTTCGTCCCGGGCATGAGTGAGAAGAACGAACTGCTGGCCGGCAAGCTCTCCATGGCCGGGGCGATCCTCGTTGCCGGCTATCTCGGCCTCAACCCGCCGGGCTTTGCGGCCGGTACGGTGGCCCTGGCCTTCGGGATCGCCGCCTGTTCCATCTTTCCTGCCCTGATGATGGGAATTTTCAGCAAGAACATGTGCAAGTACGGGGCGATGTCGGGGATGCTGGTCGGCCTGCTGGTCACCCTCTTCTACGTTTTTGCCCACAAGGGGATCTTTTTTATCAAGGGGACCGAATATGTCGGCCTGATCGGCGGGCCCAATGCCTTTTTCGGCATCACTCCGGAGGCCTTCGGGGCGGTGGGGGCACTGATAAATTTCCTGACTGCCTTTATCGTCAGCAAGTTCACCCCGGCCCCGCCGGCCCATATCCAGCAGCTGGTCGAGAACGTGCGAACCCCGCGCGGCGCCAAATCCGCTGTCGGCGGCCATTGAGCCGAAGAGGTCACACCGTTCTCTACAGAGCCCTGCCGGCTTACTGCCGGCGGGGCACTTCCTTCATTTAGCGAGGCCTTGCATGCAACTTGCCATTGACCCATCTCTGGCGATCAGCTGGCTGCTTTTCCTGGCCCTCTTCCCGATGGCCTTTGTCTGGTTGCGGCGGGCCTGGCGGATTTTCATCCGTGGTGAGCACGCTGAAGTTGCCCTGAAGAGGGGGGTGCCGCCGGATCGACCGGAGCGCTATGCCTTTCCCGCCGGCCTGATCAACCTCCTGGCCGGCGCCGTCGCCGCCTGGCTGATTGTCGGGGTCGTACTCTATATCGCCGGCGGTATCCTCATTCTCCCCTCGCCCCGATACGAGAACTGGAGCGCCATCGGCGGGGTGACCATCTGGGCAAAACTCTTTGCCGACTTTCTGCTCAGCCGCCATGCCCACCCCTTCCAGTTTGGCAAAGAGAACAAAACGTCGGTATGATTGCCGCCGGCTCCACCTGGAGCCTGGCTACCGCCTCACACCCTCCAGGGCCACGAGACGAAAAGGCCCCGACCGGTGTCAACCGGTCGGGGCCTTTTATGCGTTCGGCCATGGGGCTTGGGGCTGCTAGCTCACGGAACTGCTGTCTCCTCGGTCATTCGACAAAACTGAGCAGCAGCCACATATAGACGGCAAGAAGTACGGCTACCCACATCACCATGTTGCCGGTCGGGCGGAGACGAGAGACCTTACCGCCGGGGTAGTGGAGCTGGACCAGGTAGTCAAAGAAGCTGTAGAGTTTTTTCATCGATGCCTTTCGCAGGGTGGCGTCGGTTCGCCACAGCCAGGTGAAGCCGGCGCGGAGGCCCTGCGGCACCAGTCGTCGGTAGAGCCATTCGGCGTCAAGGTTGACCGAATGGAGCTCCGGCGGGTAGAGACCGCGCAGGTTGAGCCAGACGAAGGCAAGGGCGGAGAAGAAGAGCAACTGGGTTTGGGCCAGAACATGGGTCGCATCGTAGGGGTTATAGCCGGTGTCAAAGGGCAGCAGGCTGTAGAGCCAGGCCGGGTGGATGCCGATCAGCAGACAGAGTGCGGCGGCAATGGACATGGCAAGGAGCATGTTGCGCGGCGGTTCGGTGGTGCGGATTCCCGAATCGTGGGCAAAAAAGGCGAAGTAGGGGATCTTGATCCCGGCATGGTGGAAGACGCCTGCGGAAGCAAAGAGCAGCATCAGCCAGACCCAGGTATGGCCCTCTTCCAGGGCTGCAGACATCACCATCGATTTGCTGACGAAGCCGCTGAACAGGGGAAAGGCGGAGATCGAGGCCGCTCCGATCATGCAGAGGGCCGCCGTCTTCGGCATGCTCTTGTAGAGTCCGCCGAGGTCGGAGCCGTTCATTCGTCCGGTCATATGCAGCACCGCCCCCATCGACATGAACAGCAGCCCTTTGAAGATGATGTCGTTGAAGGCGTGGGAAACCGCGCCATTGATCGCCAGGGCGGTACCGATGCCGATGCCGCAGACCATGAAGCCGATCTGGTTGATCATGCTGTAGGCGAGAACCCGTCGGAGGTCATTTTCGATCACCGCGAAAAAGATCGGGAAACAGGTCATCGTCGCGCCGATAAAGACCAGCAGTTCGGTGCCGGGATAGGCTCGGGCAAGTGAGTAGACTGCCACCTTGGTGGTGAAGGCGCTGAGAAATACCGCCCCGGTGGGGGTTGCCTCGGGGTAGGCGTCGGTGGCCCAGTTGTGCAGCAGGGGAAAACAGGCCTTGATGCCGAAGGCGAGGAAAATCAGCCAGCCGTTCATCCCGCTCAGGCCGATATATTCGAAGGCGAGAGAGCCGGTCTTATCGGCATGGTAGATCAGCCCGGCAAGAAGAATCACCCCTGAGAGGACCTGGATAATGAGGTAGCGCAGCCCTGCCTGATAGGATTTTTCCGTGCGTCTCGCCCACACCAGAAATACCGAACTGAGGGCGAGCAGTTCCCAGAAGACGAACAGGGTGAGCAGGTCGCCGGCAAAGACCGCGCCGAGGGCACTCCCGGCATAGATGAGGGCGGCAACCTGTTGCATGGTGTCGCGAACGTGGAGCGAGAAGATCACCCCGATCAGGGCGGCGATGTGGAAGACATAACCGAACAGCAGACTCAGCTTGTCGACCCGGTAGGGCATCAACTCGTAGCCGAGAAAGTTGACGGTCAGCTGAACCCCGTCCGGCACCAGCCAGAGATGGGCACCACTGGCAACAATCGTGGCGATCATCAGCGTGGCACGCAGCGTCCCCTTGGTGATCACAGCAAGGAATGCTACGAGGAAGAAGGGGAGAAAGGCAGGGATTTCAGCTGGCCACATGGTCGCCTCCTTGCTGGTCGTCGCCTTTCAGTTCCTCGCGGTCGTAGTAGGTCTCGTCCCGCATCAGAAAAAGCCGCATCCATTTGGCGACCAGGACCAGGACGACACAGCCGACAAAGCCATAAACCGCATAGAATCCCAACAGCCCCTCCCAAGGATGGACCTTATGGCGGTGGATGATGAAGTCGAGGATAAACAAGATGGCACAGCACCCGTACAGGGCATAGAGCACCAGGGTGACGTTGCCGGGCTTGTCGAAAAAATGTTGGGTATTCTTTGCCATAACGGTTCCCAGGGCCTAAAGAATTGCAGTTGCCAATCGGTACAGCGGGTTGGTCAGGAAGAACAGGACGAGGCAGCCGATGGCTGTGACGCTGAGGGCCAGCAGCGACGGCAGGGGGGCTTCCTTGATTCGGAGCGGACCCTGCGGTGACGGCCCGGAAAAGAAGGCTCGCAGGGGGATAGGCAAAAGATAGGCGATATTGAGCAGGGAACTGAGCATCAACACCGCCATGATCGGCCACTGCCCGGCGTCAAGAGCACCGGTCATCAAAAACCATTTTCCCCATGTGCCGCCGGTGGGGGGGAGGCCGATGATGCTCAGGCTACCGATGAAAAAGGCGGTCATGGTTATCGGCATCTGCCAGCCCAACCCCCGCATCTGGCTGATTTCCGTCTTATGGGCGGCAACCATGATCGCCCCGGCGCAGAAGAAGAGGGTGATCTTGCCGAAGGCGTGCATGGCAATGTGCATGGAGCCGCCCACCACCCCGGCGCTGGTGGCGAGGAGGGCGCCGATGGTGATATAGCCGAGTTGGCTCACCGTCGAGTAGGCCAGCCGTGCCTTCAGGTTGTCCTGGCGCATGGCGACGATGGAGGCGATGAGCACGGTGGCGGCGGCCAGGTAGAGCATCACATCGGTGGTCGGCAGGCGGTTGAGCAGGTCGAGGCCGAAGATATAGACACAGACCTTCATCACGGTGAACACCCCGGCCTTGACCACCGCCACGGCATGGAGCAGGGCGCTGACCGGGGTGGGGGCAACCATCGCTGCCGGCAGCCAGCGGTGGAAGGGCATGATTGCCGCCTTGCCGATCCCGAAGATAAAGAGGACCAGCAGGCTGCCGGTGACCACGGTCGGGGTATCGGCCGGGAAAATGCCACCGGCGGCAAAGTCGAGGGTGCCGGCGGTGTACCAGGTGCCGATAATCGCCAGGAGAAGAAAGAGAACCGAGGTGGTGAGCAGTACCCCCAAATAGACCCGGCCACCCAGCTTGGCCTTCTGGGTGCCGGCATGGGTGACCAGGGGGTAGGTGGAGAGGGTCAGCACCTCGTAGAAGATGAACAGGGTGAAGAGGTTGTCGGCGAAGGCGATCCCCATCACCGAAGAGATGGCGATGGCGAAACAGGCGTAGAAACGGGTCTGGTTGTCTTCATCGTGGCCGCGCATGTAGCCGATGGCGTAGACGGTGGTCACCAGCCAGAGGTAGCCGGCCACCAGCGAGAAGAGCATGCCGAGGGGTTCGATGGAGAAGTTGAGGCTGAGGCCGGGGAAGAGTTCCGGCCCGGCCAGCCGCACAATCGTGCCATCGTCCACCGTGCCGTAGAGGCTGCTGACCAGAACGATCAGGAGCAGACTGGCGGTAATGGTTACCCCCTCACGGAGATTGGCGGAAAAGCCGGTGGCAAGGATAGCGGGCACGGCACAGGCCGGTACCAGGATGGTCAGCAACAACATCAGTTCCGGTGACAGCATCACGGAGTCACTCCAAACAGACTTTGGGCGGCCAACTTGCTCACACCAACCGTCAGGCGGGTGTCAACACCAAAATAGAGGTTTGCCAGAACCAGCAGCCAGATCGGGATCAATTGGCTGAGTGGCGCCTCTTCGACTTCGTCGAGGATGATCCGGGGCGGGGTGAAGTAGATCCACTCCACCAGCCGCCAGACGTAGACCACGGCGAGCAGCGAACTGAGGAGAACCAGCACCGCCACCGGCCACCAGCCCTTGTCGAGAAGGGCCACCACCAGATACCACTTGCTGACAAAGCCGACGGTGAGCGGCACCCCGATCAGGCTGAGGCCGCCGGTGACAATCGCCGCCATGGTCCAAGGCATCTTTTTGCCGAGCCCGGCCAAGTGGTTGAGCTGGGAACTGCTGATCCGGTAGACCACCGCACCGATGGCTAGAAACAGCGCCCCCTTCATCAGGGCATGGTTGAACATATGGAGCAGGGTGGCGGTAAGGCCCAACTGGGTGCCGATGGCCAGACCGAGGATCATGTAGCCGATCTGGGCAACGCTGGAGTAGGCAAAGAGCCGCTTGATGTTCAACTGGTAAATGGCGTTGATCGAGGCGGCGAAAATCCCGGCCAGGCCGAGGCCCAGGAAGATCTCGCTCAACGGGATGGAGGTGGTGACGAATTCGATCCCGAAGATGCTGAAGATATAGCGGATCAGGACATACACCGCCACCTTGGTGGAAGTGGCGGCAAGAAAGGCGGTGGCAATGGACGGGGCAAAGGCGTAGGCGTTGGGCAACCAGAGATGGAGGGGGAAGAGGGCCAGTTTCAGGCAGACGCCGACAATGAAGAAGCCGAAGGCGCTCAACACCGTCTTCGACTTGTAGATTTCAGGCAGCCGTTGGGCCAGATCGTGCATGTTCAGGGTTCCGGTCATCATGTACATCAGGCCGACCCCGATGATGATGAAGGTCGCACCGATGGTGCCCATGATCAGGTACTGGTACGAGGCGGTAAGGGCCCGACGGTCGTTACCGAGGGCAATCAGGGTGTAGGAGGAGAGCGCCGATATCTCCAGAAAAACGAAGAGGTTGAAGGCGTCGCCGGTGGCCAGGATGCCGAGCAGGCCGGTGAGGCAGAGCAGGTAGGCGGTGTAGAAGAAGGTGTGGCGGTTTTCTGGCAGCTCCCGGCTGATGCTGCTCTGGGCGGCGACCAGCACCACCGTGCTCACCCCGGTGATCAGCAGGAGAAGGTATCCGTTGAGCAGGTCGATCCGGTATTCGATACCCCACGGCGCCGCCCAGCCGCCCATTTCGTAGATGAGGGTACCATGGTTCAATACCTGGCTGAGCAGGCCGCAGCTGATCAGGAAGGCGGCGAAACTGACCAGGATGGCAAAGATGGAGACAAGGCGCGGGATCCGCAGAAAGAGGCAGAGAGGCGCAGCCAACAGTGGGACGATAACCTGGAGGACCGGTAGATGAGCAGTCATGCGGCTAGATTCTCTTGGTGAGGAATTGTTTCCTGGGACCGTAGGCCTCCAGTTGGCACTCCAGCTGATCCTGGGTGTCCTGGGTTTGAATCTCGTCCTCCTCTATCGACCCGTACGCTTCCTGGATGCGGACGACCAGGGCGAGGCCGAGAGCGGTGGTGGAGATGCCGACGACGATCGCGGTGAGGATGAGGCAATGGGCGAGAGGATTGGAGTAGAGTTGCCAGCGGTCGTCGAGGATCGGGGCTGTGGCCCCTTTGATCTTGCCGACACTGATATAGAAGAAGAATACCGCAGTCTGAAAGATGGTGAGGCCGACCAGCTTCTTGATCAGGTTCTCATGGGCGATGACGATAAAGAAGCCGATCAGAATCAGGATGATGACGATCCAGTAGTTGTAGAGACCGAGGATATTCATGTTATTGATGGTATTTGTGTTTGACGGTTCGCCAGGTGAATTTGTAGAAGATGGTGATCATCACTGCCGCCACGGTGATTCCAACCCCTAATTCGACCAGCAAAATCCCCAGGTGCTGGCCATGGATCGGGTCGTGTCTCAGGACGTTGTAATCGAGAAAGTTACCGCCAAGCAGCATGCAGGCCACTCCCACCCCGGCATACATCAATACCCCGAAGGCGGTCAGCAGGATGATTACCTCCGGGTGGAAGGCCCTTTGGCTCACCCCCAGGCCGAACAGCATGGTGTAGAGGATCACCCCGGCGGCAAAAATCACCCCGGCCTGGAATCCACCCCCCGGCCCATAATCGCCGTGAAACTGGACATAGAGGGCAAAGATCAGGATGAGCGGAATCATCATCTTGGCCACTACCCGGAGGATGATCTGCTGGCGCATGTCGGCCGGCACCAGATTTTTCGATTCCTTTTTGGTACGGCTGGAGACCAGCAGCAGGGACATCACCCCAAGGCCGGCGGTGAAGATCACCAGAGTTTCGCCGAGGGTGTCGTAGCCACGGTAGCTGGCAAGAACCGAGGTGACGACGTTTGGCACCCCGATTTCAGCCATCGATTCGTTGAGATAGCGGGGGACGACATGCTGCTGTGCCGGGGCGTTGGGATCGCCGAAATGAGGCATGTCGAGGGTGCCGTAGATCAGCAGGGCTCCGGTGATGGTAATCACCCCCAGGGCGAGCAGTGGCTTGTAGCGAGTCTTTCTCTCGTAACGGTTGACCAGTTTCAGCGAGGCGAGCATCAGCAGAGTGGAGATACCCGCCCCCACCGAGGCCTCGGTGAAGGCGACATCCACCGCGTCCAGATCGATGAAGAAGCTGGCGGAGAGCAGGCTGTATATCCCCCCCAACATCACCACGGCAAAGAGGTCGTTGAGGCAGACAATGGCCAGGGCGGTGGCGACCAGAAAACCCAGCAGGACGATGTTGATTACGATTTCGATGGCGCACCTCCTGTTTCGGAATCCATCGTGCCGACCACCTGTGGCTGCAGGCCGCTCTTCAGGGCGGCCTTGGCCATGGCGTGGCTGGCGGTGGTCCCGGCGATGAGGGAGAAGAGCAGGATCAGGATCAACTTGGCAAGCACTAGCCCCCAGCCGGCCTGAAACATCAAACCGATCATGATCAGCCCGGCACCGAGGGTGTCGGTGATGCTGGCAGCGTGGATTCTGGAAAAAAACTCCGGGAACCGAAGCAGGCCAATCCCGCCGGTCAGGCAGAAGAAACTACCGGCCACGAGACAGATCCAACTGACAATATCGAACAGGATTTCCATCACGCCTCCTCTTCCGCATTCTTTTTGCCGGCGTATTCGAAAAATCTCAAGATACCGATGACACTTATGAAGTTTATCAAAACATAGACTATGGCGATATCCAGAAATTCCGGCCGGCCATAGAGGAAACCCATCACCGCCACCAGCAGGACGGTCTTGGTGCCGAAGTTGTTGACCGCGAGAATCCGGTCGTAGAGGGTCGGGCCTTTGAATGCCCTGACCAGGGCAAGGGCCATGACAACGAGAATGACAAGTGCGGTAATTGTAAACATCATCCCTCCACTCGGCTGACCCGGCGATCCATTTCGCCGGTGATGAGCCCAGCCGCCGCTTCCTTGGTCAGGGCATGCACCTTCAGGCGATTTCCCTGCAGATCGAGGGTGACCGTGCCGGGGGTGAGGGTGATCGAATTGGCGTAGATCACCATCCCCAGATCGGTCTTCTGGCTCGCCTTGATGTTGATTACCATCGGGCTGATCGACTTTGGCCCCAGCCAGACCCGGCGGGCCACATCGATGTTGGCGACAACCACCTCCTTGATCAGCCAGAGCCAGTAGCCGGGTATCGAGAAGGTGAGGTTGAGGGGCTGGCTCTCGCCGTCGACCACATCCATCCGGTGGCAGAGATAGGCGACGAAAATCACCGACACCACCATGAACGAGAGGATAAGGGGGGTGTAGTGGCCGGAATTGACCAGCCAGAAGGCGGAAAGCATCGTAGACAGTGCCAGGACGTAGAGCATCACAACCTCAATAACTCTGACTTTGTGGTGGACTGGATGAGCCTGTCGTGAAGTAGAACCACCTAAGTATCATTTGTTCGGAACCGGTGTCAAGAATTACCGGCTAGCCATGCTTTCCTTCGCAGTCAATTGGCGACCGGCCGACTATCCTTTGGCCGCGTGGCCTTCAAGTCCGTCCGCTCTCCTTTGTGGCAGAGGAGAGCGGACGGAGGATGGTTACTGGAGGAGTATCGGCATGCCGAGCATCGGCCAGACCAGCAGCACGGCGAGGGCAACCAAGGCCATCAGCAGAATGCTGGCCGGGATGCCGTAGGCAAAAAACTCGCCGCTGGTAAACTGTTTCGAGTTGTAGGCGATGGCGTTGGGTGCCGCACCCACCAGAAGGAGGAAGGGCATGCCGGCGGTGACCAGGGCGGCAAAGACGATGACCTCCGGGGCCACATTCAGGTAGGGGGCGACCACCAGGGCCACCGGCACCGAGATGGCAATCGCCGCCACGTTCATGATGAAGTTGGTCATCACCATGACGAAAAAGGCGATGGCCATGACAAAGACGAACCAGTGGGCCTCCTTGAAGAAGCCGAGCCAATTGATCGCCAGCCATTCCGCCGCGCCGGTCTGCCAGAGGCAGAAGCCCATGCTCATCGCCCCGGCGAAGAGAAGGATGATGTTCCAGGGGACATCTTCAAGATCGCGGATGTCGAGGATCTTCAGGACGAAAAAGAGGATGGTCGAGACCAGCAGCACCGCCGCCTTGTTGAATTCTTTCAGGGCGGGGATGAACGACTGCAGGGACAAAAAGAGGATGACGCCGAAGATGATTGCCGAGGCGAGGATCTCCTCCCGTTTCCAGGGACCCATTTCCGCACTCAGTCTCTTTGCTCTCTCCCGCAAACCGGGGATAGTGGCCTGCTCAGGTTTGCAGAGCAGCATGATCAGAGCCCATAGGACAAAGACCATCAGCCAGCCGATGGGGAACATATAGTAGGTAAGTTCAAAGAAGGAGATCGCCTTGCCGGTGATCTCCTGATAGAATCCGAGGGCGACGATGCCCCGGGCGGCGCCGAGGAGGGTGATGATCGATCCGGCACCGGCGACGAAGGCCATGCCGATGAACAGCCCCTTGCCGAACTTGGTCGGCCGCTCGTCGTCGCTGTACAGGGCGTAGATGGAGAGGAGCAGCGGGTACATGGTGGCGGCGACGGCGGTGTGGGCCATCACGTGGGTGAGCAGGGCGGTGACCACGAAGCAGCCGAGGTAGATCATCGAGGTGCGCTCGCCGACGATCATCAGCATCTTATAGGCCAGACGCTTGGTGATTCCCACCTTGGTGAAGACGGCACCGATCATCAGCGAGCCGAAGATGAAGAGCACCGAGGGGTCCATGAAATCCTTAAAGGCGGTGGCGGCCGGGCGGATGAAGAAGAGCGCCTGGACCACCCCGATGGTCAGGCCGGTGACCCCGATGGGGAGAACCTCGAAGACCCACCAGGTGCCGGCGAGAAGGAAAAGGGCCAGTGCCGCCTTCCCCTCGAAGGAAAGGTTGAATACCTTCCCCATGGGGTCAACCGCGTCGGGCCAGGGTGGAGAGTAGTAGACCACAGCGAAGAGAACCACGCCGAGAAAAAGAAAGAACAGCCTTTTCAAATCGACCCTGGGCGGGCCTGCCTGGGAAGTGCTCACACCTCATCCTCCTTTGCGTATCGGGTAGAAGAAAAATATCTGTCTTCGCTGCCGCCACTGCCGCAGCGTTGGTATTTTTTTGTTTTCCCAGTCCAGCACTTCCCTACCAGGACTTACTGCGGAGGATGCCGTCGACTTCTTCTTTGGCCCGTTTCTGCAGTACCAGAATCCGCCGTTCTTTCGCCTCTTCGATTTTTCCCAACAGTTCCCGGATGTCCACCGGTTTCTCCAGGAAGTCTTCGGCACCGAGTTTGATTGCCTCTACCCCGGAATGGAGGTTGCCATGGCCACTGAGCATGATGATTTCGGCGTCCGGATCCTGTTCCTTGATCCGTTTCAGGGTCTCCAGGCCATCAATCCCCGGCATGGCCAGGTCGAGGACAACGATATCGAATCTCTGGTTAGCGACCAGTTCCACCGCCTCCACCCCGCGGGTGGCGCTGGTAACCTTGAGTCCGCGGACCTCCAGACGGCTGGCCAGGGTATTGATGAAATCCTCTTCGTCGTCAACCAGCAGGACTCGTGCGTGGAGTTGTTCTTCCATTTCGGTTTCTCCCGTTGTTTCGAGGTGAAAAAATCTCCTGCCCGGCCTGTGCCCTCTCTGTTGGCAGCGGCGCTGTGGCCATGGCATGCTGTGCGCTCAAGCAGCTATTATGCCCGATTGCGAAAAAAATAACTACTGGTAAATACAGGCGGTTGGGGTGCTTGTTGTGGATTAAGTATCTTTATGTATCGTTTTGGTCGGCGGGAGTGTATTTTTGTGTATTTAAACGTAACAAGCATGCTGGCGGGTATCTAAAAATTGGTAACCTGAAGCTGGCCGATTGTCGGGTTGTGGCGTAACTGGCCGGTGCCGTGCAACTGTACACAGAAAAGAGAAGGGAAAGAGGAGGAGGAAAGCGAAGAGGATTGCGGAAAACTTTCTGTTCCCAAAAAAGCTCCCAGGCGATATTGTCTTGGCTTGCTGGCTTGCTGGCTTGCTGGCTTGCTGGCTTGCTGGCTTGCTGGCTTGCCTGGATTGGGCTGGCGCCCCGGGACTGGCGGCGAAGTGGTGCGTTGTGGAGGCTGGTGATGGCAAAGGATACGCAGGCCTGCGAAGGGACCAGGATGGGCCGGATCGGCTACCGCCCCTACTGGGTCCTTCATATGTCGGTGTTGATCCGTGCCGTCCACCAGGTCGGGGCGGCCCTCTTTCTCGCCTCCTTCGCTTTCAGGGGTCTGGTCGACCCGCTTTCTCCCTGGATTGTTGCCGCCTTTGCCAGCGGTTTTGCCCTCACCGTCACCGAATGGCTCCGCCACCGTCAGTTGTATCGGGAGCTTGCCGGCTTGGCAACCATCGCCAAGCTGCTGCTGCTGGGCGCGGCCATGCACGGTATTCTCCCGGCTGTCCCGGCAGTGTTCGCCGCCTTCCTGCTGGCCTCGATCTGTGCCCATCTGCCCAAACAACTCCGCCACCGCCTGCTCTTCTAACCCAGCCGGCATGAATGGGCCTGCCGCCAGGATGGCCAGTCGTTCTGCCGGGTTGTTTTTTCCCCTTCAGTTGGTGCGGCCAGCCAGCCCCGCCGCCCTTCCCCGGCACTGCGGCGGCAACTGATGGGGGCAGCCGCAACGGCAGATGGGGCGCCTTTTCTCTTGACACGGTAAAAGGGTATTTTTACTTTTTTTGCCGGCAAATTTTTACCGAGGTTGTCACCAGCTTGGCTCTGACAACAACGAAACGCCCGGGGCTCTTTTGGGCGGAGTTGAATAATGGGGTGCATCATGATCGTAGTTGACAACATCACCCGCCGTTACGGCAGCTTCACTGCCGTGGATCGGGTTTCGCTGCTCGTCTCGCCGGGTGAGGTGGTCGGCCTGCTCGGCCATAACGGCGCCGGCAAGACGACCATTCTGAAGATGCTGACCGGGTATCTCGAGCCGACCGCCGGGACCATCACCATCGATGGTCGCGAGATCGCCGAGAACCGCCGCCGGATCCAGCGCAGTATCGGCTATCTGCCGGAAAACTGCCCCCTCTATCCGGAGATGACGGTGCTTGACTACCTCGATTACTGTGCCGCTCTGCGCGGTCTCTCCAGCCGGGAGCGGACGCCGCTGGTTGCCGAGGCGATCGAGCGGACCGATCTGGCCGACAAGGCCAGTCAGCCCATTGCCACGCTCTCGCGCGGTTACCGCCAGCGCACCGGGGTGGCCCAGGCGATACTCCACCACCCCCGCATCCTGGTCCTCGACGAACCGACCAACGGCCTCGACCCCACCCAGATTCGCCAGATGCGCCGGTTGATTACCGACCTGGCCGCAGATACCACGGTGATTATTTCCACCCATATCCTCCAGGAGGTGCAAGCGATCTGTGATCGGGTGGTGATTTTAAAAGGGGGACAAAAGGCCCTCGACAGCCGGCTCGACGCCCTCCGTACCGACAGCCGTCTGCAGCTGCAGATTGATCCCGGCGGCGAAGATGCCGCCGCCTTTCTCCAGGCTCTGCCGGGTGTCGCGCAGGTCTTTCCGGTGGAGACCCCGGTCGCCCTTCCCGGCCAGGGGTATGGCCTGGAATTGTCGGCAAACGACCGCTACCAGCGGGCTGCGGAAATCGCCGAGGCCCTGCACCAGCGCGGCTGGCGGCTGTACGGGATGCATTTTGCCGGCCGCAGCCTGGAAACGGTTTTTGCCGAAATCATCGCCCCGCAAGAGGAGGTGCGCCAATGAGCACCGTTCTGCGTATTGCCGGCAAGGAGTTCGATTCCTTTTTCAGTTCCCCCATCGCCTATATCTTTCTCGGCGTCTTTCTGGCCGCCAACCTCTTCATCTTCTTCTGGGTGGAGACCTTTTTCGCCGCCAATCTCGCTGAAATCCGCCCTCTGTTCAACTGGATGCCGGTTCTGCTCATCTTCCTTACCGCCGCGGTGACCATGCGCCAGTGGGCCGAGGAACGGCGTGCCGGCACCCTCGAATTTCTCCTCACCAGCCCGGTACCCCCGGCAGCCTTGGTGCTCGGCAAGTTCATCGCCTGCCTGGCCCTGGTTGCCACCGGCCTGCTGCTCACCCTGCCGTTGCCGGTAACGGTGAGCATGCTGGGGCCCCTTGACTGGGGGCCGGTGGCCGGCGGCTATCTGGCCAGCCTCTTTCTGGCCGCCGCCTACATCGCCATTGGCCTCTTTGTCTCCGGCAAATCGGACAACCAGATCGTCAGCCTGATTGTTACCACCCTGCTCTGCTCCCTCTTCTATCTGCTTGGTTCGGAGCTATTCACCGCCTTTTTCGGCAACCGCGGTGGCGAAATCCTCCAGCTCTTCGGCAGCGGTTCCCGCTTCGAGTCGATTACCCGCGGGGTGATCGACCTGCGCGACTTCTTTTATTACCTGACGATCATGGGGGTCTTTCTCAGCCTCAACGTCTACAGCCTGGAGAAGATCCGCTGGGCCGGCAACCCCGGCAACGCACGGCACCGCCGCTGGCGTCTGGCCGTCGGCCTGCTGCTTGCCAACCTGGTGGTGGCCAACATCTGGCTCGGGGCGGTGGATTTTCTCCGCCTTGATCTGACCCAGGGGCGGATCTATTCGATATCGTCGGCAACCAGGGCGCAGCTGGCCCAGTTGCGAGAACCCCTGCTGATCCGGGGCTACTTTTCCCCACAGACCCATCCCTTGCTCGCTCCGCTGGTGCCCAGGTTGCGTGATCTGGCCAGGGAATACCAGGCCGCCGGTGCGGGCCAAGTGCGGGTGGAATTTGTCGATCCCCTTGAACACCCGGAACTGGAACAGGAGGCGGGGCAGCGATACGGCATCAAGCCGGTCCCCTTTCAGACCGCCAGCAAGTATCAGGCGGCGGTCACCAACTCCTATTTCGATCTGCTCATCCAGTACGGCGACCAGTTCGAAACCCTTGGCTTCCGCGAGTTGATCGAGGTGAAGGCGGGGAGCGAGACGGAACTGGAGGTGGAGCTGCGCAACCCGGAATACGACATTACCCGGGCGATCAAGAAGGTGCTCGCCAGGTACCAGGGGGGCGGCGATATCTTTGCCGCCATCGGCCGGCCGGTGGAGTTTACCGGCTACCTGTCGCCGGTGGCGGCCCTGCCGGAGGAGCTGGTGGCGCTGCGGACAGAGCTTGAACAGCTGCTGGCGGAGATGGCCGACAAAAGCAATGGGCTGTTCACCAGCCGGATCGTCGACCCCGAGGCGGATGGGGGCACCCTGGCCGAACAGATCGGCAACGACTACGGTTTTCGTCCTCTGGTTGTCGGCCTCTTTGCTCAGCGCAGCTTCTGGTTTTCCATGACCCTGAGCGGTGGCGGGCAGACGGTCGAGATCCCCCTGCCCGAGGATCTCACCCGGGAGGGGCTGGAGCGGGATCTGAACGCCGGTCTGCAGCGTTTTGCCGCCGGGGTTACCAGGACGGTGGCCCTGCACACCCCACCGGCTACCCCGCCCATGCCCCAGATCGGCATGCCCGGCCGCGGTCCGCAGTTCCATATCCTTCGTGAGGAATTGGCTCAGGAACACAATCTGCTCAATACCGATCTGGAGAGTGGCCGGGTACCGGCCGAGACCGATATCCTGCTCCTGGCGGCGCCGGAAGAGCTGACCGAGCGGCAGCTTTTCGCCGTCGACCAGTTTCTCATGCAGGGAGGCACAGTGGTGCTCGCCACCTCCCCCTTCCAGATCGGACTGGAGCAGGCGGTGGTGGTGAACCGGCAACGTTCGGGGCTGGAGGAGTGGTTGCGCTTTCATGGCATTGGCCTGGGGGAAGAGATGGTTCTCGACCCGCAGAACAGCGCCTTTCCGGTGCCCATGGAGCGACAGGTGGGGGGCTTTACCGTCCAGGAGACCCGGTTGGTCAATTATCCCTATTTCATCGATATCCGTCCGGACGGGATGGTCCCGGACAGTGGTCTTCTCACCGGCCTGCAGCAGCTGACCATGAACTGGGCCTCGCCCCTGGCCGTTGACGAGTCGGTCCAGGAGGGGCGGAAGGTGCTGCCGCTGCTCTACAGCTCGGCGGAGAGCTGGCTTTCGGCGGATACCATGATCCAGCCTGATTTTCGCCGCTACCCGCAGCTGGGCTTTGCCATAGGGGAGGAGCAGGGCAGGCGGCTTATCGGGGTGGCCGTGGAGGGGCGCTTCCGCTCCTACTTTGCCGACAAGGCCTCGCCGCTTTTGGCCGGGGCGGAGACGACCGGCGCCGACGGCCCAGCCGGGGCGGAGAGTGCCGGCCAGGATGGCAGGGAGGCGGTCGAGGAGGAGGCCGGGTTACGCTTCAGTCGCCAGATCGACCATTCACCGGAATCGGCCCGGTTGATTGTCTTTGCCTCCAACAGCTTTCTTAACGATACCGTGATCGGCATCGGTTCGGCGGTGCTGCGCAGCAGCTATCTCGGCCCGCTGCAGCTGGTTGCCAATACCGTCGACTGGGCCTTGGAGGATCGGGCCCTTTTGGAGATTCGCGGCCGGGCCCATTTCTCCCGAACCCTGCTGCCGATGAGCAGGGAAAGCCAGCTCTTCTGGGAGTACGCCAACTATTTCCTCGCCTTTGCCGGTCTGCTCCTTCTCTGGCTGCTTCGCCGTTCCGCCGGCCGGGGCGTGCAGAGGCGTTTCCCGGCTCTTCTTGCCAGCCGTCCGCTGGCGAAAGCGAATACTCAGTCGATGGGGAGGGAACAATGATACAGCGGGTTATTGTTGTTGCGGCCGTCCTGCTGCTTGTGCAGCTGGCTCTGCTGGCGAACACCTTTTTCGGCAACCGGGGGGAAGGGGAGTACCGCCCCGGCGAACCACTCCTGCAGTTTCCGGCCGAGGCGGTGGACCGTGTGGAGATCAGCGACGACCAGGGGGGGCGGCTGGTCCTGACCCGGGGTCCGGCCGGCTGGCGCATGCCCAACCATTTTGACGCCCCGGCCGACACCGCCCAGGTGCGTGCGCTTCTTGATAAACTGGCGGCCCTTGCCGGGGGGCAGGCGGTTGCCGCCACCGCCGAGGCGGCCGGTCGCTTCAAGGTTGCCACCGATGATTTCCGGCGCCATCTGCTTCTTTCTGCCGGCGAAAATGAGCTGGCCAATCTCTACGTCGGGACCTCGCCGGGCTTTCGCCAGGCCCATGCCCGGCTGGCGGCTGAGGCGGAGATCGTTACCGTGGCGCTCACCACCTTTGATCTGGAGACCGCCATGGAGCAGTGGCTGGACAAGGAGCAGCTGAAACTGGCCGAAGAGGAGTTGGTGGCGGTGGTTGCCGCCGACTTTAGTCTCCGTCGGCAAGAGGAGAAATGGCACCTGGCGGGCCTTGCCGGCGAGGAGCGGCAAAATGACGAGGCCGTTGCCGATCTGCTTCTGCGGATAGGTGGACTCACACCCCAGAAGGTCCTTGATCCGGCCATGGCGGCACCGCTCTTTGCCGCCCCCGCCGACCTCCACTACACCCTGGTGTTCGCTGATGGCCGCCGTCGGGAATACCGCTTTGTCCGCCTGCCGGAAGAGGAGGCCTTTGCCCTGCAGCTCAGTGACCGGGATCTTATCTATCAGGTGCACCGTCTGCCGGTGGAGGGGTTGCAGAAGCTGAACCGGCAGGGGCTGCTGGCCGCAAGCGGCCAGGCCGATCCTGGTGCTGGACCGGTTGCCGGCACTGGGAGCGAAGAACAGGGGGGTTTGCTCGAAGCGGTGCCGCCCCAGCCAGCTGCACCGGTTGGTATTGCTGGTGGCGCGGAAAAATAGGCGGCAGGGAATCGGCGCTTTTCTTTTTTGTAAGCGGTGTTATTGTCTCACTTCCGCCCGCCTGGCCCGCCTGATGTTTGCCTGATGCCTGCCTGTTGCCGGTCTTGCCGAACCAGGGGGGGTGGATGGGGACTGAGTATGCTCTACCGGCAGAGAGAAGGCAGACCCTGGCGGACAGGGCTGGCAAGATGGGATGTCAGGGAGTTGGACGACCGGGTAGCTGATCGACCAGGTAGAGGCGGAGAGAGGCAGCAGAGGGGAAAGGCCATGGAGAAGAAAGTACTGGCGGAACTGGCGGCCATCGTCGGGGCGGAGAACGTCTCCACCGCGACCAGCGACCGGATAACCCATTCCTACGATGCCACCCAGCAGCGCTTTTTGCCCCAAGTGGTGGTCTACGCCCACAGTACCGCCGAGGTGTCTGCCGTGGTGCAGCTGGCCAACCGCCACCGCCTGCCCATTCTGCCCCGCGGCGCCGGCAGCGGCTTTACCGGTGGCAGCCTGCCGATCAAGGGTGGCATTGTCCTGGTTCTCACCCGCATGGATAAGATCATTGAGATCGACAGCGACAATCTGATCGCCGAGGTCGAGCCCGGGGTGGTCACCGCCGATCTGCAACGGGAAGTCGAGCGTCTCGGCCTCTTCTATCCCCCCGACCCCGCCTCCAAGGAGTTCAGCACCTTAGGGGGCAACGTCGCCGAGGGTGCCGGCGGGCCGCGCTGCGTCAAGTACGGGGTGACCAAGGATTACGTTCTCGGTCTCGAGGTGGTCACCCCCAGCGGCGAGGTTATCCGTACCGGCGGCCGGACCCTGAAGAATGTGGTGGGCTACGATCTCACCCGCCTCTTTGTCGGCTCGGAGGGGACCCTGGGCATCATCACCCGGATCATCCTGAAACTTTTGCCGAAGCCGGCGGCGAAAAAGACCATGCTGGTCCAGTTCGCCACCATCGACGGGGCGGCGCAGGCGGTTTCGGCGATCATCGGGGCAAAAATCATCCCGACCACCCTGGAATTTCTCGACGCGGCGACCATCGACTGTATTCGTGGGGTGAGCCGGGTGGCCATCGCCGGCAATTGCCGGGCGATTCTGATCATCGAGGTGGACGGCGATGCCGAGGTCCTCGACCGCCAGGTCCGGGAGATTCTCGCGGTGATCGAGCCGTTCGGCATCCTCGATACCCGCATTGCCGCCACCGATGCCGAGTCGGAAGAGATCTGGCAGGTCAGGCGGATCGTCAGCCCCAGTTTGCGCAAGGTCAACCCCGACAAGTTCAACGAGGATATCGTCGTCCCCCGTTCCAAGGTGCCGGAGATGATCCGCGCCCTGGAGAAAATCGCCGCCCGCTACCAGGTACCGATTGTCAACTTCGGCCATGCCGGCGACGGCAATATCCATGTCAACGTGATGGTCGACATCCGTCAGCCGGGGATGGCCGAAACGGTGGACAAGGTGATGGAGGAGATATTCCAGGCGGCGGTGGCGCTGCGCGGCTCGATCTCCGGCGAACACGGGATAGGCACCGCCAAGGCGAAGTATCTTGATCTGGAGTTGGACCCGGCCACCATCACCTACATGCGGACGATCAAGGCCGCACTCGACCCCAACAACATCCTCAACCCCGGCAAGATTTTTCGCGGCGACCAGCCCATCTCGCCGGCCGGTCCGGCGGGGCTGCCGGCATGAGCGGCAACAAGACCCTGGATGAGTTTGCCGAGGTGATCCGGGCCTGCGTCAAGTGCGGGGTGTGTCAGGCCCACTGTCCCACCTACCAGGTAAATCGGCGGGAAGGGGCGGTGGCCCGGGGCAAGATCGCCCTGGCCGCCGCCATCCTGGATGGAGAGGTCGGTCTCGAGGAGGAGGGGTTGCAGGAGGACATCACCATGTGTCTGATGTGTGGCTCCTGCGTCGATAAGTGCCCCAACAAGGTGCCGACCAACGAGATCGTCGGGGCAATCCGCCGGCAGTACACCGAAAAGCGGGGGCTGTCGCTGCTTGGCAGGGGGGTGTCCACCGTGCTTGGCTCGCCGGCCCTGATGACCGGCCTGGTCAAGGGGGGGGCACTGCTCTCTCCCCTGATTCTGAAGAGGGTGCCGGAGAGCAGTGGGCTGCGCCTGCGCTTCCCCACCCCGATCATGCCGGGGCGTACTCTGCCGGAACTGCCCCGGAAAAATCTCTTCGACCGGCTGCCGGAGCTGCTGCCGGGAGATGCCGACAAGCCGCTGATCGGCTTTTTTGCCGGCTGTGCCATCACCCATATTTACCCACAGATCGGCGAGGCGATGGTGGCCATCCTCCAGCGGCTGGGTTTCTCCGTCTATCTCCCCCGGTCCCAGCGCTGCTGCGGGATTCCGGCCCTCTCCTCGGGGGCCGGCAAGCTGGTGAGCGAGCTGTCGGCGGCCAACGTCGCCGCCTTTGCCGACCAGCCGGTGGAGCGGATCATCACCGCCTGTGGCTCCTGCAATGGCGGAATCGGCGAATACTACCGAACCATGCATGCCGACTACAGCCGGTTTACCGACAAGGTGGTCGACTTCAGCGTTTTCTTGCAGGAACAGGGGCTCTTCGCCGAACTGGCCGGGATGGCCAAATGGCCGGGGCCGAAGCGGCATCGGGTCAGCTACCACGACCCCTGTCACCTGAAGACGCAAGGGATCACCCGTCAGCCCCGCGACCTCCTCCGGGCCCTGCCCAACGTCGACTATGTGGAGATGGAGAACGCCTCCGGCTGCTGTGGGCTGGGCGGGACCTTTTCCGTACACCATTACCGGGAGAGCCAGGCGATTGGTGCCCGCAAGGTGCGCGGTCTGCGGGAGAGCGGTGCCGAACTGCTGGCCACCGCCTGCCCCGGCTGCATCATCCAGCTTCAGGATACCATCAACCATGCCGGTCTGAAGGTACGGGCGGTGCATATCCTTGAACTCCTGGCCGAGGCACTGGCCTGAGTCCGGTGGGGCAGACCGTTGGCGCTCCCCTTTCTGGCGGAAAGCAGCCCGAACCTTTCCCGGGGGTGGAAAAGTGGAAATCATTCGCCGGTATGCTGCAAAAGGCTGCAGAACCCGGATTTGTTCCCGATCAACCAGTGCTTCAGGTTCGTGCAGACAGGCGGCAGCCGAGCGAGAATTTGCTCTCTCGAGGTGGCCTGACCTTGCGAAAATGTGGTGTCGGTGAACGGGTACGAAACACTCCGTGCCGCGGCGAGGCCGCACCGACGACAGCCATGAGCGACAGCAACCATTTCAGCATGAAACGGCACTTTCTTCCGGGCGGC
>JAABSV010000041.1 GCA_011390165.1 Desulfobulbaceae bacterium
CGGTTACCGATGATTTTCCGGTAACTGGCGGCCGCCATCGCCGCAAAGGCCGGCGCGAAGCTGCGCAGGTCGGCGGCGGTGGTGGCGGTGATTTCCCGCAGCCGCTGCTCCTTGAAGGGGGCATCGATGCCGTTCAGGTAGTCGTTACGGGCGGTGGCCCCCCGGGCGGCGGCACTTTGCAGGGGATCGAAGGCGCCGTAGGTGCCGATCACCAGCTGTTCCATCACCTGAGGCGGTAGATCGAGGCCGGCGACAATCTCCGGTACCCTGGCATAGGCCTCGTAGGTCTTCTTCACCTGTGGGTCGCGGTAGCTGACAAAGGCGAGGTTGCCGCTCAGCTGACCGAACTGGATGAAGCAGCCGTAGGCCCCGCCCATCTGGCGCACCGTGTTCCAGAGGTAGTCCCGGGAGAGGTAGGTCTTCAGTACCTCGAAGTGGCCATTGTACCCCTGGCCGTTGTTCAGCAGCTTGCCCCCCTCGACCGCAAAGACCACCTCGGCGGCGGTGATGAAGGCCTCGTGGCTGGGGAAGTGCAACTCCGCTAGCGGCTGGTGCGGCACCGGGGTGGAGGCCAGAGCGTCGCTGATGCAGCCACCAAGTTCATGGAAACGGGCCAGTTCCGCCGCTTCGCCGGTCACCGCCAGGATCAGGTTTTCCCGGTTGAACAGCAGTTTGGCAACCTGGTCGAGGGTGGCCAGGAAGCGCTCTTCACCGGCCGGGTAGTCAAGGGCCAGTTCCTTGAGCGGCAGATAGGCGCTTACCCCGGAAAAGAGTTCGCTGTAGCGGCCGGCATTGCTCAGATGGGCAAAGACCCGGGTCGCCGGCAGGCTGTACCCCTCGCTCTGCACCGAGTGCTCGGCCCAGGTGTATTCGCGGCCGACGATCTCGGCGATCCGCGCCCGGTCGGCAAAAGAGACTGAGTGGAACACCTCGGCAAGGAGGTCGAGGGCCTGCTCCAGGTACTGCGGCAGGCAGCGGAGGTGCAGCCAGAAGACCGGCCGGGTCTCATCCGGCTGCTGCCGTCGGCTGTAGGTGGTCAGGCTATGGCTGAAGGCACCGGTGCAGGTGGCGATCTCCTTGGCAAACTGGACATAGCCGAGCCGTCTGGTGCCGATCTCGGTGACGATGGTCCCGAAGAGGTCGAGCCAGGGGAGCAGCGTCGGCGGCAGACAACGGAGGTCAAAGCCGACATCCAGGTAGGTGATCCGGTTGGTGGCCTGCTCGCTGACCAGCACCTCCCGGCCGAACATGGTGGTGGGGGTGACACTGTGCACCTCGATTTTCGCCGCCAGGTCGGCGAGCCCCAGGCGGGGGAGGAGGGCCAGGGTGTCGGCGCCGTTGGCCTGCAGCTGTTCGGCCTGCAGGGCCCTGGTCCGCTCGGCCAGTTCCTGACGCCGGTATTCATCAAGGGAGGCCAGGTGCCCGGCCAGGCGGGTCTCTTCAGCCTGGTGGGCCAGCTGCTGTTTGTTCGGGTCCGGGGCCAGGGTGACGGTGACCGTGGCCGGGTTGTCGAGCAGGTATTGGCCGATAAGGGCCTCAAAATAGCCTTCCTCCAGGGCCTTGCGACGGATGCCGGCGAGCAGTTCCTCCTGCTCGAGAGAGGCCAGAGGGTCGGTGCCGTATTTCAGACCGGTCATCGCCTTGCCGAGAAGATCGAGACCGCGCTGGGCCTTGCTTGCCTCCTCGCGCAGGGAAAACTCGAACTTGTTCAACTCGGCAAGCACCAGCTCCCGGTCCAGCCCGGCGGTCACCATTTGCCGCAGGGTATCGCGGTAGAGGTTGAGGAAGGCATCGCAATGTTCGGCCTCACTGCCCACCAGGTAGGTGACCATCAGGGTCCGATAGGAGGAGTTGGCCAGGTAGAGGCCGCCGAAATCCTTGCCCAGGCCGCTGGAGACGATGGCATTTTTCAGCGGTGAGCCGTCGGAGTTGTAGAGGATGTTGGCGATGATCTGGAAGGCGGTGTTCTCCTCCCGCCTGGTCACCGTGGCGATGTCGGTGCCGACGGCGAGGAAGGTCTTTGCCCTGGTATCGGCGGAGTCCACCGCGTAGCTGTCGCTGATCCGCACCGGGGCGGTCGGAGTCACCCCTTCAGCAATTTCCGCCCGCCGGCCAGCCTCCGGGAAGGGGGCAAGAAAGCGGCTGTTGAGAAACTCCAACTCCTCGGCCAGGGGGGCATCGCCGTAGAGGAAAAAGAAGCAGTTGCTCGGCTGGTAGTGGCGGCGGTGGAAGTCACAAAAGGCCTGGTAGTCGAGGTCGGGAATGTGGTGCGGGTCGCCGCCTGATTCGTGGGCGTAGGTGGAGCCGGGCATCAGACCGGCGAAGATATGGTGGAAGAGGTGGCGGATCGGGTCGGAGAAGGCGCCCTTCATTTCGTTGTAGACCACGCCCTGAAACTGCAGAGGGGCATTGGGGTCCTCGAGGTGGTAGTGCCACCCTTCCTGTTCGAAGGTGGAGGGGGCGAGCAGGGGGTTGAAGACCACATCACAGTAGACATCCATGATGTTGAAGTACTCTTTCAGGTTGCGGGTGGCAAAGGGGTAATAGGTGATGTCACTGCCGGTCATGGCGTTGAGAAAGGTGGTTAGCCCTCCCTTGTGGATCTCGCCGAAGACATCCTTGACCGGGTACTTTTTCGACCCCATCAGTACCGAGTGCTCGAGGATGTGGGCCACCCCGGTGGAGTCCTCGGGAATGGTGTGGAAGGCCACCGCGAAGGTCTTGTTGGGGTCAGCGTTCTTGATGGCCAGCAGCGGGCAGTGCAGCCGCTGGTGGCTGAAGAGGAAGACCTCGGCGTCGATCTCCGGGATGAACCGGCGGGTGGTCAGGTGAAAATCGGCAAGGGTCGAACCGGGCTGCAGATCCATGGAATATCCTTCTTTGGGTGTTTTTTTTAGAGAATCTTTTCACTGTCGAGGAGCAGGGTGACCGGGCCGTCATTGACCAGCTCCACTGCCATTTCGGCGGCAAAGATACCGGTTGCCGTGCGGATACCACGACTGCGCACTGCCTGGACGAACTGTTCGTACAGGGGCTCGGCAACCGCCGGCGGTGCCGCCGCGGCAAAGCCCGGCCGGCGCCCCTTGCGGCAGTCGCCATAGAGGGTGAACTGCGAGACGATAAGCATCTCGCCGGCGATCTCCTCCAGGGAGAGGTTCATTTTTCCTTCCGGGTCGGCAAAAATCCTTAGATTGACGATCTTCTCCACCAGCCAGTCGAGGTCGGCCGGGCCATCTTCGCCGCGGATGCCAAGAAGGACCAGAAGCCCGCGGCCGATCGCCGCCACCTCTTCTTTGGCAACCCCTACCGCCGCCCGGCTCACCCGTTGGACCACTGCCCGCATTGCCTTCTTTCCCCTTCACTGAATCGTACGCTTTGGCCGGTCTGAGAACCCCTTGCCGCCTTGTCATGTCGCCACCAAGCCAGCAAGTGGTCGGCCGTCCGCTGGTACCGGCAGCATCGACCGACCCGAAAGACTATACCTGGTTTGGCGGCGGAGGACAGCAGCTTTTCCCCTCGACAAGGCTCCATCAATGCTGGCCGATTGTCGATGGCGTGCCGGGCAGCTGCTGTCAGGGGCGGTTATTGTTGGTGCTTTTTTAGTCCTCCTCGTCGAGACTCTGGCCAAAGCCGTACACATGGGGTATCTGGTGGCTGATAGGCAGGGAGATTCTTTCCAACGGAGGGGATGATGGACAGGTTACAGAATGATAAATTTCTCACCACCAGAGAGGTGGCCAAGATACTCCATGTCAACGACAAGATGGTCTACACCCTGGTCAACGACAAGGGGCTGCCGGCCACCAAGGTCACCGGCAAGTGGCTCTTCCCTAAGCGGCTGGTTGAAGAGTGGCTGGAGACCCATATCCTCAACTACCGCCGTCCCGACTGGGCCGGCCCGTCCACTAACGGCGTCCTCCTCCTCGCCGGCAGCGACGACCCGCTGCTCCAGCGTACGCTGACCCTCTTCCATGCCAGGGAGCCGGAGACCATCGCCTTTTTTGCCAACCTCGGCAGCATGGGCGGCCTGAAATGTCTGCGCCGGGGAATCTGTCATATCGGCGTCTGTCATCTTCTTCAGGATGACAACCAGGAGTACAACTTCGACTTCGCTCAGCGGGAACTGGCCCAGGCGCCGGTCTTCGTCAACTTCAGCCGCCGCCGTCAGGGGCTGCTTCTCCAGCCTGGCAACCCGAAGGGGATAACCGGCGTCGCCGACCTGGCCAGGGAGGGGGTGCGCATTATCAACCGGCCGCTGGGCACCGGGACGCGGCTCCTTCTCGACTACGAAATTGCCCGCTCGGCGGTCACCTCGTCGCAGATTGCCGGCTACCGGCAGGAGGTCTCCCGCCATCTCGACGCCGGTCTTGAGGTCTTTGCCGGTCGGGCGGACGCCGCCCCGGCAATCGAAGCAGTGGCCGGTCTTCTTGGTCTTGATTTTCTTCCCCTGCGCTGGGAACGATTTGATCTGCTGATTGACCGGGAGCGGTTTTTTGAGCCGCCCATCCAGAGTTTTATCAGTCTGCTCCATGAACAGGCCTTCCGGGATCTGGCGGCAAGCTTTGCCGGCTACGATGTGTCGCTGTGCGGCAAGATGCTTTTTCCTGATAATTTCAACAAAAAGGAGTCGTAAGTGTTGAAGAAGACCATCTGTTCTGTTGCCCTGGGGGCTTTTTCCAGCCTGGCCCTGCTTGCTCTTCCCGGAATTTTTGGTGATGCCGGGAGTGCTGTCGCTGCTGAAATCCTCAAGATGTCCACCACCACCAGCACCGAGTCTTCCGGCTTGCTCAATCTGCTCCTGCCCGAGTTCAACAAGGAGACCGGTATCGAGATCAAGGTGGTGGCGAAGGGGACCGGGGCGGCAATCCGTGACGGTCAGGACGGCAACGTTGACGTGATCTTTGTTCATGCCCTCAAGCGGGAGGAGGCGTTTGTCGCCGAAGGCTACGGGACCAAACGGTACCCGGTGATGTACAACGATTTCGTGTTGATCGGCCCGGCCACTGACCCGGCCGGAGTGAAGGCCACCACCACTGCCGCCGACGCCTTCAAGGCGATCGCCGGCGCCGCCCAGCCCTTTGTCTCCCGTGGTGACGACAGCGGCACCCACACCAGGGAGCAGGAGATCTGGCGGGCCACTGGCCTCCCGATGGAGAAAAAGAGCCAGAAGATCGTGGTTGGCGGCAAGGAAAAGGAGGTTGCCGCCGAGACCCCGGCCGATTCCACCGCCTGGCACCTCTCCATCGGCCAGGGGATGGGTAAGGCCATCACCTTTGCCGAAGAGAAGCAGGGCTACACCCTTTCCGACCGGGGAACCTATATCAAGTACCGCTATGGCAAGACCCCGCCGGTGGATCTGGAAATCGTCTCCGAGGGTGATACTGCCCTGGCCAACCCCTACGGGATTATCCCGGTGAACCCGGAAAAACACCCCCATGTCCGCCACGACCTGGCAATGCGGTGGGTCGAGTGGTTGATCTCTGCCAAGGGCCAGCAGTTGATCGCCGACTACAAACTTGAGGGGCAGCAACTTTTTTTTCCGGATGCCCGATAGCGCCGCAATTCCCCGCGGGCGAACGGTTCGGTCACACTGTCAGTTTGTTCCAGCGGAGCAGAGCGGCAACAAGAATGCCAACGATAAAACCGGCGGCAAGGTTGGCGGCCAGGGTGATCCCAACCACCAGGACCACCACGAAGAGTTCCTTGCGGCTGTTCATGTCGAGGATGGTCAGGGCCAACTGGGTGCCGGCGAAAAGGAGCAGGACCCCGAGGACGGCCATCGGCAGCAGGTGGATGATCGCCATGATCCGGTTGCCGAAGAGGAGGGCGATGACCAGGAAGATGGCGCCGATGATCAGGTTGGAGCCGGCGGTGCGGGCCCCGAACCGGTAGCGGGAGGCGAGCCCTCCGGCGCCGTGGCACATCGGCATGCCGCCGAGAAAAAAGCTGCCCAGATTGGCCAGAGCCATGCTCAGGCAAAGACTCCGGTTAGTCACCTTTTCGCCGGTTTTCGGGAAGTACTGGCGGCTGAGATCGGTATTGGCGATCACCGCGTTGCCGATGGTCATCGGGATCTGTGGCAGGACCAGGATCAGCAGGGCAAAACTGTAATCAGGCCAGCCCGGCAGCGGATAGGGGAAAAGGCCGGGGAGAGTGGGGGCCAGTCCTGCCGCCTGCCACCCCTGGTGGCTGCCCAGAAAGATGCCGACGAGCATCCCCACCCCGACCACCACCACCGCCGCCGGCAGTCGTTTGTTGTCGAGAAGAAGGAGGGTGGTGATGCCGAGCAGGCAGCCAAGGGTCAGCCCCACCGGCAGGAAACCCAACTGCTGCAGACGGAGAAAGGGTTCGGCACTCCCCTGCAGCAACTGGTAGGTGGAGGTGCCGAGCATCAGTTTCACCCCCTGGGAGAGGAGGAGCAGCCCGGTGGAGAGCTGCACCCCGCGAATCACCTCCTTTGGCACCTGGCGGCTGATCACGTTGATCAGGCCGGTGGCTCCGATCAACAGAAGGATGACAAAGAGCCAGAGGCAGGATGCCTGGATCTGGCTGGCCGAGATGCCGGTGGCGATGGCGTAGCCACTGATCACCTTCATCGGCTCCACCGGGCTGGTGACCCGGAAATAGAGGCCGGCGCAGATATAGTAGAGTCCCACCCCGACAAAGAGGCCGACCGGGTTGAGCGAATTGACCATGATCATGCCCATTGCCAGGGGGAGAATGGTGCCCAGGTCGCCAAGCGAGCCGGCCAGTTCCATGCGGTTGAACTGCAAGGCAGTCGAGTTCTTGCCACTATCAGCCATTTTCTGTCCCCCCCCCTCTTTGACGTTGCTGCGCCTCCCGTCTGTTCTCCATGCGCTTTGGCTGCCCCCGCATGGAGGCAACCACTCTACCATCTGCACCACCGTTCCGGCAAGAATCTGTCGGCAGCGTGCGGCTATTCTCCGGAAAAAAACGAGCGTTACCGGGTGGAGGTTGTGCTTTTTTGTCACAAAATTTTAGTGTTTGTGACATAAATTTTGTCAAAATTCATTTTCATCATAAAAATCGATGTATTATAAGAATGACTCCGGGCGGTTTGGTTCATGTTTTGGGTGGACAGAAGGGCAAAAAAGAGTTGATTATGCCCTGTAAGCATGTCAACGAATCTTTTTATTGACAGTTCGATGCACCATTTGGGCGACCGCGGGTCGCCCCTACGGCGATCGTGGTTCGTTAGGTGTGTGGGGATTTGTTTGACCGGTTGGTTGGTTTTGCAACGGCTGTTGGGGTGATGCATTGCACCGTAGGGGCGACCGGTCGGTCGCCCATGTGTCGGTTTTGGTTGGTTGTGGTAATTTCTCGTCACAAACGGCGGTAAAACTGGCGCTCCGGGGCAGTTCAGGGTATTGGCTGCTGGGTATATGTGGCCTGGTGAGTTGGGCGTGCAGAGTGGCTGAAGAGGAGGAGCAGGTGAGGGCACATGGGTTTTTTTGCTGACAGTTTCCGTTCTGCCCTCCTTCTCTTCTGGAATCTTGACCGGGAACTGCTGGAGATCATCGGGGTGTCGTTGCGGGTAAGCTTTGCCGCCACCCTGATCGCCGCCCTGCTCGCCATACCGGCCGCCTTCTTCATTGCCGGGCGTAATTTTGCCGGCAAGCGCCTGCTCCTCACCATCCTCAACACCCTCCTTGCCTTGCCGACGGTGGTGATCGGCCTGGTGGTCTATTCGCTTATTTCCCGGCGGGGAATTTTCGGCCCCCTCGATCTCCTCTACACCCAAACCGCCATGGTGATCGGCCAGGTGATCCTCATCGTGCCGGTGATCACCACCCTGACCATCGCCGCAGTCAGCCGCATCGACCGCCGCTTCCGCCCCACCGCCCTCACGCTGGGGGCCGGCCCCGGCGACCTTGCCTTGGTGATCCTCCGTGAGGCCCGCTACGGCATCTTCGCGGCGGTGATTGCCGCCTATGGCCGGGTGATCGCCGAGGTGGGGATCAGTATGATGCTGGGTGGCAATGCCAAAGGCTTCACCCGGACCATGACCACTGCCATGGCCCTGGAGTACGACAAGGGCGAATTTGTCCTCGCCGTGGCCCTGGGTATTGCCCTTATGACCATCGCCTTCCTGATCAATATCCTCTTCCATTTCTGCCAGGGACAAAGTGACCATGCCCCTGTATAGGATGACCGACTTGCTGCGCCGCTACGGTGACAGCACGGTGCTGAACATCGACCAGCTGACCATTCAGCCCGGCCAGATCTCCACCCTCATCGGCCCGAACGGTGCCGGCAAGACAACCCTGCTGCAGATCCTGGCCTTCCTCGATCGTCCCACCTCAGGCCGGCTGGAGTTTTGCGGCGAAGAGGTGGTTTGGCAGGAGCGGCAACTGCTCCCCTTGCGCCGGCAGGTGGTGCTGGTCGACCAGTACCCGATCATGTTCAGCGGCACGGTGCGGCGCAATGTCGAGTATGGTCTGAAACTGCGCCAGGTGGCACAAGCCGAGCGTCGGCGCCGGGCGATGGAAGTGCTCGCCGAGGTGGGGATGGAGGCCTTTGCCGACCAGGATGCCCGCAGCCTCTCCGGGGGCGAGAACAAGCGGGTGGCACTGGCCCGCGCCTTGGTGCTGCAGCCGGAGGTGCTCCTCTGTGATGAACCGACCGCCAATGTCGACAGCGAAAATCAGGAGATCATCCTGCGGATTCTCCTCGAGCAGAACCGCGACCGAAACACCTCGATCATCTTCTCCACCCATTATCTCTCCCAGGGGCAGCGCCTCGCCCACCACAGCCTGATGCTCCAGCAGGGCAGCCTCTCGGTGACGGTCAGCGACAACAGTTTTCGGGTCGGGGTCGTCTCGCGCAGCGCCGAGCGGGTCGAGTGCCGGCTGCGGGGCCAGCTGCTCATCTCCCTGCCGGCCACTCTGGTGCCGGCGGCGGCGGTTTGCCGACTCCACCTCGACCCGGCCAGGATACTGGTCAACCCGGTCGAGGCCGAGGCGGTGGCCGGGACCCGGTTGGTCGGCGAGGTGGTCGAACTGGCCAGCCACGGCAGCCGGGTGCGGCTGGTGGTTGACGTTGGGGTGCGGCTGGTGGTCTTTCTCGACTCCCGCCACTACCGGCAAAAGCCGCTTTCCCTTGGCGAGCGGCTGGAGTTGGTCATTCCGGTTTCGGCAATGAGCTGCGAGGCCGTCGACACCCTCCCCTGATTTGGGAGGGCTCGTCCTCGACCTCCAGTTTCCTGCGCGGTAGCTACGCAGCCTTTTCTGAGCGGCAGCTATGCACTCTCCCCTGAGCGTCGAAGCTCTTCTGGCCCTTGTTCTCCCGCCTCACCCTCCGTTGCCCCCCTCCCAGCCCCTCGTTGCTTGGCGGGTGCCCTCGCCACGATTGTAAGCGACGATTTTTTTGTCTTGAAATCGAACTGAAGAACAAGTTAAATGAAAATGATACCGACGCTGTAGCAACTGGCCGCTTTTCTGCCGCCCGTCCACATCTTCTCCGGAGGCCCCATGGATGCTGCGCAACAAGGCAACTCCGCCGCCACCCGCCCGTATCGGTTGATCGCCGAGGTTGACCCGCCCAAAGGGGTCAGTCTGGACAATTTTCTCCAGCGGACAGGACAACTGCAGGGACGGGTCGATGCCGTCCGGGTCACCGACAGCGAGCATGCCATCATGCGGATGGCACCAATCGCCCCCTGCGTCACCCTTCTTGGCCGACATGGGCTGGCGCCGGAGATGGTGCTCAGCGGCCGCGACCGCAACCGCATATCGTTGCAGGCCGATCTCCTCGCCGCCGCCGCTCTCGGCATCGACAGCATCGTCCTGAAGGTTGGCCACGACCCGGCCGAGGGTGACCAGCCGGTGGCCCGGAGCAGTGGCGACCTGGATCTTCTCACCATGCTGAAGTGTGCGGCGGCACTGAACAACGGTCGCGATCTGGGCGGTGAACCCTTGGAGGGGGCGACTCATTTTACCATCGGGGTGGCCCTCGACCTCTCCGATGATGTCAATATCAACCGGCAACGGGCCGACTCCTTCCCCCTCCTGGCCGAGCATGGGGTCGACAGTGTCACCCTTGGCCCGACGTACGATCTGAATATCATCGAACCCTTCCTGCCGGCCGCCGAAGCGAGCGGGATCCGGCTGCTCACCTCGGTGATGCTGCTCAAGTCGGTGACCATGGTCCGCTACCTCAACAATCTCCCCGGCATTCCGTCGGTCCCCCAGGAGTTTTTGCGGCGGATGATGGCGGCACCGGTGAAGAGCGAGGCGGGAATGGAGGCTGCCGCCGAACTGTTGCGGCAGCTGGTCCCGATCAGTGATGGCGTGGTGCTGCTGGCCATCGGCTGGAAAGAGCGGCTGGCCGACTTCCTCAACAGCATCGGTCGCTAGGTCCGCCGTGGATTTCGCCACCGTCCTCTCCACCGCCGGCCAGGACCCCATTGCCCTGCAACGCACCCTGGGGCCCTACCACTACCTCCACACCATTCTCGAGGAAACCCCCAACGGGGTGGTGGTGGTGGGCCGCGACCATACGGTGATCCACGCCAACCCGGCTGCCTGCGGCTTCCTCGAGGTGCCCTACGGCAGTCTCAGTGGCCTTCCCCTGGGCGAGTTGCTCAGCCCGGCCAACGACGCCTTCTACCAGCGGATCATTGCCCGACTGTCGGTGGAAAAACCGTCCGCGGCCCGGAAAATCCACCACGAGATCGAGTTCCACCATAACGGCCGGCGCTGCATCCTCAACGCAGTGGTCGTCGTCCCGTCCTATGGGCGAGGCTACTATCTCCTCTATCTCATCGATATCACGCAGCAGAAAAGTCTCGAACAGGAGCTCAGGCGGCACAACACCTTCTTCCATAACCTGATCGACAGCTCGGTGGACGGGATCATTGCCGCCGACATGCAGGGGAAGATCGTTCTCTTCAACCAGGGGGCCCAGACGCTGCTTGGCTACAGCGAAGCCGAAACCAGGGCACTCCACGTCACCCAGCTCTACAACCCGGGGATGGCCTACGAGCTGATCAAGCGGATGCGCAGTGATTGCTGCGGCGGCAAGGGGAAGCTTCTCCGCCACCCATTGGTGGTCAGACACCGTGAGGGTTTCGATATCCCGGTGAGTTTTTCCGGCGGCATCATTTACGACCGCGACCAGGAGATCGCCACCTTCGGTCTGTTCACCGATCTGCGGGCCCTGCAGCAGATCGAAGAGGACCTGGAGCAGACCCACCAGATGCTCATGCAGTCGGAAAAAATGGCCGGTCTCGGCCGGCTGGCGGCTGGGGTGGCCCACGAGATCAACAACCCGATGTCGGGGATCATGCTCTACGCAAACCTGGTTCAGGAGGATCTGGGGCCGGATCACCCTCTCCACGCCGACATGCAGACCATCGTCCACGAGGCGGAACGGTGCAAGGTGATCGTTGCCGATCTTCTTGAATTCTCCCACCAGAACAGCAGCGAGATGGAACGGGTCGACTTCAACGAGGTGATCGAGAAGACCCTCACCATCCTCCAGAACCAACCCCTTTTCCACAATATCGACATCGTTCGGGAACTCGACCCGCAACTGCCGCCGGTGAGCGGCAACGCCATCCGCCTCAACCAGGTGGTGATGAACATCGTGGTCAACGCCGCCCAGGCCATGGCCGGCCGGGGCACCCTGCGGCTGACCAGTCGGGTCCGGGCGAACCGGGACATCAACGAGATCGAGATCGCCGATACCGGTCCGGGGATTGCCGAGGGGCTGCTGGAAAAGATATTTGATCCCTTCTTCACCACCAAGGCTGCCGGTGAGGGGACCGGGCTGGGTCTGTCGGTCTCCTACGCCATTGTCAAGGAACACAAGGGGACCATCCGAGTGGCCTCGGTTCTTGGCCAGGGGACGGTCTTTACCCTTCGCTTTCCGGTCTTCCTGGAGAGCGCCACTGGAGAGAGCCATGGTCGATAAACCCATCTGCCCCACGGCCAGCCGGGGGAAATTTCTCCAGAAGCTGCAACAGAGAGAGATCGATGTGCAGGCCTGTTTCCAGTGCGGCCGTTGTTCGGCCGGCTGCCCGGTGGCCGAGTATTTCGATCTGAGCGTGATGGCGGTGGTCCGCCTGGCCGCCTACGGCGAAGAGGAGCGGCTGCTTCACAGCCGGACCATCTGGCTCTGTGCCGCCTGTGAGACCTGTGCCAGCCGTTGCCCGAACGGCATAGAGATTGCCGGTTTGATGGATATCCTGCGGGAGCTGGCCTGCCGCAAGGGGATAACGGCGGCGGAACCCCGGGTGGCCGCCTTTCACCAGGCCTTCCTCGCCTCGGTCGGGCGCTGGGGCAGGGTCTACGAAATGGGCATGATCGCCAGCTACAAGCTGCACAGTGGCGATTTGACCGGTGATCTCCCCCTGGGCCTGCGGATGGTCGCCAGGGGCAGACTGCGTATGCTCCCCGAACCGATCGCTGAGCGCTCGGCAGTGGCGGAGATTTTTGCCGGCAAGGGCAGGGAGTACGAACGATGAAGCTCTCCTACTATCCCGGCTGTTCCCTCAAAGGGAGCGCCGCCGACTATGACGACTCCCTCCATCGACTCTGCGCGCACCTGGATATCGACCTGGTGGAGCTTGTCGATTGGAACTGCTGCGGCGCCTCTTCCGCCCATATGCTCAACCATGAGGCGGGGATGCGTCTGGCCATGCGTACCCTGCAGCAGGCGGCCGGCATCGGCCATGACCTTCTCGTTCCCTGTGCCGCCTGTTTCCAGCGGCTGAAGGCGGCGGACAGGGCGCTGCGGCGCGATGCCGAGTACTGGGACGAGCCGGACTATTCGCCGGCCTGGCAGGTCATCCACATCAGCAGCCTGCTGGCGGCCCCGGAATTGCTGGCCCGAATCAAAAAAGCGGTCAGCCGCCCCCTCACCGGGCTGAAACTGGCCTGCTATTACGGTTGCCTTTCCCTGCGCCCGCCGAAAGTGACCGCAGCCGAGAACTGGGAACAGCCGGATACGCTGGAGCGTCTCGTCGCTGCCATCGGTGCCGAGCCGGTACGCTGGTCGCACCGCACCGAGTGCTGTTCCGGCAGTCTGACCATGGCCCGGCCTGATATCGCCGAACGGCTGGTCGCCGATATTGTCGCCGCTGCAGCCAGAGCCGGGGCCGAGGCCCTGGTCACCGATTGCCCGATGTGTCAGGCCAATGTTGAGAGCCGGCAACCGGCCGGGACCGGGCTGCCGGTCTTTTACAGCAGTGAGCTGGCCGAGGCGGCCATTTCCGGCAGCTACCCGAGCCGGCAGCGGCGGGCCCACCTGGTCGATCCAGGGGTGCTCAGCCGGCTACTGGCCACCGCCCAGGCGGTGGAAGGGGGTGCCCGATGACCAGCGCTCTGCAGAGTTCCGGCCAGCCCCCCACCGGCGCGGTGCTGGTGGTTGGCGGCGGCATCAGCGGCATGCAGTCGGCCCTCGACCTGGCCAACGCCGGCATCAAGGTCTATCTGGTGGAGAGATCGCCGGCCATCGGCGGCAGAATGGCGCAGTTGGATAAAACCTTTCCCACCAACGACTGCGCCATGTGCATCGTCTCGCCAAAACTGGTGGAGGTCGGCCGCCACGCCAACATCGAACTGCTCACCCACAGCGAACTCCTCGCTCTCGATGGGGAGGCCGGTAACTTCCAGGCCAGGGTGGTGAGCCACAGTCGCTACATCGATATCGACCGTTGCACCGGCTGCGGTCTCTGTGAGCTGGCCTGCCCGGTAAGCCACCAGCCCTATTTCCCCGAATCGGCCGAGTCACCCCAATCGGCCCAGCCAGCCGAACCGGCCGAGCAGCCAGCATCGGCACCGGCAAGTCCGGCCGGCCGGGAAGGCCGAGGGGGAAAAGGGGGCCGGCGTGGTGGTGGTGAAAAGCGGCTGATCCGCGGCAATACCCCCCCTCGGGCCAGTGGCCACGAGCACTGGCACTTTACCGTTGCTGCCGACGCCTGCGGCGCCTGTGGTATCTGCCACCGCGCCTGTCTGCAGCAGGCGGTCCGCTGGCAAAAAGGGGAGAGGGCGGACATTGACCAGGAAAGCTGTACCGGCTGCGGCGCCTGCTGGGTCGCCTGTCCGGAGAAGTTTTCCGCCATCCGGGTGAGCGCGGCGACGGAGATGGAGAAGGGGGTCGGGGCGGCGGTCCAGGCCCGGGCGCGGCTTCTGCGCCGGGAGTTTGCCGAGGCCCGCGGCCTGGGCTGCATACGCTGTGGTCTCTGTGTGGTCACCTGTGCCCGGGTGATGGGGGTCGGTGCCCTTCGCCTGGTCGAAGAAGGGGTGGAGGCACTCGTCGACCGTTGCCAAGTCTGTGGAGCCTGCGTCTCGGTCTGCCCGGTCGACTTTCTCAGCCTTGAGCAGGTGGGCAGCCGACCCGCCCGGCCCCTGCACAACGCCTTCAACGAGGGGCTCAACCTGCGTCGGCCGGTCAACATCCTCTATCCGCAGGCGGTGCCCAGGGTGCCGACCATCGACCCGCTCAGCTGCGTCCGTCTGAACAGCGGAGCCTGCGGCACCTGCGCCACGGTCTGCGGGACGGGGGCGATCCACTATCGGGCGGAGGGGCGTGAACGGCAGATCAGGGTCGGCGCAGTGGTCTTCTCGCCCGGCCTGGAACTCTTCGATGCCCGGCGCCGGGGCGAATTCGGCTATGGCATCTCCGCCAACGTGGTGACCAGCATCGAGTTCGAACGGCTTCTCTCCGCCTCCGGACCCACTGCCGGTGCGGTTACCCGCCCCGGGGACGGCCGCCACCCCCGGAAGATTGCCTGGATCCAGTGCGTCGGCTCCCGTGACGAGAGTTGTGACCGGGCCTACTGCTCTTCGGTCTGCTGCATGTACGCGGTCAAGGAGGCGGTGATTGCCCGGGAGCACGATGCGGCGATCGAACCGACCATCTTCTTCATCGACATGCGTTCCTTCGGCAAAAATTTTGACAGCTACGTCGCCCGGGCGACAGAACAGGGAGTCCGACTGGTCCGGGCGATGGTCAGCCGGGTTTTCGAGGACCCGCTCAGCGGCGATCTGGAACTGCGCTACCTTGATGCAAACGGGCAACGGCAGCGGGAAGTCTTTGAGATGGTGGTCCTCTCGGTGGGTATCCAGGTGCCGCCGGCGGCCCGGGCCCTTGCCGACACGCTCCACATCGCCACCGACCGCTACGGCTTTGTCCGGACCGATCCCTACCAGCCGCTCACCACCTCCCGCCCGGGCATCTTCGTCAGCGGTGCGGTGAAGGGGCCAAAGGATATTCCGGAAACGGTCGGCGAGGCCTCCGCCGCCGCCGAGGCGGCTT
The DNA here is from genome assembly GCA_011390165.1 of Desulfobulbaceae bacterium. Lineage (GTDB taxonomy): Bacteria > Desulfobacterota > Desulfobulbia > Desulfobulbales > Desulfocapsaceae > Desulforhopalus_A. The sequence goes on from JAABSV010000041.1 coordinate 15,283, forward strand.
CCAGCGGGCTGGCGGCGGTCCGGGGCAGCCTGGCCACCAGCACCACCCTGCCGCCGGAACGGCCGCTGGCCAGCGGCGAGGACTTACGCATCGGCGTCTTTATCTGCCACTGCGGCAGCAATATCGCCTCGGTGGTGGATGTGGCGGCGGTGACCGAGTATGCCCGCAGCCTGCCGGGAGTGGTCTATGCCGAACACCCCCTCTACACCTGTTCCCAGGATTCCCAGGAAAGGATCCGGGCGCTGATTGGCGAACACCGACTCAACCGGGTGGTGGCCGCCGCCTGTTCGCCGCGAACCCACGAACCGCTCTTCATGTCCACTCTGCAGCAGTCGGGGCTGAACAAGTTCTTTTTCGACATGGCCAATATCCGCGACCAGTGCAGCTGGGTCCATGCCGACTCGCCGGAAGAGGCCACCGCCAAAGCGAAACGGCTCACCCGGATGGCGGTGGCCAACGCCGCTGCCGGCGAGGCCCTGCACGAACAGGAGTTTGCCGTCGACTCCAGACTGCTGGTGATCGGTGGCGGGATTGCCGGCATGACCGCCGCCCTGGCCGCCGCCCGGCAGGGCTTTGTCGTCTATCTGGTGGAGCGGGAAAGCGAGTTGGGCGGCCGGCTGCGGGCGGCCAGCCGCGGCAACGACGGCCGCGATATGGCCGGCTATCTCCAGGGCTTGCGGCAGGAGATCGAGGCTGATAGCCGCATCCGCCTCTTTCTTGGCTGCGAGGTGGTGGCCCAGTCCGGCTTTGTCGGCGCCTTCGAGTCGGAAATCGCCATGCCCTCCGGGGCCACCCGAACCATCCACCACGGTGCGGTGCTGCTTGCCACCGGTGCCGACGAGAACCGTCCGCCACTGCATGGCCTCGGCGAGCTGGCGACGGTGGTGAGCCAGACCGATTTCGGCAATCTCCTCGAAGAGGCCTCCCCGCCCCTGCCTGAGCGGCCCCAAGTAGTGGTGCTGCAGTGTGCCGGCTCCCGCGACCCGGACCATCTGCCCTACTGCTCCCGGGTCTGCTGCAACCAGGCGGTGCGCAACGGCCTCCGGTTCCTCGAGCGCTACCCGCAAGGGCGGCTCGATATCCTCTACCGCGACATGCGCTGTTATGGTCTGGCTGAACTGGACTACCGCCGGGCCCGCCAGGCCGGGATCAACTTCATCCGCTTCGACCCGGCGGTGAACCCGCCGCAGATTACCACGAGCGCCGACGGCATCGAGGTACTGATTGTCGACCCTTCGGTGGGGCAGCCGGTGCGCCTGTTGGGTGACCTGCTGGTCCTCTCCACCGGGATGCGGCCCAGGCAGAACGAAGAGCTGGCCTCGATGCTGCGGGTGCCCTGCGCCGCCGACGGCTTCTTCCTCGAGGCCCATGCCAAGCTGCGGCCGGTGGATCTCCCCGGCGAGGGATTGTTCATGGCCGGCACCGTCCACGCCCCGAAGAGTGCCCCGGAGAGCATCGTTCAGGCCCGGGCGGCGGTGGCCCGGGCCACCACCCTGCTCTCCCGGAAGAGTCTGACCATGTCGGCGATCGTTTCCAGAGTCGATCCGACCAACTGTGCCGTCTGTCTCACCTGTGTGCGGGCCTGCCCCTATGGGGTGCCGGTCATCAACGACGAACACACGGCGGAGATCAACCCCGCTCTCTGTCAGGGATGTGGCATCTGTGTCGCCGAATGCCCGGCGAAGGCGATCAGTCTCGGCCGTTACGATGACCGCAATATCGAGGCGAAGATCGCCTCTTTCGGCAGCCATTGAAACCGGCCGGTCACTGAGACATATGTATCTTGTACCAGGAAAATGCAGCCTATGAGCCAGTTTACCCCCAGCGTCATCGTTTTCGCCTGCCGCCACTGAGCCTACTCCGCCGCCGACCTGGCAGGTTCGGAACGGAGGTCCTACCCCACTGCGGTCAGCATCGTCCTGCTCCCCTGTACCGGCCGGATCGATGAGAGCCTGCTCCTCAAGGCCTTTGAGAACGGTGCCGACGGGGTGATGGTGGTCGGCTGTCTGCAGGGCGACTGCCACTATATCTCCGGCAATATCCGGGCCAGGGCCCGGGTGGAGCGGGTGCTTGCCATCCTCGGCAAAATCGGCATTGGTGGGGAACGGCTGCGAATGTTCAATCTGAGCGCCGGCGAGGGGGGCAAGTTTGCCGCCTTTGCCCGGGAGTTTGTCGACAGTATCCGGGAGCAGGGCCCAAGCCCGGTCAATCTGGTTCGTGCCGGCAGCGGGCAGCCGGCTGAGGCGGAGGGGGGGAGATGATTACCGGCACGGAAAAACCCATTGAAGAGATTCTGGCCATGGTGGAACCGTACCAGCGGCTCATTCTCGCCGGCTGCCACGGTTGTGTCACCGTCTGCCGGGTTGGCGGCGCCAAGGAGGTTCAGGTCCTCGCCTCCACTCTCCGGCTGGCCCGGGAGGCGGCAGGACGGCCGTTGGAGATCCATGAGGTGAGCCTCGAACGCCAATGCGACCCGGAGTATGTGGAAAAGCTGCGCGGCCTGGTCGGTGGCTACCAGGCGGTCCTCTCCATCGCCTGCGGTGCCGGCATCCAGTTCCTCGCCGAAAAATTTCCTGCCACGCCACTGCTGCCCGGCATCAATACCGGCTTTCTCGGGGTCACGGTGCGCCAGGGGGAGTGGAGTGAGCGCTGTCAGGGCTGCGGTGACTGCATCCTCCATCTCACCGGTGGCATCTGTCCGGTAACCCGCTGCGCCAAGTCACTCTTCCACGGCCCCTGCGGCGGCTCGGTGCGCGGTAGCTGCGAGGTGGACAAGGAGATTCCCTGCGGTTGGCAGCTGATCATCGACCGGCTCGAGGCCCTCGGCCAGATGGAAAACTACGGCAGGCTCAAACCCTGCAAAGGGTGGTCCAGTGCCCGGGACGGCGGGCCGCGGCGGATCATCCGGGAGGATATGCTGTGATGAAATCAGCCAGCAATCTGGAAAAGGTCCTGGCCGCCGGCCATTTTGCGGTCACTGCCGAGTGCGGTCCCCCCCGCGGGGCCGACCCGGAAATCGTCCGCCGAAAGGCGGCCTTGGTGAAGGGCAATGTCGATGCCTGCAACGTCACCGACAACCAGACCTCGGTGGTACGGATGAGTTCTCTGGCCGGCTGCATGCTGCTCAGGGAGGAGGGGCTGGAACCGCTCCTGCAGATGGTGGTTCGCGACCGCAACCGCATCGCCCTGCAGTCCGATCTGCTCGGTGCCTCGGCCCTTGGGGTGCGCAATCTCCTCTGCCTGTCCGGCGACCACCAGAAGTTCGGTGACGACCCGCAGGCAAAAAATGTATTTGATATCGATTCGATGCAATTGCTTGATCTGGCCAGAACGATGCGCGACGAAGGGGTCTTCCCCTCCGGCCGCAAGCTGGAAGGGGCACCACAATTTTTCATCGGCGCCGCCGTCAACCCCTTTGCCGACCCCTTTGCCATAAGGGTGCCGCGGCTGAAGCTGAAGATTGCCGCCGGCGCCGATTTCGTCCAGACCCAGTGCATCTACAATATGGAAAAATTTAAAAAATATATGGAACTGGCCTGGCAGGAGGGGCTGCCGGAGCAGGTGCATATCCTCGCCGGGGTGACCCCGCTGAAGTCGGTGGGGATGGCCAAGTTCATGCGGCGGATGGTGGCCGGTATGGATATCCCCGAGGCGGTGGTCGAACGGATCGGTGCCGAGCCAAAGGAGAAGCAGGCGGCCAAGGGGATCGAGATGTGCATCGAGCTGATCGAGGAGCTGAAAGAGATAAAGGGGATAGCCGGCGTCCATGTGATGGCCATCGAATGGGAAGAGAAGCTGGCGGAGATTGTCGGCGGGGCCGGGCTGCTGCCGAGGCCGGTGGTGGAGTGAACCAGGAAAGAGTTTCCAGTTGAAATAACGGAGGTATTGCCATGGCTGAGAAGAAGAAAATTCTGCTGATTGATGATGACCCTGATTTCGTTGAGGCGGTACGGGTTATCGTGGAAAGTGGCGGCTATGCCGTGCGGGTCGCCTATGACGGGCAGGAGGGGCTGGCGGCAGTGGCCGAGGAACGGCCGGATCTGATCGTTCTCGACGTGATGATGCCGGTGATGAATGGCCACGAAACCTGTGCCCGCCTGAAGGGTGACCCGGCAACCGCCGGTATCCCGATCATCCTCCTCACCGCCGTGGCCGATCGGGTCACCACGAGCACCTACAGCCACCGTGACATGCTGGAGAGTGAGGCCGAGGACTATCTCCCCAAACCGGTGGAACCGGCAGAGTTGCTGGAACTGATCAAAAGCTGGTTGAAATAGGCGCGGCAGGGGCGAGGGGGACGGCACCGATTCCGGCTCGGCGAGAAAGGGGAAAAGGACATGGAAAATGTTCGGATACTGGTGATCGACGACGAAAAGGTGATCCGCGATGGGGTCGAGCGGGCCCTGGCCCGGCAGGATTGTCAGGTCACCAAGGCCGAGGATGGCCTGCGTGGTCTCGAACTGCTCCAGGCGGAGAGCTTTGACATCGTTCTCACCGACCTGATGATGCCCGGGGTGGATGGTTTTGCCGTTTTGAACTGGGTCCGCGAGCACCAACCGCAGGTGCAGGTGATCGTCATAACCGGTTTCGCCACGGTGGAGAAGGCGGTGACGGCGATGAAGCAGGGGGCCTTCGATTTCGTCGGCAAACCCTTCACCCCCGAGTACCTCCGCCTGGTCATCGCCAGGGCCGCTGACCGCCTGCGCATGCAGGCGGAGACCGATCGGCTCCGGGAAGAGAAAAACCGTGGGCTTGAGGCGATCGACAAATCCCAAAGCCGGCTGAAGACGGTGTTCAGCTGCATGATGGAAGCGGTGCTGATCACCGATGCCGAGGGGGTGGTGGTGCTCCATAACCCGGCGGCGATCAGACTGCTCGAGATCCAGACCGACCCGGTGATCGGTAAACCGGTGTCTGCCTCCATCCGTGACCGGACGGCGGCGGCGATGGTGAGTGAGGCAATGGCCAAATCGGTGGCGGTGGTCCGCGAGTTTGCCCCGGGCAGCATCTCCCGCAAATATCTTCGCGCCCACTGTTCGCCGGTGACCAACGAACAGGGGCTGGTAATCGGCACGGTGACCACCTTTGGCGATATCAGCGCCCACAAGGAAATCGACCGGATGAAGTCCGACTTCGTGGCAATGGTCGCTCACGAGTTGAAATCGCCGCTGGCCTCCGTCGAGCAGATGATCTACGCCCTGCAGGTGGGCTGTCCCCATGAAGCGGCCAGCAACTGCCATAGCCTCCACCAGCGGATGACCACTCGCACCAAGGACCTCTTGCGGCTGATTGACAACCTGCTCAACCTGGCCAAGTTGGAGAGCGGCACGGTGGTCTTCAACCTCGAGCCGGTGAGCGGCGACGAAATCATTCGTGAGGTGGTCGAGATTGTCACCCCCCAGGCCGAGGGGAAGGGGATTGCCCTCAGTTACCAGCCCTGCCCGGAGGAGTGGTGGTTTGATGTCGACTCCGACCACATGCGCACGGCGGTGATGAATATCGTTTCCAACAGCATCAAGTACACCCCCGATGGCGGCCAGGTGGCATTGAACAGCAGGGTTTCAGGTGGCTTTGCCACCGTTGCCGTTGCCGATACCGGCATCGGCATCAGCGAGGAGGACCTGCCCCATATTTTCGACCGCTTTTTTCGGGTCAAGGGGAAGGCTACCCGCCATATCACCGGCTCCGGTCTCGGGCTGGCTCTGGTAAAGGAGGTGGTGGAGGCACATCAGGGTTCTATCGAGGTGCAGTCCACCCCCGGGGTCGGGACCACCTTTACCCTCAGCTTTCCCCTCAGCCAGTCGGGGCCGCCAGCCACCGGCCAGCAAGCCTGACCGGTCAGGCTGGTTTCTCACCCCTCCCGGCCTTGCTTTCTTCCAGTCGCCGGAGAAAATGACTGACGGTAGGGTCGGTCTCTGGTACCATTGCCGGCTCAACAGCAGTTCAGCCGACCTTTGTCCCTTCTCCACAGAGCGTGATGACACCCCCGGTTACAACGGCCTTTCTGGTCTGGAGTTGCGGTGCCCTCTTCTATCTGGTGGCCTTCTTCCACCGAGTGGCGCCGGCAGTGATCACCACCGAACTGATGCGCGATTTCCACCTGAGCGCCGCCGCCCTCGGTAACCTCTCGGCCCTCTATTTCTACAGCTACGTGGCGATGCAGATCCCCACCGGGATCCTCGCCGACCGGCTGGGGCCGCGCCGCCTGCTCGCCGTGGCACCACTGGTGGCCACCATCGGCGCCCTCTTTTTTGCCCTCTCCCCGGGAATTGTCCTGGCCGGCTTCGGTCGACTGCTGATCGGTGCCTCGGTGGCAGTGGCCTTTGTCGGCCTGCTGAAGATTTCTGCCAACTGGTTTGCCCCTCGCCACTATGCGCTGCTCTCCGGCCTGGCCCTTTTTTTCGGGGTATTGGGGGCGGTCTCCGCCGGCCCACCGCTGCGTCTTGCCGTTGATCTCTGGGGCTGGCGCAACCTGATGCTCGTTTCCGCCCTGGCCACCTTCCTGATTGCCATCTTCACCTGGCTGCTGGTCCGCGATTACCCGAGCGACAAGGGCTACAGTAATTTTACCACCGCTAGCGCCGGCAGCCGGCCGGATCCGGGAATACTGGCTGGCCTGCGGCAGGTGTTCGCCCAGCGTAATACCGCCCTGCTCTGCTTCATTCCTGCCGGTATTGTCGGCAGCGTCCTCACCTTCGCCGGTCTCTGGGGGGTGCCCTATCTCACCTCGCAACATGGCCTGGGTACCGCCGCAGCCGCCACCCTCACCTCGGTGCTGCTGGTTGCCTGGGCGGTGGGTGGGCCGGTCTTTGGCTGGCTGTCGGACCGGCTCGGCAACCGCAAACGGATCTACCTCGCCGGCTGTGCCCTGGCCACCGCTGGCTGGAGTGGTATAATCTTTCTCCCGGGGCTCTCCCTGTCCCTGCTTGCCCTGCTCCTGCTGATTACCGGATTCGCCTCCGGCTGCATGTCGATCAGCTTTGCCTTTGTCCGGGAATCGGTGCCGGAATCCCTCTCCGGCACCTCTGCCGGGGTGGTCAACATGGGGATCATGTCCGGGCCGATGATCCTCCAGCCGGCCATGGGTCTGCTCCTTGACCGTCTCTGGCAGGGCGAGGTCAGCGAGGGAGTACGGGTCTACGGTGCCGGTGCCTACCAGGCCGGTTTCTCCCTCATGCTGCTCTGGCTCGGTCTCTCCCTGGTGCTTCTCTTCTTTACCCGGGAGACCTGCTGCCGACAGCAGCTCTGAGCCCCGGCACGAGGGGGGACCTTCGAAAAGCCCTTGGGCAATTTTCCCCTTGTCAGGTATGCTATCGGCAGTGAGCGGATGGCGGCGGCCCGTGCCCGCCTCAGCGATGCTGCCTGAGCGACCGATAAAGATCTTGATTTTTCACCCCCGCCTTGTTACTATTACGTTTAATTGTTAAACTCCTGCCTGGTGACACTGCGTCGCATCGGCTGGTTGTGGTTGGTGGCAAGTTTTTTTTTGCCCCCGTCCCATGGCCTTTTTCTGAACAGTACGTGTCTACTAAGGGTGGAGAACCGGCCGGGCGACAAAAGAGCACGGCGCCAAGGGGTGCCCCGTAAAACAGTGGTGTTGCGGGGCCCCGAACATATAACCATGAGGTGAGGAATGAAAAAAACAGTATTGAAGCTTGGCCTGGGCGCCCTGCTCGCGGTCAATCTGCTGCTGGTCCAGGCGGTTCTGGTGCCAAACGGCTTCCAGAGCCAGGCGGCCCAGGCAGCAGCAGTCAAGGCCGAGGAAATGAAGGTGAAGGGGAAGATCTCGAATATCTCCCAGAAGGCCAAAACCATAGCCCTGACCCCGGCGGACGGCAGTTTCTTCCTGCTCAAGTTTACCGACGAGACTACTGTCAAGGGTGCCGGCTCCATCAAGGAGATCAAGGCGGACGAGGCGATCGTTGCCGAGTACAAGGTTGTTGACGGAGCCAATATTGCCACCTCCATCGCCCTGGTGATGGTCGAGTTGCAGCCGGGGACAAGCGAAATCAAGACCGACGAACTGGCCGACCTGTTGAAAAAGGGCGAGGTCGTGGTGGTCGACGCCCGACCGGAGGCACGATACAACGAGAGCCACATCATCGGCTCTGTCTCCATCCCCTTTGCCAAACTGGCCAAAATGGGCGATGACGGGGCCAAGCTTCTTGAGCCGTACAAAGGGAAACAGCTGGTCTTTTATTGTGGAGGGCCCACCTGAGTCATGAGTCCACGCTCCGCCGGTCTGGCGGTAAAATGGGGTCATAAGAATCCGCTGGTGTACGTTGAAGGGCAGCCCGCCTGGAATAAAAAAGGGCACCGTACCGTTCCCTCTCTGGACTATATGGAAACCGGCTCGGTGGTGATCGTCGATCTGCGTGCAGCGGCCAAGGTGGAACAAGGGCACATCCCGCGCGCCTATTCCATTCCCTTCGAAACCTTCCTGGAAGATGCCGAGGTGCTGATGCCGAAGGCTCTGGGCGCACCGATCTATCTCTATTCCGATAACGATAAAGACGTCAAGGCGGCCCGCGCCGAGTTGGTCGATCTCGGCTACAAGACCGTATTTGGCTTCTACGGCGCCCTGGACAGTTGGACCGCCGCCGGCAAGGCGCTGGAGAAGGGGCCGGCCCTGGCGGCCAGCGAAGAGCAGCCGATCCAGTGGGAGAGAAAACTCGGGGTGGGGGAAATCTCCATCACCGATTTCACCAAGTCGCTCAAGTCCGACCTTATCCACATTGTAGATTCCCGTACCCCGGTGGAGTTCGATACCGGCCATTTCCCTGGGGCCAAGAATATTCCCCTGGAAGAGATGCAGGCGCGGATGGGTGAAATCCCGTTGAACAAGTTCATCGTCGTCCACTGCAAGACGGGTGCCCGTGGTGAGATGGGTTACAAAATGCTCCGTGAGGCAGGCTATACCGTCAAATACCTGAACGCCGAGTGCGAATGTTCTCCTTCCGGCGAGTTTGAAATCTGGTAGGGGCGGACAAGCAGAACCGTGGCCGCCTTTCCGGGCAGAGCAGAGTTTTTGCCTGGGAAAGAGAAGTGAGTGAAACAATGAGAGCGCCGGAGAACGCGGCACTCCGGACAGTGCAGCACAAAAAAACGGCAGGTACCGGGGAAACGATCCCCGGCCTGCCGTTTTTTTTCCCCATAGCCGCCCTCTCACCTCCCGGACATGAGGGAATGGTGGCGGGGCGGCGGCGGGAAGCGGAAGGCCGCGACCTGTCGTGCTGGGATTTTTGTCCTGCGGCGGTGACGGGGCGGCGGCGGAGAGGATCCGGGCGAATCGTCACCCGCAGGGCAGTTCAATACTGAACAGGGTTCCCTTGCCCTGACTGACCACCGCCGCCAGTTCGTGGCCTGGAAAGTGGGCGGGTACCGGGCTCTCCACCCGGATGGTTCCCCCGTGCTCCTCAATGATGCCGAAGGAGACCGCCAGCCCCAGTCCGGTCCCCTTGCCTACCTGCTTGGTGGTGAAGAAGGGGTCGAATATCTTCTTCAGATTCTCCGGGCTGATCCCTTCGCCACTGTCGGCAACCCACACCTGAACCCTTTCCCGGTCAATGTCGAGGCGGGTCCGGATGCCGATGCCGCCGCCGCTCGGCATGGCGTCGCGGGCGTTGTTGAAGAGATTGATCCACACCTGTTTCAGCTTCTCCCCGTCGGCGAAGACCTGCAAAGGGCGCTCGTCGAGGTCGACGGCAATGGTTACCCCGTCGAGGGCAAAGGAGTGGCGGATCAGGGCGATCGCCTCCAACAGGGTGTTGTTCAGGCAGAGGGCGATCTTGCTGCTGGCAGTCTGGCGGGAGAAACCGAGCAGGTCGGCAACGATTTTACGGCACACCTTGGCCTGTTTTTCGATGGTGCGCAGATCGCTGGCGGCCTCACTCTCCGGGTCGAAGTCATCCTGGAGAAGCTGGGCGTAGCCAAGAATCACCCCCAAAGGGGTGTTGATCTCGTGGGCCACGCCACCAGCCAGTTTGCCCAGGGACTCCATCTTCTGGGCCTGGATCAGCTGGAGCTGGGTTTTGCGCAGTTCGGTAATATCCCGGGCGGTCCAGAGCACGCCATCAATCCGGTCGTCCGGGTCGTAGACCGGGACGATGACCGTGTGCAGCCACCGCTCCCCCTGCTCGTCTCGCTGGTGGTCCTCCAGTTCCGCCCGCTGGCCGGTGGCGAGTACCGTGCGGTTGCGTTGCTCCCGCTCGCCGGCCACCTTCGGGGCAAAGAGGTCGAAATCGCTGCGGCCGACCACCTCGTCGAGAGAGAGGCCGACCGCCCGGGCAAAGGCCTTGTTGGGGGAGCGGTGGATCAGCTCCCGGTCGAGCAGGCTGATCAGGTCGGGGGTGACATCGAGGATGGTGCGCATCAGCTGCTGCTGGCTGCGCAGGGCCTGCTCCGCCGCCCTGATCTCGTTAATCCGCTCACTCAGGCTCATGGCCATCACGTCAAAGGCCTCGCCCAGGTCCTGGATCTCGTCGCCCCGGTTGTGGCGATGGACCGGACAACTCTGGCAGGAATCGATTTTCTCCGGGAAGTCGAGATTCCGGCAGTTGACACACATGGTTCCGGTGAGGTACCAGCAGCGGCGGCGGACGTTGCCGTAGGCCGGACACTCCCTCTTGTTGCAGTTGACGATCTCCCAGCAGTTGCGGGCCAGGATGGGGCCGGCCTGAAGGTCGAGATTGCCCTTGATGATCTCTTCGGCGTGCCGGCGCAGCAGGGCCAGTTGGGCAGTAATCCGGTGGGCAAACCAGGTACCGGCGAGAATCGCCGAGACCAGCACGGTCAGGGCGATGGCGGTGAGGATCAGGTAGAGTCGGCCGACCACCCCCTGGATCGTCGACCGGGAGATGCCCAGACGGACGGTGCCGATACGGTCACCGGCGGCAGTGGCGACCACGGCGAAGTCATCGATCAGTTCGTCGCCGGCGGCAAGAAGCTGGACACTGGCCAGTTTCTCACCGGGGTCGCCGGCCTGGAGGAGGTCGACCGGGAAGCCGCCGGGAAAACTGTGCACCATCACCCGCCGGTTGCTGTCCTGGATGAAGGCGTAGCGGATGTCATCCTCGAGATTTTTGACGTCGTCGACAATATTTTTCAGGCGGAGCAGATCCCTGGCCAGCATCGGGTCGACCGAGCGGGTGGCGAGAATCTCGGCCAGGGCCTGGCCCCGTTTGCGGTGTTCCAGCTTCAGGGCATCGGCGGCAATGCGGCCGGCGGCCAAACCAAGGAGAGTGGCGGTAATCAGGACCAGGGCAGTGGTCCCCAGCTCTATTTTGGTGCGGAAGTGCAGGCGAAAAAACCTGTTCACCGATCAACCTCGTGGTTCATGTCCTGGTTCTTGTCCTCGTTCAGGTGGTTCTCTCAGGGCAGGCCGAGCTTTTCCTGCAGTTCCCGGATCGACTGGTAGTCATCGTCACTGGAGGGAATGACCTTCTGAAACCGGGCCGCGGCAAGAATCTCTCCATGCTGCCCGCTGTTGAGGGCGAAGAGGGCCTCGGCAACGGCCGCCACCACCTGCCGGTCCAGGCCAGGGCGGGCAGCATAGACCCAGCCCGGATAGCGACGGCTCTCGTCGAGGACCCGCAACTGGCCCAGGTCGATGCGGTTGGCAAGCAGTTCCAGGGTGCCGTTGCGCACCGAGCCGAGATCAAAGATGCCGGAGTAGACTGCCAGGGCCACTTTCTCCTGCTTGCCGCCGGGGCCGGGGGCAAAGGCGATTTCGGCAAAATCCTCGTAGCGGATGCCGGCATTGAGAAAATGGCCGAGGGCAAAGAGATAGCCGCCGGCTGAGGTCTGGTCGACGGCGATCCAGCGCTTGCCTCGACAATCTTCGAGATTCCTGAGCAGCTTGTTGTCGGCCCGGACGATGATCTGGCTGTAAAAGTCCGGTCGACCCGATTCCTCGACCACCCGGGCAAAGGCCCGTACGCCTCTGCCGGCCATGCGCACATAGACGAAGGGGTTGGAGAAGGAGATATCGATCTCGCCCCGGTGGACCATCTTCTCATGCTCGTCGAAGGTGTCGGGAAAGACCTGGCGCAGCGGCAGACCGGTGGCCCGGGAGAGGTATTCGACCAGCAGCCGGTGTCGCTGGTAGGAGACCTGATGGGAATACTGTGGCAGATAGCTGTAGGTGATGAACCGATCGGGGGCCGGGGCGACGAAGTCGGAGCGTTTCTCCAGATCGACCACCACCACCGGTTCCTCCTCACTGCAAGCGCAGAGGAGAAAGAGCAGGGGCAAGGCCAAAAAGAGGAGCCGGCCGTATCGCCGGAAAGAGAAATTCATGCCCATGTCTGCTGCCGGTTGCCGTTCTGTTCGGGCCCGGGCGGCGGGCCCGGAGGGGATTGCGGAGCCGGCAACAGACTAGCCTCTTTCACCGTTTCCAGCAAGAAAAAGAGCCGGCCCGGGTACAACTCTCTGGCGGGTTGGGGTAAGATCAGCGGGCGCCGGCCAGCAGCTGCTGGCGGTATTTGCCGACGAAACGGTCGATGTCCTGCCGCCAGTCGACGAAGACTGACAGCCCGGCCGCCTTCAGCACCCCGTTCTCAAGGATTGAGTTGGCCGGCCTTTTCGCCGGGGTGGGGTATTCGGCGGTGGTGCAGGGGCGCATTCGGTAGGGGACGGCCATGGCATCGAGAAAGGCCCGGGCCCCGGCATACCAGGTAGAGGAACCCTCGGCGGTGGCATGGGCGATGCCGGTGAGGTCGCGGCCGAGCAGGCGGCTGATCTGGACAGTCAGGGTGTCGGACCAGGTGAGGGAGCCGTACTGGTCGTCCACCACCCGCAGTTCCCGTTCCGGGTCGGCCAGGGCCAGCTTGAGCATGGTTTTGAGAAAGTTCCCCCCCCAGGCGGAGTAGAGCCAGGCGGTGCGGAGGATGAGGAAGTTGTCGAGATGTTCGGCCACCGCCCGCTCGCCGGCCAGCTTGCTTTTGCCGTACTCGGAGAGCGGCCCGGGAGGGTCATCCTCGCGGTAGGCCTGATCGGGTGGGCGCTTGCCGTCGAAGACGTAGTCGGTGGAGATGTGGATCAGCCGGCTGCCGCTGGCGGCCGCCGCCTTGGCCAGATGGCCTGGCCCCAGGGCGTTGACCTTCCAGGCCAGTTCGCCGGCGGTCTCGCAGCCGTCGACGGCGGTGTAGGCGGCGCAGTTGATCACCACCTCCGGCCGGCACTGGGCGAAGATATGGTCGACGCTGGCCTGGCTGCCGATATCCACCGCCGGAAAATCGACCCCGACCGTTTCATGGTCGGCGCCGAGGATGGCGCAGCAGTCGGTGCCCAGCTGGCCGCCGGAGCCGATAACGAGAATCTTCATTTACTGCCCTCCCTCTGGGGTTGCGCCACTCTTCCGGCTGGCTCTCTCTTCGGCGACAAATTCGGCCAGATACTGGCCGTACTGGTTCTTCATCAACTCGCCGGCCAGCTGCGACAGCTGGGCGAGAGTGATGTAGCTGAGCTGGTAGGCGATTTCCTCGATACAGGCCACCTTCAAGCCCTGTCGCTCCTGCACCGCCTGGATGTAGCTGGCCGCCTGCTGCAGCGACTCGTGGGTACCGGTGTCCAGCCAGCAGAAGCCACGGCCGAGCGGCTCCACCCGCAGCGTCCCCCGCCGCAGGTACTCGTTGTTGATGTCGGTGATCTCCAGTTCGCCTCGAGCCGAGGGGCGAACCTGTTCGGCGATCCTGACCACCTCGTTGTCATAGAAGTAGAGGCCGGGAACGGCGTATTTCGACTTCGGCCGGGCCGGCTTTTCCTCGATCGCCACCACCCGGTTCTCCTGGTCAAATTCCACCACCCCGTACCGTTCCGGGTCCCTGACCAGGTAGCCGAAGATCAACCCCCCCCGTTCCAGCTGGGCGCTGGTGCGGAGAATCTTCGTAAAGCCGGGCCCGAAAAAGATGTTGTCACCAAGAATCAGGCAGACGCTGTCGCCGCCGATAAAGGAGCGGCCGATCAGAAAGGCCTGGGCCAGCCCTTCCGGCCGGGGCTGCTCGGCATAGCTGATGGTCAGGCCGAGCTGCGAGCCGTCACCGAACAGTTCCCGGAAGCCGGGAAGGTCATGGGGTGTCGAGATGATGAGGATCTCCCGGATACCGGCAAGCATCAGTACCGACAGAGGGTAGTAGATCATCGGCTTGTCGTAGACCGGCAGGATCTGCTTGCTCACCACCTTGGTGAGGGGGTAGAGGCGGGTGCCGGAACCGCCGGCGAGGATGATGCCTTTCATGGGATTGCCTGGGTGGGGGGTGCGGGGAACGTTTCGCCGGCACGGCAGCCGCCGCAGGGGGGCGAGTGGAGCCACCGGGGGCAGTTGCCGATTGTCTGGCTACCAGCCATTGTTGTCTTGCTGTGCGCCGAAGAATCCTTTACAATCGGGTGGCTACTTCAAGCAGTGCAAAGCCGACTATACCGAAGCCCCGGAGAAAAGGAAAACAAAAAATGGCCACAGCCCATCCCCCCTGTTTCAAGGCCTACGATATCCGTGGCCGGGTTCCGGACGAACTCAATCCGCAGTTGGCCCGACAGATCGGCCGCAGTTTCGCGGCGGTGCACGGGCTGCGCCGGGTCGTGGTCGGCCGGGATATCCGTCTGAGCAGTCCGGCCCTGGCCGCGGCGCTGACCGACGGCCTGCGGGAGATGGGGGTGACGGTGCTCGATCTCGGCCTGTGCGGCACCGAGGAGATCTACCATGCCACCTTCAGCCTGGAGGCGGAAGGGGTCGATGGCGGGGTGATCGTCACCGCCAGCCACAACCCGGCCGACTACAACGGCATGAAGTTCGTCCTTGCCGGGGCCCGGCCGGTGACCGGCGAGGGGGGACTGGCGACGATGGCGGCAATGGTTGCCGCCGGCACCACGCCTGGTCCGGCCGGGCAATTGGGAGACCTGCTGCCCCTCGACCACCGCGCCACCTACATCGCCGATCTGCTCGCCTGGGTTAACCCGGCCGCTCTCGCCCCGTTGAAGGTGGTCACCAACGCCGGCAATGGCTGTGCCGGGCCGGTGCTCGACCGCCTGGCCGACCACCTCCCCCTGCAGTTCATCCGCTTGAACCATCAGCCGGACGGTACTTTCCCCCGCGGGGTGCCCAACCCGCTCCTGCCCGGTAATCGGGCCGAGACCGCCGCCGCCGTCCGCGCCCACGGTGCGGCGATGGGAATCGCCTGGGACGGCGATTTTGACCGCTGCTTTTTCTGGGACGAGCAGGGGGGCTTTATCGAAGGCTACTACCTGGTCAGCCTTCTGGCCAAAGAGCTGCTCGCCCGCCACCCCGGCGAAAAGATTCTCTACGATCCCCGCCTCCTCTGGTGTAGCGAAGAGACGGTGCGTGCCGCCGGCGGGGTGCCGGTGCTCTGCCGCACCGGCCACGCCTTCATCAAGGAACGGATGCGCCGGGAACAGGCCCTCTACGGCGGGGAAATGTCGGCGCACCACTACTTCCGCGGCTTCGGCTATTGCGACTCCGGGATGGTCCCTTGGCTGCTGGTCGCCGCCCTGCTCAGCCGCAGCGATCGGCCCCTCTCCAGCCTGGTGGCGGCGATGCAGGCGGCCTATCCGGTCTCCGGTGAAATCAACCGGCAGGTGGCTGACGCCCGGGCGGTGCTGGCCCGGGTTGAGGCCGCCTACCCCACTGGAATAAAAGAGTACACCGACGGCCTGTCGGTTGCCTACCCCGACTACCGCTTCAACCTCCGCACCTCGAACACCGAGCCGCTCATCCGCCTCAACGTCGAGACCAGGGGTGATACGGCCCTGCTGGAGAAGAAAACCGAGGAACTCCTCGCCCTGATTGGCGGAAGCCTTTCCTAATCTAACAAATACCCGAAGAGGGAACCGTGCCGACGATACAACCGATCATCCTGGCCGGGGGAACCGGCTCCAGGCTGTGGCCCCTGTCTCGGGAACTCTACCCGAAGCAGCTCCTCCGCCTGACCGGCGAGGCCTCGCTGCTGCAGACCACCCTCAATCGGCTCCGCTCGTTGCCGGCGGCCCTGCCACCCCTGGTGGTGGTGGGTGAAGAGCACCGTTTCATCACCCTGAGCCAGGTGGAGGAATTGGCCCTGCCTGGCCCCTGCACCATCCTCCTCGAACCGGTGGGGCGCAACACCGCCCCGGCGATCTGTGCCGCCGCCGAATACTGCCGCCCGGCCGGTGACGAAGTGGTCTTGCTGGTCCTTCCCGCCGACCACATCGTCACCAATACCGAGGCCTTTACCGCGGCGGTTCTCCGGGCGGCTGAACTGGCCGCCGCCGGTGGGGTGGTCACCTTTGGCATCGCCCCGGACCGACCAGAGACCGGCTACGGCTATATCGAGCGGGGGGAGGGGGACAGTGTCGCCTCGTTCCGGGAGAAACCGGCCCTGGCCGAGGCCCGCAAGTACCTGGCCGACGGCGACTATTTCTGGAACAGCGGCATGTTTGCCTTCACCACTGCCACCCTGCTCCGGGAGATGGGCGAGCATGCCCCGGAGATTGTCGCCTGCATGAAAGAGGCGGTGGCCGACGGGGTGCGTGACAGCCGCTTCTTCCGCCTGGCCAAAGGTGCGATGCAGCGTTGCCCGGAAGACTCCATCGATTACGCCCTGATGGAAAAGACGTCGGCGGCGCAGGTGGTGGTGGCCGAGATGGGCTGGAGCGACATCGGCTCCTGGCAGGCACTCTGGGAGGTCCTCGACAAGGACCCCGACGGCAACGTCTGTCAGGGTGATATCCTCCTCGAAGAGACCAGAAACTGTCTGGTCCGTTCAGAGAGCATGCTGGTGGCGGCGGTGGGGTTGGAGGATACCCTGGTGGTGGAGACCGCCGATGCCATCCTGGTGGCACCCCTCTCCCGCTCGCAGGAGGTGAAGCAGGTGGTCAACCGGCTGAAGAGGGAGCGGCGCAAGGAGTTCAGCCTGCACCGGACCGTCTACCGGCCCTGGGGGAGCTATACCGTCCTTGAGGAGCAGCACCGTTTTCAGATCAAGCGGATCACCGTCTACCCGGGGGCAAAGCTCTCCCTGCAGATGCACCACCACCGCCATGAGCACTGGGTGATTGTCACCGGTACCGCCCTGGTGGTCAATGGCGAGGAGGAGATTCTTCTCTACGAAAACCAGGCCACCTACATCCCCGCCGGCACCCGACACCGGCTGGAAAACCCCGGGGTGATCGCCCTGGAACTGATCGAGGTGCAGATCGGCAGCTATCTCGGCGAGGATGACATCGTCCGCTTCGAGGATGTCTACGGTCGGGATGCCGGTGGCTGAGCCTTCTGCCTGGCGTGGAAGGCCTCGACGTATTTGGCGATGATCCGGCGGTCTTCCCGGCTGATTTTGGCAAAGGTGACCCCGGAGACAAAGCGGCCCTCGCTCGGTCTGGCGTGGGTCGTCCGCCCCTCAAGATCGATCAGGTCGTCCTCCAGGCCGATGGTGATGAGCAGACGGCAGTTGGTCTTCACCGGGTAGGTGGTCTCCAGCTTCAGGCCGTCGAGGCTGACATCAATGGTTCGGCCCATGGAATACCTGCCGGGGTTTCCTGCCTCGTCGAGTTCGATATAGTCGAGGAGATGCAGTGCCTCATAGCGGATGAACCGTCGGTGGTCTCGCTGTTTCATTTTTTGCTCACGCTCAAGTCTGTCCCTGTCGCCGCATCCCCCGGCCCTTCCGGAAAAAGTCGGCAAATGGCCTGCCGTTCTGCCGCCACCACCCCCCGCTCGGTGATCAAACCGGTTACCAGGCGGGCTGGGGTGATATCAAATCCGTAATTGGCCGCCCTGGTGCCCGGGGCGGTGAGGGTCACGGTTCGTATTGCTCCCTCCTCATCGCGGCCGAAGGTGGTGGTGATTTCCTCTTCTGCTCTCTGTTCTATCGGAATATCGTAGCCGTTGTCAAGGTTCCAGTCGAAAGTTGATGACGGCAGGGCCACATAGAATGGGATATCGTTGTCCCAGGCGGCAAGGGCCTTCAGGTAGGTGCCGATTTTGTTGGCAACATCGCCGGTGTGGGTGGTCCGGTCGCTGCCCACCAGCACCAGGTCGACCAGGCCCTTCTGCATCAGGTGGCCGCCGCAGTTGTCGCAGATGAGGGTGCAGGCGACCCCCTCCTGTTGCAACTCCCAGGCGGTGAGCCGTGCCCCCTGGTTCCAGGGCCGGGTTTCGTCGACCCAGACATGGATGTCGAGCCCGGCATCGCGGGCGGCGTAGATCGGCGCGGTGGCGCTGCCGTAATCGACAAAGGCCAGCCAGCCGGCGTTACAGTGGGTGAGGATGTGCACCGTTTTACCCCCCTTGCGCCGGCTGATCTCCTCCAGCAGCGGCAGGCCATGGATGCCGATCCGTCGGCAGAAGTCGGCATCCTCGTCGGCGATGGCCTTTGCCGCCGCCAGGGCCAGTTGCCGTTTGCCGGCGGGCGTGGCCACCGTGCCGATGGCAGCCAGCATCCGCTCCACCGCCCACTGGAGATTGCGGGCGGTGGGCCGGCTACGCAGCAGTTCTGAGGCGGCCTCCCGAAGATAGGGATCCATCCCCTCGTCCGGGGCGGCCAGGGTGGCCAGATAGACGGCGAAGGCGGCGGCTGCCCCGATCAGCCCGGCACCGCGGACATGCATCTCGCTGATGGCGGCGCACATCTGCTGGCAACTGGTCACCGTTTCGACCACAAAACGGTGGGGCAGCTGGCGCTGGTCGATCAGGCAGATCCGCCGGCTGTCGGTCGGGTCGGGCCAGATTGTCCGGTACTGTTCTCCGTTGACACGCATGGGGTGGCTCGCGGCTGGTTATGGGTGGCTTGTTGGTGACTCCCGGGCCACTTGATCGGGTGTCACCTGCAGTCGATTCAAAAGGGTTGACTGTTGGTGCATACCGGCTTACCCGCCCTTGTCGGCAGGTTGTCGGCAGGTTGTCGGCAGGGCGAGTCGTCCTGGCCGCCATTGTACCTTACCTGTGCCTCTGAGGCTCGAAAATTGGCGAGCGGGACAGTTCTTTGCGGCGCTGGTGGCAGATATGATCCTCTCTCCCTTTTATTTTCCCACCCACTCGATACATTTTTGTGCAAAAAAATGACTGAAAAATACAAAAATGTATTTTTTATGAAATTTCCTCTACCGTCTGTTTTAGAGCCCACACCCCGGTCTGCCGGCATTTTTTGCCGAGTTTTCGACCTCAATTTTCTGGCATGCCCCTTGAAGTGTACACCGATGGGCTGGTCTGTGCCTGCCGTGGCTCTGGCCGGCAGCCGGCCCTCTGCTCTGCATCGTTGCCGGTGCTTGTACACAAATTTTTTTCCTGGGGAGGGATTATGGACAAGGCGGATACGGCATTTATTCTTGCAGCGGCCGGTCTGGTGCTGCTGATGACACCCGGACTGGCGCTTTTCTACGGTGGCATGGTTCGCCGCAAAAATGTGCTGGGGACCATAATGCAGAGCCTCATTCTGATTTCTCTGATCAGTGTCGAATGGGTCTATATCGGCTATTCCATGGCCTTTGGCCCGACCATTGGTGGCATTGTCGGTGATCTCAGCTGGTTCGCCCTGAACGGGGTCGGCCATGCCCCCAGTGCCGACTATGCCACGACCATTCCCCAGACTGTGTTCATGATCTTCCAGTGCATGTTCGCCATCATCACTCCGGCCCTGATCAGCGGGGCCTTTGACGAGCGGGTCCGCTTCTTTCCCTTCCT